>JACPCR010000077.1 GCA_016179685.1 Planctomycetota bacterium | reverse complement strand
CATGTCCCTTCCCACTCCCTACCACACTGGGAATTCGGCCCGAACCAGTACATGGTCACAGTGACCTGTTATGAACATCTGGACCATATTGGATTCAGCGTGGAAAGGATACTGAATTTCGATGTAAGACTTAGAGATATCCTGTCGTTCGGTTCGACCCGATTGTACGCCTGGTGCGTTTTACCAAACCATTATCATGTCCTTCTTTACGCCAATGGAATCCGTGAGGTTCTTTGCGAATTGGGTAGGCTACATGGGCGAACGTCGTACGAATGGAACGCGGAGGAGGGCAGACGCGGAAGGAAAGTGTGGTTTCGTGCGGCCGAGACGCTACGTTCATAACAATCCGGTCAAGCATGGCTTTGTTGAGAAATGGCAGGATTGGCCATTTTCTAGCGCTGGCCTGTGGCTTGAAAAGATGGGGCGCGAAAGGGTTCTGCAGATTTGGCGTGAGAACCCACCGCTTAACTATGGGGAGAACTGGGATTCTTGAAAGCGCTGAAGCGCTCACTCCAACGCAAGCGCTGAAGCGCTCACTCCAACGCAAGCGCTGAAGCGCTCACTCCAACGCAAGCGCTAAAGCCTCATGAAATTTGTTTTTATATTTCACCGGCATTTGTCTACAGTACACCGGACGAGAGAAACCGGTGGAATCCCGTAAAATTTCGAGAATTCGGAGAAGAGGGATGAACGAACCTGACCGCGGCGGGGCACGCGGGGATCGTTGGACACGCTGGGCACTGGCTGTTGCGCTGGCGTCGTGCTGCGGGGTCCAGCCGGGCTTCGCTGAGGGGCCCGAGGACCGCTACTGGCAATTGGGCACGGGCTATTACTTTGGAGGACTCGCCGGCGGGCTGACCGAGGTGGACGTAGCCCGTTTCGACTGGCTCTACGTCTGCCTGGGGAACGTCGCCGCGAACCAGGAGACGGTTGACCTGCTCGATCGGCTGAGCCGGCTCAACCCGCGCCAGAAGCTGGTGCTCAGGGTCTGGCCCATTCTCGGGCTGGGCGACTGCCCCGAGAACAGCTATCAGGCCACTTTCCTTCATTATCTCTACGTTCCTGAAACCAGGGAAAAGGTGCTCAAGGGCATCGAGGATCAAATCCGTTTCTTCCTGGACCATCTGGAGCGGCCAGAGAAGGTGGTGGGCACGACCTTCCTCGAGGAGCTTCCACTGCACTTCAGCGCTGCGCCGTTCTACAAGAACGAGGCGGGGGACAAGGTGGCATGGGACCTGGAACGATTCCGCAAGGAGATCGAGGCGGAGCGCGGCCAACCTTTGCGATGGGACGATGCAACACGGACCTGGTGGGGCCGGCAGTGGCGGCGGGTCATGGACGAGATTCATGCGGTGATGAAGAAGGCATCCCGGGACCGACTCGTCTTCTATTACCAGCAGACCAACCACACCTCGCTGGACCTGTTCCCCGATGGCCAGCCGCTGGATACTCCGATGATGATGCCGATCCGGTGGAGTGAGGTGATCCGGCCCGGCTTATGTGATGGTTTCTTCGCCTATCCGAACAACGCGGAAATCTGGGAGGGATACCTTCGGCTGGCCCGAGGCCATGGCTGGCTGTTCTTCGCGCAGGTGGCTCATCCACCCTATCGCCTGTGTTCCTGGGCGGAAACGCTGCGCCTGGCCAAGACGCGGATGCCGTACAACCTGGGCTATTTTTTTTACTGCGAGGGGACGTGCGCGGCGAGCGGGTCATGGAACGTGGACCGGGCGATCCCGCCGGGTCCCGAATGGAACAGCCCGGACGTGTCTCACCAACTTCATGTGCGCCGCCACCTCGCGGTCGAAGGCCTGAATGCTGAGATTCTGGCACGCCAGCCGGCTTTGCGCCTGCACTGGGACCTTCCGCTCCAGGCCGCTGTGGGTTCGCCCTGGCTCTATACCCGTGTGATTGTGGAGCCGGCCCGGGACCCCTCTTGCTATCTGAATCCCGAGGAGGCCGTGGTGCGGAAGGCTCGAGTCACCCTCGAGGTGCCGAAAGGATTCCGGTTGGACCCCCGGCACTCCGCGCCGAAGACCATCGAGCTGGGAGACCTTCCGCCAGGCAAACGCTACGTGGCCGACTGGTGGGTGACTACCCCGGCTGGATTCGACGGCAAGGTCGCCGAGCCCTTCACGGTGGCGGGCATCGCAGAGGACGGCGAGCCGGCCGTGCTGCAGGCACGGGAGGATACTTCCATCGCTTTTGGGCAGCCGCAGCGAATCGGAGCATCCGGCACGGAATGGATGGAAGCCACCTACCGGCTGGGGCGGGACCGTGTTCGGCCGGCGATTCTCATTGAAGCTCTTCACGGACCGGTGAGGAATCCTGGGGTCAGTGACGGCCGGGCCGCTCTCCAGTACGAAGGCACCCTCGACGAAGGCACACGCCTTCTGATGCATCCGGAGAAGGGAGCATCCTTGTCAGCGCTCCCACTCCTGGAGGATGACGGTTCCAGCCGTGCGGATGCGAAGGACCCGACGGGTTATCGGGTCTATGACGACGGTTACATGATATTGAACATTGGCGTCGGCCGCGCGATTGGACATGATGTGCCGGTCCGGATCACGATAGCAGGGAAGGGGCAGGAAGGGGGCCAGAGCCTCGTGGTCGCCAGATTTGCAACGCAGACGGGTACGCACGACGAAAGCCTGCTGGCCAACGTTTTCTCGGAGGAGTGGGGCGTAGCGACCGCAACGGTTCGATCGCCGCCGGACGCGGTCGCGCTGAAGAACCTTTTTCTCTATCGATTCCGGAGTGCCGGCAAGGTCTGGTACGGACCGGTAAGGGTTGAGCGCTCGGACGTCCCGCTTGAGGGTATCGATGTGTCGGCGAAGGTTCGAGGCACTTTCCCGGAGGTCACCCGCGACAGCTTTAGAATGTTTCGGTACACGGACGAGAATGCGCCGTTCTCGAGCCCAAGGGTGATCGTGCAGATCGTCATCCCCTGAAGTGAAGTTGCCGATATGAATGAAAGGAAGCTCGGCCGTGAAATTCTCATCGATTTGGCTGGGCGCCATCAGCGGCCCGGCTCGGGGAGCGATCCTTCTTTTCTGTTGGAAAGGACCGCCTGCATGAAATTTCCGGACCTCACTCCCATTCTGGGACCGATTCCCTGGGCTGCCGTCGGCGCCGCCGCGACTCGTCTTTATATGCCCGAACGCACGACCAAGGACTTGGATGTCCTGATCCGCGTCGCGAATGCCTCTGAAGCCCGTCAGAAGCTGATCGCGGCTGATTTCATTTATAAGGGGGAACTTGCCATCGGCGGCTCGTCCTGGACAACCCCCGATGGCTTCTCGGTGGATGTTCTGGAGCTGGAGGACCCTTGGACCCATCAGGCGATCACAGACGCACAGGCCAACCGTGACCCGCAGGGATTGCCGGTCATTCCATTGCCTTATCTTTCGCTGATGAAGTTCCAAGCCGGTCGTGTCCAGGACATTGCCGACCTCGCGCGAATGTTGGGTCAAGCGAACGAAGAAACCCTGGCGAAAGTGCGCGCGGTGTTCCTCCGATGGCTTCCAGGAGAAATGGGAGACCTGGAGAGCGTCATCAAACTGGGCCAATTAGAGATGAAAAAATGAGAAGCCACTCTCGTAGACGAGTTCGCAAGTGCGGGTGCACTGGCGGACTCGTCTCCTCGAAGCACTTCTCCTTCCCGTTTTGAGCGGCGGTTGAGCGCAGCGAAGCCGGTCTTTCGATGTCCCTGGAGAGAACGCTGTATGGACGTACTCGCAAGCCAGGTCAACCCTTCAAGTGAGGGATATCGCCGGAATCAAGCTCATTACCAGGCGCTGGTGGGGAGACTCCGCGAGCGGCTTCAGCAGGCGGAGCGGCGGCCTGGGGAAATCCTCGAACGCCACCGGGCGCGCGGAAAGCTACTGGCCCGTGAGCGAGTGGAAGCCCTTCTGGACCCGGAGACGCCGTTTCTGGCCCTATCTTCGCTGGCGGCGGACGACGTCTACAGCGGGGAGGCCCCGGGCGCGGGCCTATGGACGGGCATCGGGCGCGTGGCGGGCGGCGAGATGATGGTCATCGCCAACGATCCGACGGTGAAGGGCGGCACCTATTTTCCTCTGACCCTCAAGAAGCATCTCCGGGCTCAAGAGATTGCGGAGGAGAACCACCTGCCCTGCATCTACCTCGTGGATTCCGGTGGGGCGTTTCTGCCGTTGCAGGCGGAGGTCTTTCCGGACCGGGATCATTTTGGCCGCATTTTTTACAACATGGCGCGGATGTCCGCAAAGGGCATCCCACAGGTCGCTGCGGTGCTCGGCTCCTGCACCGCCGGAGGCGCTTACATCCCGGCCATGGCCGACGAGACCATCATGGTGCAGAAGGCCGGGACGATCTTCCTGGGAGGGCCTCCGCTGGTCAAGGCCGCCACGGGCGCTGAGGTGAGTGCGGAGGAGCTGGGCGGAGCGGACGTGCATTGCCGGCTTTCCGGCGTAGCCGACCATTATGCGGTGGATGAGCCGCACGCCCTGGAGCTGGTCCGGCAGGTGGCCTCCACGCTGAACCGCGGGCCGAAGGCGGCGGTTGCGCTCGAGCCACCGGAGGAGCCGCTCTACGATCCGCGTGAGATTTACGGAATTCTTCCCCGGGACCCGCGGCAGGCCTATGATGTGCGGGAAGTTCTGGCGCGCCTCGTCGACGGATCGCGCTTCGCCGAGTTCAAGAAGCTTTACGGACCCACGCTGGTCTGCGGCTTCGCCCACTGGATGGGCATCCCCGTCGGCATCATCGCCAACAACGGCCTGCTCTTTTCCGAGTCCGCGCTCAAGGGGACGCATTTCATCGAGCTGTGCGGCCAGCGCCGCATCCCCTTGATCTTCCTCCAGAATATCACCGGCTTCATGGTCGGCCGGGACTACGAGAATCGCGGCATTGCGAAGGACGGGGCCAAGATGGTCGCCGCGGTCTCGAACGTCCCGGTGCCGCGTTTTACCCTGATCATCGGGGCCTCGCACGGAGCGGGCAACTATGCCCTGTGCGGCCGCGCTTACAGCCCGCGGTTTCTCTTCACGTGGCCCAACGCCCGCATCTCCGTCATGGGCGGGGAACAGGCCGCCCATGTCCTCTGGACCGTCAAGCAGGCCCGCGCGGACCATCCGGCGACTCCCGAGGAGGAGGCCGAATTCAAGAAACCGATCCTCGAGAAATACGAGCAGGAGAGCAGCCCCTACTTCGCGACCGCCCGGCTCTGGGACGACGGCATCCTGGATCCGGCGGAGACTCGGGCCGCCCTCGCCCTCGCCCTCTCGGCCTCTTTCAACGCCCCGTGGCCCGAAGGATCCTACGGAACGTTCCGGATGTGAGCGCACCCTGGTCCCACTCCCCACCGCCACCCGCCTATTCGACTCGTGGCGTCCAACTCGTGCTGCTCAGGCTGACCGACGGCCCCCTCGCGTTGAAAGCCTCTTCTCTTCATGCCATAATGCTGTTGATGAGTCCCCTACAGATTCTCCATCATCTCCGGAAGAAGCCTTTTCAACCCCTGAGGATTCATCTATCCGACGGTTCGTCCTACGATGTTCCCCACCCAGAGATGGTCTTCGTCTCCCGCTTGGAAGTGGCCAAAGCCCTCGACCTGACAGAGGGCGATATTCCTGACCGTATGATCGATTGCGATCCGATTCACATCACGCGAGTGGAGTCCCGGATCAACGGCGGGCGGAAGTCGAGGAAACGCAAGATTTAGCCTTCCGAGTTTTCGGGCACGGAAGCGCGGTTGGACTTCCGTGCCCGAAAACTGAAGGGAATCCCGGCGACAGGGTCGTCTGAGCGAGGGGAGGCCTCGGAAGGCTCGTTCGGAGCGCTGTGGAGGCGCTGCGCGGCAGGCCACGGGCTCTGTCGCGCCCGAAGGGGTCCGCGGTTTCCGGCCGCAGCCTTCGGCAGGTGACTTCCCTCGGGCTAATGATTCTTGATTTTCGCTGGGGTTTCTAGCTCGTCCCTCCGGAAGGCACGAGTTCAGGACAGCCGATGAGGCAACGATGACGACTTCTGAACGATCGGACATCCGCAACATCGCCATCATCGCCCACGTGGACCACGGCAAGACCACGCTGGTCGACCAGCTCCTGAAGCAAAGCGGAACCTTCCGGGCGAATCAGCCGATCGGCGAGCGTATCATGGACTCGAACGAGATCGAGCGGGAGCGCGGCATCACGATTCTGGCAAAGAACACGTCCGTGGTTTACCAGGGCATCCGGATCAACATCATCGACACGCCGGGCCATGCGGATTTTGGGGGCGAGGTGGAACGCGTGCTGAAGATGGCGGACGGCGTGCTGCTGGTGGTCGACGCGGCGGAGGGCCCGATGCCCCAGACGACCTTCGTGCTCAAGAAGGCCCTGGCTTACCAGCTTCCCGCGATTGTGGTGATCAACAAGATCGATCGGCCCGTGGCCAGGCCACACGAGGCGCTGGACAAGGTTTTCGACCTTTTTGTGGATTTGGACGCCGAAGAGAAACTCCTGGACTTCCCAGTCGTTTACACCAACGCCATCGAGGGCGTCGCCAAACACCGCCTCGAGCAGCCGTCCGCCAACATCCAGCCCCTGTTTGAAGAAATCCTCCGGTCCATCCCTTGCCCCAAGGGAGACCCTTCCGCTCCGCTCCAGATGCTGGTCAGTTCCCTCGACTACAACTCCTACGTCGGCCGGTTCGGCATCGGCCGAATTTTCCAGGGGACGCTCCGAGCTGGCGAGACCGTCGCCGTGGTCACCCAGGACGGGCGGGCGCGGCCCGCCAAGGTTCTGGGTCTCTATGGCTTCCACGGTCTGGAGCGCAAGCCCATCGAGGAGGCCCGGATGGGCGACATCGTGGCCGTCAGCGGGATCGAGGAACTGTCGATCACGGAGACCCTGACGCATCGGGAGTATCCGATTCCCATCCCGACGTTGCCGCTCGACGAGCCGACGGTCCAGATGATCTTCACGGTCAACGATGGTCCCTTCGCGGGAGAAGAGGGCCAGTTCGTAACGAGCCGGCAGCTTCGGGAGCGCCTCTACCGCGAGCTGTTCACGAACCTGGCGCTTCGGGTGCAGGACGGTGCGACCCGTGACGAATTTCTCGTTTCCGGTCGAGGCCTGCTGCACCTGGGCATCTTGCTGGAGAACATGAGGCGCGAGGGCTATGAACTCATGGTAGGGAAGCCCGTGGTCATCGACAAGGAGATCGACGGGGAGGTCTGCGAGCCTTTCGAGACCGCGGTCGTCGATGCTCCGAAGGAGATTCTGGGCACGGTGATCCAGCTCATGGGTGTCCGCGGCGGCGAAACCACCCGCGTCGAGAACGTGGGCAACCGCGTGCAGGCGACGTTCATCGTGCCGTCCCGGGGCCTGATCGGACTGAGGTCCAAGCTGCTGACGGCCTCGAGGGGCGAAGCGATCCTCCATCACAATTTCCTGCGGTACGCCCCGCGCAAAGGCGAGGTGCAGCACCGGACGCAAGGAGTGCTGGTTTCCGCGGACGCGGGTGAGGCCACCTTCTACGCCCTGGACCAGCTCCGCCGGCGGGGTCAGTTTTTCCTCCGGCCCGGCGAGCGCGTCTACGAAGGAGTGATCGTCGGCGAGCATTGCGAAGAAAACGATCTCGTCGTGCGGGCGACCAGGACCAAGCGATTGACCAACGTGCGTGCGGCAAGCGCCGAGAAGCTGGTGGTCCTGCCCGAGCCGCGGGAGATGACGCTGGAGGCGGCCCTGGAGTACGTGGAGGACGACGAGTGGGTGGAAGTCACCCCGCGGTCCGTCCGCCTCCGCAAGAAAACCCTGTCCGAAAAACTGCGGCGGCGTCAGGAGAACGTCCAAGCCCTCGTCGAGCCATGAGCCTCCCTGCCCCTGTCGGATTTGAGCCCCTGCACATCCCCGGCTCGCCGGGCCTCTTGCTGGTCCGGAAGAAGGAAGCCCCGGTCCTCGCCCGGGCGCTGGCAGCCTCTCCCGCAGCTTTCGATCGGCTCGCCCCCGTGGCCTGCCGCGGGAAGGCATGGGAATTCGCCGGCGATCCGGGCGGTCCCTGGATGGTGCGCCGGTACGTTCACGGAGGCCTTCTGGGACGCCTCCTGGGCGACCTCCAGTGGGGGTGGGGCCGGGCCATCCACGAGCTTCGGGTCAGCGATGCCGCTCGCTCCCGCGGACTGCCCACGCCTGAGATTGTCGGGATTCGAGGCCGTAAAGTCTTCGGGCCCCTCTGGCGGCTGGACCTCCTCACCCGGAAAGTCGAAGACGGCCAGGCCGTCGAAGCCTTTCTCCAGGCTGGGCCCCGGCCCGCCGCCGGACGAACCCTGGCCCGCCGCCTGGCCCTATTCCTCCGGCGCATGCACGACTCCGGGCTGGTGCACGCCGACCCCCACATCCGCAATTTCCTGGTCCGCTCCCTTGGACGCCAGGGCGATCCGGAGATCGTCTTGCTCGATCTGGACCGCAGCCGACTGGTCGACCGGCTGACGCCAGCCATGGCCGACGCCAGTCTCTTCCGTCTCAACCGCTCCCTCGAAAAGTTCGGCGTCTCATCCGAGGACGTATCGTCCACGGACCGACTGCGCTTCCTCCTGGCTTACTCCGGGGAGACCGGGCCAACCCGCGCGCCGATGCGGGACCGGCTCAAGCGCTGCCAGCGGCATCTTCGGATGCACCGGTTCTGGTGGAAGCTCTGCGGCTGGGCATCCTGATGCGGAAGCGAGGCGCTTCCGCGCGCTCATGACTCGACCCCTGCGGATTCTCCTGATCCGACTCAGCGCCCTGGGAGACGTGATCAATACGCTCCCGGTGCTCGAGGAGCTCAGGGCTGTTTTCCCTTCCGCCCGAATCGCCTGGCTGGTCGAGCCCGAGGCGGCCCCCGTGGTGGAGGCCCAGCCCGCTCTCAACGAGGCCATCCGGCTGCCCCGCAAGCGCTGGCAACGGTCTCTGGGGCGGCCCTCCGAGTGGGCCGGGGTGATGGCGGATGCCAGGGACGTTTTCGCGCGGCTGCGCGAGGCCCGATTTGACATCGCCCTGGACCTTCAAGGCAATTTCCGCAGTGCGCTGGCGCTGGGCCTGTCCGCAGCCCGCCGCCGGGTCAGTTTCCACCCGGCGGACCGGCCGGAGTGGGACCTGGGCCTGGCCACGGAGCGGTTGCCGCGGCTTCCCTTCCCCTGCCACCGGGTGGAAAAGGCCCTCCATCTTCTTCGAGCATTGGGCATCGAGCCGGGCCAGCCCCGGGCGCGCCTGCCCATCCCTCAAGCCTCCTTCGAGCGCGTCGACGCCTTCCTCGGCGGGTTGGGGCTCGGAACGCGTCCGCTGGCCGTCCTCCATCCCGGGACCAGCCGCTTCGGGGCCTATAAGCAATGGACGGACGAAGGCTACCGGGCGCTGGCGCGCCGCCTGGTGCTGGAGCTGGGCCTGGGCGTCCTCTTCACCTGGAGCGGCGAGGAACGCCAGCACGTGGCGCGCCTGGCGGCCGGTCTTCCGCCCGCCGCCCGCGTCAGCTTCGAGACGGACCTGATGGATCTGGCGGCGCTGTGTCGGCGGGCCCGACTCTTCGTCGGGGCCGACACGGGGCCCGGACACCTCGCTTCCCTCGTCGGAACGCCTGTCGTCTCCATCTTCGGCCCAAAGCATCCAGCACTCTACCGCCCCTACTTCAGCCCCTGCTGGGTCGTCGAACGCGACCGGTGGTGCCGCCCCTGCGTCACCCGCACTTGCTCCGCACCGGTCTGCCTCTCGGATATCACCGTGGGTCAGGTCTTCCAAACCGTGTGCCTTGCCCTTCGGGGCGGACGTCCCCTGCCCGTGGTGAACAAAATCCATGACCATTCCGGTTGACAAACTTTCAACTCCGACTAAAAGGAGCCGTTCAGAGCCTTAATTTCAAGGAAGCGGGATGAATCCCAAGACCGTCATCCTGATCGCGGACGACGAAGTTCATATCCGCCGCTGCCTCGAATTCGTTTTCAAGCGGGAAGGCTTCGAAACGGTTCTGGCGGAGAACGGGGAGATGGCCCTTTCCATGGCCCGCCAGGCGAAACCGGACATCTGTTTTCTGGACTTGCAGATGCCACCGATGAACGGGGACGAGGTCTGCCTGAAGCTTCGTGAGGATCCGGAGCTGGCCCGGATGCACATCGTCATCATCACGGGACGCAGCCAGGAGACCGACCGGCAGAAGATTCTCGGAGCGGGAGTCAACGAGTACCTGACCAAGCCGTTCAGTCCCACCAAGGTTGTCACCCGCGTCCGGGAGATTCTGGCGCAGCGGGAAAGAAATCCCGAAGCGCATTAGAATAAGGGTGGTGGCAGAAACCTCCCTGGGAGTGCGCTGGATGCTCGTCTATCCGAAGCTCACCGACTTCATCCCGGCCGCCGAGCTCGACGGTCTCCTGGCCCGCGCGGCCACCATCTCGGGCTTGAGTCTGTGTTGTCAGGGACTCGGAGGCGAGATCGTCGCCCGCTCCCCAGGCTCGATGGCCGAGCCCAACGGCAACGGCGTGGATTTGTTACACGGGAAGGAAAGACTCGGTCGGCTGACCTCGACCGGAGGCGACTCGAGGGCGGTGGTATCCGAGGTGCTACAATGGGTCGCCGACGAAATCCAGGAGCGATTCCGGACGCGGCGCGAGATCGAGTGCCTGGCCGAGCACATCACGGAGAATTACCACAACCTGGAGTGCATCTTCGACGTCATCCAGCCCCTCTCGTCCCTGTTCAGCCTGAACGTGGTGGAGAACTGCCAGACCGTGCTCGTTGCCACCTCTTCCCTGGTCCATGCCGAGCGGTCCTGGCTGCTGATCGCCTTCGAGGACAAGCCGGAGCTGGTGAGTCTGCACAAGACGGAGGAAGGCGACGTGCTGCTGGACTCGACTGTTCTGGACGACTCACGCACGGGCCCATGGGAACACACGTTCCGGACCGGCGAGGCGATCAACGCGGCCCGGTCATCGGACATCCCCTGCGGAGTGCAGCTCCGAGAGGACCTCGGCGTTACCCTTCCCCTGCTTTGCCTGAGGCTGGAGGGCGATCGCAGGCCCCTGGGAGTCCTCTGCTTCAGTGGGAAGGCCCATGCGGACTTCTTCACCTCGACCGAGGTGAAGCTGACGGCGGCGATCACGGCCCACATCGGGACGCTGATGTCGAACGCCAAGTTGCAGGAGGACATGCACAGCCTGCTCCTCGAGGCGATCACGGTGCTCTCGGGCGTCATGGAGACGAAGGACGAGTACACTCACGGGCACGTGGAGCGCGTCACGAACTACGCGGCGTCCATCGCTGCCCACCTGGGCTTCACCCCGGAACACGTCGAGCGACTCCGCATCGCCGCCCTGCTCCACGACCTGGGCAAGATCGGCATTCCGGACCGAGTGCTCCTCAAGCATGGGGACCTCACCGAGGACGAGAAAGCGATCATGCAGTCGCACGCCATCGCCGGGCCCCGCATCCTCAAGCATTTCAAGCATCTCGAGCCCATCATCCCCTGGATTCAGGGACACCACGAGCGGCCCGACGGCCAGGGTTACCCGCTGGGCCTCAAGGGAGACGCGATCCCCATCGAGGCGCAGATTCTCTCCGTCGCCGACGCCTTCGACGCGATGACCAGCAACCGGCCTTACCGGGTGGCCATGAGCATCGATGCCGCGGTCCGGCGCCTTCACGACGGCGCCGGCACCCAGTTCAACGAAAGGGTGGTCAGCGCCTTCCTCGAGACGGAAATCTTCCAGAACCTCAAGAACGGGTCATGATGCCGCGAACCCTGCTGGACAAAATCTGGGACGCCCACCGGGTGCTCGAGGAGCCGGGCCGCCCCACGATTCTCTATATCGACCTTCACCTCCTCCACGAGGTCACGTCTCCGCAGGCCTTCGAAGGTCTCCGCCTCTCGGGCCGGAAGGTCCGCCGGGCCGAGATCACCTTCGCGACGATGGACCACAACGTTCCGACCACGGCGCGCCAGCTCCCCATCCTCGACCCAGTTTCGAAGAAGCAGATCGACACGCTCTCCGCGAACTGCCGCGATTTTGGCGTGACGCTCTTCGACCTCCAGAGCCCGGACCAAGGGATTGTCCACGTCATCGGGCCGGAGCTCGGGCTCACCCGGCCCGGCATGACCATCGTTTGCGGGGACAGCCACACCTCCACTCACGGCGCCTTTGGCGCCCTCGCCTTCGGCATCGGCACCAGCGAGGTCGAGCACGTCCTCGCCACCCAGTGCCTCCTCCAGGAACGCCCGAGAACCTTCGAAATCCATACTCGCGGACGGCTGCCCGCCGGAGTGACTGCCAAAGACCTGATCTTGGCCATCATCGGCCGCATCGGAACGGACGGCGGCACGGGCAGCGTGATCGAGTATACCGGCGAGGCCATCCGCAGCCTCTCCATGGAGGAGCGCATGACCGTCTGCAATATGTCCATCGAGGCCGGCGCCCGAGCGGGGATGATCGCTCCAGACGAACGCACGTTCAGCTACCTCGAGGGCCGGAAAACTGTTCCCAGGGGCAAGGCCTTCGACCAGCTCGTCGAGGAATGGCGTCAGCTCCCCTCCGATCCCGGCGCAGCGTTCGACCGCCGGGTCGAAATCCAGGCCGACACCCTTGCACCTCAGGTCACCTGGGGCACCCATCCCGGCATGGTTGCCGCGGTCACCGAGCGAGTGCCCGACCCGGACAGATTCCGGGATGCGAACCAGCGGAAGGCCGCGGTCCGGGCACTCGAATACATGGGCCTGAAGCCCGGCACGCCCATCCAGGACATCCGCCTCGATCGCATCTTCATCGGGTCCTGCACCAATTCGCGGATCGAGGATCTCCGAGCCGCCGCTCGCGTCGTCCGCGGCCGCCAGGTCGCCTCCTCCGTCCGGGCGCTCGTGGTCCCGGGCTCGCAGGCCGTCAAGCGCCAGGCCGAGGCCGAGTTGCTGGATCGGATTTTCAAGGACGCAGGATTTGAATGGCGCGAGTCCGGGTGCAGTATGTGCCTCGGCATGAATCCGGACATCCTCGCGCCGGGCGAGCGTTGCGCCTCGACGTCGAACCGGAACTTCGAGGGCCGCCAGGGCAAGGGTGGCCGCACGCATCTCGTCAGCCCCATCATGGCCGCGGCCGCCGCCATCGAGGGCAGGTTCGTCGACATCCGGTCCTGGGACATCGACAGGTCCTGATGCGCCGGCGGCATCCCTTCCTGCTCAGGAGTCCTGATCCATGCAGTCCTTTACCACGCACACCGGGCTCGTCGCTCCGCTCGACCGCCTGAACGTCGACACCGACCAGATCATCCCCAAGCAGTTTCTGAAACGAATCGAGCGCTCCGGCTTCGGACAGTTCCTCTTCTATGATTGGCGAGCGCTCCCGGACGGGAGGCCCAATCCCGACTTCGAGCTCAATCTTCCGCGATACCAGGGAGCGAGCATCCTTCTGGCCCGTGACAACTTCGGCTGCGGCTCGTCCCGCGAGCACGCGCCCTGGGCCATCAGGGACTTCGGATTCCGGGCGATCCTCGCCCCCTCCTTTGCCGATATCTTCTACAACAATTGCTTCAAGAACGGCCTCCTACCCATCCGCCTGCCCGCCGATCAGGTGGACGACCTCTTCCGCCGGTGCGTGGCCGAGCCGGGCTTTCAGTTGACGGTGGACCTGGAGCGAGCGGCCATCTCGGACGGCCGTGGCTTGGATTTTCGATTCCCCATCGATCCCTACCGCCGCGAGTGCCTGCTGAATGGCCTGGACGAGATCGGCCTGACTCTGCAACATGAAGCCCGCATCGCTGCATATGAATCAGCCCGACGCCGGGTTTGACGAATTCGCGCCCGACGCCGACTTCGAATCTCGTGTCAAGAATGGCGAACGGCGAGAGCGTGCCTGATGCCGCCTCGAGTTGGGGAAGTGAGTAGCTGGTAGCGAGAAGCGGGCAAAAGGGGACCAGGGGGAAGAGTCATCAAAGAGTGGGCATTGGGCCCACAAAAAGAGCCCGGCCGGGCCGGGCTCTTCAGGCCTTGCAGGTCTCCGTTGAGAAACGGACCTTCCTCCCTCCGAACGAGCTAGATATCGAAATACAGCTCGAACTCGTGCGGGTGAGGCCGCAGGCGGATTTGGTCGGCTTCCTTGAGGCGCTTGTACTCGATCCAGGTGGAGAGCACGTCCTCCGTGAAGACGTCCCCGCGCAGGAGGTACTCGTGGTCTTTCTCCAAGGCCTTGAGCGATTCTTCCAGGGACGCCGGCGTCGTCTTGATCTTCGCCTTCTCCTCCGGCTCAAGATCATAAAGATCCTTGTCCATGGGCTCGCCGGGATGAATCTTCTTCTGAATACCGTCCAGGGCGGCCATCAGGATCGTGCAGAAGGTCAAGTAAGGATTCGAAGACGGGTCCGGACAGCGGAACTCGACCCGTTTGGCCTTAGGGCTCGGCGAATAGACGGGGATGCGGACGGCCGCGCTGCGGTTGCGGGACGAGTACGCCAGGTTGACGGGCGCTTCATATCCTGGAACGAGGCGCTTGTAAGAGTTGGTCGTGGGGGCCGCGAAGGCCAGGATCGAGTGCGCGTGGGTGAGTATGCCGCCGATGGCGTAGAGCGCGGTTTCACTGAGGTTCGCATACCCGTTCCCGTAGAACAAAGGCTTCCCCTCCTTCCACAGGCTGAAGTGGGTATGCATCCCGCTCCCGTTGTCCTGGAACAGAGGCTTCGGCATGAAGGTCACCGTTTTCCCTGCGCGATAAGCGATGTTCTTGATGAGATACTTGTACCGCATCACGGAATCGCCCATCTTCACCAGCGAGTTGAACCCCATGTCGATCTCCGACTGCCCGGCGGTCGCTACCTCATGGTGATGGGCTTCAATGCGCATGCCAGCCTTGAGCATCTCCGTCACCATTTCTGACCGGAGGTCCTGGAACTTATCCGTGGGCGCGACCGGGAAATAACCCTCTTTGTAGCGTGGTTTATAGGCCTGGTTGCCGCCCGGTTCATCCTTGCCGGAGTTCCAGCGGCCCGCAATGGAATCGATGTAATAGAAGCCGTAGTTGTAGCTGGTCTCGAACCGGGCGCTGTCGAAGATGAAGAACTCCAGTTCGGGCCCGAAATAGGACGTATCGGCTATCCCGGTCGAACGCAGGTACTTTTCCGCCTTCCGGGCGATATTCCGCGGGTCCCGGCTATACTCCATCCGGGTAACCGGGTCCACAACGTTGCAGATCAAGTTGAGCGTCTTTCGGGCCGTGAAGGGGTCCAGAAACGCGGTATCGGGGTCCGGCATGACCAGCATGTCGCTGGCGTTAATCGCCTGCCAGCCCCGGATGCTCGAGCCATCGAAGCCGACGCCTTCGGAGAAACTGTCCTCGTTCAGTTCCCCGGCCGGGATGGAAAAGTGCTGCCAGACACCGGGGAAATCGATGAACTTGAGATCGATGAATTCAACACCTTCCTTCTTGACCTTCTCGACCACTTCTTTAGGAGTCATGCTCCATCTCCTTATGCTTCAAACCGGTCCCTTTCCCACGGCAGGGAAAGAGACGATCCATCGAGAACCGTACACGACCATGGCATCAAAAAAGGCATCTTTGGGAACCTCTTTTCGATCCCACGGAGAACATTTCTTGCAGTCATCCGAATTTCCAGAGGGCATCCCCAAGCCCTTGCTGGAAGCGGGAAGTCCCTGAGCCTGCAAATTAACCTGTTCAGAAGCCCACGTATCCCACACCGGGTCTTTGTGCCCGGAGCGGCCGTCATCCGCTGGCACTGAACGGCGTGCGCGGGTGCCTGAGCGATTTCCATCGATCCCTTGCTCAGGCGGCCCCCATCCGTCCCCTCGAAGCTCGTATCCCTGTTCGTCGGTGCGAATGCACTTACGAATTCGTCTACTAGATGGCCTCGTTTCCACGCTCACCGGTGCGAATTCGGATCACATCCTCCAGGGGCAAGACAAAAATCTTGCCGTCCCCGATCCGTCCCTCCTCGCCAGTCTTGCCCGCCTTCACGATGGCCGAGATGGTAGGTTCGACCAGCTCGTCGTTGACAGCTATCTCGAGCTTGACTTTTCGAAGCAGGTTGACCGTGTACTCGTGTCCGCGATAAACCTCGGTGTGACCTTTCTGACGTCCGAATCCTTGGACATCGCTGACCGTCAAGCGGAAAACCTCGACTTCGCTAAGTGCGTCCTTAACTGCTTCCAATTTCGTCGGTTGAATGATCGCTACGATCAATTTCATGATGGGCTGGACCTCGAACGTTCACGGGGAAATTCAGACGAGACGGCCGGAGCACTAATCTTGAGCTTGCCAGACGAGTCTAATCTTAGAGCAAAGTTGATGCCGTAAGACAGCACGAATCTTAAGCACGTGACCGAATTTTTATATTATTATCATTGAAGCCCTTAACGCAAACCTTTCCCTTCTCATTTTTCTCTTTTGCGCGAGTCCGGGCAACCACCTGCCAATTCTCTACTCAGCCTGCTAACCGAATGCGCGCCCGCTCGGTATCCAGTAACAGATGGCGAAACCTACTTGGGCCAGAATCAGCATGCCGTACATGGCCCGCCAGGATGGATGGTTTTCTCCGGGCACCGATGTTTGCGCTTCCTTGAGCATGAGATGGACGACGTAGGCGCCCCACAGGGTCAGAAGGATACTCAAGGCCGTCAAGAAGACCGGGTGACCGCGGAGCATGGGTTGCCCATTCTTCCACGGATTCCAGATCACGCAACCCAACGGGATGAGTGCCCAGGGCAGGATGAAGGAGGGCATGACCTTTAGCGCGGCCTGCCGATGACCGTACTGGACCGGGAGCGTGCGGATTCCACTCTCCCGGTCGCCGGCCACGTCCGAGAAGTCCTTGGTGGTTGACGCGCCCAGGAGGAAGAGCATGAAGATCATGCCGATGTACCAGGGTTCAGCGTCCATCACGGTGGCGACGGTCGACCATCCAGCCACTTTGAGCAGGCATCCGCGTGGAAGAGCAATGGTCAGGTTTGCCCAGAGTCCGAAGCGTTTGGTGCGGCCCAATGCGGGTAGGGAATAGGCCCATGTGGCCAGTGCCCCTAGAAGGAACAGGGCCAGGCACTCCCGGCGTCCTGATGGCGTTATCCAGGCCGTCGGGGCGATGGCCAGGGCATAAAGGATGATGGAGAAACGAAGGGCGCCGTTTCGTGAGATGCGCTGCGAGGGGATGGGCCGATGGGGTTTGTTGAACCGATCGATCTCGAGGTCGCAGACTTGATTGAGTGCGTTGGAGGCGGCATTCAGGCAGGCCGAGCAGGCTGCGGCAAGCAGGACGTTCCGGACGACGGCGGCGTCGGTTTGTCCCAGGGCACCCATGGCGGCCGCGGCCCCGGAGACCATGCCCAGGGTCGGAGGAAGCAAGGTGTCTGGCCGGCTCAGTTCCCAGTAATTCCGGAAGAGACTAGCGCTGGGGGCCATTGCCTCGGATAGCCCATCCCGGAAACCGTGGGGCGCCATGTAAGGCGGGAGGGGTGGAAAGGGGATCGAAGGACAAGGGCCCGCGAGGCTCGGGTTCGGAATTACCAAGCAAAGTGAGCGAAGGCCTTGTTGGCCTCGGCCATCTTGTGCACGTTGTCACGGGTCGTGATCGCTGCCCCCTGCTTATTGTAGGCGTCGACCAACTCTTCCGAGAGCTTCTCGCTCATGGGCTTGCCCTTGCGTTTTCGCGCGGCCTCGAGAATCCACCGAATAGCGAGCGAGAGCTGTCGTTTTCGTGAAACCTCGACGGGTACCTGGTAGGTGGCGCCTCCGACGCGCCGGGAACGCACCTCGAGCATCGGCTTCACGTTGTCGACGGCCGACTGGAATACCTCGATCGCATCGCGTTCCTTCACCCGCTTCGCGACCATTTCGAGCGCCCCATAGAAGAGGCCTTCGGCAACGGACTTCTTGCCCCTTTCCATGATGCAATTGATGAATTTCGATGCGATCAGGTTCCGATACCGCGGGTCGCCGACCAGAAATCGTTCGGTGGAAATGTACTTCTTGGCCATAACCGATTCAACCTGACAGCTTGGGGACGTGAAAGATCACAAAACCACTTTCAAACTGGGTGGAATTCCGAAACCTCCGGTCGTTGCAAAAATCCTCGGGTCACTTGGGTCTCTTCACCCCGTACTTGGATCGGCCGCGTTTGCGTCCATCAACCCCTACGGAATCCAGGGTGCCTCGGATGATATGGTAACGGACGCCCGGAAGGTCTCGAACACGTCCACCCCGCACGAGGACGATGGAATGCTCCTGAAGATTGTGGCCCTCCCCAGGAATATAGGCCGTGATTTCTCGGCCGTTCGAAAGCCGTACGCGGGCCACCTTGCGCAATGCGGAGTTAGGTTTCTTGGGTGTACGTGTCATGACCTGGAGGCAGACCCCTCGCTTCTGGGGACAGCCCTGGAGGTCCGGTCGCTTGGACTTGTTCCGCATTTTTCTACGTGCCTGGCGGACCAACTGATTGATGGTGGGCATCTGAGTGCACCTGTTTTTCTTGAACCGACCGACAATTCTACACCGACGACGCTGACCTTCAGGAAGAGGAGACCGCCTTCTCCAGGGGCGCTTCCTCCTTTTTTCCCTCCTCGAGACCGTATTTCAGTTCCGTGTGCAGAAACCGCCCAAAGCCGGTGCCCGCCGGAATCATGTGCCCAAGGATCACGTTCTCCTTCAGGCCTCGAAGCGTGTCGTTCTTCCCGGAAAGAGCGGCCTCGGTCAGCACCTTGGTTGTCTCCTGGAACGACGCCGCAGAGATGAAACTCTCGGAATTCAGCGCCGCCTTGGTAACGCCGAGGAGCAGGGGAGACGCGCTCGCCGGCTTCCCGCCCTGCGCCCGGACCCGTTCATTCTCGCTCCTGAAAATGAACTTGTCGACGATGCTGCCCGGAAGCAGGTTCGTGTCCCCCACGTCCTGTCCCACCTTCACTCTCCGCATCATGGCCGACACGATCCCTTCGATGTGCTTGTCATCAATCTTCTCGTTCTGGGAGCGGTAGACAGCCTGAATCTCCTGGAGAAGGTAATGCTGCACCGCCTCCTCCCCTTTGATTCTCAGGATGTCGTGGGGCACGAACGGGCCCTCGCAGAGACGATCCCCGGCCTTCACGCGGTCGCCCGAGTGCACCGTCAGATGCTTCCCCTGGGGAATGGAGTGCTCCTTTTCCTCACCCGTCTCTTCGTTCTTCACCGTGAGGGCTCTCTTGCCCCGCTTTCGCTCCGGGGAGAGGTGGCAGATACCGTCGATCTCACTGATGATCGCAGGGTCCTTGGGCTTGCGGGCCTCGAAGAGTTCCGTCACGCGGGGCAGGCCCCCGGTGATATCCTGGGTTCGTTGCACCTCCCGCGGCGTCTTGGCCAGGAGGGTGCCCGCAACCACGGATTCACCATCCTCGACCTCGAGGTGCGCCTTCTCCGGTATCGGATAGAAGCTGATCGGCAAGTGGTTCTCGTCATCGATGATGATCTGCGGGTGCAAGTCTCCCTTGTGCTCCACGATCACCTTGCGCCTCGTCCCGTGGGCATCCACCTCCTCCCTCATGGTCACGTCCTGGACAATATCCTCGAAGCGGACACGGCCCGTTTTCTCCGTCAGGATCGGAGTCATGTGAGGGTCCCACTGAGCCAGGATTTGACGCGGCTTCACATCCTGCTGGTTGTCGATCAGGATGAAGGCACCGGGCTGCACCACGTACTTCTTCAGTTCCCGGCCCTTCTTGTCTTCCAGGAGAATCTCCCCGTTGCGGTTGAGCACGACCATCCGGCCTTCCTTGTTCTTGACGATGCTCAGGTTCTGGAATCGGACCGTGCCGGCCTGATCGGCCCGGATTTCCGATTCGAGAACGGTGCGGGAGGCCATTCCACCGATGTGGAAGGTGCGCATCGTGAGTTGTGTGCCCGGCTCGCCGATGGACTGGGCGCCGATAATGCCCACGCTGAGCCCCTCCTCGGCCAGCAACCCCGTGGAAAGGTCCACGCCGTAGCAGAGGGAGCAGATGCCGAAGGGCGCTTCGCAGGTCATGGCCGATCGGATGCGGATTTTTTCGATCCGGCACTCATCGAGTCGTTCGGCCCTGGCGCTCGTGATGACCTCATTTTCTTTAACGATCACCTCGTCCGTGACGGGATGGACGATGGTATCCCGGGCCACGCGGCCCACGATCACGTCCTTGAGGGGCACCTCGAGCTGTTCGCCGGAATAGACGGCGGACTTCGTGACCCCGTTGACGGTTCCGCAGTCTCTCATGGCGATCACGATGTTCTGAGCAACGTCGGCCAGTTTGCGCGTCAGGTAGCCCGACTCTGCGGTCTTGAGAGCCGTATCGGCGAGCCCTTTCCGGCCCCCGTGTGTGGAGCTGAAGTACTCGAGGACAGGCAGGCCTTCCCGGAAATTGGCCTTGATAGGCGTTTCGATGATCTTGCCGGAGGGCTTGGCCATCAGGCCGCGCATCCCTGCGAGTTGGCGAATCTGGGCCAGGTTGCCACGTGCCCCAGAGGAGGTCATCAGGTAGATCGGATTGAGAACCTTCTTCCCGCTGCGGATGTCGTTCCGAAGCTCGCCCATGAGGTCCGCGGCCACCTCTTCCGTCGCGTGCGTCCAGAGGTCCAGAATTTGGTTATACCGCTCGCCCTCCGTAATCACGCCCCCGCGGTAATTCCGCTCGATCTTCTCCACTTCGCCCTGAGTCTTCTTCAGGATATCTTCCTTGTGAGGCGGGCGCTTCAGATCGCTCGTCGAGAAGGATAGCCCGGCGAGGGTCGCCATCTTGAAACCGAGTTCCTTGAGCGAGTCCAGAAGGATGATGGTGGACCGGCGTCCGAGGAGGGCGTGACACTCGGCCACGATACGGCCAATGCTCTTCTTGTCCAGCTCGAAATTATAGTACGGCATCCCCTGGGGCAGGATGTCATTGAAAATAATCCGGCCAACGGTCGTTTCCATCAGGCGTCCGCGCTGCTCCACCTCCTTCATGTCTTTGCCTTTGACCTTCCGGCTGCCAGGAATTCGCACCCGAATGCGAGCGTGGAGTCCGATTTTCTTTTCCGCGTGGGCGAACAGGGCTTCCTCGATGCCGGAGAAGGCCTTGCCCTCCCCTTTCCCGTCGTCCATCAGGACCGTCGTGTAGGCGAGTCCCAGGACGATGTCCAGGGAAGCAGAGATAATCGGATTGCCATCCGCGGGCGAAAAGATGTTATTCGTCGAAAGCATGAGGATGAAGGCCTCGCCCTGGGCCTCGATGGAGAGCGGCAGGTGCACGGCCATCTGGTCGCCATCAAAGTCTGCATTGAATGCCTCGCAGACCAGTGGAGGAATCTTGATCGCATTACCTTCGATGAGCACCGGCTCGAAGGCCTGAATGCCCATGCGATGCAGAGTCGGCGCTCGGTTCAACAGCACCGGGTGCTCCTGGATCACCTCATCCAGAATGTCCCAAACCCGCTCGTCACGGCGCTCCAGCATCTTCTTGCCGCTCTTGATCGTGTCCACCAGACCCAGTTCCTTGAGCCGGCGGATGATGAAGGGCTGGAACAGCTCCAGCGCAATTTTTTTCGGCAGACCGCACTGGTGGAGCTTCAGCTCGGGTCCGACGACGATCACGGAACGGCCAGAGTAATCGACTCGCTTGCCGAGCAGATTCTCCCGGAATCGGCCCTGCTTGCCCTTGATCATGTCCGTAAGCGACTTGAGCGGGCGATTGCTGCTCCCGAGCACCGGCCGCTTGCAGCGCTCATTGTCGAAGAGGGCGTCTACCGCCTGCTGAAGCATGCGCTTCTCATTCCGGATGATCACCTCGGGCGCGTGCAGCTCCAACAGTTTCTTCAACCGATTATTTCGATTGATCACCCGGCGGTACAGATCGTTCAAATCCGAGGTCGCAAAATTCCCACTCTCGAGGAGAACAAGGGGACGAAGGTCCGGAGGGATGACCGGGATGACTTCGAGGACCATCCATTCCGACCGGTTGCCCGAGTCTCGGATGGCCTCCACAATCTTCAATTGCTTGATGATGTCCTTGACTCGCTGCTTCGATCCGGTCTCTTTCAATTCCTGCCTGAGGTCCACAGAGAGCTGCTGGAGGTCCAGCTTGAGCAGCAACTTGCGAACGGCCTCGGCGCCCATATCGACCTTGAAGGCATCGCCAAATTCCTCCCGCCTCTTCCGATATTCCTCCTCGGAAAGAAGCTCCTTTTCCTTCAGCGAGGTATCCCCGGGATCGATGACCACGTACTGCTGGAAATAAATGATGCGCTCGAGATCGCCCGTCTTCATGGCCAACAGCGTGCCCAGCCGCGAGGGCATGGACTTGAAGAACCAGATATGGACCACCGGGGCGGCCAGATTGATGTGGCCCATGCGCTTCCGACGCTCCCGGGAATGCGTCACCTTCACACCGCAGCGGTCGCAGATGATTCCCTTATGCTTGATCCCTTTGTACTTCCCGCAGAAGCACTCCCAGTCCCGCTCCGGGCCGAAGATTCTCTCGCAGAAAAGACCGTCCTTCTCGGGCCGGTAGGTCCGGTAATTGATCGTTTCCGGCTTCTTGACCTCCCCGTAGGACCAGCTTCGGATATCGTTGGGTGAGGCCAGAGAAATGGAAATAGAGTTGAAATCGTTGATTCGCTCGTACTTCAGATCGGCCATATCAGGTCTTCTCCTCGGTCAGCCCGTTTCTTGAAGGGTGGAACATCCGATCAGCTCACCACGCTGGTTCGATCCTTCTCCAACTTGATATTGAGGGCCAGGCCCTTGATCTCGTTCACCAAGACATCGAACGAGACGGGCGTGCCCGCTTCGAGCACGTTCGTGCCTTTGACCATGGACTCGTAAATCTTAGTTCTTCCTTCGACGTCGTCGCTCTTGACGGTGAGCAGTTCCTGGAGGATGTGCGCCGCTCCATAGGCTTCGAGGGCCCACACCTCCATTTCGCCGAATCTCTGCCCGCCGAACCGGGCCTTCCCGCCCAGCGGCTGCTGCGTGATCAGCGAGTACGGGCCCGTCGCCCGCGCATGGACCTTGTCGTCCACCAGGTGGTCCAGCTTCAACATGTACATGTAACCCACCGTTACCTTCTGGTCGAAGGATTCTCCGGTCCGCCCGTCATAAAGAACGGCCTTCCCGTCCTCAGGCAGTCCAGCCTCCTTGAGCGTTTGCCGGATGAGTTCCTCGGTGCATCCGTCGAAGACGGGCGTGATGGCCTGGAAAGCCTTCGTGTGAGCAGCCCACCCCAGGTGCGTTTCCAGGATTTGTCCCAGGTTCATGCGCGACGGGACTCCCAGCGGGTTGAGCACGATGTCCATGGGCGTCCCGTCCTCGAGGAAAGGCATGTCCTCCTCAGGCAGAATCTTGGCGATGACGCCCTTGTTCCCATGCCGGCCAGCCATCTTGTCCCCAACCGAGAGAACGCGTTTGGTGCAAACATACACCTTCACCATCTCGAGCACTCCCGTGGGAAGCTCGTCCCCTCGCTTCAGATGGTGCACCTTGCGCTCCCGCTCCTGGTCCAGCTCCCGGATGCGCGGGAGGTATTCGTCCGCGACTTTCTGAACAGTTCCTTTCTCTTCCGCTTTGATGTTTCGAAGGTCCAAGGACTCTTTCAGCTTGACGACCTCGCGGTCGGTCTTCCCCTGGATCGCCTTGCTGAGGTCACCCAATTCGGCATCGACGACTTTCCCTCCGAGAGCCACCGCCAGGGCCTGGACCATCTCCCGGACCAGTTTGGCCATAGCGGCATTGAACTCACGCTCCAGTTTCTTGAGTACTTCCTGGTCCTTCCGTCGCTCCTCGTCGCTGAGATGGGCCTTGCGGGAGAACTTCTCCGTGTCGATGACGATCCCTTCCACACCGGACGGCACCTCCAGCGAATCGTTTTTCACGTCCTCGCCGGCCCGACCGAAGATGGCATGGAGCAGCTTCTCTTCGGGGGACAACTCCGTCTTGCTCTTCGGGGAAACCTTTCCGACCAGGAGGTCCCCGGGCTTCACCCGGGTCCCTATCCTCACGATTCCCTCCTCGTCCAAGTTGCGCAGGGACTTTTCAGAGACGTTTGGAATGTCTCGCGTGAACTCCTCGCGGCCCAGCTTGGTCTCGCGGATTTCGACCTCGAACTCCTCGATGTGGAGGGAGGTGAACATATCCAGTTTCACCAGCCTCTGACTGATCAGGATAGCGTCCTCGAAATTGCAGCCGTCGAACGGCATGAAGGCGCACAAGACGTTCCGGCCCAGCGACAGCTCCCCGTTGCGGATCGCTGGCCCGTCGGCAATGACATCGCCTTCTTTCACTCTCTGGCCCTCGCGGACCACGGGCTTCTGGTTCAGACAGGTCCGTTCGCTCAGGCCTCGAAACTTGCGCAGCTCGTACCTCCGCTCCTCGATCTGGATGTGCGTCGCATCCACGCTTTGAACGACGCCGCCCCGGTCGGCCCGAACGGCCATGCTGGAATTCCGCGCCACTTCCTTCTCCATTCCGGTCGCCACCAGGGGAGGCTCTGTAATCATGAGGGGCACGGCCTGCCGTTGCATGTTCGAGCCCATCAGGGCGCGGTTGGCGTCGTCGTGCTCCAGGAAGGGGATCAGGCTCGCGGAGACCCCCACCATCTGCCGAGGAGAGACGTCCACCAGGTCCACCTCCTTCGCCGAAACGAGCTGGACGTCCCCGCGGTATCGGGCGAAAACCACCTCGTCCTCAATTTTTCCCTTGTCATCCACCCGGGTGTCCGCCGCCGCGATCCGATACTGGTCCTCGGAGTCCGCACGGAGTTCCTCGATCTCGTTCGTGATCCGCCCATTCTTGACCCGCCGGTACGGCGTCGTCAGGAAGCCGTAGTCATCGACCCCGGCGTAGATGCTGAGGGAGACAATCAGGCCGATGTTCGTGCCCTCCGGCGTCTCGATGGGACAAATCCGACCATAGTGGGAGATATGAACATCTCGGACCTCGAAGCCCGCCCGCTTGCGGTTCAGGCCTCCGGGGCCCAAGGCGCTGAGGCGACGTTCGTGTGTCAGTTGCGCCAGCGGATTGACCTGATCCACCACCTGGGAAAGCTCTCCCCGGCCGAAAAAATACTCGATCGAGGCCGAAACCGTCCTCGAATTGATCAGGGTCCTGGGCGACATGTCCTCCTGCTCCTTCAGGCTCATCCGTTCCTGGACCGTCCTCTTCAACTTCAAAAAGCCCTTCCGAAACTCTTCCGCTGCCAGTTCCTCGATCGTCCGCACCCGCCGATTGCCCAGATGGTCGATATCGTCGACCGTGAAACCGACTCCCTTTCCACGGCGAAGACCGATGATGTACTTGATGCAGGAGATCAAATCCTGCTCCGTCAGGGCCATCTCCGTCTCCGGAATGAGCTGTTCGAATTTCCGATTGAGCCGGAAACGTCCAACCTTTCCCAGGCGATACCGGTTTGCATCGAAAAATCGCTCATGGAAGAGTTCCTTGGCCTTGTCCAAGGAGGGCGGATTCCCGGGCCGGAGACGCCTGTAAATCCGGAGGAGGGCATTTTCATGGCTGTCCGCCGCGTCCTCAGCGATGGTCGCGAGGATGATCTGGTCCTGCACATCTTCGATGATCTCGACTTCATCGACGAGTTTTTGCTGGACAATCAATTCCGCAATCCGTTCCGTGATCTGCTTGCCACCCTCCACGAGCACCTCCACCTTCGACGCATTGGACGGGTCCGCCCGCTGGATGTCCGTCACCGCGTACTTGTTCTTGATGCGGTCCACAGCTCCCTGCTGGATTTTCACTTTTTTCGTGGCGTGGAAAAGGCGGATGATGTCCGCATCGGTCGAATATTTTTCCGACATCGCCCTCAACAGACAGGTCACGGCGAACTTGCCACTCTGGTCGATCCGCACCGTCAGCACATCCTTCTTGCCCACGTTCATCTCGATCCAGCTTCCGCGGTCGGGGATGATGCGGCACGAGTGCAGCTTCTTCCCACTCGAATGTGTTTCTTCGTTGAAGTCGACACCCGGGGAGCGGTGGAGTTGGGACACGATGACGCGCTCGGCCCCATTGATGATGAATTCACCACCCCCAATCATGATGGGGATTTCACCGAGATAGACCTCCTCCTCGACAGGCTGGTTCTTGACGAGTCTCAGCCAGACCTTGAACGGAGCGCCGTAGGTCAGCCGCAGCCGCCGGCATTCGTCGGGCGTATAGCGCGGCGTACCCAGCTCGTAACGCAGGTACTCGAGCTTCAGCGTGCCGTCATAACTTTCAATGGGAAAGACCTCACGGAGGATCGACTCCAGGCCACGGTCCTTCCGCCTCTCCGGGGCCAGCTCCGCTTGCAGGAAATAGTCGAAGGACTTCGTCTGGAGCTTGACCAAATTGGGAACCGGAAGAATCTCCTGGACCTTGCCGTAATGACGAATCTCCATGAGGGGTTTCCTTTTCAGTGACGAAGTAATCCCCGGGCCGGCGGATCCCTCCTCGGCCCGGCGCGTGTTCCTGCCCTCGAACCGGATTCACCCGGTTGTCTCTGCCGCCTGTCCGCGGCCGCCGGGGCTCAGGAGCCTTTGAGCTCCACGGTAGCGCCAGCCTCCTCCAGCAGCTTCTTGGCCTTTTCCGCATCTTCTTTGGAAGCGCCCTCCTTGACCGGCTTTGGAGCGCTTTCCACCAGGTCCTTGGCCTCCTTCAGTCCGAGGTTCGTCAAAGTGCGAACCACCTTGATCACCTGGATTTTTTGCGCCCCGGCCTCCTTGAGGATCACACTGAAGGTCGTCGGTTCTTCCTCCTTTTTCGCGGCCGGTGCGGCGCCGGCGGCCGCACCGGCGGCCTGCGGAACCGCCACGGCCACCGAGGGCGCCATCGCTGTGACCCCAAATCGCTCCTTGAAAGCCTCGGCCAGTTCCGCCGCCTCAAACAGCGTTAACGATCCAATCTCGTTCAATAATCGACTCACCTTCTCAGAGAGCGGCTTCGCACTCGTCGTCTCGCCCATCGGTCGTTCCTCCAGGTACGAAAAAAAAATCCTTCGATCCCGAACCCGATCACCCGCCGGGCCCGCCCCGGCCGATCATCCCTGTTTCTCCTTAAGCTGATAATGATACGCCTCGAGCAACCCCGACAACTCGAAAGCGACCCCGTTGAAGTTGAACTGACGGAAGAGGCCGTCCAGGCAGCCGGCCCAGTTGGCGGCGGGGGCCGTAAAGCCCCCTACAATTTGGCCCAGGAGATCGGACTTCGACGGCATCCTCGCAAGCTGTTCCACAGCACCGGGCTCCAGCGCCATGCCTTCTACGAAGCCGCCCCGAACCTTCAACTTCCCCGTCGCCTGCACGCATTCAAGCACGGTCTTGGCCGCCTGCACCGGGTCCTCACTCCCGTAAATCACGGCCACCGGGCCCCTCAATAACACTCCGATATCGGCCCCGACCGCCGGCTGAAGGGCCAGCTTAGCCACCCGATTCTTGAGCACCTGCATCCGCAAGGCGCCCTTCAGCAGCCGCCCTCTCAGAACGTGGGCCTCCACGGCGTTCAGGCCAGTGTAATCGACAAAAATCCCATGTCGGACCTCTTGGAACTGGTTCGTCAGCTCCGTCATCAGATATTCATTGAGCCGGCTGGGCATGATTCCTCCTGCTCCTCGACGGGTGCAGAGACCGGGGCGACCGGCGCTCAACTCACCTCCAGCTTGAGCCCGGGGCTCATCGTGCTGGAGAGGACGACGTTTTCGATGAACTTACCCTTGGCCGCGCTCGGCCGGGACGCCTTGATGAAATCGAGGAAAGCGGTGATATTTTCCACCAAGTCCGGAACGGGGAAGGAGCGCTTCCCCACGGGCACATGGACGTTCCCCGTGTTGTCCGTGCGATACTCGATCTTGCCGGCGGAAAATTCCCGTACCGCCCGCTCCACGTCGTCCGTCACGGTCCCGGACTTCGGAGAAGGCATCAGGCCCTTGGGTCCGAGAACCCGTCCAAGCCGTCCAACAAAACGCATCATGTCGGGCGCGGCGATAGCCACATCGAAGTCCAGGAACCCTCCCTCAATCTTCTGGACCAGGTCTTGTCCTCCCACCTCGATGGCCCCCGCAGCCTTCGCTTTTTCGGCCTTCTCCCCCTGGGCAAAGACCACCACCCGCAGCTTCTTCCCGATTCCTTTCGGAAGGGAAAACGAGCCGCGCAGAAGCTGATCGGACTGTTTGGGGTCCACACCCAGCTTCAGGCTCAACCCCACGGTCTCATCAAACTTCGCCGGAGGCATGCTCTTCAGCCTTTCCACCGCCTCCGGGACAGGATACGTCCGGGTCCGTTCCACCTGGGTCATTGCTTTCTGATAACGCTTGCTCCGCTTCATGCTGGCTTACCCTCCACGTCGATCCCCATGCTCCTCGCCGTCCCTTCAATGATTCGCATGGCCTGCTCGATGTCCCGGGCGTTCAGGTCCGGCATCTTCATCTGCGCAATCTCTCGAACCTGTTCCCTCGTGACCTTCCCCACCTTCTCGCGGTTCGGCACGGGGGAGCCCTGGGCGATGTTCGCCGCCTTCTTCAGCAGGACGGCGGCGGGCGGCGTTTTCACGATGAAGTCGAAGGTGCGGTCGCGGTAAACGGTGATCAAGACGGGCAGCAGGGTGCCCGTTTGATCCCGGGTCCGGGCGTTGAACTTCTGCACGAAATCCCCGATGTTCAGGCCATGCTGGCCGAGGGCCGGGCCCACGGGGGGGGCCGGCGTGGCCTGCCCTCCAACGCACTGCAGCTTGATCAGGGTCATCATCTCTTTCTTCGCCAACGCAGTACTCCCGGCCTACGGCCTATAAGTTCTCCACCTGCCAGTATTCTAGCTCCACCGGCGTGGGCCGGCCAAAAATCGTGACGACCACATTGACCAGGCCCTTGTCGGGAATCACTTCTTCCACGACTCCATCAAAATTCTGGAAAGGCCCCTCCTTGATCTTGACGCCGTCTCCCACCTTGAAGTTGATCTGCAGCTTCGGCTTCTCCTCAACCTTCTCCGCCTCCACCATCAGGCGATCGACCTCCCCGGCCTCGAGCGGCACGGGCTTCATCTGGGGCCCCACGAAATCGCCTATCCCCGGAGTCTCCCGAATCAAGAACCATGTCGAATCATCCAGCTCCATTTCCACAAACACGTAACCCGGGTAGCTCTTCCTCTCCGTGACGCGTTTTGCCCCACCGCGAATCTCCGAAACTTTTTCACTCAAGACAAGAACCTTGCCAATCTTCTGCTCCATGCCCACCTCCCTCGCCCTTCGAAGCAGGTTCGCCTGGACCTGTTCCTCCTTACCTGTCTGAACGCGAACAACATACCATTGCATCGGGCGCCTCAAGGGCAGAACGGGCCTTGGACGGGCGTCGGATTCCCTCCGAACCCCAGGCCGAGCGTGTTTCGACTCAGGACTTGTAAATCCTCAGAATTTCCAGAAGCTTGGCGATCACCAAATCGTTCAAAAAAATGTAAGTCCCCAAAATCACCACGCAGCCGATCACGACCGCGGTCGACCCCATCACCTCCGTCCGGGTCGGCCAGTTCACCTTCCTCATCTCCGATTCGGTCTCGATCAGGTAATCTACCGTCTTGGGGCAGAGGGCGAGGTAATAAATGGCGATGGCGGCGCTCGACGCGAATCCGATCATTCCGAGCGCAATGCCCACCGCCTCTGGGGCGCCCATGAATTTCGTCAAAAACGTGTGAATCTCCAGACCGAAAAAGTACGAAAACACGGCCGCGATCCCGCCTCCAATCAAGCGAGCCAGGCTGCCTTGATCCTTCTTGTAAATCGACAGTGCCATCAGCCTTCATCCCCGGAGAAAACCGGCTCGTCACTCCTCTGGTCTTCACAGGCCAGGAGGGAGTCGAACCCCCAACCGCCGGATTTGGAATCCGGTGCTCTGCCAATTAAGCTACTGGCCTACTCAACATCTCGGACAGGACATTCTCCCATCTTCAAGGAAACTTACCTCTTCCGCTCCTTGTGAAGAACGTGTTTCCGGCAAAACCTGCAGTACTTTTTCAGTTCCAAGCGATCGCTCCCCTTGGTCTCCTTGCTCGTCCGGTAGTTGCGATTCCGGCATTCCGTGCATTCCAGGGTAATGTTTTCTCTCATAAGGATGCCAACTCCGTTCCCATTTCTTCCGGACTCCAGACCCATCCTTGTCGGCCCGTTCAATCGGGGGGGGCCGTCCTGCTCCCCGGCCGAATCTCCCCGAATAGAGGTCGCCCGCGTGATGAATCCAGCATCTCACCTGGGGTCGGACCCATCTCTTCGGGGTCGTGCCATCCCCAGTGACCACATCCCGGGCATTATTGCAATATCTTCGTCACCACTCCAGCGCCCACCGTCTTCCCGCCCTCGCGAATGGCGAAACGAAGCTGCTCCTCCATGGCGATCGGCGTGATGAGTTCCACTTTCATCTTGGCATTGTCGCCCGGCATGCACATCTCGATCCCCTCCGGAAGCTCGACGGACCCGGTCACGTCCGTTGTCCGAAAGTAAAACTGGGGCCGGTATCCCTTGAAGAACGGCGTGTGCCGGCCGCCTTCCTCCTTGGAAAGGACGTACACTTCACAGTCGAACTTGGTGTGGGGCGTGATGCTTCCCGGCTTCGCCAGGACCATCCCCCGTTCGATTTGCTCCTTCTCGATCCCGCGAAGGAGAACACCCACGTTGTCGCCGGCCTGACCCTCATCGAGCGTCTTGTTGAACATCTCGACACCCGTTGCCACGGTCTTCCGGGTCTCCTGGATACCCACCAGTTCCACGTCGTCTCCCACCTTGACGATACCGCGCTCGATTCGCCCGGTCGCCACCGTCCCGCGGCCTTTGATGCTGAAGACGTCCTCGACCGGCATCTGGAAGGGCTTGTCCACGATGCGCTGCGGCGTCGGAATATACGCATCCACAGCCTTCATCAAATCCATGATGCACTTCGCTTTCTCGGCGTCCGTCGCGTTCTGCATCGCAGCCAGGGCCGACCCCCGGATGATCGGAATTTCGTCACCCGGGAATTCATACTTGGTCAAGAGTTCGCGAAGCTCCAGCTCGACCAGCTCGATCAAGTCCTTGTCTTCCATCAGATCGACCTTATTCAGGAACACCACGATGGCGGGGACATTCACCTGCCGGGCCAGAAGAATGTGCTCCCGCGTCTGAGGCATGGGGCCGTCATCCGCCCCAACGACCAAGATCGCCCCGTCCATCTGGGCCGCGCCCGTAATCATGTTCTTGATGAAATCCGCATGCCCTGGACAGTCCACGTGCGCATAGTGCCGATTCTCTGTCTCATACTCGACGTGAGCGACCGAGATGGTGACAATCTTGCTTGCATCTCGGACCGTGCCGCCTTTGGCAATTTCCGCATAGTCTTTCTTCTTGGCCATCCCTTTGGCGGCCAACACACTGGTGATCGCCGCTGTCAACGTCGTCTTCCCGTGATCGATGTGACCAATCGTCCCTACGTTCACGTGAGGCTTCGTGCGTTCAAACTTCTCCTTCGCCATGGAACAGCTTCCTCCTCCTAGTTGCCCGAAAAACGCTTCCTCCGGCTTCTGCGGACTCCAAACACCCAGCACGAGTTCGCCAGGACAAATGTCCTTGGGCAGTTCATCCTGCAGGGCTCATCCCATTCGACGCGAGAAGGGCGCAGACACTTCCAGCGTCGAATAGCGGCCTTCGTGAAGCTGCTGATGGGGGTTGAACCCATGACCTCGTCCTTACCAAGGACGCGCTCTACCACTGAGCTACAGCAGCCAAGAGCATGGAGTCCGGCTCAAGCCCCTAATCTTGAACCCCCATAAACAAAAAATCGCCTGTCGCCAAGCGATCCTCCCTGCCTCAAGCGGGTGAAGGGAATCGAACCCTCACGACTGGCTTGGAGGGCCAGGGCTCTACCATTGAGCTACACCCGCGTGGCCATCTTGAGCATGACCGTCACAGGACTACTACGCCACGATCCTCGACGCGCAAGAGATGCCCGGAAATGGCTCGATGGCTTTTCCAACCGCTGGTGGGCAGAGAGGGATTTGAACCCCCGAAGGCATTGCCAGCAGATTTACAGTCTGCCCCCTTTGGCCACTTGGGTATCTGCCCAAGCTCTGAATTCCTTCACACTCCCTCTTCGAACCCGGCCGGTCGGCCTGCCCCGAAGCAGAGTACGCAATTGCCGGGACCGGTTCGAATACCTCCAGTAACGGAGCTAGCGGTGAGATTCGAACTCACAACCCTCCGCTTACAAGGCGGAAGCTCTGCCCTTGAGCTACGCTAGCCCAAAAATTCAAAGACTGTTTATTATAACGACCTTATCTCTCCGTTTCAACCCTAAATTTCTCCATAAAACGCGCCGCCCGTGGGTGTCCGTCACTCCTGTCACCGCCGTGGGGCGGGCCCCACCACTGGCGACACATCGAGAAGGTCATTCAGTTTTTGCTAAAGTTTTGCTCTGAAAAATCGTTAATCTTCTAATGTTCATATCAAAAATGAAATCTAAGGAGCCCTCATTCATCTACTTTGCGCGAATATCTCTCGTTTGCTGCCTGTCATAGGCAAGCGAGCCGCATAGAAAAAGAGGCGTCGGGTTAGACGTTAGGGGCTAATTGAGGCGCTGTCTCCCCCCAAGGAGACCAGCGCCTCGTTAGCTTCTGGGGGACACACTCATCTTCGGTGGCTGGAAAGCTGGAGCACTTCCGCACCAGCGTCCTGAGAAACAAGGCAAGTTCTCAATAAGTTCGGGTAAGTTGAGGCAGTCATATATATAACTTGCGGCATATCAAATGGTTATGGAAAACGGGCGAGCGATTTGCCCGAACTTATTGAGAAGTTACGAAACAAACGGATAAAGCCTTTCAAAACAATCACTTAACAGTTCTTGAATTTTGCCAAACTACCTCTGAACTGGTTCGCTAACCGGGAGACCCGCCAAAGACCGCACAATATCCTCGGCGAGTTCACTTAACGAGTGATCCCGCGCCCCCATGACCAGGACCAGATCGCCGGGCACAGCCCGCCGCTTCAGGCTCTCGATCAGCTCGGTCCGATCATGCGGTTGCATCACGTGGACGGCCATGCCCTCCATGCCCTTGGCCAGGTCCCGGGATGAAATAGATCGATCTGCTGTCCCTCCGGCGTCGTAAATCTCCAATAAATAGAGCCAATCACCTGGAAGGATATTCTGCTCAAAAGTCTGCAGATACTCTTTCCAGAGGAAGCGAGTAGGCCCATAGCCGTGGGGCTGAAACACGGCATGGACTCGCCCGGGCGAGAGGTGTGCCGTCGCCAGCGCGCTGGTGATCTTCAGTGGGCTGTGGGCAAAATCATCGACCACATCGATGCCCCGCGGCGACCCCACCAGGGTCCATCGGCGTCGCAAGCCGCCAAACTCGGCCAAGGCTTCTCGGGAGGCTCTATCGGGGACCCCTAGACATCGGGCCGCCGCGAGTGCGGCCAGGGCGTTCAGCAGGTTGTGCCGGCCTGGCATGGGCAGGCAGAAACGGAGGCCGGCCACCTCGAAGCTCGAGCCGGTCCGGTTCATTTCAACGTTCCGAGCTTCCACGTGTCCGCCTCGGCCGAATTTCACGACGCGGTCACCCAGTTCCGTGGCGAGCTTGGCCGAAACCGGGCATTCGGCGCTGAGGACGATCTGACGGGCGCCGCCCAGGAAAGGCCGGAAGAAATCGGCCAGGGCCGGCAGGTCGAAATGATCCTTTGACACATTGGTCAGGACGGCAATCTCGGGCCGGAAATCCCGTACGCTCCCGTCGCTTTCATCCACTTCCGCCACCAGCCATTCGCCGCCACCTAGCCGAACGTTTCCCAGGGCCTCGGGCGATTCATAACGCCGCGCAAAAGCGCCGAGCACCACCGTCGGGTCCAAAGCCCCCTCCGCTCCGATCTGAGCGATCAGCGCCGCTGTGGTCGATTTCCCGCCGGTCCCGCTCACCGCCACGCTGCGCCGGGCCAGCATGCACGACGCCAGCAGTTCCGACCGCTTGACCACCTGAAGGGCCCTGCGCTTCGCCTCCCGAACCTCAGGATTGGAATCCTCGATCGCGCTCGAGACCACCACGCACTCGATACGCGCATCCCATGGGTCCTCCGCCTGCGGGATCAGCCGAACTCCTTGCGCCTCCAACTTCCGATAAAGCCAGGCATCCCGGCCCTGGTCCCGTGCCCGATCCGAGCCGCTGACCTCGTAGCCCCATGCCTGGAGGAGCTGGGCCAGGGCACTCATTCCGACTCCGCCTATCCCAGTGAAATGAATTCGTTTCAGCCCCTTGAGCACTGCAATCTCCATGGCTGAAACCCCTAGGTGATGAGCTCGACAGTGCACCCGCACTTGCGAGCTCGTCTACTTCGGAAACCCCGGCGAAACATGAAGACCCGATCTTGCATCAGAGGCCGGTTCTCGATGAATTTAAAGTCGACTCAGGGCTTTTCAGCCAATCCACCGTCAGGCGAATGACTCTCCGGGTCCACTCGACAGTATAGAAATTATGGGGTGCACCTGGAATCCATTGGATTTCATGGGAGATTCCCTGGCGTTGCAGCCGTGCCTGGAAGAACGCGGAGGAATCCGCAGCCTCGGGATCCTGTGTGCCGAAAATGAAAAGGCATCGGCCACGATACGCATCCAGATCCTTCAGGATGTCCCGCCGCGAGGTCTTGCGCCTCCTCTCTTCCTCGTCCCCTTCCTTGTCCTTTCTCAGGGTTCGGACGGCGCCGCGAACATTGGCCTGGCCCTGAACCAGCTTTTTCCAAGCCTCGGGGTCCATGGCCTTCTTCATGTAAAACTTCCACAGCTCGGTCTTGGATTTGTCATGGCGGCCGTGGGCCTGTTCCTTGTGCTCCATGAAGGGAAGGATGGACCACGCGACGACCTCCTCGGTAACGTCGGGCCGTAGGGAAGCGGCGCCCAGCGCAACGTTCGCCCCAGCGCACAGCCCCAGCCAGGCCACCTTGCGCACGCCCTGCTCCCGCTCCAGCCATTGCGAAGCTGCTACCGCGTCCTCGATCATCCCGTCCAGCGTCACTCGGGCTGGATCGCCCGTTGAATCTCCGCGGCCCCGAAAATCCACCCTCAGGCTCGTCCTGCCCGCCTCGGCCAGCGCCCTTGCCGCTGCCACCAGAATCCGCTGCGGGCCATAGCGGGTCCCACCCCAACCCGGTAAGAGTACCACGCCGCGGTCGGAACCCGGTGCCGGATGAACCGTCGCCGCCATGGTCTCCGCCTGATGGGGAAATGAGAAGGAAAATTCGTTCATCGGATAAAGAACTCCGCCGCGGTGCGAATGACCTCGTCATACCCTCCGGGCGTATGGGCGTTCCAGAAAGGCTCCGAGACCATGCAGTGTACCCGCACCCGGTCCCTTCCCCACTGGGCCATCAATCGTTCCAACTCAGGAACCATCCGGGTGTTGAACGAGCACTGGAGAAGCCGAACCTCGCACGGAGGAGGCTTCAGCCCATCCAGAGACATCTCCAGGAGGCCCGTGAACAACGCATCGGAAAGCACCTGGCCCTCCACCTCTCGCTCTTCGATCCTCGGGCGCTCCTCCGCACGGGTCATCGAGTCCTGAATCATCCGCCTCTTTCTTGCGGTTGAGAGATATACCCCGCCGGACGTCACCGGATTCCAGAGCAGAAGCCGGCTGGCCGCCTCTGGACGCCTGACGAGATACCATCCGCCCAGGAGACCGCCCATCCGACAGCCCGCGAGATAGACCGGGTTGCTGCCCGATCGCTGTCGAAGCCACGACAGGGCGTCGCGGATGTCCTCGCTCCATTGCGCCAGAGACGTGTCCTGGAGAAACCCGGGGCCGTTTCCGCATCCAGTCAGGTCGGGCTGAAGCACCGCCATCCCACGGTCAGCCAAGGCGCAGGCAAACTCCGCCATCGCCCGGTGGGCCGACCTCTTCTCTTCGAAGAGGGGAGAGAGCAGGAGCACGCCACCCGTCGGGTTCTGGCCCGGCGTATAATACGCACCGTGCTGGCCTCCAGAGGCATAACGACACGGTTCACAAGCCCGAATCAGCATGAGTCTTCTCTTGATGTTTCTCCGCGTCACGCATCATGGCATACGCAGCCGCCGGAAAGGTTTGCGCAGGCGTCCGATGCCAATGAGGGGTGCGGGGCTAGAGGCCACAGCAGCCCTATTTCTTCCGCAGGCCCCCCCTAATGGTCCCTCCACACTTGTCCCTCCCACGGGGATAAATATGGGAGAATCCCTCTTAAGGCGGGCGAAACCCGCAACCCAACAAGGGTGCAAAAGGTGGCAGGGTTCAGGAATCAACTGGCACCTGACACCTGACACCTTTCAACTTCTCCGCGCCCGCTTCGCGGGCACCCGGCGGAGAAGTGACACCCTGAGACCCTTAAGAACTTAGTGAACCTTCCCTGTTTACTATCTCAGAAGAGCCCCGAAGTGGGCGAAACTAAATAGGCAGGGCAAGCGAAGCGCCGCCCTGGGATGACAGATGAATGTCTCCATAAAGCCCTGTATCGAAGGTCCCTCCCGTAGGGACAAGTTCGGGAAGGGAGGCAGAGGGCTGTTGGCTAAGCTGTTACAAAATCCTAACAAGCAAAAACTCACTTAAGTCTCTTCAAACTATGGTGTTACGACTTTATGGGTTTTGAGATTTTCGAGTGCATTCTGGGGCTCGTGGATGACGTATTCCCGGAAGGATAAAGCCTGAAGTCTCCGATCACTGATGGCCAATAACTGATCACTTTTCCCATGTCCCCACACGCTCGCTGTTCCGGCCTACAGCATGCCCATGTTCCCCACACGCAGGCGAACCCCTTGTTTCTCTCTGTCACAACGAAGCCAGGCCGTAAGCTTCGTAAAACCCGCTCCCAACGGGGCCCCTCCTACAGGGACAAGTGGGGGAGGACAGGTCCTGTAAACGGGACCCCTCCCATGTCCCAACAGAATCCCTCCGGGAGGGAAAGGTCCGGGAGGACAGAGTTGCGAGAAGCGACGACCAAGCCTGCCTCCCAGTGGGTTCCTGCGGATGCCGCCCCAGTGGGGCATCCCTCCCAGGGGGTCAGGTCCGGAGGCGTGATCCCTTCGAGAGGCAGGGAGTGACGGTGTGTCAAGTCAAGATAGGGTGAAAGGATTGATTTTAGCAATCCCTCGTTCCATTTCAAAGAGCACGAGGGGCCGGTGCTTCTCGCGGCACGCCAAACACATTGCAGAAACGGCACAACTCTGGAAAAATATCTGACATCGTCGAACTTTATCTCCCCCTTCAGTTCGAAGGAGAAAACCCATGCTCACCCGAAGCGAGGCCGATTTTTTCTGGGATAAAGGTTACCTGCACATCCCGGGTGTCTTCACCCCGCGGGAGACGGATGAACTGGCGGAAGAACTGGACTGGCTCATCGAGAAATGGGCTGACAAGAGCCCCGGTTGGTCCGGACCGTGGCGCAAGAAATACATGGACGAAGAGACGGAAAAGAAGTCCATGCTGATCGCGATGCATGATCTCCACTTTTACTCCGTCGCCTGGATGCGCGCCGTGACGAATCCGAAACTCTCGGAAGCCATGAAGGAGCTTTTGGGGCCCCACGTCGAGCTTCACCACTGCACGATGCACGTCAAGCCACCGGAGACGGGCCACCCTTTCCCCATGCACCAGGACTGGGCTTTTTACCAGCACGCGGACAACCGCTACGTGGATACCCTGGTTCATCTTGACCACACCAGCCACGAGAACGGCGAGATTCGCTTCCTCGCCGGTTCCCACAAAGGCGGTGCCCTCGAGCACGTCACTCGTTTCCCCGACGGCACACCCTGCACCCCGCATCTGCCCACCGACCGGTATCGAATCGAGGACACTGTCGCTGTCCCCGCCCGGAGGGGCGACGTGGTCTGCTTCAACATCCACACCATTCACGGGTCTCATATCAACCGGACCGGCCACAATCGCCGGCTTGTCCGCATCGGTTTCAAGAACCCGGAGAACGTTCAGACCGGTGGCCAGAGCATGGCCAGGCCGGGCCTGATGGTCAGCGGGCGCAGGCTGCGAACCGACGGACAGAAGCTCTTTTCTACCGCCGGGCCCAAGTGAATGGCTCGGCGACGGTGTCCCGTTGTCACCGTCGGCCGGCCGTGTACTCCTTAGCCCGGATTTCTCATCCCGGCGGGGGTAGAAATCCGGGCTAAGCGTTCAGGAAAGCAGGCCCCGAATGAAATCGTCCAAGTCAAAGACGAAGCCGAACGCCACCGCCACGCGCCACAACGCCACCTCCTTGCAAAGTTCCTCGCGCGCGGTCTCCTTGCTTTCCACCGCGGTCACCGCCTGCCGCAGAGCCGAGCACATCACGCCCCGGCGCGACATCTCATGCATCCCGCCCGGCGAAAGCAGGAGACACCAGTTGATGGCGAAGCCGGCATAGACGAGATGGTTCACGCCGTCCGCCTTGCAGAGTGCGAAAAGCTGGTGGCCGTCCTCGACCACTCCTTCTTCTCCCGCTGGCCTTGCTTCAGGCAAGAAATCCGTCACTTTCCACCCGCGTTCGATGTCCCCCGTGTTGTGCGAGCCAGGAAAAACTTGCTCCGCCCGGAACTTCTTCAGGTTGTCCAGCACCGGGTCAGACTTTACCACCTCCAGGCGAGGCGGCCGCGGACCCGCCAAATCCACTGCCCGCCGATAGCCCGGATACCCTTGGCAGTAGCTGGCGGACCCCACGATGTGGTAGAGGCGGAAACCCGACGCCCGCACCGCGGCCAGAAGCCTCGGGAACACCGAGCGGCTGATCTTGTTCGCCCGCGGAATATACTCGACGGCCCGATGCCAGCCAGGGTATTGCCCCCGCGTGCCGCAGTCCCAGGCGTGCATCAGCACAACCGCCGTGTGTTCTCGGCTGATCTCCAACTCCGTCTTTTTCCAGCCGCCATAGCCCTCCCCGGGCACCTCGCGGTCGAAATCCGCATCGAATTGCTGGTAGTAATGGGCCCGCAGCTTCATCGGTGAATTCATCGGTTCAACCCCTTGTAAACATGGAACGAGTGGCACAAGATCGTAACGGGAAAACCGCGGCAGGACAGCGAGGCCGCCGTACGGCCTTCTCAACTCGACGAGTCTTTTGCTCGTGCGCGTCCTCGTCGTCGTGCTCGAAAGAACCGCCGTCATTCCCCGGCCTGGGACGATATCTAACGGCGACCTGGCCTTTGTCATGGATGAGCCAGTCCAGAGGCCCCTGGCTCTCCACCGGGTTATACTGTCCCAGCAGGTCTTCGCTGAGTATGACCTCATCCGAGTCCGTTGACCCCTCCCCATGCCTTATTTCCTTCGTGCATCGGGTCTTTGCCCTACCGGGCCGGAATCAACATGTTCCCCACTTTTATCTGCGCATCTTCCCTTCCGTGCCATCTCCCGTACCCCGTCGGACCAGATGGCTGCTCTCGGCTGTCTCTTCACCATCTGTATGAGCCTTCGCTTAGGATCGACAAGCTCGGCGCATCCGAAGGTCTCTGTATCCGGTTTTCACAGGGTGGGTTAACGAGGCCCCAGAGTTCGCTTTATGCTACGGCCCGGAAGTTCGCTAGCCTTACACCGGCAAAGGCGTTTCCGTTCGAGCTTTCACCTCAAGAGTCACCTCCATGAGATGTCGAATGAGGCTATACGGCTGACAACCACCTGCCGCAGCCGGACTTGCACCGGCAAGATGTGCAGCCTCGTGGGCTGCGACGAACCCGATCCCGACGTGCGCTCCATGGAGATGCGCCGAGATGAACTAAGAAGTAGGAAACTGGACATGAACGTCCTGATCACCGGCGGATGCGGAAATCTCGGCTCGAGGCTCGTCGTGCCCCTCGTCCGGCGCGGCGACCGGGTCGCCCTGTTCGACGTTCAGCGGAGGCCGCACGCGCGCAGTCCGGAATTCGACCAGGCCCGGTTCATCGGCGGCGACCTGGCGAACGCGGGCGACGTCCTCGAAGCCGTCCGTTCCCATGCGCCTGACACGGTCTTCCACCTGGGGGCCATTCTTTCGGCGGCCGCGGAGGAGCATCCCGGTCTCGCCTGGCGCGTGAACATGGACGGCACGCGCCACGTCCTCGAGGCCGCCTGGCAACTCGGCGTGCGCCGCGTCGTCTTTTCCAGCACGGTGGCGACCTACGGGCCCGGGCTGCCCGTCCCGCTCCCCGCGGACGCGCCGCAGTGGCCCGCCAGCCTCTATGGGGCCACCAAGGTCGCTGGCGAACGATTGGGCGTCTATTACCATCATCGTTTCGGGCTCGATTTCCGCGGCGTGCGCCTGCCCGCCATCGTCGCCCCCCGCGGCGCCGCAGGAGGGGCCAGCGCCTTCTGCTCCGCCGCCTTCGAGGAGGCCGCCCGCCTCGGCGCCTACTCGTTCTACCTCCGGCCCACCTCCCGAGCGCCCATGCTCTACATCGCGGACGCGGTCCAGGGACTCCTCGACCTTCATGACGCGCCGGAGAAACATCTGACCCGCCGCGTCTACAACATCGCCGGCATCGGACCCTCAGCAGAGGAACTTGCCCAGGCCATCCTCCAACGACTCCCCAACGTCCGAATCACGTACGAGCCCGACCCCGTCCGGACCGCCATCGTCGAGAGCTGGCCCTGGGAGATCGACGATTCGTGCGCCCGCAGGGATTGGGGCTGGAAGGCGCACTACGGCCTCGATCGCATGGCGGACGAAATCCTGGAGGTGCTCGCCCGCGAGTCCCAGGAACCTTGACGCCCGCCGATAGCCAAACCATTGCGGTATCCTCTTTCGGCTCGGGTCGCTCGCTTTACACTGGCCGATTTGAGGCCGTACTTCGCTAATAAAGAATGACCTCTTCGAGCAGGGAGAAGCTGACGACCTGATCGGCGCGGACGAAGACGCGATGTCGGCTTCGCTGGATGCCGAAGCGGCGGGCTTCCAGGATATAAAGCTCCTTCGGCGTGGTGGACGCGGTCATGTCATGGACGTCCGCACCTTCAAGAATGAAAAGAAACTCGTCCACGCCCTGAAGCACGCCGATATAGATGAAGGGCGTTCGAGTATCCAGGACCACGGCCTTTCCAAGAAGCGTCGACACGGAATCCTGAATGTTACCTGGCATGTGGGTGATTCTTCCTTTCTGCACGGCCCGCGGGCTGTTCAGAACGTTGGCCGCCATGATCGCACCGTGCTCGGTGAATACCCAGGGCAGGTACTTCCGGTGCTGGCCGCGGCTTCTCTTCGAACTGGCCGTCTGCGATATGGAAACTTCGTCTGCGTTTCAGATCGCCATTGGCGATCTTAAAGCCTGAGCGGCCGCCCACTCCTCCTTTGTCATTGGCGGTGAATCGGCTCTTCCAACATCATTTACGTAATTTCTTGGCAAGCCCTTACGGCAGCTTTTCGAGTATCCATTCCGCTATCTTACGATGGCCCGCCTCGTTCGGATAGAGGTAGAACAGTTCTCCATCTCCAACGCTGGAAAAATACGGGTTCAAGCCTTCGGGGGTTGACTCGAACCGGCCCAAAAGGTCCACGAACGGGCAGTGGTGCTCCACAGCTACTTGCCTCATGGCGTCCCGGTAGAGCCGGGAACAGGCGGAATGGCTGCCCAGGGGCGGGGGCGAGACGAGGACCACTTGCGCGCTGTGCGGCTGCGCTCGGGCCAGGTCGATCACCACGTCCAGTCCCCGGCTGAAATCGGCAAGCGGCGTCGAGGCCAACACGTCGAGGAGGCCGGGCGACACCACCAGAACCTCCGGCTTGCGTTCCTGGAGGAGGGCGGGCAGGGCGAGGAGGTCGTCCAGTATCGGTTTCACGCCGGGCCGGCTCTCGTGGAATGCGAAGCTTTCCTGCCGGGGGCTCAGGAGATCCTCCAGAAAGGAAGCGTAGGTGGGCGGTCCGCTCGACGGGTCGCCGGCGACCGTTCGCATCGGGTCACCGAGGAGGAGGACGCGTTTAGCGGACCGATCGAGCACGTGGTAGACCCATTTGACCGGCGCCCACCGCTTGTACTGGTCGGGGTCTTCGAGGCTCGTCACGAGGATGATCGCCCGGCCCGCGGCGTCCCGGATTTGACCGAGATCGTTGCGGCCGCCCTCGAGGCCGTCTTTCCAGTGCAGCAGCCGGATTTCCTGCTCGAAGGCCATGTGATCGAGCACCGACAGCGAGAGCCGGATCTCGCCGCGTCCCTCCGGGAACTCCCCCAGGTTCAAAGGTATCAGCACGGACACATGGTCCTGTGCCGTGATCTCCATGTCCGATGTCTCCGCCCTCAGCTTCCGGTCCCCCGCGGCCATGCTCCAGCGGAAGGTCAAAGGAAGGGTCGTGTTCATCTCGTTCCGGACGCTGAAAGCCAGGTTCGTCTGTTCCCGGTCGTATACGATGGAAGGGACTCGCATCCGATCGACCGTGAAGTTGAGGGGCTCGGAAGGCAGGTCTCGCAGAAGGACCGGCCGGGCGTATTCACCGATGGTCTGGCCGCCCCGAGAGAGTCGCAACGACACTCGGACGGGCTGGCCCTGCAAAATGAGGTGTGAAGGGTCGGGTGCCCCGGCGACGCCGGATGAGGGCAAAGACCATTCCCGCGTGGTGGCCGCGCCGCTCCCGGCGGCCGGGGAACGGTCGTGGAATCTCACCAGGGCCGCGGTGCGCTGGCCGTCCAGCCCGATGGCCGTGGTCGGCTCGCGCAGGGAGAAGAACACGGGCATCGGGCCATCCAGATGTTCATAAGTCACTTCCTCGACGGCGAGGTGGTCCACGAAGGCGCCCGCGCTGACCGGGACGAACTCGTGGAGGCCGGGCGGCCGCCAGCCCAGGCGGACTCCGCCCTCGCGGCCACTATGCGCGTGGACGAGGCGGAGGGCATGGACGCCCGGCGTCAGGGCAGCGTGGCCACGGGGCCTCCAGTGGCGGGTATTGCCCCCGGGACTCCGGGCGGGGCCGACCAGGCGGTCGTCGATGTGCAGGTAGGTGGAGCCTGAAGCCGCGAGGGCGAACTCGTAAGCTCCGGGCGTATCGATCATCAGAAAGGCCTGGTAGATGCTGACGTAAAACGCCTTGGGCGCTATGGGATAACGACTCTTCCAAGCCATGAGATTGATATCCGGGAGACCCTCGGGTGGCAACATGGCGGCGGCCAGCTTGAATGCCCGCGTGGCCTGCTCGTAGGTGGATGGCCTGCCTATCCCGCTCTGGGCCGTCACGCGTTCGACCGCGAAGGGCCGAGGTTTCCAGTCCGTCGGAGAAGCCTCGGGGCCCGCCTCGGGATGGCCGAAGTAGACCTCGTAGTCGGTGGCGGGCGGCTGAACCTTGAACTCGACGAGGTAGCAGCCCTGGTCGTCACGCGGCTGGACGCGCAGAGGCGCCGGCCGACCCGAGGGCGAAACGATGCGAATGTCCCCCCCGTCCGGCCGCACGAGCCCCTCTCCATAGAGGCGGAAGCGGGCGGTATCCAGAGTTGCCGGGGGGCCGACCTGCGAGTCGGGCAGGGGCACGGCGGACGAAGGGGCGGAGGAGGGCGCCCCGGCGCTTTCGGAAACTGTTTCCTCTTCCTCGGACGAGAAGTCTTCGTCCGAGGCCGCGTCGGAGCGGCTCTCCTGGAACGCCGGAAGAAGGACGCGGACGCGCTTTCGGCTCTTCCACTGGGGATTCCACCAGGAGGCGGGTGACTCGCCGTGTCCAGCTTCAGGCCCTATCCAGGCCAAGAAAAGCAATGTCCCGAGAACGTGGAAGCGGCGCATGGCGGTCGAGCTCAAGAGGCCGAGGCGAGCGAGGGCGAGACCTGGCCGCCCTGGGTATCGAGTCCGTGGATGGTTTTTTCCCAATAAAACGGCTTGAAAAAGAGCTGGAGGAAGCCTTTCCAGGCCGCCACGCTAATCAGTGCCCAGTAGAGCGGCATGATGAGGGCGCAGCCCAGGAGGTCTCGCAGGCCGCGGCGCGAGCAGGCCAGCACGTGCGTGAAGACGAAGAAAAAGTTCCCGAGAAACATGGTGGCGGTCAGGCCGAAGAAGACGATGGAGACCATGGACCAGAAGTAATCATACTCGGGCGTAAGCGGATAAATCATCTGCCAGGGCTTGACGGAGTAGCCGGCGACCGTGAGGTCGGGGGCGATCCGGTGTGTGGTCCAGAGCCCGCCGTAAAGCAGGACGACGAGCCAGAAGATCGGATTGAGAAGGAGGGTAACGGCCAGTCCGCCGACGGAAACGAGGAAGCCGAAGAATTTCCACGGCCCCAGCTCCCACAGGGTCCGGAACGGACGGCGCATGTGCACCAGATGGGTCTGGAGGTAGCCCTTGACCCACCGCGAGCGCTGGCGTATCCAGTTGTAGACCCTGGAGTTGGCCTCTTCCCAGGTGGTCGAATCGAGGATTTCCGTCTCGTAACCCCTCCGGTAAAGCCGGATGCCCAGGTCGCAGTCCTCCGTCACGTTATAGGGGTCCCATCCCCCGATCTCCCGGAGGACGGAAGTCTTGAAATGGTTCGAGGTGCCGCCGAGCGGAATCGGAGCGCCCATCGCGTGCAGACCCGGGAGGTAGAGGTCGAACCAAGTCGTGTATTCCACGGTGAACCACCGCGTCAGGAGATTCTGGCGCGGGTTGAAGTAATTGAGCTTCGCTTGAAGGCAGATGGTCTTGGATGCCGCATGATCGCGAAAGGCGCAAACCGCCTTCTTCAACTGGTCCGGCTCGGGCCGGTCCTCGGCATCGTAGATGACCAAGTATTCGCCCCTGGCCTTTCCCAGTCCATGATTGCAGGCCTTGGGCTTCGTCTTGGGCTTGGAATCCGGAACGATCACCATCTCGAAATTGGGCGGAAGCTGGGCCTGGCGGCACGCTTCGATCGTGGCCCTGTCGTCCTCTTCCAGGAGCAGCTTCACGTCCAGCTTGTCCTGCGGGTAGTCCATGGCCTTCATGTTCTTGACAATCTTGCCGGCCACCTCCTTCTCCTTGTAGAGGGGCACGAGAATGGTGTAGACGGGCAGGTCCTCCGCCTTCAGGCTGCGGACCTCTTCGTCCGGCACGCGGATATCCATGCGCCGGATGACCGAGAGCCACACGCAGGCCAGCTTGTAGAGAATGACCACCAGGTAGAAGGAGCACAGGAGATGCGTGACGTGAAAGAAGTAGAGGTAATGGCTGAAGAGCACGAGAAAGACCAGCGCCAGAAAACAGTACCAGGCCTTCTGGGAATGAGTAGCCACCACGTTGGCGGACTGGCCGGGATGCTGGGTCAGAAATCGCTCGACAGTCGGGTCCGGATGGAGGAAACCCCCGCGGACGGTAGGCGTCGCACGAAGCGGCGAAGGCACGGGCGCGGCGGGAACGGCCTGGCCAGTGGACACGACCGGCAGTTTCACCAAGGTGCTGCCTTCCGGATGCTCGGTCATGGGCATTGGCGGGCGTCCCATGCCGCTGGTCTTGTGCCGGAGCTGGATGTGCGTCGCGCACTCGGCACAATAGATGCCGCTCCCCATTTCGACGGCGTTGCGGATGAACCGGCCGCCCTGGGCGATGACGGCCTCGCACCGCGCACATCGGAAGATGAGGGTTCGGACGTCCTCGCTAGGGGCCGTCTCCGCCTTCTCCTCACCCAGCGAGAATTCGATCCGGGTCGAGCCGATCGAGATTTGGTCGCCCGGCTCGAGCGCATTGCGCTTGACCTTCTTGCCGTTGACGAAGGTGCCGTTCAGACTTTCAAGGTCCGAAAGGAAACACTCCCGGCCATTGTGCCAGAGCTCGCAGTGCACCCGTGAGGCCATCTTGTCCAGGATGACAATGTCAGCGGTGGGACCCCGCCCCACGACGAGCACCTTTCCTTCGGTCAGGGAAAGCGTATAGGGCTCGCGGTTCGGTTCGTAGATCGTGAGCTTGCCAATCATGTTCAGGTCTAGTAGACAAGTTAGCAAGTGCACCCGCATTTGCTAACTTGTCTACTTTAGGAAACCCCGGCGAAGTAAAGGATCTCGATATTCCATAAGCGACCAATTCACAAGTGGTTAAATCGGGATGACTCTTGATTTTCTCCGAGGTTTCCGGCTCGTGCACGTGTAAGGAAGTGCGGGTACAGTTCATTACACGTGTACTAACTTTAGCGAAACGCTGCCTCAGGCCGGCTCGTATTCGAGCTTGGAAGTGCACCCGCGCTTTCAGCCAGAGCCGAAACAGGGGAGCGGCAGGCGCTTCGCAGAAAGGCTCTGCCGAGCAGAACACGCTGGGCGGAAGTGCGGGGACACTTCCGCCCAGCGATAAATCCAAGAGGGAGGGGTTTCCCTTGAGTTTTCGGGAACGCCGGCGCGGCGGCATGACATTCCCGCAAACTAATCTTCCAGGAAGGCCAGGAGCTCTTCCTCCTTGATGATGGAAATGCCGAACTCGGCGGCCTTCTTGAGCGTTTCCTTCTCCTCGGGCAATCCGCGGGCCCCGATCACCAGATAATCGGTCTCCACATCGAGTTCCTCGGCCACCTTGCTGCCGTACTGCTCGATTTTCTCCTTCAGAACCTCCTTGGGCGTCACGAAATCCCCGAAGAGGAAAAATCGTTCCTGCCGCCTCCGGTCGAAAGCCGGATTCACGATGATGTCGCCCGGCCGGATGGTGTCGCTCGAAAAGAGAAAACTCTCGAGTTGATGAGCCCGAAGGGAGGGCACTTTCAGGTCCTGCGCCTTCCGGAGCGTCTCGGCGTCCGCGCCCTTGCCGATGACGAGGTAATTCACGGCCGCATTCAGCGTATCCACGACCTTCCCGCCAGCGGACTTGATCTTCTCCACCATCTCCGACTTGGTCGGGTCCTCAAAATCGCCGACCAGGTGGAAGACCTGGCCCTGGCCGCGCTGAAACGTCACGAACGCCTCGCTGATCAGGTCGTGGACCTTCTTCACCACGATCTGACCTTTCAGATGCCGGCTGCTCACGCCTCCGTCGCGGTAGACGTTGAAACGAAGCCCCCTCTTGACCCTCTCGTTGCGTCCCAGGTCGATGACCGCCAGCCGCATGCTTTCGTCCACCTGGAGGATTCGCCCGTCGGCCAGCTCCTTGTCCGAGGTCAAGCTCCCTTTGCGGCTCACGGGCCCCGCCACGCCCGCCACCACCGGGGTCTCCGCGGCCAAGGTGAGCTTTCGGATTTTCTCTTCATTTTCCAGAATCTGCGTGTCTTTCGCCCCCACGGTGGCCTTCAGATCCGCGATCTGCTTGTTCAAATCTTTCACCTCCTGGTCCGTGGCCTCCTTCAATTTTTCCTTCTCCTCGATCGCCTCGCTCCGAGCCCTCTTCAATTCCTCGTTCAGCCTGCCCACCTCTTCCGTCCTGTCCTTGAGCGCGATCTCCTTGCTCTCCAGTTGCTGGCGCGCCGCCAGCCGCTCCCGCTCGAGGAGCTTCTCGGCCTGGTCCCGCTTCTTCTCGGCATCCGCCATCCCCCGCGTCTTGCCATCCAACTCCTTCTGATACTGCTCCAGAATCTTGGAAAGGCTGGTGGCCGTCGTGCCCGCAAGAAACTTTTTCGCATTACTGACCACGTTCCGCACGGCTTCGATGCTGACATTCTGCTCCCCGGTGACCAATTCGGCCACCTCCATGTTGTAATCGAACATCTTGGAGACCTGGTCCTTCGCGTTCGCTTCGCTTGCCTGGGTGTTCGCCAGCTCGCCTTTCGTCCTGTTCTGCTCGGAGTAGAAAGCCCCGGCAAAGAGGGAGGCCACAATGAAAAGAACAATAAAGACAATGGTGAAGACCGGTGAGGTCTCTGATTTCCGCGCCATGTGTGCAGCTCTTCGAACGGACCGTGGAAGTAAAGCAGCAGGAAGATTTTACGTAACCTGCTGGAAGCCGTCAACTCGAAGCGCTTGCCGTATTCTTTCGCTCGCGATCACTCCAGCCGCACGGGTCAGTAGTAGACAGCGCCTCGCTAGCCGGATTGACAGCCTGGACCGCTTATGCTACCATTTTCGTTCTTACCTGAACAATTTTCAATACTCTGCCCTCGCCGTCCCATTCCCTGTACGCCGACTGGAAGATTCGGTAGGTCCCGGGGTGATTCCCGTACCTCGCCCGGGGCCGGCTTATCCAGACACCTGCACACCCTTTCCAGCCCTTGGAATTCTCCCCATTCCCGATTCCCATTTCTCTGACCGTGCCTCACGGAGGATGCGCTTCCGTTCCCGAAGTACCGCATGTCCTGCCCTCATCGTTCGTGAAGCTTTTCTCTGAATTCCTCGATGCGTCCACCCGGGTTTGACCCATGAATGAACCGAGATGTCGGATCGGCATCCTGGGAGGGATCGCGAGCGGCAAATCGACCCTGGCGAAGCTGTTTTCCGAGATGGGCGCTCAAGTGGTGGACGCGGACCGTATCGGTCACCAGATTCTGGAGAGGCCGGACATCCGGGAACAAGTCCGAGGGCTCTGGGGCGATCAGGTCATGACGGCCCAGGGCGCGGTGGACCGGGCGCGGCTCGGCAAGTTGGTCTTCGGCCAGCCCGAGGAGCTTCAGAAGCTCAACCGCATCGTGCATCCGCCTCTCGTCCGGGAGCTGGAGGAGAGTCTGAATGCCCTTCACGGGCCGGTCGTGCTCGATGCGGCGCTGCTGGATGAATTCTCGCTGACTTCCTGGTGCGACCACCTGATCTTTGTGGAGGCGCGTCCCGACCTCCGGAGAAACCGGGCTTCGTCACAGCGGGGCTGGTCGCCCGGCGAGATGGAACGCCGGGAAGCTCTACAACATCCCCTCGAGGCGAAGAAGAGAAAGGCCGAAACCGTGATTGAAAACAACGGAAGCATTGAGGACTTCAGGAGAGAGGCGTGCCGCGTCTGGTCCGTCATGGGCATGACGTCGTCCTGCCCGCCTTGATCCCCGTCCGGTTAGCGAAGCCATGCACCTCAGCGAAGCGCATGGTGCATGGCGAAGCGCTTGCCGTATCCTGTTTCGGTTCCGGTCGTCCGCACCATGCGCATCGGTTTGAGGCAGCACTTCCCTAAACTTCGACGATTCCACCTGAGAGGAGGTCGTATGTCCGAAGGTAAGATTCCCCGAGTCAGAAAGGCTTCCAGGCCCAAGCCCGCGGAGGCCCCCATCCAGGAGGCGCCCGCGGTCAGCGAGATGCCCGAGCCGGCCGAATCGGCCGAGCCGCTCCCGCCGACCGAGGAGGCTGTCCAGAACGCCACACGGATTTCCGAACTGAAAAGGATGACCATCGCGGAGCTCCAGGAGACCGCCCGGCAAGAAGGGATTGACGAGATCACCGGCCTGAAGAAGCAGGACCTGATCTTCCGCATCCTGGACCACCGGGTGAAGCGGAACGGCCTGATGTTCGGGGAGGGCGTGCTCGAAATCCTTCCCGACGGCTTCGGCTTCCTTCGCTCCCCGGATTACAATTACCTGCCGTGCCCGGACGACATCTACATCTCGCCCTCCCAAATCCGCCGGTTCGGCATGCGAACGGGGACGACGGTCTCGGGCTTGATCCGGCAACCCAAGGAGAATGAGCGCTACTTCGCCCTTCTCCGGGTCGAGGCCATCAACTTCGAGGACCCGGACGTCCTGGCCAAGTCGATCGTATTCGAGGACTTGACGCCCCTGTATCCACAGGAGCGTTTCATCCTCGAAACGGGTCCGAACGAGACGGAGATGCGCATCATCGACCTCGTAGCGCCGATCGGGAAGGGCCAGCGCGGGCTGATCGTTTCCCCGCCCAAGGCCGGGAAAACGATCCTCCTTCAAAAGATCGCGAATAGCCTGATGCAGAATCATCCGGACATCTACCTCATCGTGCTCCTCATCGATGAGCGGCCGGAAGAGGTGACGGATATGCAGCGAACGGTCCGCGGCGAAGTGATCAGTTCCACGTTCGACGAGCCGGCCAGCCGCCACATCCAGGTCTCGGAGATGGTCATCGAGAAGGCGAAGCGCCTCATCGAGTACAAGCGCGACGTGGTGATTCTCCTCGACTCCATCACGCGGCTCGGTCGGGCCTACAACACTGAGGCCCCCCACAGCGGCAAGATCCTTTCCGGAGGCATCGACGCCAGCGCCCTCCAGAAACCCAAACGGTTCTTCGGCGCCGCCCGGAACATCGAAGAAGGCGGCAGCCTCACCATCATCGCCACCGCCCTCATCGAGACCGGCAGCCGGATGGACGAGGTCATCTTCGAAGAGTTCAAGGGAACAGGCAACATGGAGCTGGTGCTCGACCGCCGCCTGGCGGACCGCCGCATGTTCCCGGCCATCGACGTGAACCGGTCAGGGACCCGCAAGGAAGAGCTGCTCCTGGCCCCCGAGGAACTGAATCGCGTCTGGGTACTCCGGAAGGTGCTGAACGAGATGAATCCCATCGAGGCCATGGAATTGCTCATCGATCGTATCCGCAAAACGAAGGGCAACGCCCACTTCCTGACGAGCATGTCCGGCGGCTCCTAAGACCTCCGATGAATCCTCAGCCTCCCAAGCTTTCCCTCGTTCTACGGCTGTTCCAATCGGCCCTGGGATACCGGACCCAGCTCATGCTGGCGCTCGGCTGCATGATGCTCTACGGTGTCACCAAGGCCTCTGTGGCGTGGATCACCAAGGTGGTTTTCGACCAGGGACTGACGGCCAGGGTCGGCAGCCCGTCGCCCGGCGTACCCGGCGGGGTCGTCCCCCCCACAACCCCCGACGCCTTCGCCGCAGGCCTGTTCGCCGGCCAGCCGCCGGACGTCGTCGTCCTCTACGTCGGCCTGGCCATCCTCGTCATCGCCGCTCTTCTCTTCGTCTCCGAATACTGGTCCTCCTATTTTTCCGGCTTCCTCACCCACCGGGTGCTCATCGACCTGCGTTCCCGGCTCTGCCGCAAGATGCTCGGAATGTCCATCTCGTTTTTCAATGATCGGCGGAACGGCGACCTGATCTCCCGCCTGACGAACGACATTCACGTCACGAACCTGGCGACGAAGCTGTTGTTCGGCGACCTCGTCAAGCAGGGCTGGGTGCTGCTCTGCTGCCTCGCGGGCATGTTCATCCTGGACTGGAAGCTGACCCTGATCGTGCTGACGATCGCCCCGCTCCTCGCGGTCCTGCTGAGAACGTTCAGCAAGCGCATCCTGAAGGCGAGCATGAGCAACCTGGACAATTACTCGGAACTGACGGACGAGATGTCGCAGGTGTTCACCGGCATCCGCGTCGTGAAGGTGTTCCACATGGAAGACCGCGAGATGGGCGAGTTCGACGCGATCAGCGAGCGGCTGTTCAGCACCCAGATGGACCTGACGAAGGCCCGGGCCTCGAGCCGCGCCTTCACGTCGGGCCTGAGCCACCTCGGCCTCGGCATCGCTGCCTGTGGCGGCTTCCTGCTCCTCTACCACGGCTACCTCTCGCCCGGCACTCTCGGCGCCTTCCTCACCCTCGTGGCCAGCATGTACCAGCCGCTGAAGGCGGTCAGCCGAGCCTACAACGATATCAGCGAAGGACTCGGCGCGACCAGACGGGTGTTCGAGCTGCTCGACGCCCAGCCGGACTGCCAGGACTCTCCGGATGCCGTCCCCCTGCCGGACCAGCACACCGGGGTTCGATTCGAGAACGTTTCTTTCGCTTACAACGGGGAGTACGTCCTCCGCGACGTCAACTTCGAGGTGAAGGCCGGGGAGCTCGTCGCCATCGTCGGACAGAGCGGCGCGGGCAAGTCCACCCTGCTCGACCTGATCGCCCGGTTCTACGACCCTCAGGAAGGGAAAGTCGAGGTGGACGGCCTGGACTTGCGCACGGTCCGCCGCGGTTCGCTCCTGGACAAGATCGCGGTGGTGACGCAGCAGACCTTCCTGTTCAACATGAGCCTGGCGGAGAACATCCGGTACGCACGGCCGGACGCGACGGACGAGGAGGTCATGGAGGCCGCCCATCTTGCCCAGATCGATGACTTCATCCGCAGTCTGCCGGAAGGGTATCGGGCCGTGGTGGGAGAACGCGGCGTGAAACTCTCCGGCGGACAGCGGCAGCGCATTTCCCTGGCCCGCGCCTTCCTCAAGCGCGCTCAAATCCTCATCCTCGACGAGGCCTCGTCCGAGCTCGATTCACAGACGGAACGCCGGGTGCAGGAAGCCCTACGCCAGGTCGCCCAGGGCCGGACCACCTTCGTCGTCGCTCACCGGCTCTCCTCCGTCCAGGGCGCGGACCGCATCCTCGTGCTGGAGAAAGGCCGGCTCGTCGAGGCCGGCAGCCACGCGGACCTCATCGCCCGGAACGGCCTCTACCGCCGGCTCTACGACCTTCAGTTTTCCGCGGAATCGCAAGCTCAGACCCCGTCGGGGGACGGCCATGGCTGATCCCGTGGCGCGGAAGATCGTGCTGATCGAGGGGTCTCCCACCACGGCCGGAGAGGCCGAGGCCACCCTCGAATTCGCTCTGCGGCTGCAAGCGATCGGCCGGGAGGCGGTTCTCCTCTGCGACCATCCATCTTCGGTGGCCGGGGACCCCCGGCGTCCGGTCACGGTGCTCGGCTATCCGACGGACCTCCTCGGGCGCATCTTCTGGTGGCGCTGGCCCGGTCTGGAGCGTCTGGCGTCGTTCAACCCCGATCTCCTGCATGCGCGTGGCCATCTTCAGGCCCGTCTCGCCCAGATTCTCGCCTCACGACTCCAGCGGCCATACATCCTCAGCGTCCAAAGCAGCGTGCAGAGCCCAAAGCATCTGCCGGTGGACCGGAAATGGCTGCGGCTGATCCTGGCCTCGAGTGACTCCCTGCGCGAGGAACTGGTCAATGACGCCAAGATTCCCCGCGATCTCGTCCGGCTGATCCCCGGCGGCGTGGACGTCGCCGCCTTTCGCGGATGCCGGCCGCCCCTCAGAGGCCAGACCGCCGCGCTGGCTGGCAGGCCCCGGGACCCTCAGGCCGGCGAGATACCCGTGGTGGCCTCCGTTGCCCCGCTCGTGCGCGGCAGCGGACACGACGTTTTCCTGCGGGCCTGCCGCGAAGTCCTCAACCACAGGCCCGAAATCCAGTTCCTCATCGCCGGACGCGGACCGGAGTCCGGATCGCTCCGGCGTCTTGCTCATCACCTTGGCCTCGCCGCTTCGACTACCTTTGTCGATTACGTCGAGGAGTCCCGCGCCATCCTCAACGCCATCGATGTCTTCGTGCTCGCCGCCGTCGAGGAAGGTTACGGCCGCATCGTCCTCGAAGCGATGGCTTGCGGCCGGCCCGTCATCGTCTCCGGCGTCGGCAGCTTCTATAGCCTCGTGCGCGACCGCGAGTCAGGCCTCATCGTCCCGCAGCACGATGTGCCCGCCCTCGCCCGGGCCATCCTCGAGCTCCTCCAAAATCCCGGGTTCGCCCAGGACCTCGCTCAACAGGCCCACGAACGCGCCCGGGACGAGTTCAGCCAGGACGCCTTCCTCCGCCGCATCCTCGAAGTGTACGACGAGGCCGTCTCCGCCGGCACGAACGGGAGGACCGGCCAGCCATGAGCGCGCCCTCCGCCTCATCCTCCCAGCTCGCCGCGGCCGTCATCCCCGCCCGTTTCGCCTCCCAGCGCCTGCCCGGCAAGGCCCTGCTGCGGGACACCGGAAAGTACCTCGTTCAGCACGTCCATGAACGCGTTCTCCGGGCGAGGAGCGTGGACACGGTGATCCTGGCCACGGACGACGAACGCATCCTTCGGGCCGCAGAAAGCTTCGGCGCCCGGGCCGTGATGACGTCGGACCGGCATCTCTCGGGCACGGACCGCATCGCCGAAGCGGCCGCCGCGCTCCATCACGGCATCATCCTGAACGTGCAGGGCGATGAGCCGGAGGTCGATCCGGAGGCGCTGGACCAGCTCGTCGAGATGATGCGGTCCGAGCCGGACATTCCCATGACCACTCTGGCCTTTCCCGTGGCGACGCCCGAGGCCTTCTCCAATCCCAGCGTGGTCAAGGTGGTCGTGGATGCCCGCGGGAACGCTCTCTACTTCTCGCGTTCGCCCATCCCGTTCAACCGCACCGTGGGCGTCCCGATGTCCGCCTGGCCCGTGCAGCCGCTCCACCACATGGGTCTCTACGGATTCCGCCGGGCCTTTCTTCAGAAATTCGTGCAGCTCCCCACGGGCCGGCTCGAGCAGCTCGAACGCCTCGAACAACTCCGCGCCCTCGAACACGGCTACCGCATCCGCGTCGGCCTCCGGCCTCGCGGCCACCCGGGCATTGATACGCCCGAGGAATACCGGGCCTTCGTCGAACGCTGCATTCGGTCGCCAGGAAACCCCTCATGACGAATCACGATCCCAACCTCCATCTCTTCGTGGACGAACAGTCCGTCTACCAGACCTTCGGGGTGACCCGCATCCTGAACCAGGCCGTGAAACATCCGCAGCCGGTGGTCATGAGCGACGGGCGTCCTCACCGGATGGCGACCGCTTGGGGCAACGTCATCCAGGAATCGGATGGCCGGCTTCGGATGTGGTATCTGGACATGTTCCGCGACCCGCATGGAGCGGGGAAGGCCGGAGTGTGGGGCCGGGGGTCCGATTACGGCTTCCATCCTCGGGACGAGCAGGACTGCCGCGACGTCGAGTCAGTGTTCATGGCCTATGCCGAATCGACCGATGGGATTCACTGGGAAAAACCGGAGCTGGGCCTCATCGAATACCGCGGCTGCCGCAGAAATAACCTCGTGATGTCCGGCGAGCTGGGCGCGCGGCAGACCGGGGGCGCGCTCACGAACTTCGATGGCTTCACCATCGTCCGCGACGAGGCCGAGCCGGACGCCAAAAAGAGATACAAGATGATCGCCCACTGGGAAAGCGTTCATTGCTGGGACAACTCGGTGCACCAGACGGGCCGGGCGGACGCGGACATGAAACGCTTCTGGGAAGCCCGCGCCAAGTATCTCACGACCAGCCGCGACGGCATTCACTGGGACGCGCCGCTCACCCGGCTGTTCCACGCCCGAGGCGATCGGATGCTGGTCATGCGGGATCACCGGCATCAGCAGTGGTGGATGAGCGATCGGCCGCCGCTGCTGGGCGTCCCTTTCGGGCAGCGGTGGGTCCGCGGGGCGGGGCTCTCCACCAGCCCGGACCTCCTCCAGTGGAGCCAGCCCAGCCAGCAAACCCTCGCACTGGATGAAAGGGATGACTTCGGTCAGCTCTCCCAGTTTCACACCTTCATGCCCTTCAACTACGGCAGCCAGGACCTCGGCTTCGCCACGATGGTGAATAGCCGCAGCGGCTGCTGCCGGCCCTACCTCCTCAGCCACCGGGACGGGCAGCCGTGGCAGCGGCACTTCCGCGACCAGCCGGTGATCGAACGCGGGTCGCCGGGCGCATTCGACCGCGTGCAGGTCGTGCCATTGCACAACGAGCCGATCGTCCTCGGCGACGAGATGTTCGTCTATTACAGCGCCGGCGCGGCGCTCCCTGGCCATCCCTCCGGCGCACGCTCCATCGGCGTCGCTCGGCTGCGCCGTGACGCCTTCGTGGGCCTCGCCGCAGTCGGATACACCCCGCATCCCTCCATCCCGAATTCGCTCGGCGGCGAGGTCTTCGTCGTCTCCAACCTGGTCGAAGTTGGCGGCGAGTCCCTCTGGCTCAATTTCGAAAAACTCAACGCGGCCGGCCAGTGCCGCACCGCGCTCCTGAACCCGGACCTTTCCGCCATCGAGGGCTTTACACTGGACCAGTGCGAGCCGGTAACCGAGGACGGTGTGCTCGAGCACGCCCGCTGGAAAGACCGGGAGAGCCTCGCTGGCCTGCGAGGCCGCTCCATCAGAGTCCAGTTCCAGTTCACGAGCGGCGTGCTCTATGCCTTCCGCTTCGCAAACCTCCCGAGTCTTCAACGGTAACGGACCTGTCTCGGAAACACGGCGCTTGCGGAAGAGTCGCCGTGGACGTCCCTGTGCGCCGAAACGCGCCTCAATCCCATGACGCTCCACTATCCTGATCTGCCGCCCGGCAAACATCTCGTGATCGACTCGGCGACCGTTGCGGACACCTACCGCCTGGAGCGCCGCCAGCACCGGCCAGCGCGGGACCCTGCCGAGCCGGTCATGGCCGCTGAGCTTCCCTGGGAGGGCGATAACGTCACGGTCCTGCACGTCCGGTTCGACGCGCAGGCCGGCCGATACCGGATGTGGTATCAGGCGCACGATTTCCAGCTCGAACGGGAGCGCAAGAAGCTGGGCAGAAGCCCCTACGGGAACGTCGGCGAGCCGCAGCCCATCTATCTCTGCCACGCCGAAAGCGACGACGGCGTCCACTGGCGGCGCTCCAAGCTGGACCTCTACTCGCACCCTTCCGGCGAGAACGGGATTTGCTTCAAAGGCGTGAGCGGCGTGGCCAGCAATACGTTCATGGAGCGCCCCGGTGCGCCCCCCGGGGAGCGTTTCACGCTCGTCAACTGCGAGTGGCGCTCGCTTGGAATCGGCGGCATCTACATCGCCCACAGCCCCGACGGCCTCCGTTGGACCTATACGACCGAACGTCCGGTGATTCACGGGCACAGCGACTGCCGGAACTCGCTGGTGTTCAACCCGGAACGCCGGGTCACCATGCTCTACATGCGGGGGTGGCACGCCGCGGCCGTCGGCTGGCCCAATGGAAAGGGCAATCCACGACGCCGCGTCTCCTATTCCGAAAGCCCGGACATGCTTCACTGGAGCGAACGGCAGACCCTCCTCACGCCGGACGAGCTGGACACGAACGATTTTTACGGCATGGTGGTCTTCCGCTACGGCGATCTCTTCATCGGGCAGCTCTGGATTTACGACGACGACGTGGAAAAGACCATCCACATCCAGCTCGCCTTCAGCCGAGACGGCATTCACTGGACGCGGCTGCCCCACCGGCCCGCCTTCCTGGCCTGCCGCGAGCCGGGCGGGCGCGGCGGCTTCATGGTCATGCCAGCGCAAGAGCCCGTGGTCGTCGCCGGCCAAATCTTCATCTACTGGACGGAACACGATACGCCGCACGACAAGCCCTCGGGCGGGGCCAAGACGTTCCGCGGCCGGCTGCGCCTCGATGGCTTCGTCTCTCTCGCCGCCGATGCTCCCATGGGCCATCTCGTCACTCGCCCGTTCACCCTCCAAAACGACCAAATCACGATCAACGCCGCCACGCACGGCGGCCAGATCGCCGCCGAACTGGTCGAGCCCTGCTGGCATGATCCCGAAGGCCAGCCGGTTGAAGGCTTCGCCGCAAAGGACTGCAACGTCTTCCAGGGCGACAGCACGGCCCACCGTTTGAGCTGGCGCGGGCTCTCGAATCTCCGTTCCCTGCGGGGCCGCCGCCTCCTCCTGCGCATGGCCCTCGTGCACGCGGAAATCTTCAGCTTCACCCTTTGAGGATCGAGCGTTCAGTCGCTTGGGGCGTCAAACTTGAAAAAACTTTGAACAATGGAAATTCCGAGACTGCATTAGTGGCGGTGCTCAGAGCCGGGTCCAGGCCGGGCGGCGGAGAACGGAAAGACGTAGAAGCTCGGGTAGGCCTCGAGGAGGCGATGCACATCCCAGGTGAGGAGGGACATGTCGTTCAACTGCGTCGTGTAGGTATACGCGCGCTCCACCGCACCCCATTTCTTCTTGAAGCGGTAGACGCCAGTCTGGCCCGGCCGCGTACCGCCCCAGTTCCACCAGGTGAAATCCTTCGACGCCGCTTCGGCCATCGCCTGGATCACGATGAGCGAGAGGGGTTGCAGAGGCCGGTACTCTTCCACGATGGCCGGGGTGTAATATTCCACCACCCGGTTGAAATAAAAGACGAGAAGCCCGGCCACCATGGCCCCCTCCCGCCGTGCGACGTAGAGGTCGAAATCCTTCCCCGGCTCGAAAAATGCCGGGACTTGCCGGAAGAAGGACTCGTTCTTGGCCGTCCCGCCGATCGCCTGCATGTTGTCGCGGTGAATCCGGCCCAGTTCCTCCAGGCAGCCCGGGTCAAGCTGGACGGTGACGCCTTCCCGCTCGGCCTTGCGCACGTTCCGCCGGGTGCTGGAGTCGGACCGTGCCAGAATTTCCTCCACGGGGTCCGACTGGAATGCCAGGCTGGTGAGCTGTCCGATGCGGCTATCGGTGTGATTGCCCGGGATGCCCGTCACGCGGCCGCCCTCGAGGGGATTCGCAATGACCGTCGAGCTGAGCGTTCCGGATGCCAGGGCAGCCTTTCCATAGGCCGCCGCGAGCGCCTCATAGGCTTCGGCCCCGTCGGCCAGGATGCCTCCGTGGCTTCCGAAGTAAGGGAGAGAGTTATAGACGCGTCCGCCGCCGCGCTCGTGATACATCATCGGCAGCACGCCTCGAATTCGGCCACCCTCCTCCGCCAGAAGATACTCCGCGCCGCATCCCAGGAGAGCCCTCACGAACTCCTTGAACTTGAAGGAGTAGTAAAAGAGACCGGACGGCCTCGATCGTACAAATTCGTCGTAGGCGGCGGCCCGGTCCGGCGTGAGTGTCGTGACTTCCATCAAAGGCTTTCTTTCCGCTCGGAACAACCTGCGGGAACGCCTCGCTTCCGCATCAGCGAAGAAAATTTTCGCACCATTGCTCGAAGTTCAACAGCGACCAGATCAGCAGCCGGCGATTCTCCTTGCCCTGAAGATGCTCATTCGTCAGGTCCTGAACCACTTCCCGGTCCAGGAACTGGTAGATGCGGGCGTTGCGGCTGAAGAGCCGGCGACGCACGTAATCCATGCTCTCCCCCTTGTACCAGCTCGCGTCGGGCGCGGAAAAGCCCTGCTTGATCCCCTGCGTCACCTCGCCCGGAATATGGTGGGCCATGCCCTGGCGCAGGATCAGCTTGCCGTCCCGGGTCCGCTCGAAGTACTTCGCCGTCTTCGGACCCGGCTCATTTTCATTCAGGCGAACCACCTCTCCCAGGTTGCCCAGCTTCAGCCGCACGGGCACCCGCATGGCGAAATCCACCAAGTCGTTGTCCAGGAAAGGCAGCCGGGTTTCCAGTCCATGAGCCATGCTGAGCTTGTTTTCGACGACGAGCAGGCCGTGGAGGAACGTCTTGGCCTCGAAATAGAGCGAGTGATTGATGTAATCCTCGGGCCGTGTCAGCGTCGAGGCATGTTCAGCGAAGACGTCACGGAAAATATCCCGGGTCGAGACGTGGTCCACCTCGCTCCAGATCGGCCGGAAGACCTGCGGGGTCACGCTGTTGGGAATGAGGCGATGCCAGTAGTGGTAGTACTTATCGATATAGTCTTCGAAGCTGTCATTGACGACGGCCCGGTAGTAGCGCCAGGGATAGCCCCCGAAAAGCTCGTCGCCTCCTCCTCCCGAGAGCACGACCTTGACGAATTTGCCGGCGAGCCGCGCCATGTAGAAGTTGGGATAACTCTGTCCGACCCGCGGCTCCTCGAGATGACGGACCAGGTGGGGCAGCACCCGTTCCATGTCGCCCGCCTTGAGGACCATCTCATAGTGCTCGGTCTTGAAAAGGTAGGACATGTGCTCCGCCTTCTCCCGTTCATCAAACCCCAGTTCGAGGCCAGAGGCGGAATGGAGATCGAATCCGCACGTGAAGGTCTTCAGGCAGGGAATCTGGCTCGAAGCGATGGCGGTAATGGAACCCGAATCCATGCCGCCGCTCAGATAGGAGCCCACGTCCACGTCGCTGACGAGCTGCCGCTGCACGGCCTGCCGGAAGAGCCGGTCGAGCTCCTCGAGGTATTCTTGGGGCTTCCCGGCCTTCTCGGGCTCGGTGAAGCGATAGTCCCAATAGCGAACGGGGCCCTCCATACGCCCATCGGCGAAAGAGACCTTCAGCCACGTGCCCGCTGGCAACAGGCGTACACCGTCGAAAAGCGTCCGGTTCGTGAAAAAATTCTGGAAGGTGAAGTACTCGACCAGGGCTTCCGTATCGAGGCGGACCCGGCAAGCGGGGTGGACCAGGAGGGCTTTGATCTCTGACCCGAAGAGAAAGGTCTGGCCTTGCAGGGTGTAATACACGGGCACGATCCCGTAACGGTCCCGGGCGAGAAACAGCTCCTGCTTCACGCGGTCCCACACGGCGAAGGCGAACATCCCGTTGAAACGGTCCAGCGCCTTTTCCCCCCACTCGGCCATGGCGTAGACCACGGCCTCACTGTCCGTGCGGGAACGGAAACGATGGTGGCGGGCCTCGAGCTCGAGCCGGAGCTCCTGGAAGTTATAGACCTCGCCGTTGTAGACCAGGAGATGCCGCCCGTCCTCGGTCATCATCGGTTGATGCCCCGCGGCCGAGAGATCGATGATCGCCAGACGCCGGTGGGCCAGTCCGATAAAACGATCGGTATAAAAACCTTCACCGTCCGGACCCCGGTGCGCCAGGGCCGCCGCCATTCTCTGGAGAAGCACGGGCGAGACCGGCTCACCGCTCAAATTCAGGACGCCCGTGATGCCGCACATGGTGTAGATGGGTTGGGCTGGGTGGACCGTTTCACAAGTTCCTCTCGAGTTTTCGTCACTTTTCAGTAAGGTCGGGGAGATGGGCCCGTCCGAAAACACATCAGCATCCCCCTCTCCCTCCTGGAGAGGGCCGGGGTGAGGGTGGAAGGCGCAAAAAAACCTGCGACAAACTGATGAATCGGTGCGTTGAGTAGTCGTGTGCCGACGTTCGGCGTGGATGCGTCAACGGACGTGCGAGGTGACGAGGCCGCAAGTGCGGGTGCACCTGCGGCCTCGTCTACTCGCGGGCATCCCCGCAGGCGGCCTCCAGTTCGGCAACCACCGCGGTCTGCTCCTCGTCCGTCATCTGGGCGTAGAGCGGAAGCGCCAGGGTCAGCCGGTCCGCGAGGTACGCGTTCGGAAACTGTTCCGGCCGGAGCGCGTATTTCCCGGCATAGAAATCGAGGAGGACCGGCGCGTGGGTTCCCTGCCTCGTGGCGACGCCCCGAGCTTCCAGCCGGGCCATCAGATCGTTCCGGCGGGCGTGCAGCCGTTCGGCGTTGGCCAGGCTCGGTTCTTCGGGCCGGAAGAGACAAACGTAGGCCTGATAGCCGTGGACGCCGTCATCGGGGACCGCGGGCGTCTCCAGCCAGGACAACTTCTCGAGCGAGCGCCGGTAACCATCCGCCAAACGGCTTCTCTGGGCGAGCACCCACTCGAGGCGGTCCATCTGCGCGCAGCCCAGTGCCCCCTGGAGATCCGTCATGCGGTAGTTATATCCCAGGTGCTCGTAATCCGCTAGAAGGAAGCCAGCCCGGCCCGAATGGCGGTCCAGGTCCGAACGTGATGCCCCGTGATCCCGCAGGGTGCGGGCCAGCGCGTCGAAGTCCTTCCGGCCCGTCGTCAGGATGCCGCCCTCTCCCGTGGTGATGGACTTTCTGGGGTGGAAGCTGAAGGCGCCGATCTCGCCCATCGTGCCGGCATGTTTTCCGCGGTAACGGGCCCCTACGGCGCAAGCGGCGTCCTCGACGACCCAGAGGCTATTCCGCCGCGCCGTCTCCTGAATCGAGTCCATCTCCGCACAGAGGCCGAACAGGTGGACGGGCAGGATGCCTACGGTCCGGGACGTGATCCTCGAGGAAACCTGCCGCACGTCCAGGTTGAACGTCCGTAAGTCAATATCGACGAAGACGGGGCGGCCGCCCAGGTACTCCACCACGTTCGGCGTCGCGATCCAGGTGAAAGCGGGGACGATGACCTCGTCCCCGGGCCGCAGGTCCACCAGCCGCATCGCCAGGTGCAGCGCCGTGGTGCAGGACGTGGTCGCCACGGCGTGCGGCGATCCCGTGAAGGCACAGAATTTCTCCTCGAACTGGCGCACGAAGGGACCCTGGACCACCCAGCCGGTCTCCAGGGGTTGCAGGAGCAGTCGGCGCTCCTCTTCTCCGAAATAGGGTTTCGTAATGGGAATTTTCATGGCATCGGTACAGGCTTAAAGCGCCGCATCGAAGTTTCCTTTGAGCCTCCGAAAGAAGCGAAGTCCAAGAATACCGACCACGCCCGAGAAGGCGCAGACGTAGGCCAGGCCCGGCAGATTCGGCATGCGGTGGAAGATGAAGGTCTCCCGGTATGATTCGCAGAGGATGTAGAAAGGATTGATTCCGGAGACGCCTTGAAGAATCTTCGGCATGCTCTCGAGGGGATAGAAGATCGGGCTCACGAACAGGATCATGAGAAGCAGATTCGGCAGCACGATGCCGAAGTCCCTCATGAACACGTGGATGGCGGAAAAGTAGAATCCCAGGGCAATGATGAACAGGAAGTGCACGACCACGCACGGGATGGAAAGCAAAACGTGCCAGGTCGGAGTGTTGCCGTCCACCAGGAGCAGGATGAACATGAAAACGATCGATACGGCCAGGGGCACCAGGCCAGTCAACGAGGCGGCGATCGGAAGAGTCTCCGTCTTGAACACCATATTCTTCACCAGGCCGGAGGACCCGGCCACGGAATTCGTGGCGGAAATCAGGCCCTCGAGGGTAGCCATCCACGCCCCGTAGCTGCCGATGAGCCAGGTGGCGAATCCGAGCGTCGTGTCCGCGCCCGGGATGCGGGCCTTGAAGACGTATCCAAAAACGAAGGTGTAAATGCCAAACATCAGGATGGGATTGGCCACGGCCCACACGCCCCCGAGCAGCGACCCCAGGTAGCGGTCGCGGAGGTTCATCTTGAACAGGTTGAGAATGAACCGTAGGTCGGTCTTTTCCAGGCCCAGCATGGACATGAGAGCATCCGGTTAGAATCCAGTATCCCTGTGCAGAAAGAGTTGGCACTCTTTCTGCACGGATTTACTTCTGAAACTTCGCCGCAGGCGCATCTTTCGCGTTCTTGCGGGCCTGACGCCATTCCACCAGGGACCTCATCCCGTCCTCCAGTCCCAGGGTCCAGCGGAAACCGATGTCCCTCCCGGCGGCCTCGGGACACCCGACGCGGTTCGTGACGAAGGTTTGGCCGCCCGCGACGCATCGGATCGGCAGCGAGGACCCGCGCAGGGCCAGCAGAAGCTCGGCCAGCTCGCGGATGGAGGTCTTGACCCCGCGCCCGACGTTATAGAAGCCAAAGGGGACGCTCGCCTTCAGGGCGCAGACGTTGGACCTGGCCACGTCCCTGACGTGCACGAAATCGTAACTCTGGCTGCCGTCGCCGTAGACCGAGAGGGGCTCGCCGCGGTCGATGGCATCGAGCATCTTCATCATGACGGCCGTGTAAGCGCCCTCATAGTCCTGCCTCGGGCCGTACACGTTCATGTATCGCAGCCCCACGCCCTCCAGGCCGAAACGCCGGTGAAACGCCTTGAACATCTGTTCCCCGGCAATCTTCGTCGCCCCGTAGAAGGTCCAGTTGTTGTAGGGATGGCTCTCTTTCATCGGCTCCTCCAGCGCGTCCCCATAGACGCTCGCCGAGCTGGAGAAGATCAGCCGCTGGATGCGATGCCGCACGCTGGCCTGCAAGACGTTGAACGTGCCGCGGATGTTCACTTCAAAAGCGGACTCCGGATACTCCTGGCAATGCAGCAGCCACAGGGCCGCAAGGTGAACCACCGCATCGCAGCCCTCCATCGCCTTGTCCAGAACGTCCCTTTGCAGAACGTCTCCCCGAAGCTCGAACATCCGGCAGCGAGGGTCAGCAAGACTCGTTTCCAGGTTCTCTAGGTTGCCCCGCGTCAGATTATCGTAGACCAGGACCTCCTGGACGGGTTCTTTGAGCAGCTCCTCCACGACGTGGGAGCCGATGAACCCGGCGCCGCCGACCACGAGTATCCGTTTTCCAGAGATTTCCATGTGTCATCTCAATCAGTTCGGGGAGATGGCCCCGCCCGATTCCATCATCGATGATGATTCAGCACTTCACGAGTTTTCGGTGCGAAGCGCGTCAGCGCTTCGGCGAAGCCCGGAAGGGCTTCGCCACCGTTCGCCGGGTGTCAGTGCCGAATGGCATCGACATAGGTAGGCCCTCGCGGGCTTTCCCTGTCACACCACCGTACGTACGGGCCTCGTATACGGCGGTTCAGTAGAGGTTACGCTCA
>JACPCR010000033.1 GCA_016179685.1 Planctomycetota bacterium | reverse complement strand
CGAGACGCTGCAATCGCGAGTCGGCATCGGCCGGCGCCGGGCCTTGCAGCACGAACTTGCCCGCGCCCGCCATCCGTAACGATTCGAAACCCCAGCCAAATTCCCGCGTGATACGAATGGCCGTCAGAATCTCCGTGTGTTGAGACCACGACAGACGCGGGACCAACTCGGCAAACTCTGGTGACGTCAATTCTCTCGACAGCGTCGAGAGAATTTCACGCCCCGACGTCCCCGAACCCAATTCGCTCGACACCGTCGAGAGATTGTCCGGCGGCTGAGGTAATTGTCGGGACAGCTCCCCGACTTTTGCCTCAGGCGCTTCAGGACCAGGACGGAGCCACCGACCAATTTCGCGACAGGCACGGAAGAATTGGCGCATCTTCCAGACGTTCGGCAAAGACAATCCCTTCATATCCGGGAACGCCAGCCGCAGATCCCTCGCGAGTCGCTCGACCACCGCGTCGCCCCACTTCGCCGACTCCTGCTGCTCGACGATCCGCCGTCCGATGTCCCAGTAAAGCAAAACCCACTCGCGGTTCACCGACAGCATGGCTGTCGTCTGCGCCTGTCGGACGCGCTCCTTCAGCGACTCCAGGAAATCCAGGTAATCCGCCGGCAAACCCAGCCGTACGGCCGGAGCCGTGTTCTTCTTGCGCGCCATCACGCACCGTCGCTTTCCGTGCCAAGCGACCGTTCAGCGTCCTTGCGCGATTCGCTCGGCGGAGTTACATCGAACACTTGTCCTTCGCGAAACTCCGGCCGATGGGACGCCACGACGACAGCCCCTAGCCGCGGGTCATACACGGCGATCGCCCCCGCCGGCGACCCGTGCAGCTTGTGAAACGCCAGTCCGTATCGCCAGACTGGCGCCCGCCCTTCGACAACCGCGACGCTCCCGCGCGGAATCTCCGGCAGGGGCGGCAGCAGCTCGTCGGGGTGGATCGGATGATCGACGCCAATAGAGTAGAAGACGACCGGTGATGTCATGACCACAGCTCCATGCGGATGAATGGGGTGTAACGATCGCGCTCATGCCGAGGATCGACCAGAATTCGTGAGGGGTAGTCTTTTCCCACCTCGTCTTCACGGACGGCCCGCCATACGAGCAACCGCCATCCCTCCACAGAAACCAGGTAGCGGTCCGTGGTATTACCGGGTTTGAGCCAGCGCATACCGTTGCCCACATTGACGTGCTCGTGTTTCGCCGCGATTTGTCCGCGATGGGCGGCGCGGGCCACTTGTTGGAGAAATCGAAAGGGATCACGGTTCGTCAGTTTTGCCAGCTCGAGGCACTCGGATAGCGCCCGTGTGGAAAGAAACGGCACCAGTTCCGTCGGGCTTCGCACGTCTTCCAGGAAAAGGAAACCGACATCCGACACGGTGATTTCGGCACCGTGGCGTTCAATGAGGGGTTCCAACACCGGACGTTCCTCGAACGGAACTTGTTGGTCCCAGTCCTTCACAGGAATGGAGGCATCCCGTTCCATCCGCTCAAAAAGGTCGCGGTAGGCTTCGAAGGGACCTCGCTGAAACTCGACCGGCAACGGCGGAAGCTCCAAGAGCGTCTTCGATTGCTCGAAGATGTAGCGGCACGGCACGCGTTTAAGCATTCCGATGAGCACGGTGTATGGCACGAGCGCCTTGAAGCCTCCGGTGGGATTCAGGACGACGTTTTCGCGGCCGTAGTCGTTGACTTCGCGCATGCAGCGCCGTACGAAATTCACGACGCCTTGCTTGCGAAACAGTGACGCATCGTGGACCTGGAGTCCGACGATGCGGTCGGTGACCACCGAAAGCCCGTCCCAGTGCCTCTTGAGGTACATTTCAACGGCTAACGCACAGGCGTAACCATCGGCGGTAGCCGAGGCGAGCAACAGTACTCGATCATTGCTCTGCAAATCCATTTTCGCCAACGAGTGGATTTCGGCCGAGAGCTTCTCGTGAAGCGCCGCACCTTTCGGCACGAATTCCGCGAAGCTCCGGAATATCTCGGCCGCAGACTGCTCGGCGCCGCCGCGTTCTGCGACCCACTCTGCCAGTCTTGCCCCTGGGCAAACGAGCTTGGCCGCACTCGTACCCGTGGAACACAGAAAGGTAGTTGGCATAGTCAGCCGCCTCCGAGTTTGGCTGGAACTGTTAGCCCGAACGCGAATTGGCACACGTCGATGCCCCGGGCCGAGAGTTGCGCGATCGCCTCCGGCGCGAGCATGTCTCCCATTGGAACGGCTCGCCCTATTACCTGGCGCGGCAAGGCGCGAAACCACGCGCCCGGCCGCAGCATCACGATCGGTCGTTTGAACACGTTTTCCAGGCCGAAATCGGGGCCCAGCTTGCCATACTTCGTGAACGATTCCCAATAGCCGTCGGTTGGATCGGTCGGGCCCGGCTGGAATGTGGAGAGCACGAAGACGCCGTTGGGATCAAGCACGGAATCGAGGTCGGGTTGCGTTTCAAGGTCGGAGGCGACCTCAAATTGACCTTTGCCGATGGAACTGTCCGAGCCGAAGCCGGTCTGTTCGAGTTCGCGAAACAAGGCCAGCAGCCGCTGCTCGAAGCCGCCGGCCACGCGGGCATAGACTGATAGTTCGGCCGTGCCGTTGAGGGCATACAACCGGTCGCCGAACAACCCGCCGCCGTCGCTGGTCGTGTTTGACGTGCGGCCGATCGTGTTACGCAGTTGCACGAATGAGTGGATACCGTGCTCGGCGACGAGATCGCTGGCGGCGAGCGGCTCACCACGCTGTACGCGACGAAACGCATCCGGTGGCAGCCAGCGGGCACGCTTTACGGCTTTGCGTTCGCCGGCCGACCAGGGCTGAAGTCGCACCGTCATGGGAATCGGCAGCCAGTCACCGGGAAAGGCGTCCGACAGGACGAACGGCGGCCGACCGGCCGCCGCCGGCTGCAGAATGTCTCGCGCGAGCACGTCCGGCCCGTCCCGCCGTGCGGCGGCCCAGCAGAGCATGCCGGACAGCGTGTCCGACTGCCACGGCGTGCGCCAGGGCGAAGTCGGTCGAAGCCCCAGTCGATACAGTTTCACGGCCGGGCCTCCACTCAAAGTTGAAAGGGTTGACCGTCGAGCTTCAGGTCGCGAAACTCGACCTCGCCCGAGCCTTTGCTCACACCGGACCCGAGGCCCGTTCGCTGAACCAGCCGAAGCCCCTCCTTGACGAACTCGATGAGTGCGTCATCACCGATCTTGCCGTTGTGGCTGCAGGAGCCGTCCATGTCCCACACCTGGATACCGATCTTGAGGGAAAACTCGGAGCCCGAGACGACACGCTCGAACTTGCGGGGATGCATCGCCGTGCCAGTCTTGCGATCGATCACATTCTCGGCTTTGAGTTCGGTTTCGCCGCCGGTCAGAAGTGCACTGTCTCTGACGAGAATCCTTGTCGGCCCGAGGTTGTGCGCTTTCGGCTTGTGCATTCCGAAAACTCTACAAATGATGCAATTACCACATCCGCACGGTTCGTTGCCATTCCCGCCGAACTTCTCCAGCTTCGCTTCCAATTCGGACCGCATCTTTCCCTTGAGCGACGACCCCGGAATGTACGGCTGCTTGGTCACCGGATGCTTGATACACGTCAGGTCGGTGCCGCCAATTTCCAACTGGTCGTCGCTGCCGCCAATCCGCATGCCGCTCAGCAAGTGGATAGTGCCCGTGATGCTGTGGTAGCCGGTTTTCTTCATGTCAGTTCCTTTCGCGTTCCTGAAGGTGTTGGGAGCCGAACCCGACAAGTGCTTCAAAGTGACGGAGAAAGCCGTCGAGGAAGTCCGTTTCGGTCTTCACGGCCGCCACGTTTTCGCGGATGAATTCGTGGAACAAGGCGGGAATCTTGGGCTGAGACTTCCCGAAGGCGTCGGCGGCCGCGGAGTCAAGCTTCATGACCTGGGTCAATTCCGCTCCCCAGGACGACGTCCGAGCCTTCAGTCGGGCCTCGATCGCGCGACAATGCTGGAAGAAGCGTCGTAACTGATGGGGTTTCAACTCCGGATGAGCCCGACTCATGGCGCGAACGAGCGGCTCGACAGTGGCCCGTGCGACGTATTCGAGCCGGGGGTGGCCGTTGGCGTCGAAGTAACCCCCCTTGAGATAGTTCGGCCACAGTTCGGCGAGCGACTGTTCGGGATGCGCTCTCCGATGTTCGCGATTAGGTGCGGGCATGCTCATTCCTCCTTCGAGGGGTTGCGAGTTGCAGTGAGGGCGTAACGCACGATGGCCGGCAGATACCGGGTCTCGACCCGCTGGCACGTGTCGAAGTCGTCTACAAGGGTGTCGCCCCAGCGGCGAATTTCAGTCCCGCTCGGGTAGTTTCGGACGACATGATGCGCGAGTCGAGCGGTGGCGAGCGGGTCAGCGACGCGGCCCGTGGCTGGATCGCCGAAACGCGACTCGGCTAGTTCCAGCAACGTGTGCAGCCAGCCGCGCGGCATGGACTCGTCATCGACCCAGCCCACAAGCCGCTTGCCCGCGCCAACGATCGCGGCGTGGTGCTTCCACTTCCACACCTGCCCCAACGCCGCCAGTTGGTCCTTGGCCGTTGACTCGTCCGGGGCAGTCGCGGTCTTCGCCTGCTGCAGCAGGTCCTCCGCCTGAGCTGCTGCGAACTTGATCGGCCGCTTCCATTTCGCCAGTGCCAGCCCGGCGCTGAGTGTGAGCCTCCAGCGCTTGAAGCCGAGATAGAACAGTTCGTTGATCTTTCCCGCGAAATCGAACATCACGTTCCACGGCCCGACGAGCAACAGGTCGTCACCGCCACCGAAGACCGTGTAGATCGATTGCCAGGCCGTGTTGGACTCAAGCTCGTGTTTCAGCCGGCCGGCGAAAAAATCGTCCAGTTGGCGACTTATGGACGAGAGCGCTCTAATGCTGGTTGACCCATGCAAGCTCTCGTCCAGCACCGCGCCCACGGAATCTGCGTCGGCCTTGAGCACGCCGAGCAACGCATCGCCCTGCGAGTGCTTCGCGATGTGCTCGAACCACAAGGGGTCACCGTCAAAATTCGTCGGAACATGGCACAGGAGACGCCGCCTCCAAAAGAGGCCGGGCTGGACGCCCAGCGGCAATGAATCCGGCTCACGCAGGTTCGCGATGGCGACGATGGAGGGTGTCTTAGGCGCGGCGCCGTCGGAGCTGACGGTCCAGTAAAGCCCGAGTGTTTCTGTTGTAGCACTCGCCGCTTCGCTATGTACCACCAGGTAGCTTGCCCGCGGAAGGCGCCGCCCCAACTCGCCATCGTTCGCGCACCGGGTACAGACTCGGAGCGCAACGCCCGCGTCGTCGTCCCATTCGTCCGCCTCCGCCCGCTGGTGACGACACAGCGCACACGGCGTATCGAGAGGGGGCAGCACGAGGGCCGTCAAATCCCAACCGCCGTCGCTTATCGCGACGGACGCCCAGGCACGCGCTTTGGACTGCTGCAGACGGTCCCGCGCGGTCCGATACCGGTCGGCTTCCGATCGAGACGCTGCAATCGCGAGTCGGCATCGGCCGGCGCCGGGCCTTGCAGCACGAACTTGCCCGCGCCCGCCATCCGTAACGATTCGAAACCCCAGCCAAGTTCCCGCGTGATACGAATGGCCGTCAGGTCGGGAATCACTTGCAAAAAGAACGACCGCGCCCGAAGCCGCCGCGCCTGCCCGCCGCCGGAGTCGGCCACGTCGAACAGGTAGTTCTGGATGCCGGAAAGGTCGCCGAGGACGATCATCGCTGGGACTCTGTAGGGGCGGGAAGGACGCCGGCCCGTCCGTCTTGTTCGCCCAGGTGTCGCTGCTTCATACAGACATGACTGGCTATTCCCGTGGCCATGCGAGCTCTCCCTTCGTTTCGGGTCTATGTCTTCATCCCCTATCATAACTTTTGACGCTGGCTGATCGACGGCTGGTTTGTCGATTCGCGTCCAATTCGGGAAATCTCCACCGGCACGAACAGCCCCAGGCCGAAGTGGCATTGATCGCCGATGGCGAATGGCCGTCGCGATCGTCGTGGCTGTTGGAACGTGATGCGGAGCATCCGCCCGCGACCCTTGACTTGCGCGCCGCGGCGCCGCCGACAGAAGCCGAGCGCGCGGATCAACCGCGTGCCGCGATCCACCAGCAGACCGCTGGACACGCCAAACGGCGCGTCAGGTTGGTCGGGATCGATAACCCAGGCACCGTCGTAGCCTTCGGGGTACGCCGCAGTGCCCACCCGCGGCAGCGGCGGGAAGTCGGCGGTCGGGCCAACCACTGGGAAATACTGACGCGGGGCCACGGGTTCTGCGATGCGCCCTGAGGCGACTGCGCCTCGCACGCTGGCAAGTTCCTTCGGGGCGTAATCGAACACGAGTTCCTCCATCGCTTCGACCTCGGACTGGCTCGCGATCAGGTTCTGTTCGAGTAGCCCCTTGATGATTTCCCGCGTAATCGGCCGGATCTTGCCGCCGCCCGATCTGCCATGCGACAAATGCACGGGGCAGAAGTACGGCGTCGCCGAAACGAACGCAATGGCGCCGCCCTTCCACGGCTCAAACTCCTCTGCCTTTCCCCAAAAGACTGGTGTGACCAGCAGGTCTGGTCGCCCGCCCCGCTGCCGAATTCGAAATAACCTGCGTAGTGCGTCAACCTCGGTCTGCTCAAACTCGCCGGGGCAGTAGACCGTGACGTGATCGATGAATCCGTCGTTATCTTCATCAGTCGGCCAGAAGAAGGCGTGTTGATGCCCCTGGCAGGGATCGCCGTTTTCCTCGTGGCCGCACAGGTTTCGTGGGTGCTGCAACCCATTGCGATCAACCACCTTTTCGTGGATGGCAATGGCCGCAGCGCGGAACTTGTCGGCCACGAGCAGCGTGTCGGTTAACGCGGGGAGTACCGGGCGATTTACCGTAGCCGTGTTCAGTGCGTAGCAAACAAGGTCGACCGTTTCCGTGGTCCGACAGCGAGGTTGGCGTCTTGGACGCGGGACATCGTAGACCGTACGCGGCACGGCGTAATGAACCCACCGCGTTCCGATCGGCCGGTCGAGATCGTTCGCAATGTCTGCACTGGACTCACGAAGCAGGCATCTGAGCAGCAACGTTTCGTTTGCCTCGGCGCTGAGCATTTGTCGAAATGCTTCACGAGCCAGGCGCAGTGTTACGCGTGGCAAGAACTCCAGGACTTCGTTGCGAAACCGTTCGGCGTGGATTGGCAACGGCGCAAGCTTTCGCTCAATGATGAAGATTCGGTCGTCGCAAGTCGTCGAGCCCTGGCCGATTTCGCCGGTGCAAACGCATTTCCAATGCGAGGCGTGCGGTCCCTCTTCGAGCTTGAGTCCGACGTGAGCCTTCGCCTCGCACCAAGATTCGGCTCGGCCAAAGTACGTCATTCGAGCCAATATCCGGCGCAAGTCGTTCAGCTTTGGATCGGATTCGGAGAGTTCGAGGTCTGGCCACTGAAAGTGGATTGGAAGGTACTTGTCCACAACAGCAAACGTGTCGAACACCGGCACGCCGGACGGTTTGACGATGCCTTCCTCGTGAATGGGAAAGTACTGTCGCGTGTGGCCATGACTGGATCGCGGAAGCCAAATGTCCGCGGCGTCAGCAAGGCTTGCCAACAGATTTGCGAGCGCACCCAGCCCGATATCGTCCCCCGGAATGTCGCAAACTGGCGTCGGCAATTGCTGCCTGGCTCTTGCCTGCAATTCGTCCAAAGCTGCGCTGAAACCGGGCCAAGTATTAGCGGTTCGATATTGATTCACTTCGTCGTCGGTAAGTAGTTCGACTAGCCGAAGTCTGCGTGTCGTCTTGTTCCAATCGATTTTCGCTTGTGCGGGCTTTGGAATGCCGGCTCTGGAAACGGTCTCCGTGCCCGGCACCACAACAGCCATTTCATCTTGATGAGGTGGCCAAGGTAGCGAAGAAAGTCCGCGACCGGCGACAGCCACGAGGCTGCGCAAGAGTCGCCACGGCGACGGCGGCCAGTCGAGCTTGCCGTCGCTGTGATGTGCCTGCCAGTGGTGCAAGTGAGCGCGGCCAGTCAGGAACCGAATCGAGATTGTTAAGGACATGAGCGTTACCCTTCCCAGTTTACGGTAGTGACGTTTCGGGCCACCCATCCTTGCGAGCCGGGGTGCTGTGGGAACAATCCGTCCTTCAATGTCGTCAGTGCGGTTGTTACGTCCGTCTCTGTCGGCCATGTGAATCCCGCTGGTCCTTCGACGGTGATTCTTTTCAGCACGAACTGGCAGCCGCTACGAAGACTCAGACCATGACTGAGGAATCGCTGAATCTTGTAAATGGCCCATGTCACGAGGAATGCTTCCTCGTTTGTAAACATCCCCTGCTGCGCTGGAGCCTGAAGAAGGGGACTCTGTGGCGAACGTTGGTTTTGTCCATTGACCTGCTGTTGAACCCAAGTACCGAGGGCCAAGGTTCTCAACAAACTCAAGTCGAGATTGAACCGGGCGAAAATCTCACCAGAAGTGAAATCAGTTCGCGGAAACGGGACGGAACCAAATCCTGATTCCGCGTCGGCACCTTCTTCCGACTGATCGCGAATTCGCTCTCGCTTCACGCCTCCCGACTGCGCCGTGCGCGGATTCTTTGCTTCCACAAAACCGGAAATGACGCGAGGGAACCGCACTTTGCCGCCGCAGAGTGCGGACTTGGAATTGCCTGCGGGAACAACCTTGGTGCTGAGCCACGCGCCATGGAGCAAGCTGCCTGGATCAAATTGGAAAAGTTGGCCAGCGTGATTTCGCAGACGGAATGGAACGTCATCCTCAAGGCGCATAGCCAATGGTCCGGATGTCGAACGAAGTCGCTGCCACAGTGGCTCGGTCACCGGTTGTGGCGATTGCGGTGGGTTCTGGGACTGAGCCTGGGGTGTAAATGTGATGTTACCGGCGAGAATGTACGGCGAAGCCAGTCGATGGGCCTCTTGCGGGGTGCTGGTGGTTCTTAGTCGACCTCCGAGATTGATCTCGGAACGAACGAACGGGATTCTGTCGCAAGTTACGTCGTAATGCTCCTCCGCGTCGTCCCAGCACGCGGCTTCAAGTCGATTGGCAACGGACTGTACGGATTCGACGAGTAGCCAGTCGGTCTCACCATCAACATCCTTGAACAACGCAGGTCCAAGGTCCGGAAAACCCGTCGGCTGAAAGCGACGACCGCCACCGAGTGCAACGTCCAACTCACCGTTGACCAACAGGCGGGCGGCGTCGTTAAGCGATGAAAGATCAAGTGGCATCGTTCTTCTCCGAATCAAAAGGGATTGGGTTTTATGACCAGACTGGCAAGGGCACCGGGATACCGAATGGGAATCAGCAACAAGCCGGCGAGACGTCGGCAGTCGGAAGGCACCAGATCGAACTCGGAAGATCGTAACGCGGCGTCAGGGATCAGCGTCGGATAGCCGAGTGCTTTGAGTTTCATCGCAGCGCGGCGCATCGCGTCCGGCATCCGGCCCGCTAAGAGCATTCTCAGAACGTCGATGCTCGCCGTCGGGTACGGCTCGGCCCCGTCACTGTGAACTGTTTGATTCTCGACGGGACGCGGCGGCAGCCGGCCACCGAGGAAACACAGCTTCAAGAGGGCATAACTGCGCGGCAATTCGAACGCCGCTCGCACGTCCGCGTCCGCAAGCAACTTACGCCCCGACGCATCATGCGGCAGTTCAAAGGTTGCGTGCGGCTGATCCAATGTGTCGAACCATACTCCTGTGGGCGCAAGGTCGGGCGTGAACTTGTTTCCTGTGCCGGGTTCATCCTCGGCGGACTCCCACGAGGTCATCAGCGAAAGCCCGTGAATTAGATCGCCAATTCGAGCTTCGTCGAGCTGTTGATTCCACAGACTGAGGATGTCCGAGAAACTCGCTCCAAAAAAACTCGCCAGTGGTAGTCCAACCCCTCTTCCGCATGCCATATCAATCAGCCGTCGTTGCAGAACACAAGCCAGATTGTCGAGCAGCGTCGCGCTGTTTGACCACACAACAGATCGTGACGTGTCGTTCCAATTCCAAAATCGAGTTGAAAATGTGTCACGCGACACTGGCAACAGGTTGGAGCGGATTGCATCGACCGCTGGAATCGTGCGCCCGTCGCGTTCAGCTTCGCCCCAAGGTGCGATCGCCGCCACCGCACGCGCCAGGCGAAATCCTTCGGTTTCGTCGTCGAACGACAGGCCATTAGCGGACGTTTGCCACGGCCCGCGAAGCCACTGACACGGCCACAACCGTTTGCTGCGGTCCTTAAGCGTTGAGACTTCCCGCTCCAGCAGTGACGCACTCACCACAACACCGAGCAGCGAACCTGCGTCGACACTGCCAGTGCCGGTGTCGCCTCGCAGGACTCTGGCGACCGCCTTTTCGAGATTGGCGCGTGCGAACAAGACGCGATCCGGCACGCCCGGACCTTCGCGCAAGTTGGTGTAGGCTCGGTTGCGAAATTCGTCGAGTTGCTCGACGAGATCGAGCGATCGCGCTGGCTTGTCTGGAACGATGAATTCACCCAACTGCGAGGCGATATAGGTGCCCTGGCCGCGACGCTCGAAAAGGCCGAACCGCTTGAAGCTGCGTATCCCGCGCGACACGCCCAGCGACGCAACCGCTTCCATCGCTCGCACGGAATGCTCCGCATTCGCTCCATTCCGGCGTTGCAAGCGTCCCTCCGCCAACATCGCCTTGAAGTCTGCGAGCGAGCACGGCTGATCCCAAATCGGCATCCAGAATTCGGCTCGACATTTCTCAGACTTCACGTCTTGCTTGCCTTGCTCGCGCAGCGACTCGCCGGATGATTCAGTGGCGACGTATTCCAGCGTGAAGGGAAACGCTGGCTTGCCCTTGCCACGTTGTGACAGCCGTTTTGTTAGAGCGCCGGCAAACAAGACGCAGCCCTCCATCATGAGAACTCCGTCCCACGGATTCATCGAAGTCATCCCCATGAATTGCTGACCGGTATTCGGTGCGTCTGCCGTTGATGGAAAACTTTGACCACCCCGCGCACTGCTTCCGTTCGATCGTGGGGACAGCAAAAGTGCCGCCGATAGTGACTCTCCTGAGAATGCCCTCGGCGTCGGCAAGCCAAGAACTTCTTCAATGAACTCCCAGAAATTGTTGGTGATGTCAGCGCGGCCCTCGTTTCCGCCCGTTCCGAAGAGCGCTCCGAAGTTGGCCGAGTCTTCGAGTGCGACCGCAGCATCAAACCATTCGACGGCTTCCGAAGGCAGCAATCGACGGCATTCGCGGATACACGACTGTTTTGCGTCATCCTTCTTCGTGACCAGCTCGTATTTGGCGATCCAACCCTTCTCGCTCAGGAGAGTCGAAATCACCCTCAACGTCTTGCGACTTGCATCGAACCGTGAATGCGTCGTTTCGAGTAGCCGTTGTTGCCTCTGGCGTGCTCCTGCGTTTCCGTCTTTATAGAAACCGGGATTTCCACCCCAAGGCGCGAAGATCGGTGTCGGCGCGTAGACCGGCGACTTCTCCGTTCCGACGCCAACCAAGAGAAACGCTTCCAGATCGGGGCGTGATAATCGCGTTTGAAGCCACAAGCAGCCGTCCTTCCACCACGCGCGGGCCTGCGGATCGGCCTGCTCGGCGATCAGGCGGAAGACGCCCAGGGCTTTGAGATAGTTGCCGAGCGGCTCGGGAGTGCAACCGGCGAGGGCCAGAGGTTGGCTCATCGATTTGACTCCTTCGGGAGCGTGAACTGTGCGAGTCGTTGGCGGATGAGGCGAAGGTCGGGGAGCGCGGTTTCGTAGGTGGCCACGCCGATCTTCTTTGCGGCGGGAGTCAGCGCCAGGCGGACTTGGACGTGGTCGGCGTCGCGGCACAGGATCAAGCCGATCGAGGGTCTTTCGTGCGGCAGGCGGATTTGCTCATCGAGCGCGGCGACATAGAACAGCGACTTGCCGACGTACTCGGGCAGGAAGCCGCCGATCTTCAAATCGACCGCGATCAGGCACTGCAAGCGGCGGTGGAAGAACAGCAGGTCGATGCGAAACGTGTCCTTGCCGACCGTCATCGGATACTCCTCGCCCGCGAACGTCATGTCCCGGCCAAACTCCAGAAAGAAATCACGCAGGTTGGCCAAGATCGCCTTGCGCAAATCGCGTTCCGAGTGGTCCTCGCTGAGGCCGAGGAACTCCAGGACGTAGTGGTCCTTGAACGGCAGCAGGTCGCCGGATTCGACTTCTGCGGGCAGGCACTTTTCGGGATCGCGTTTGACGGACATGTAGCGCAGGAAAAGGCCCCAATCGTTCTGCCGGCGCAGCTCGCGAACCGACCAACGCTCCCGGGCGGACATGGCCATGTAGAAGTAGCGTTCATCCGGTTGATCACTGGCGGACATGATCTCCGTGTGGTGCGACCAGGACATCGACGGCAGCAAATGGATCAAGGCCCCCGACGTCAATTCTCGGGACACTGTCCCGAGAATTGAATCCGCGGTGCTGGCTTTCGAATCTCGGGACACTGTCCCGAGTTTTTGCACCGATCGGTCGGCGTCGGTTGATGTCGAAAGGTTTTCCTGCCACCAACCGTCCACATCGCGAACCGACAAGAAGAACTGTCGCATTCGCCACAGATTGTCGCGTGACAGCCCCTTCATGTCCGGGAATGCGGCTCGCAAATCGGTCGCCAGTTGCTCTACCACGGCGTCGCCCCAGTCGGCCTTGTCCTGCTGCTGGACGATGACATGGCCAATCTGCCAGTAAAGGCAGACCAGTTCGCGATTCACGGACGTCAGCGCACGATGACGCGCGTCCGCAATGAGCCGCTTCATGTCGGCCAGCACGTGGACGTAGTCAGTCGGAACCGACGGTCGAGTTGTCGTTCGCTTGGCAGCGCCGGTCGCCGGTTTGCCGCGCAATTTGGCTGCTGTGCGGCCGGCTGGCGGGGACTGAATGACACCGCTGCGTTGTGCGGGTATCGTCTTTCTGGCGCGCTTCTTCATGGTTGCGGTTGATCCGTGTTGAGGGTCGATGCCGCCGAGGCTCGGCAGTCGGCGATGCGCAGCAAGGCTTCCAGGTACGCGAGTCGGAACGGGCCGAGGCGTTCAAGCAGACCTTGTGTCCGCTCGCGCCACGAGGGGCCATAGCGGTCGGAGAGTCCGAGTTCCATCGGGTCGAGATGCAGCGTGACGTGCGGAGCCAGCCACGGTTCGCCGTTCGGTCCCGGCAGCCGGCATTCCGTGAGTTCGTCGTCGTCCTGCACACCGCGGGCGCGACGGGTTTCGGGTTTGTCGAGCGGACAGGGATCGGGCTGGTCGCGGCTCTGATCTTCCGGCACGGATCGCAGCGACATGCGGACTTTGCCGTGATGCGCGGCCACGAGGTACACGAGCAGATCGACTTCGTGTGCCGAGAGTTTCTTCAGTTCCTCAAGCCACGGAGACGCACCCGCCTCGGCCTTTGTTGTCGCCGTGGGGAATAGCGGAGTTGTCGCCGCTTGAATCGCGTCCGTCACAGGTGGCGCGAAGGCGGTTTTTAGGCCGTCGGGCCAGCGAAAGGCTTCGTGATCCGGAATCGCGCCACGCAGCGATTCCAGGACGGCCAGTGCGCTCGCCAGTTCGTGGCGAAACTTGGGACGGCGTTTGTCCGAAATGTCCGCTGACACGTTCGCGGCGGAAACAGAGTCGGGGTCGGAAGCAATCGGGTCGGAATCCCGAGGCAGGGCGTGGCGGCGCAACTTGTCGGGTCGCCACGCCCCACTGGGCGCTTTGGCAGCGGGCTCGTCCTTGATCGCGGCCAAGGCTTCCGGCGACTGGAGCGAATCGGACTTCAGCTTGGCTTGGAATGCGTCGTGAGCCTTCCCACGATCGTGCCACCGGGCGGCGATCTTCAGCACGTGACGTTCGCGTTCGGTCAGGCCATCGGTCAGCCCCGTCTCCCGGAATAGTTCGTCGAGTTGCTTACAAACGTCCCGCGTGTGTTGCTCGATCGACTGCCACTGCTTTTTGATCGCCGAGAGCCGCTCGCCTTCGTCGTGGTCATCGTCCGTGTCCACGTCAGCCGCTTCATCATTGGGGGCGTAGATGGCGACGTCCGTTTCTGACTGGGTGGTCGGTATTGGCACGGGTTCGACGCGGGTTTTCGAATCGGTTGACCAGCCGCGAGTCAGCGCGTATCCGCCGCAACCACCGTCGAGCAGAAAGACCTGACCGGGAAAGATTACCTCTCGACGGTCCGACGTCACTTGCTCCCAGTCGCCGAGCACGTAGTTCCAACGCCAGACCCGGCCTTGCGACGGCAGGTTCTCGACGAACTTGCGGAACGCGGCGAACGGCACCGGACACAATTCCTCGCGCCGTGGCTTCAGCTTCTTGTGCGGCTTCGTCCCCGCCGGGATGTCTTGCCAGAAGACTTGCACGTCGAGATCGTCGCCGTCGCGAATGAACCGCGAAATGTCGATGTCCGCGCCGGTCAAATCCGGCGTCGTGTCGAACAGGTCGAACAAGTCCTTGTCGCGCGGGACGAAACGGGGGTCGTAGGGAAAGAGCTTGCGGCGTTCCTCGTTCAATTCTCGCTGTGCCTCGTCGGGACGCATCAGTAAGAGGCCGCGGTGAAACAGTTCGCACCGCTTATCGTTTTTTCGCTTCACTTGCAGCCCCTCGATGCCGATCAGGCCAGCATCGTCAAGTTCTAGAAGTGCAGCCTTCGCGGCCGCAAGTTCCGAGTCGTCGTATGGCAATGGCGCCTTGAGCGTGTCCATCCAATAAACCGATCCCGACTCGGCCAGTCCCGTTTCGGGGTCGATGTATCGAGCACAGCGTCCGAAACGTTGGACCAGTGACGGCCAAGGGGCGAGTTCCGTAAAAAGCCGTTTCGCGGACAGGTCCACGCCGGCTTCGACGACTTGCGTCGAGACGATCACGCGGGGTAGACGATTCGACTTGCTGAGAATATCTGGCCAGGCTTCGCGCTCGGCCGGACGAAATCGCGAGTGAATGAGATGAACCGGGATGTCTTTCAGTGGTTTGGCCAGCCGTTCGTGAAGCCCGACGGCTCGGTCGACCGTGTTGACGATAATCAGCGTCACCCCGTCCGGCGTCTCCTGGAGCCGGTCGACAATCGCCTTGCATAGTGCATCGAGATAAGTTGGAACGTCGACCCTCTCGTCGTCTCCCGCGCCACGCTTCGCCTTCAACTGGGCGACGGCATTCCTGTTGAACGTCTTGCGGCCCGTGACGAACAGCGGTGCGAGTGGTCCGATCGACCCGCGATCACGTTCGCGGAACTGTTGCTCGTCCGCTTGCTTCCGCTGCCACGCGGCCTCGATCGCCGGCTTCCAATCCACCGCCGTTTCCAGCCACTGCTTGGATAGCGTCGCGCTCATCCACAGCGAACAACACGGACGCGGCGTCACGCGCTGTGGCAGTGGCGAAGAACTCGGCGCGGAGTCTCCCGCGGCGAGCTTGCGAAATCCGTCTTCACCGCGCAACCGCAGCGACCGCCGCCAGGCATCCAGTTGCAAACTCGTGGCCAGTCCGGTGCTCATGAGTTGCACTTCGTCGAAGACCCACAGGCAGTCGTTGCTGAGCAGGCCGAACTCCAGTGGCCAGCGGGCGCGGCCGGCGGCGTAGCCACGGTTTAGCGCACGGGAGAGCAGCATGTCCTGCGTGCCGATCAGGATGGCGTCGCGTTCGGGCCACAAGGCCCAGTCGGTTTGTTCCTTGCCACCCATCAGGATGTGTACGGCAATCGGATCGCCCTGGACTCCATGCGCGTGAGCCCAGCCGTTGGGATCAAGCTCGGTCTGTTCGGGCTGCGGCGCATACTGCTTGAGTTGCTTTCGGGTGTGCGGATCATGCCACTCGGCGGCGCCGGCAAGCAGGCCCAGGTTTCCGAGCCACCGGATGCATTCGGCCACAGTCTGCTCGACCAGCACGCGCATGGGCAGGCAATAGACCAGTCGGCGCGGGGTGGCGGGTTGAATGGCGGTTCGCTTCTGGGCATCGTGGAATGCGAAGCGGCGTCGCCACAGCCAAGCCAGCACGGCCGCGGCGGTCTTGCCGAGGCCGGTTGGAACGTCGAGCAGCTCGGGAAACTGATCCGCCGGCACGGTGGCCAGCCGCACTTGATACGGATACGGCACTGCAACGTCCGTCGCTTGGTGGAAGAACTTACGAAAGAGTTGCTCGCCGTTGGCTGCGTCATTCATGGGACACCTCCGTGGGAGCCGGGAGCTCTTGCAGGCGTTGCCGGATCAGTTTCTCATTCGGCAGCGTGGTTTGGCAGGTGGCGACGCCGATCTGGCGGGTGGCCGCGGTGAGGGCCAGATGGATCGGCACGCGGTCGGCGGAGTTCGCCGGGTTTGTTCGTGGCCTGAGCGGGGCTATAATGTCGCGTGAGATTCGTTCACTCTGGAGATTCCCTATGGTCGCGCGTGGCCGTGTGAAGAATGGTATCGTGGTACTGGAAAGCGATAGTGGCCTGCCGGAAGGTACGCCGGTCATTGTGTGGCCGGACGCGCCATTGGCACATGCCGCCGCGCGGACCGGTGAGGAAGATCGAATGGCCGAAGAGGAGCATCGTCGCTTGCTGGAGGCGATCGACCGCATCGCGGCACTGCCGATGGAAGGTTCGCAGGAGCCGTTCAGTGGAGCGGACCATGACAAGGTACTGTATGGAAAGCCGTGATGGTCTTTGTCGATACCAGTGCGTGGTTCGCGTTCTTTGTTCCGACCGATCCCGATCACCGGCGAATTCGGGACTGGATCGGTGGGCAGCACGAACCCGTGTTGACGACAGACTACTGCATTGATGAAACGCTGACGCTGCTTGTCGCCCGAGGCGAACTCGTCCGTGCCTTGGAAGCGGGAGGCGAGCTTTTCGAGCGTGGGATCGCCCGCATTCACTTCCTGACCCCAGACTAGATTCACCGTGCGTGGCTGTTTTTCCAGCAGCGTGCAGCAACGGGCTGGAGCTTCACCGATTGCACCAGCTACGTCGTGATCGCTGAGCTGGGCATTCGCAAAGCGGCCGCGTTGGACGCGCACTTTCAGCAGTTTCCGAACGTTCAAGTCGGCCCCTGACGTCAGGTCGCGGCCGAGTTCGAGAAAGAAGTCGCGCAGGTTGGCGAGTATGGCATGGATGCTGGCCGGGCCGTCCGCCACTCGCAGCAGGGATTCGAGGTAGGCCAATGGGAACGGGCCCAACCGTTCGAGCAGCAGTTGTGCCGATGCACCGTACTGTAGGAGCAACGCCGGTTCCATCGGTTCCAACGATGCTGTCCGCGTGGCCTGTCGAAAGTACGCCTCAAATGTCATTTCGGCCTCCGAACTCCCGATTCAACGCAGAGTCACTGGACTTCAATCGCGACGCCCGCACATCCGCGGCACGCAACAACGACTCGAGGTAGGCCAGCCCCGCGGGCCCGAATCGGTCGAGCAGACCGACGCAGCGTTCCCGCCAACTGGCCCCGGTGCGCGTCGAGAGCCCGATTGCGGCAGGCTCCAGCGTGAGGGAAATCTCCGGCAATAACGACCCGTCGTGATCCATCGCAATGGCGGGTAGCTGGTCGCCTTCACGCACTCCGCGAATCGGCAGGCCGCGCCCGTCCCGGTCTCGGTATTCCTGATCCTTCGGGGCCGCGTGCAAGGCCACACGAACCTTGCCGTGGTGGCTGGCAACGAGATAGACCAACAAATCGAACGCTTCGGCCGAGCAGTCGAGGATTTCTTGAATGACCGGTGAGGGGGGAGAAAAGGTCGGCCGCGGCGTTGCTTGATGGCCCATCCAGGCGAAGGCGTCGGACCACGGCCCCAAGAGCGCCGGATGCTGCGGGGCAAAGGTTTCCAGAACCGCAAACAAGGCCAATGCGCTGGCCAGTTCGTGCCGGAATGCGGGACGCGTGTCGCTGTCGTCCGGGAAGCGGTAGGTACCGCGTGGACGCAACCACGCCTCATCGGGCCCCTTTGCTAAATCCGGCCGGTTGGGCCGTTGGACCTCGCCCTTTGAGCGCATCGCGCCTTGAAACGCCGGGTGCGACTTTCCCCAATCGTGCCAACGTCCCGCCAAGGTCAGAATGTGTCGCAGCTCGTCTTGCAAGTTATCAGGCAGTCCGACCGCATTGGCGATATCCCGAACCACATTCGCCACTTCTGCACTGTGGCAGGCGATCGTTTTCCATTCGTTGTAACTCAGGTTCTCACCGTCTTGCCGATCGTCGGCTTCGTCGAGCGCCTCAACGTCATTGGGGATCGCCGCCAGGGGCACGTCGGGAACGGCCGTCCGTGATTCCGGATCGAATCCACGTTCCGGCCGATAGCCACCGCACGCGGCGGCGACGCACACGAATCGACCGGGCAGCAAACTCGCGCGGTTCGCCTCGACCCATTCACCTTCAATCCAGTCCCACACCCAGGCACGAAATCCACCACGGAGTTTAGGCTTACGGTTCGTCTTGGTTTCTTCTCCGCACAGCCAATCGCGAGCTTTCAAAAAAGGGACGGCGCACAATTCCCGCCGCTGCGGACGACGCTTGGCGTGCGGCGATTCTGACTTTTCCAGTTCGATCCAGAAAACATACAAGTCTCGTTCATCGCCCGAGCGAATGAACCGGCTGATGTCCAAATCGGCACCAGTCAGATCAGGCGTCGTATCGAACAACTCGTCAAACTCGCGCCGCAGCAGAAGATGCGCCGGAGCGAATGGATAGAGCTTTATGAGCGCTTCGGGAGTCAAGGATTCCTCATGAGATTCCAGACCGGCGATACTCACATCCCCCAGTGTCTGAAGCGATTCCCACGCGCTTTCGAGTTCTTCTGACAGGTAGGGCGCGGCCGTCGCGTCATCGCGACCCCGGTCGACCACGACGACTTGGCCGCTTCCACCGTAACGCGCACAGCGACCGAATCGCTGAACGAGACTGGGCCACGGTGCTAATTCGGTGACGAGACAGCCCGCCGAGATATCGACCCCGGCTTCCACGACTTGAGTCGCCACAATGATTCGGTCCGTGTCGCGCGAGCAGGCGGCTCGACTCAGAAACCGTTCGCGCCAACCCTCGCGTTCTGCCGGCCGGAATCGGCTGTGAACCAACTCGATGCTGCTGACTCGTCCGGCGTCCTGAAGGGCGTCGAACGTGGCGCACGCCCGATCCACCGTGTTGCAGACGACCAGCGTGATACGGCCGTAGTCACCGGCCGTTATCGCAGCGTGCTCCGTCAGAATCCGTTGCGCGAACTCCCCCGTATGGTCGTGTTCGATCGTCTTGACGGTCAGCGTCTTCCTCACGTCCCACAATCCGCCCGTTCGCTGAGCGGGCTCGACCACACAGGGGTTGCTGGCCCACTCGGCGTGATGCTCGGCGGTGTCCACGCTCTTGAGCCATTCCGACTGAAGCGTTGCGCTCATCCACCACGTGTAGCACGGGCGAAGACTCCGGCTGCGGTCCTGTGCGCGGAACGCCTGGAGCTGTGCCGACGTGGCCAGCCCCACGTCCATGAGCTGGACCTCGTCCATGACCCACAGAGCGTCATGATTCAGCAGACCAAACTCCACGGGCCACCGCGCCCGCGCGCTGGTGTATCCGCGGTTGAGTGCCCGAGACAACAACATGTCCTGAGTGCCGATGATGATCGCCGGACGTTCGGGATAGATGAACCATTCACCAACATCCTCGCCGCCCATGACCACATGGACCTCCGGGCGCTGGTTTTCTGGCATCCGCGCCGCCAGTCGCTTGGCGACCTCATCGGTTTGTTCAACGAGCACTCGCATCGGCAGGCACCAGACCAACCGTCGCGGCCACTGGTCATCCGCGTGAGCGACGCGGTGAAAGCTCCACGCAGCCAACACGCCTTCGGTCTTGCCCAAGCCGGTAGGAATGCGAATCAGCCGATCTCGGCAAGCCGCGCCGACGCCGAGCTGGTCTTGCCACGGCCAACAAGTCGGGTGGCCGGTCAGGCCCAAGAACCACGATCCAAAGTCTCGTGGGTTAGTCATGTGCATCATCCCCTTTCGACCCTACTGACCAGGGCATACGGACATGGACGGCGTTGACATTCACACGACTCAGGACGTTTACGCCACGCGTCTGGAACGATGCCTATCTGGCCGCCTTCGCCTTGGCGAGCAAGTTGGAGTTGATCACATTCGGCAGGGGGTTTGCGCAATATCAAAACGTGACCTGCACCATTCTCGCGTGGGTCCAAGGTTGAGACAAGAGTGCTCTTTAGCCGCCGTTTTTCATCCCGGCGGGATGAGAAGGCAGGAACCTTGCGGCCGGCACAGCGGCCGCACTACTCCTTCGCGTGGTTTGTGTTGGACCGAGACGTGACGCTCGAAGGGGGCCGGGTCCAAAGGGTACGGCACGTGTTCCCCCGTGGCCAGGTTGAAGAATTCATCAGAATTGGCCATCCGCAGGCCTCCGGGTAGCTTCGCGTGTACCGGGTGGCTTGTAGACCTTGTTCAATTTTTCCGCTTCCGCGCCCACTTCATCCCTAAGCAGCTTTGGCTCAAGCACTTCGCAGTGGCTTCCCCAGCTCAATATCCAGGCTTTCAACTCGGGACTCACCGGTACCTCCACGGTGAAAAACAGCCTGCCGTCCGATACACGCTCGACTTTCTGCTTTGGATGCCACCGCATCTCGCCAATCAGCGGCGCTAAACGAGCAGAGAAAACCAAGCGAATTTTGACCGGATCGCCCTTAAAAACCTCCCAGCTCGCCGCAAAGTAGGACTCGACGGAGAAATTTCCAGGGGGATTGAACCGCCTGCCGGTTCGACGCAGCCATTGGATGCGTCCGGCGCGAAGGGTCCGAATGGCGCGGTCCGCGGGCAGGAACCCGATCACATACCACGCATTTTTGCGGAACACAAGCGCGTAGGGCTGGAATGGCCTCTCCCAGGTCTCGCCCCGGTGGAACGAGAAGTAGCGGATGCGGAGCTCGCGGTGGCCTTGGACGGCCTTCTCCAGGTCACGCAGGACACGCCAGTCCACCAGGTCCCGCACCTGGGGCGGGAAGACGGTCAGAGCTGCTGGGTGGTCATCTTCTTCGCGGGCGCCCGCGTGGGCGGCCAGCACCTTCGAGATGGCTTGTTTGACACGCTGGGCGTGCGGCGTGAGCCCCGGCGTGCCCTCTGAAACGGCGCGCAAGGCGGCGATGTCCTGGTTGGTGAGGGCGATCGGCGGGGCCTCCGCCTCGCGGGACAGGCGATACCGCCCCTCTGCCAGTGACACGTAGAAGAAGCCGCGGTAGACCTCGTTGATCGAGCCGAGGTCACGATAGACCGTGCGCTCGCTGATACCGAGGTCGCGTGCGATCTCGCGGATGCCCAGGCCCGAGTGGGTCTTTCGTAGCATCAAGATCAGCGCCAGGATTCGTTCGGACTTTCGCATGGCCAATCCAACGGCGGATTCATTACTTCCAGTGCCCATAGCACGTGTAAGCCCATCTGCCGTAAGGCGCAGTCGCGCTGAATACGCGGTACGGCATGCACCCGCGGCAATAGTAAAAGACCGGCTGCCGCTGCGGCAACGAGAAGCTCTGGTAGAGTCGGTTGTACTCGAAGGTGTAACCTCCAAGGGACCTGGGCCGATAGGTTCCGACCTGGGAATAGCTCTCGTCATAAACGTTGTAACCACCGCCGGACCTTGGCTTTATGATGGAGACCAGGTTGTAGAACTGGTCATAGACGCGGTAACCACCGAGCCCGTCCGGCTTGTAGGTATAGTCCTGGGCGAAGGCCGGGAGGGGAAGAGCGAGCAAGGCCAACATGACGAGGCGCTTCATACAATGCTCCTTTCCTCGATACACGATGAAGGGATCGAGCCGACAATCGCGAGTAAAGCGTATCAGAGGGCACTGACAGATTCGGTCAGTGGATTTGAGATTCTTAGAGTGAAGAAGTCGACTCCAATTTGTATTTGACTCATTCTATTGAGTCGATTATACTCATGAGATGAGTAAACGCCTGCAAGTTATTCTTGACGAGGTCGAGTATCGCGATCTCCGCCGAGTCGCCCGGCGCAACCGCATGACGGTATCGGCCTGGGTGCGGCACGCCCTGCGGGCCATGCGCCGCCGGGAGCCGAATGGCGAGCCTGATGCGAAACTCGCTGCGGTACGAGCCGCTGCCCGGCACGAGTTTCCAACCGCGGACATTGACCAGATGCTGGCCGAGATTGAGCGCGGATACCTGGACGGTGAAAAGCAATGATCTTCATCGATTCCAACATCCCCATGTACCTGGTGGGAGGGTGTCATCCCCGCAAAATGGACGCACAGCGGTTGCTCGAGCGGGCGATCATCGACCGGGATCGTCTTGTGACGGACGCTGAAGTCCTTCAGGAAATTCTGCATCGTTATGTAGCGATCCGCCGTCGAGACGCCATCCAACCCGCGTTCGACGCGCTCCTCAAGATTGTGGACGAGGTGTTCCCGGTTGAACTCGTGCATGTCGAACGCGCCAAGGGCATCCTGCATGGGCTGTCGGCGGTCTCGGCCCGTGATGCGATTCACCTGGCCATCATGGAGAGCGCCGGAGTCGAGCGGATCATGAGCTTCGACGCTGGCTTAGACGGGTATCCGGGCATTACGCGCCTGGGCGGCTGACGACCGGGGGTCCCGATCACTCCCCTGTGGAGGGGCTGGTTGGCGTTCGCCTTTCAATCGCACACGCATCATGTTTCCGCCCTCAGATTTGCTCGCAGCTTCTCGACCTCCTTCGTCGTTTGATCTACCACGTGTGGCCGGACACGCCGTCGGCACAAGCCGCCGCTTGGAAGCGGGACACGAGCTTTTCGAGCGTGGGATTGCCCGCATTCATTTCATTACGCCGGACCACATTCACCGGGCGTGGGTGTTCTTCCAGCAGCATGCAGCAGCGGGCTGGAGCTTCACCGACTGCACCAGTTTTGTCGTGCTGACCGACCCTGGCATACGCGGGGCATCTGCGCTGGACGCACATTTCAAGCACTTACCGAACGTGCACGTCAGCCCGTAGTGAGCGCACGCTGGAACAGTTCGTTACGGCCACGACAAAGCGGTTGCTACATCCTGGTTTGCCAGTAGGGGGTGCCAGAGCGGATGCCGACGCTTTCACCTCTGTCCCCGCGTCACTTACTGTCTCCCATCTCCTTTTTGGCGTCTACAGGTGTGTCCAGGAAAGGAATGCGCCACCGCGGACCGATTTTCAGGGTTATGGAACGCTCATTGCATATTGCTTATTAACCTGCCCTGATGTAACAAGATGAGGTCATATCCCATGGTTACCGTCACACTCCTACTCGGCTTCGCCATGGCCTTGGCGCTTGCGGCCTATACCATCGACGGCACCTCTGGCCGAATCTAACAGTAAGCGGACGCGGTTGTGCTAATAAACGGGGCGGAAGCGCTGGGGCGCTTCCGCCCCGTTTATTAAGCAAGATGCTTTCGCCTGCGCAGCACCCATTCGGCGGTTTGAAGAACCACAAAAACGATAAAGAGCCAGGGGGCATTCCACAGAACATAGTGCCGGGCTGTCCGGTGTCGCACCTCGATTCCGGAAAGCACTGAAGCCAGGTCCGAGAGCTGCGGCAGCCGGACATACTGTCCTCCGCAGCCTTTTGCCAGTCGCGCCAGCAGATTTTCGTTGAGATTGATTTCTTCGAGTTCCCGGGAGGGCCTGCCGACCCTCAGCGTCAGCCTCACAGGCTCACCGATGGGCTGTCCTTCCAGGTCCGCCTTCACCTCGGCGGAATAGTCGCCGGGGACCGGCGGCTCGAAGGATGCCTCGTAGGGGTCCGCGCGGTCCGGCGCGAAAGGAAGCGTGACGTGGAAGGTTTGGCCGCCGGGCCCCGCCAGTGTGGCGGTCACGTTCGCCAGGGGAGTCGGAAGCCCTTGTGCATCGTTCACCTGGGCACAGAGGACGGCGACCTGGCCTGCCTGCACCTCCTCCTCGAGCAGATGAGCCCTCAGGCCGGCCTCGAGCGGCCAGTCCTCCGCTTTTCGGCCCGCCAGCCAGCGGCAGGCCTGGACCCAGAAGCGCACGAAGGGGCTTTCCTGTCCCAGGCCCCGGAGTTGCAGATACCACTGCCAGGTGGAATCCGCAGTAAAGGCCATGGTCCGACCGTGTCCGAAGGGCTGCACCGCAACGACCGCGTAGCCCATGTTTGGACCTTTACCCCCGTTTTGGACGTTGGTAAGGAGGGACAGTCTGGCTAAGAGTTTTGATTATAGCACGTTACGTTTTGTGCTATGA
>JACPCR010000053.1 GCA_016179685.1 Planctomycetota bacterium | reverse complement strand
GGTAGAGGACTTGAATGTGGGGCTGTTCTCCCACATTCTCACCTCCAGACGCCGAGCATGCCCGGCACACGTAGCGAAGCGCGTCAGCGCTTCGGCTGGGCCCTCAAATCTCATCTCTCGGACGGAACGCTGACGCGTTCCTCTACGGAATTCATACCTCATGGACTTGACCTGATGGTCCTCCCCGAACTCATTGAGAAGTTGCATTTCCATAGCCCAACCCCTTGGAAACCAGCAATTTAGAAAGTCAGGCTTGCCATGTCAAACGGTGGACCGCGGCTCGACGCCGCCACATGCCTATTCCCGCGGAGAGAGCCAGAGCCGTGAACAGGCCGAGCTGGTCCAGCCAGAGGTCGATGAAGGATGGGTCCACATACTGTCCCTCGGCGACGAATTCGTGAAAGACATTGACCGCCGTGCCGCAAGAGGCGACGGCGGTCCGACTCGGAGCGATGCAAAGACCGGCGATGGAGAGGGCCGCGCTTCCGCCGAAATGGCCGAGGAGATTGCTGCTGGCCGAGTTGCCGTCGCTACCCAGCAGGCCTGAAAGGCCCTGTCCCCGCACGTCAGGCCAGACGGTCCAGAAGGTGAAGAAGTGGACCAGGTTGAAGCGGACACGGGGCCATCCACGGTGGACCGCGTAGTCCGGGTGGCTGGTGTCGAGTCCCTCGACCTGATGCCGGTATCCGAGTCCGCGGGCGGCATGTGGGTCCATCCGCGGTGCGACAAGGGCGTCGATCAGGCAGAGCAAGAGGCTCGCGGCGACCAGAAGAAGAAGTCGTTTTCTCAGGTTTCGTGCTGGAAGAAAGTGGTGCAGCTATAGAGCGCTCCGGTGTCGAACAGGGCTGCAGCCGGCTTGCCTTCAATCTCGATGTTCTTGATAATCCGTCCCATGAACCCGATTGTAGCCGGCCTCGCCGCGGCTGCAATACAATCTCGATGTGATGGAGCGGTAACGCCATGATGAAGCTCAGCCTGCTTTCCCACAGCTACCTGCATGGAATCCGGTCCGGCCGGATGAAGCTCAAAGACATTCTGGACCGAGCATCCGAGTTTCGGCTCGACGGCGTGGACCTGCTCGTTTCGGTGTTTCCAGACACCGAGCCGGAGACGCTGCGCCAGGCGCGAATGGACTGCCTGCGGCGCGGTCTGAACATCTGTTACCTCGGAGTATCCAATGATTTCGGCAAACCGGCCTCTGAACTGGCCGGACAGGTCCAGCTCGTGAAGAAGTGGATCGATGTTGCGGAACGGATGGGCGTGCCCATGGTCCGCATCTTCGCCGCGTGGATACCGCAGGGCGAGCCGGAAGAGGCGGTCTGGAATCGGATGATGCCTTGCATGAGGGAGGTCGCCGAGTACGGGGAAGAACACGGCGTCCTCGTCGGACTTCATAATCATAACCACGGGTGCGTCACGCGCACCGGCGCGGATGTTCTTCGAATCCTCGATGAGGTCGGCAATCCCTATTTCACCCATATCCTGGATACGGGCCAATACGCCGGCTCGCCCGGCGCTTCCGGGTCAGGCGGCAAGCCGGACCCGCGTTACGACTTCTACGCCAGCATCGCCCAGAGCGCTCCGAAAGCCGTGCATATCCGGTGCAAGATTTACCGCATTCAGACCGGCGTGGAGGCCTGGCTCGATTACGATCGTATTTTCGCCATCATCAACCGGCTGAGCTACAACGGCTACCTCAGCGTGGTGTACGAGGGCCAGGATGCGGAATCGGAGGAGACCGCGGTGCCCAAGGCCGTGACCTTCCTGCGCCGGTATTTGAGATAGCGCTTCAGGCTGGACGCGTTCCGCCATTCAGTTCTGAAGGCGATTTTCATTGGAATGCCGAGACTGAAGCATCCCCCACACCGGAGATTCAACCCGATGCTCACCCCCGAACAGGTTCATTTCTTTCGCGAGCGCGGCTACCTGGTCGTCGAAAACGTCGTCTCCCCAACCGAGGTACAGGTCCTCCGTGAGGCTCTCGGGACGCTCGAGCGGGACGGCGACCGCAAGGACGTCGCTCTGAGCTGGTCCGGTGAGTATCTCTCGCTCATCCGCGACGTGCCCAGGCGGCGGGGGCCCCTGGCGCGGCTGCTGCAACATCCCCGACTTCTCGGCCTGGTGGAACAACTCGTGGGCGGCCGGGTCCGTGTCACCGGCGGGCTCATGATGGACAAGCCGCCCGGAGGCGACTGGGAAATCGGCTGGCATCAGGATTCGGGCATCTACGTCGCCCAAATTCCGCCGGGCGAGCCGGAGGACATCCGAGGCGGTATTCCCGTTTTGCGTACCAAGGGCCTCGAGCTTCGGCGCAACGTATCCGCCCGCGTCGCGCTGGACCCGGCCACGGCGGAGACCGGCGCCCTTTACGTCGTTCCAGGATCGCACCGGGAGAACCTGGGGAAGGGCGATCACGTCAAGGAGCGTTTCGCGTCGGAGAAGGGAGTGATAGCGCACCAACTCGCCGGCAGCGTCCTTTTTTACTGCCCGCTGACGCTCCATCGTTCGGAGAAGATGACGGCCCCGGGCCGCCGCCGCATCCTGCATCTCCAGTACGGACCGCTCGATCTCACCCTGCCCGGGGCGGAACTCTTCCCCTGGACCCAGCCCTGTCCGCTCACGCCCCTGGCGGGCCTGGTCGAGTGACCGCCCGTCGAGGAAGCCGCGAGCCTCAAACGCTTGCTTTTCACTAACCCGTTGCATGGGCCAAGACCCCGGCCAGGCAGGCGAAAAGGACGAGGAGCAAGACGGTAGCGCAGCCGGCCTTGGGTTTCCTGAACTCGTTGGGATTCTTTTCGGCCAACTCGGCCTCGAGCTTGTCTACGGCGTCTTTGGACTCCTTGAGACCGAGGCCCGTCATTTCTCGGTAAAGTTTGATCGCTTCGATCTTTCGTCCTGCGGCCAGGGCCTCAAGAATCTTCTGCCTGCGGGCATCCTCAGCTTCCGGTTGGTCTGCCATGATGCACTCCTTAAATAAGGCCTTCTCGCCGCCGGAGAAACCATTCGATCCCGAGGGCGAGGAGCATGCCTCCGAGCATCCACCAGCGGTCCCAGACCGTCTGTTTTTCGTAGGCCTGCTGCCCTGAAGCCTGCCACTGTTTGAAGATTTCAGGCAAGCTGGAGATTTCACTTGCGCGGAGCATTTTACCGCCTGAAGATTCCGCGGTCTTTCGCAGGAGATCGGGATCGGCGCTCAGCTCCCGATTTTCCACGGAGGCGCTCAGGACTTCCACCGTGAGGAAGAGAGTTTCAGGCCTGCCGGCGTTATTGAATAGGGTGACCTGGTAGCTGCCGGGCGGGAGGGGGCCGGCCTCGGCGCTGTAGCCGCCACCCTTCTGTTCCCGAGGCTCGATCTCCATGGGTGAGGCGACGGCAGGCGACGGGTCGGGGCCCGGCCGTGTCTCCAGGCCCGGAGTCGGCCGGATGGACAGCCTGGGCCGATAGACGCCGCGGTCGATCCCCTGGGTATGAATGAAGAACTGGAGGGTTTGTTCGTCCGTATAGTGACGGCGTGCGCTTCGGAGGGAGACCTGTGCGCCCGGATCGAAGACGTTCCCGGCGATCATCCATCGGAGGATGGCGTTCCAGAGGCGAGCATAGGCCGTTTCCTCGTCCTCGGCGGCCCGGGGACGGAGGCACCAGCGCCAGAGCCCGGTCGCATTCAAAGTGAGGACCTTGCCCTGGCCGTAACGCTGGTAGGCGAGGAGGATGGTGCGTCCGGAGTCGGCCTGAGAGGTTGCACCGCCAGCGGTGGCGAGGACGACGGCCAGGGGCCTTTCACCCAGAGTCCAGGCGGCTTGGTCGAGGGCGGGCAACCGTCCGATCAGGGCCTGGACGTCCGAGGTGGGTCCGATTTCAAAAATGGGACTCTCGAGGCCTTCCGGGGTGAGATGCGGCCGAATCTCAGGGTCGGCCCCTGGGCCCCAGGACACGGGCTCGAAGCGTGCGAGGGGGAGGAATCGGCCGTTATAGGCCTTGCCGCGGGCGAAGACGATGCCCCCGCCTCGTTCGGCGACGAACTTCGTCAGGCGCGCCTCGGTAGCGGAATCGAAAAACGATTCGCAGCCGCGGCCGAAAAGGACGACATCGTACGCCATCAGGGCCTCGTCCGACCGAGGGAAAAGATCGGCCTCCTCCCGGCGTTGTTGCCCGCCGGCGGAAACGAGTCCGAAGAACTTGTCCGGCCCCAGCCGGTAGACGGCGGTGAGATCGACGTGAGGGTCGTTCCGGAGGGCCTGGACGAGGAACTTGGTATCCCAGTGGGGCTGGCCTTCGGCCAGGAGGACCCTGACCTTCTCGTCGAGGACCTGGAGAAAGGCGGCGCGTTCGTTGTTGAGGAGGTCGGCCTCGCCGGGCTGGGCAGGGGCCCGGAATCGGTAGCGGTGTTCGCCGGGCTGGGGTTCATGGACGCGGAATCGGACGACGGCGGCGGCCCCTTCGGCCGGCTGGGCTTCGCAGGCGTCGAGCACCTGGTCCTCCCGGAGAAGCTCGACGCGGAAGCTCTGGCGGGGATAGCCGGACTGACTCAGTTCGGCTGTGAGGATGGCGTCGGACCCTGAGAAGGCGAGCGTTTCGGGTGAGGGAATCTGGAGGCCGACATCTTTCCGCGGGACGGGTCCGCCCAGACACCAGCCATAGACGGGGATGGAGGCCGCGAGAGCCAGCCTGGCGGCGTCGAGGGTGTCTTCGGCGGTAGCCCGGCCATCGGAGACGAGGAGAATGGCGGCGGGGCCCGGACGCTCCTGAAGGCCACGGACGGCTTCGACCAGCGCGGTGCGGATATCGCTGGCCTTGCCGGCGGCCATGGCGGGCTCGACGCGGTGGAGGTCGACGGACTTGGCCTGCGCGTCGAAGGCGCGGGCTTCCATAAGAAACGAGGCCTCGAGGGCCTGCACGGCCGGGGAATCCTGGAGCACGCCGAGCGCGGCCTCGAGGCGGCCGCGGCCGCCTTCGTCCCGGTAGGACATGCTGGCGGAGGTGTCCAGAAGAATGAGGAGGCGCGGGATGCCGGGATTCGACCTTTGAAGCAGGGCCGTGGGATTGAGAGCCACGAGAAGCAGGCCAGCGAGCACGAGCAGGCGGAGGAGAAGGGCGGGGGCCTGGCGGCGGAGGCCCGCCTGGCGGCGCTCGGCGGCCACCCGGAGGATGGCGAGGGCGATGAGGATGCCGGCGGCCGCGGCGACGGCGCGCACGCCCCACGGCGGAAGGAGGACCCAGGAGGTCATGGCGGCCTCCTAATATCCCTGTTCAAAAGTGCGCCTGCACTTCTGAACAGGGATACGAGTCCTGGCCGGGGCGAAGGGTGCAGCGACGGCGGACCTGTGGAGGGGGCTTTTTCCAGGACTCCGCGTCGAGAGAGGCGTCCCTCCGCTTCCGCGGCTGATGGCGAGGAGGACCATTTCGAGGCCGAGAGCGGCCGCGGCCGCGGCGGCGAGCCAGGGCCAGAGTGGCCTGGCCCGGCCTGCGGCGAGCAGCTCCTCATCGTCCCGGATGGTGGAAACGCGGCCTTCGGCCACCAGGGTGGTTTCGATCCCGTCGAGAGGGAGCGGGCGCGTATCGCTCTCGCGCGGGTCCACGTTGACGACGCCGAGCGCCGCCGTGGCGTCGCCGCTGCGAACGGCGTAGTGGCCGGGCAGGGCGGGCGGAGGGAGCGCCAGCCGCGTGGAGCGGCCGCGGGCGATCACGCGGTGCTCGACGGGTTGGCCCGCCGGGTCGATCACCCGGCAGCCTGGCCCGTCGGGGAGGCCTTCGGCCTCGGGAACTTCGAGCTCCCAGGGGATGCCCGGGCTGGCGCTGGTCTGTTCCTGGCCGCGCCGCAGGGCCCGGAGAACTTCGGCCATGAAGGGGGCGAACAGGGGGCTGCGGATGAGATTGCCGCCCCGGGGTGCGATGGAGAAATTGGCGAAGACGGCGACGCCGCGTCCGGCGGGTGAGAGGGCGAGCGCGGCGGAGTCGTCTGGGAAGCGGATGAGAATCTCGTCACGGCGCGACTCCTGTACGCGGGTAGCGAAGTGCCGGCGGAAACGAAGGCTGGAAAGATCGCCTTCCTCCGGGTCCGCAAAAAGCTTGAGAGGTGTCCCTCCCAACTGGAGCGTGCCGAAGGGGTCGCCGCGTTCGGAAGAAGAGCGGGCAGGCTCGAGCAGCCGGAAGGGCGGGGCGAGCGCGCCTTTGGAGGCTTCGGCGAGTATGTCGATAAGAGCAGGCGCTGTGGGCCCGTCGAGGAGGCAGAGGAGGTGTGCGCCCCGGGCGACGCGGTAGGCCACCAATTCAGCCGCCTGGCGCGTGAGGGTGGCTGGCGAGACCACGGCTAGGATGTCCGCGGCCTCGATGGCCGACCGGTCCACGTCCTGGCTGTGGCGGCGCAGGACCTGGAAGCTGGACGCGGCCGAATCGGAGGGCCGGATCGCGGCGCCCATGAAGAAGGAGGCGCAGGACCGATCCTCAGACTCGGCATCGCTCAGGATAAGAACGTGAAGGGCGCGGCGCACACGCACGGTGAAGTAGCGGGTATTGTCCTCGGGGAGAGGATCGATCCCGGTCCGGACGCTGCCCGGGAACGTTCCCCCGGACGGGAGTGTCAGCGTGAAGGAGGCCTGACCGGAACTGAACGGTCGCAGGAGGGTGCGGGCCTCCTGGGAGATGCCCTTCATCTCGAGGTTGAGGATTTCCTGGCGGGACTCGGCCGAGCTGTTGAAGAGGGTGCAAGCGATCTCGATGGTTTCACCGGCCACGGGTTCCGCGGGCAGGACTCGCACGGCGGTGACGGCGAGGTTGTCAGCGGCACGGTCCGTGACGGGCCGCAGGAAACACGAAATGCCTTCGAGGTTGTCGAAGCGGGTCGAGGCCCAGTTCGTTCGTTGAAAATCGCTGAAGACGTAGAGGTTGCCGCTCCCGCGGAGCATCTGGGCCGCCAGGGAGAGAGCGTGGCCGGGATCACCTGCCTCCAGGGTGGGCTGGGCGTCGAGCAGGGCCTGGTGGACCGCCTGAACATTGCCCGAGAGGCCGGGGAGAGCAGCGCGTGGCCTGGCGGCAAGGAAGATGAGGCCGACCGAGCTGCCGGGCTCGAGGCGGCGCAGGAGGGCCGCGGCCTCGGCTCGGGCTTTGGCGAAAAGAGGCACGCCTCCGGGCGAGGCCCGCAGGCTCAGCGAGGAGTCCACGACCAGCACGGCGCGTTCGGCGCGGCCCGGAAGGGTTTCGGCGGGGCTGCGGCGGACGAAGGGGAGGCTGAACAGGAGGACGAGGGCGAGGACGGCGGCGGTCCGAAGAGCGAGGAGCAGCCAGAGGCGAAGGCGGTGCAGGGACTGCTGGCCGGAGCCGGCTTCGACGAGGAAGCGGAAGGGCGGGAATCGGAGGGTCCGAGGGCGCGGCCGAGTGAGGGCGTGGAGGAGGACGGGGCCGGCGGCGGCGGCGAGCGCGAGAAGCATCCAGGGACTGGCGAAGCCGAGGGCGTTCATCTGAACAGTCTCACGCCGTGCCTCCGGGGTTCATGAATCATTGAGTCCTGCTGTTCAGAAGTGCACCAGCACTTCTGAACAGCAGGACTAGCCTGAAACCCCTCCCGGACCTGCCCCATGGGGAGGGATGCTGCAAAGTCCCAACGGGAGCCTGCGGAGGAGGGGTTTCCTTTAGTACACGCGTTCGAAAGTGCGGGTGCACTTCCGAACGCTAGGTTCATCGAACTGCTTCCCGCGCGAGGAAACAGCGCTGGAGGAACGCGTAGGGGTCCGCGTCCGTCCGCGCCAGATACCAGTCGCACCCGCGGGCCCTGGCCGCCGCTTCCACCTCGACGAGGAATCGGGCGAAGCGCTCGCGGTAAAGCTCCCGGACCACCTCGGGCTCGGCCAGGAACTGCCCATCACCCTCGCTGTCGAGGAAGCGAGCGGAGGGGAGGCGGGGGAGATCAAGCTCCTCCGGGTGGACCACGTGGAAAAAGAGGACGTCGAATCGAGAGACCCGAAAGAGGTCGATGGCCTTCCAGAAATCGGGTCCGTGCTCGAGGAAATCGCTCAGGACGACGAGGACGCCGCGTCGGGAAGCGCGGGCGAACAGCTCGCCAAGGCAGCAGCCGAGGTCGGTCCCGCCCGCGGCCCGGGCCTCGCCAAGCGCATCGAGCAGAACGCGCAGGTGGGGCCAGGAAGCCCTTGGAGAGTGGAAGTCCCTCAGCCGATCGCCGGCCAGGGTGAGGCCGACCTCATCTCCTTCGCGAACGGCGAGGTAGGCGAGGGCGGCGGCGAGACGTGAGCCGAAGACTAGCTTGCTTTCGGACGGCGCGGCTGCGCCGGCGAAGCCCATCGAGGCGCTGGCGTCCAGAAGCAGGTAGGTGAACAGGTTGCGCTCGGCCTCGTAGAGCCGGACGACGTAGCGATCGGACCGGGCGAACACCTTCCAATCGACGAGGCGGATATCATCCCCATCAACGTATTCACGGTAATCAGCGAACTCGACTGCGGCGCCTCGGTAGTGGGACTTGTGCGGGCCGGAGAAATGACCTTCGGCCGAGCCGCTGGGCCGCAGCCGGACCCGACGGAGGACTTCCATGCGGGTCAAATCGAGCAACGGATGGGCAGGATCAGCCATAGGGGACCGTTCCGACGCCCGGGATGCATCCCCGTGTGAGGGCGTCGGCTACACCTCTGGGAGAAGCGCCGACCGCGCCTGCCTGCCCTGTCTGCGTGCGTGCCGCACGCACAGGCAGGCGCGCCGTCCGCGGCGCAGACAGGGTGGGACGGCGCGTTAGGACTTGCCGCCTGGCCGCACGGCTTCGAGCAGATGCTCGACGATGCGGCCCGCATCGAGTCCTTCTCCCAGAGCATTGTAATTGGGAATGATACGGTGGCGGAGGACGGGAAGCGCCAGGTCCCGGACGTCTTGAGGCTCGGGTGACGGCCGGCCCTCGAGGAGCGCGCTGGCCTTCGACGCGGTAACCAGGTGCTGGGTCGCCCGGGGGCCCGCGCCCCAGGCGACGTAACGTCGGACAAAATCGGTAGCGGCATCGCTTTTCGGCCGGCTGGCGGACACGAGCGACACCGCGTACTCGAGGACATGGGGAGGGACCGGGGCATCGTCAATCACGCGGATGAAATCGAGGAACTCTGCTCGCTCAGCCAGGGGACTCATGGAAGGCAAGACGATGCGAAGGGGCCTGGCGGCAATAGCTCGCTCCTCGTCCCTCGTCGGGTAGTCCACATGAATGCTCAGCAGAAACCGGTCGAGCTGGGCCTCCGGCAGCGGGTAAGTCCCTTCCTGCTCGATCGGATTCTGCGTGGCCACGACGACGAACGGCGGCGTAAGGGGGTAGGTGACGCCCCCGACGGTGATCGAAAGCTCCTGCATGGCCTCGAGAAGCGCGGCCTGAGTCTTCGGCGGAGTCCGGTTGATCTCGTCCGCCAGGATCAGGTTGGCGAAAAGGGGGCCCTTCCGGAAAACGAGTGATCGCCGGTGGGTCCCCTCCTCGGACTGCAAAATCTCCGTACCGGTAATGTCGGCGGGCATGACGTCCGGAGTGAACTGGATGCGGCGGAACTCCCATCCGAGGCAGTGGGCCAGAGTCTTGACTATGAGTGTCTTGGCGAGGCCGGGCACTCCGATGATGAGCATGTGGCCGCCGCTGAACAGCCCAGTGGCCACCAGCTTGACAACGGTGGCCTGGCCGATCAGGACCTGGCCGAGGCTGCCCTGAAGAGCCTCGTAGCAGGCCTGGAGACGGCGAATAGCCGTCTCAGCCTTCTCCCGGGTATCGAGTTGGCTCACGAGAAATGCCTCTATTCTTCGAGCATGGAAGTGCTCTCGTACTTCCGCGCTCGAATACTTTAGGCATTCGGGGCCCCAAACTCAAAAAACTTTTTGAATTTGAAACACTCCTCCGGATGCCCTCGCGTAGCCCCGGGCGGCTCGCCTGGGGATAGATGGCAGGCGTGGCCGCCTGCCTCCACGCGCGTCGGCTACGCGTACGCGAGCGCTTCGAACAGCAAGAGTTAGCCCGGGCTGAGCCGGCCGCCGCCATCCACGCTGATCACCTGTCCGCTGACGAAGGAGGCCAGGTCGCTCACGAAGAATTCCATGACATTGGCGAGGTCTTCCGGAAAAGTCGGGCGATTCAACGTGTTTTTGCGATTGAGCCATTCCGGGTCCACCTGTCGTGTGGCCTTGAATCGCGCCGTCGGCGTATTTCCCGGGGCGATGCAGTTGACCGTGACGCAGTAGTCCCGGAGCTGGGCGGCGAGACAGCGGGTGAAGTGCACCACTCCGGCCTTCGCGACGGCGTACATGGCGCCGTACCCGCCGCCATAGAAAGCGGCATTCGATGATATGTTGACGATGCGGCCATAGCGCCGTTCCATCATCGACGGGGACACGGCCTGGCAGCAGAGGATTGCGCTTCGGAGATTCCGGTCCAGGATGGCCACCGCGTCCTCGTCCGGGATGAAGACGCAGTCATTCGGATCGGCCTTGCCGCCACGGGCCGCGATGTCCCCTCCGGCGTTGTTCACCAGGATGTCAATGGGCCCCAATTTCTCCCGAATCCCGGCCGTCAAGGCCGACACCGCATCCCGGCGCGTCAGGTCACCCGTTACGGCGAGTGTCTGCGTCCCCAGGCCGGCGACCTGTTCGGCCACCTCCGAGAGCGACCGCGCCTCGCCAAACTCGCCTGGGGCTTCCTCGGTGATGTCATGCACCGCTACCGACGCTCCCAGCCGGGCCAGCCGCTCGGCATAGGCTCTGCCGATGCCACGGCCCGATCCCGTCACCAGTCCTACCCGGCCCTCGAGGAATCTGTGGTATCCGTTCATGGCTTCTTGACCTCCTGTCCTGGAAGATGGCCAATTTCAGGGGTATGTTAAAAAGGGGCATCGGCCCGACGAGTAGGCGAGCTTGGAAGCGCTGATGCCGTTCTGAACCGAGAAACCAGCCGTCTCCCGGGGGAAAAACCGTAACCCATGAGACCTGTCCTGGATTGTCGTGTCCTATCGTCCTCGTGCTCGTCGTCGAAATGTCCGCTCGCGTCTCGAAGGCCCGCACGAGGAAAAAACGGGTCGCCTTGAAGCGCGGGGCGACGAAAGCCATTTTCCCCTATCGGGATGAGATTTCCAGCGAAGCGCTTTCGGTTTGAGGCAGCGCTTCCTCGAGGCGGGCGAGGCCCGCAACCCAACCAGAGTGGAAGAGGTGTCAGGGTTCAGGAATCAACTGACACCCGACCCGCCTCCCACGGGGACAAGTCTGGCGGGACACCTTTCCATATCTCCGTGCGGCGCGGAGAAGTTACACCCTGGGACTGTAAAGGAGTCAGCCATGTTCCTGCTCAGACCCGCACAGATGAACGACCTGGACGGCCTGGCAAAGCTCGCTGAGGAGCTGGATTCTCTGAATCTACCCGCGGACCGCAGGGAGCTGGAGACGGAATTGGAGAATTCTTGCCGGTCCTTCACTGAACCCTCCTCCGAAAGCCGGTTCATGTTCGTGGCGGAAGCCGACGGTCACGTGGTGGGGACCAGTTCCATCTTCGCGAAGCACGGGAAGCCGGGCTTTCCGCACATCTATTTCCAGGTTTCCGAGGTGGAAAACCATTCGAAGCTGGTGGGCAGCCGACGCCTTCGCTTTTTGAGCTTCCACACGGATGAGGACGGCCCCACGGAGCTGGGCGGCCTGGTGGTCTCCCGGGCCTGGCGCGCCCATCCCCTCAAGGTCGGCCTACAGCTTTCCATGCTGCGTTTTCTGTTCATCGCGCTCCACCGGGACTACTTCGAGCCGCGGCTTCTTTCGGAATTGATGCCTACCTTGAGGGAAGACCGGACGACCCCATTGTGGGATGCCATCGGCGCCCCGTTCACGGGTCTGTCGTATGCGATGGCTGACCGCCTCAGCATCCACAACAAGGAGTTCATCCTCGCCCTGTTTCCCCGGGAACCCATCTGCGTCGAGCTGCTGCCGAAGGAGGCCCAGGCCGTCATCGGCGTCACCGGCGAGGCATCGAAACCTGCTGAGCGCATGCTCTTGCGCATCGGATTCCGTTTCCTGAACCAGGTCTGTCCATTCGACGGCGGCCCGCACCTCGGCGCCTTGACGGATTCCACCACCGCGGTGCTGGAGAGCCGGCCCTCGGTCTTTGCCGGAGAGGAACGAGCCGACCTTGCTTCCCAAGCGCTGGTGGTGTCCGGCGCGGGCCACGACCTCCGCTGCGTCCTCACGGGGATGGCCGTCACGCGGGACCTTGCCGAGGCGCGCCTCGAGCCCGCTGCCGCCAGGCTGCTGGGCCTGGAGCCGGGCAGCCCGGTCTGGCTACTTCCCGTCCGAACCATTCCAGTGAGGGCCGGAACAGCCTCAGCATCGGCACTCATTTCGCCCACTTCGGGGCTCTTTTAAGACAGTGAACAGAGAAGGATCACTCATGAAATCCGCTGCGCCCTCCGGGCTCGCGGATTTCAGAGCCAGGATTGGCACGGCTTCGCCGGCCCAACAATGGCGGGTCAGCAGAAGTCTCTGACTCAAGTTTCCAACTTCTTAGTTCATCTCGGAACATCTCCATTGAGCGCACGTCGGGATCGGGATCGAAAGAATTCTTATCCATTCAAGGGTAACTCAAACTTAAAAACTTTTTTCAAGTTTGGTGACCCAAGCGCCTAAGCTTTTACGCTGGTCCTCGGGGCAGAGCGTCAGTCCCCACCCGTCTACTTGGGTGCGTAGAGGAACACGCGAGAGAAGAGACCATCAGATGCCTGCGCTTCCATCAGACTCGTGCTGACACGGATAGTGACCTGATTTGCCGCGCCGGGCCGAATGGCCTGGGTCACGTCAAATTCCATCTGCAGCGGACGGATATAGGCTTCCTGGTAAGGCCGGTGGCCCACATACTCGCCGTTCACCCAGCACCAGGCCTCCGTTTCCACGACCGGCGCATAGATCATCACTTTTCTATCCTTGGCCAGCGCTGGAACATCCACGTTGAACCGATACCACAAGGTTCCGATGTAGGGATGTCCCTGTGCATCTTCGTACCCCTGGCAGTAGTAAGGCCTGGTAACCTGTATGGGCCTCCAGCCTTCTTGAGAAATGTTCAGAGCAAACCAACGGGCGAAGATGCCGTCTTCGTGCGGATCGGTCCGGAACGAGGCGCGGTCCGGTAGGAGCGCCACCCGGTCGCCGGTCTTGCCGGTGGTCATGTCCGCCAGCGACTGATAGTAATCCCTGCGGGCGGTCACGCCCCAGTACCAGATGCCGCTGTGGTAACCGGCCTCATCCGGCCAGATGAAGAAGGGATTGATCTGGTGTAGTGGCGTGCGCAGGTCGAGCATGGCTTGGGCGTGCTTGGCCGCTTCGGCAAAATCGCCAGCCGCTTCGGCGGCCGACATCGCGACGTAGGCCTTCAAGTGTTCGAAGATGAGCCGGTCAGCACGCACGTGCAGGGCCTGCGCCTCCGTCTGGGCCAGTTTTTCAGCTTCGGCGAGATGCCGGGAGAGCGCAGCCATCAGGTCGGTGGAATAGACCTCTGGCAGGATGCGGTCCTCATGGCCGTGCATGGGGGTTTTCTCAATCTCATCTTCCAGAGCTTCATAGAATGCCCGCATGGCCTTCGAAGCCGGGCCGTACCACTGGGAGTAGAAATCCCCCACGATGGCATCGACGTCGGCAAGGGCGTTCCATTCGAGCCGGGCGCGAAGGTAGCGGCTGGCGATGCCGGACTCGGCCCACACGTTGCGCGTCTCGTCCAGGAATCCGATGACTCCCCATTTTTTCATCAGCGGGAAGTCGCGGCGCAGCTTGCGCACCTCGGGCAGCGGCGTGAGGCCCGACATCAGCATCTGGTAGTTGTAACCGTAAATCCATACGTTTTGGCTCAACTCGCACCAGCGTCTCAGCATCTGACCCTGCCGCACCTTCTGCCAGCAGTGGTCATCGTCGTAGGCGTGAATCGTGCAGCTCCAGATCGCCGCAAACATGATCACCATGTGGTCGTCCAGCTTGACGCCCAGCGGCGGTATGTCCCGGTTCGCATACCCGTTCGTGGCGATATAGGCGTCTGGAAACTCCTTCCGCACTTCGAGGGTGACCCGGTTTACAAAATTCATCCACTCCTCGCTGATGCTGGCCTCGCTCGGAACGCCCGGCCTTCCATAAATTTCCACGATCCCGTGGTTTTGCTTTAACGTCTCCGGATCATAGTCCCGGGGATACCCGTCGTCCGGCGCGAAGCCGGAGGAAGTGGCCGCAGGATTCTTCCGAAAAGAGTCCTTGATGATTCCGGCCGCAATCTCGACCGCCTTCGGATGCGCCAGGTTGGGCATGTGGGGATTGCGGGTGCCATCCAGGTTCATGGCAAAGTATTCCGGATGCTCCTTGAAAGTGGCCGCATCTCCCACGACGCCCCGGACACTGCTGTCGCCCGGAATGACGAACATGGGGTCGGGGTTCATCTTGTTGCGAAGCTTCCATCGCTTCTCCAACTCCGCCAGCTCCGGCTTGGTATGCAGCCACCAGTTCCGTTGGAGAAAATCCGGTTTCTCGGTCAGCTCGATCTCGGGAAACGCTACGGTCGCCTGCTGGGGCACCCTCTCGCCGAATTCGCCGGGCATGAACCAGCGGACGCCCAACCGATTCAGAAACTCATAGACCGCGTATTCGGTCCCGTGATAGGGTCCGTCGTTGTTGCCAGCGAGGACCAATCGGTCCCCTTTGCAGTGGATGACGAATCCTTCCTCTCTTCGGGCGTTGGTCACGCCCGAGGGAATGGACACCTTCATTTCATCGGTCAAGCGGCTCTGGCCGACGAGGATCATTCTTGTGGCTTCGGGTTTCGGCTCGTCGGTGACCCAGGGCAATTTAGCGCCAGACATTTTTTCGATATAGGTTTGCAGCTCCTGTGCCGCCGTCTTGACCTTTTCGTTGGTCTGACCGGAAACGACGATCGTCGCCTGCGGCTGGCCATTCTCGACCAGGAGCAGGCCCCGGGGCTCCGCTGTGAGAGCAGCGGGCAAGGACAACCAGCCCAGAAGAAAGAGACGTTGCAGGGTCATATAGTTTTTTCCGGCACTTCCTGCTGATGCGGGACACAGACGCCAAGGTACAGAGAAAGAGTCAGCCAATATACGATGAGCCCGGTGTGATGAGAAATGCGGCGAACGAAAATCCTCGACGGACGGCCCCGGGACCCCGGCGAACCGCTCACGCACGCGTAGCGCATAAGGGGAGCGGTCGCACAGCGGCCGCGCGACTTGCCTCCCCACGCGCTCACGCCCTCCACTGCCCGCTGCTCACACGCGGAAAAGCCGGATGCGCCATTCTTTATTCTGACCAGCCTTCAGTCTTTGAAATCGGACCTCGGGTGCGCGAGTCGCCGTCCCGCCAAGACACCAAGCGCCACCAGGAGAAGAAGGACTCCCGCCGCTCCCAGGCGATGGGTGCTCCGGGTCGAAGTGTGCCGGAAATCGATCCTGGCCTCGCCCTTCAGAGTCTTGAAATGGTAGGGGATTCCGCCTTCAGGCAAGTCCACCCGGATCGATAGCGCCCTGGTTTCGACCTTCCGCCCCTCCATTTTATCCCGGGCAAGCCCCTGGAGCGTCGACTCTTCGTCACCTTCTTGAGCGTACCCGGCCTCATGCTTTCCCTCGATGCCGCCTCCACCGCCGCCCACACCTCTGGACGACTCCCCGGCTGCGGCCTCGTCCGCCCGCTCAATGTCCGTTTGAATCACCGCGTTCTGCGCCACCGTCTGCTGAATCTCCTCAAGCTCCTTCACGTTCATTTCGAGCTGCGACTGGAATTTTTCATCCTGGTAGCGCTTCTGGCCTTTCTGACGCGTCTCCGTCCGCCGCTGGTCCGTATCCGTCCTGGCTTTCTGCCAGGATTGTTGTAGCCCTTCCTGGAGCTTGGCCAGGTTCGCCCTGGCTTTGACCTTCTGAGCCTCGCTTCCATATTGGTAAGACTGGAGGATTTGCGTCTGCTCCCTCGCCATGGCTTTCACCTTATCGACCAGTTTCACTTCCTCCACGATCTCGTCCATGTTGCCGCCAAACCCGTAATACCGGAAGCCTTCAGGCAGATAGAGGGACCAGTAGGTCTGGGTGACGGGAATCCGGACGACTCGGGGCGCCCGAACGGACACGGACCCGTTCCACTGAAAGCGCTCCGGCATCCTCTGGGCATAGACCATTTCCACGTCGAAGGAAAGGTCGCCTGCGGTCGTCTTGACCAGGGGAATAAGGGTATGGACGCCGCCGGGCCGCTGGACGATGGCGGGCCTCACCGGCTCGTCCCGCACGAACACGCTCCAGATATCGGCCCCTTCGGGCATTTCGACCTCGAGGTATTGCTCGGTCCGGTTTTGCAGGTGATAGACCAGCTTGGTGAGCCAAAGACCTTCTCGGCTCACGGAAGACTTCAACTCGGCCCAGTCGATGGAGGCCTCAATCAGCTCCTGCATCTTGGTCGTCTGCTTCGAGAACACCAGTTCCCAGTCCTCCGTTCTCGCTTTGTAGGCCGTCACCGCGCTTCCGGCGGCCAATCCGGGTGGAAGGAAGGGCACGTCCGCAGGGGGCGTCTCCTGGATACCGTGAACGATTTGAGGCTGGATCAGGTATTCGGACCGATTGGCGAGGACGAGGTAGAACTCGCTGCGGGCGACCTCGAGGGCTTCGAGCCGCGGGATGCGGATATCGCCGGCTTCCGGCAGGCCCATCTCGAGGTCGAAGGCGTGTTCGACCGTGCCGGTGCGCGGCGCGTGGAGGCGCAGGCCCCAGGCGCGGCGGGCCGAATCCCCCTCCCCGAGCAGCTCGGACTTCACCTGCCGGACCTCGAGGGATTTCATCTCGATCTGATTCCCGACGGACGCGGGCAGAGCGAAACGGAACGTGTCCACCGCGGCCTCGCGGACTTCATAGCGCAGCATGCTTCGCATCCTCAGGACACCGCTCTCGACGGTCACGTGAGCCACCCCGATGACGCTCACGGATGGGGACACCGGCTTCAGAGCGAGCGTGACGGCCGGGTTCGCCGCGGCGAAGGAGAAGGCCATGACCGGCAGGAACGGCAGTTCGGGCGACGGGCCGTGCTCGGCGGCCTTGTCCAGGTCCAGGGGCCTAGCGTTGTCGAGATGCCGCGTGGTCAGGGTGATGCCCTGGCGCGCGGCCAGGAGCAGGTCGCCGCGCCGCTCCTCCGCGTCCAGCCATCGGGGGCTTCTCAAAACGAGATTTTCAGGATCGGCCACGGGGATGGAACAGGAAAGCCGAAGCCTCGATTTCCCGCGGACCGGGCTCGCGAAGGCGACGTGGAGTCGCTGGAGGCCTTCTCCAGGTACGGTCCACCATTCCCGGAGGTTCTCGCCGTCCAGGGCTTCCACCTTCCATGAAGAGGGCAGCTCGGCCGCGGTCTCAAACAAGTCCGCCGCCTTCACCTCGACCTCCGTATCGGTCCGAGCGGTGACCCGCTCCCGGTCTATGAGAAAAAGAGAGTGGTCGGAAGTGGCGAGAGCCGGCCGCAAGGCCTGCACCCGGGCCTGGAGGGTCATCGGCGTCCGGGCATATTCGAAGGCCGCGACGGCGGAAGCATCGGACCCGGCAGCCGGAGCACGGGCCGGGAGGTTGATCCTCTGGACACTTGTGGAAGGGATGAACTCGCTCTTCAGGCTCGGCGCGCTGCGGACCACGATCGTGCCCGATTCACCCGCCACGCCCTGAGCCGCCAGCAGAGGAAGCGGCCCGATATTCCCGTCCCAGACCCATGGCGCTCCGGCCCGGACCTCCAGGGCGCATTCTCGCGCCACCGGCTCGTTGAATACCGCCTGGATCACCTCCGGCTCCTCCGGCCGGCTCGACCAGCTCCTGAGGTTCTCGCCGGTGACCGAATAGACGCTCAACGGCTTGTCCACGCGGAGTGCGAACTCTCTGACTGGACTCCTGGATATCTTGAAGACGATGCGGCTGGAGACTTCCAAATAGCCTTCCCGGAGGGTCAGTTCGAGCGTCTGACCCGCCTGGACACGTGCTGTTGCCGCATCCCCGCCAGCGACGGCTCGAGGACTCCAGGAAACAGCGATTTCAGGAACTTCACCCAACTCCGCTTCGAGCACGGTCTGACCTGCCACGATGCTGCTCCGTTGTCCGCCCCGGCAGGCGCCCAGCTTGGCCTCGAGCCCTGGAGAAGGGAGTTGGAGGCGGAGTCTTGCCGCCGGGACCGGAGGCGGCTTGAAGGAGAGCCGGCCGGTGCCCGAGGCGAGGTGGACAGGCACGGCGAACACCAGGGTCAAGGTTCTGCGCCCGGCCTTCTCAAATCCCAGCGTGTAGCCCTCCGGGCCGGACGCCAGGGTCACGGGCCGATCATCGACACGGGCCTCACGGAGAGCTACACCGGACAGGGGCAGCGGAATCTCTGTCCACCCGTCCGCCAGGGTCTCGATCTCGAACTGTGCGTCAAAGACCGCGAGGTCGGCTTCGACGCGGCCGCGGTAGGCGGCGTTGCCGAGGGTATAGGCGACCAAGGGCTTTTTCTCCGGCGGGAGTGCGTCCGGCACCGCGCGCTCCCAGAGGTCGAAGAAATCTTCCTCCGGCAAGTAAATCTTGTCGATAGGCTTCTGAAAATCCGGCTTCTTGGGGTCGTAAGGGACATAGAAGGTCTGCCCGGGCTGCCAGGGTGGAGAAGATTCTTCCGCGCGGACGGCGGAGCGCAGTACAACCGCCAGGCAGGCCGCCAGCACGCAAACCCGGACGATGACCCTGTTCATGGCTGAAGAACTTTCTGGGCAGGTGCGTTTCTATCTAGAATCCGTGTTCAGAAGTGCGGGTGCGCTTCTGAACGGGATTGTAGCCATCGGATTCCTCGGAAAGCGACATAGACGCCGACCCCTACGAGAGCCGCGGTGCAAAAGGACTCGGAGCCCTCCCAGACGACCGGAGGAAACCCGAGCAGGAGCACGCCGGCAACCAGGAGCAGGAACAAGGGATGAATCTTCCAGCGCGTGGAAATCCAGCAGGCCAAAAGAGCGGCCAAAGCAAGGGCCAGAGCGTTCGCCGCGTGTGCGAAGGAAAGGGACACGAACGGAATGCGGACCTCGGGGTCTCCACCGGGCCGTTTGAAGGACTGCTGCAGGCCGAAGGCGGGCACCTGGATTTCCATCGAGAGGAGCTTTTGCTGGCTGAGCTTCGCCTTCTGCGCCTTGCGGGTGGCGAGTTCCCCAGTGGTCTCCGAAAAGCCCTGGGGGACCTGGCCCTGGGGCAGTCGGAACGCCTGGCTCTCTGTCCCCATCCCACCTGCCGATCCTCCGGGAACGGTGCCCGCCGGGGCCTTCTGCTCCGCTGGAGCGCGTGGCACGGGCACTCCTCCCGCCCCTCCTGAGACCTGCGGGTAGTCGCCTGCAGCCGCTTCACGTCCCCTTCCCGAATGTACATCACGGGCTTGAGCGATAGTGTCCTCCGCCTTAACCGCCAGACCCGCGTCTCGTTCCTCCTGGGCAGGAGCCCCGGGGTGCGAGCCCGGTGATTCTACGGGCTCGTTCGCAGGCATTTCCTGGGCGGCGCTCGGTGCCGTTTCTTTGAACCGCTGCTCGATCTTCTTTATATCAAAGGGCTTGGAGGGCTCTTCCCTATTTGACGCGGATGGCACCATCAGGTCTTCCTTCTCGATTGTCAGGAGGTTGTTTTCCATCGCGAGCGAGGCGCCCGCGCTCGCACTGATCCGTTGAAAACCCCCTGCAAACGGCCATCGGAACGAGGGGCCCCTGACGGCAAAAAATTGCGTTCCCGTCCTTGGGCCGGAAAGCACGTCCATATTGCCGTCGTGGCCGAGGTACTGGAATCGTTCCGGCAGATAGAGATGCCACTCCGTCGTGAGGATGGGTATGCCTTTGACGCTCACTCCGGAGAACGACAGCATTCCGAAGCTTCCCATCGCTCCCATGGAAGTTTCGTAGGTCAGCACCACCGCCAGCACCTTCTCGCCTTGCAGGCCGGCCGCCAGCGGGATCGAAAGCTGGCCCCCGGAAAACGCAGGCTTTACGGGCTGGCCGTCGACCAGGACGCTCCACAGGCGGCCGCCCGAGGGCAGGGCCACCGGGAGGCTGGACGACGAGGCATTCTTGACGGTCAACGCTGCCTGGGTCCGAGCCAGGCCGTTCTCGTCAACCACGCTCGAATAGCTTGCCCGTGGGATCACCATCGCCAGCACGGGGACTTCTTTGTGCCGGATGACGTCCAGCGTCAGCTCCACGGGATGCGCCAGCCACCGGTAGGCGAAAATGAGCCGGCTGGCGGGCCGATAAGAAGGATGGGGCGGGATTTCGGATACGTCCACGTCGATGAGATTGCGGGTGGTCGGATGGACCTCGAGGTCCGAGCTGGCCTCGATGGCCAGGTAGCCGTCCTCCCGAGCGATCCGGGGGGCTCGGATGCCTCCGATGGCGAGACGGGACTCGCCGCCGGAAATCTTCTTCTCGAAGGAGACGGTCAAGGGGTATCGGCCCATGCGTTTCCGGTGGAGTCGAATCCTCCAGGTTTCGCCGGATTCGCCCTCCCGGCTGGTCATGCTTTTCTCCCGGATATCCGCGCCCTGGAGCTCCACCGCCCGGCCCGTGCCTTCCGGCAGGGACAGCCACAGCTCGTTCGTAGCGGCATATTGAATCCAGTAATCGACCAGGGCATGGACGCGGAGCACGTCCGGGCTGGCCTGGACGTACTGGGTCACGGTGGCACCGACCCGGGGGCTGCGCCGCGTCACGGCAACGATGCCCGTGTACCTCCGGCGGTAAGAATATCCGAGCGCCATTCCCTCCGCGGACAGGCCGTGCTCGATCAGCTTCCGGACGTCCATGGACTCGAGACCGGCGACCTCACGGTCCTCCAGTTCAAACTGCGGGTCGGCAGCGACGCCCAGGAGGCCTTCCTGCTCCGCCGCGTCGAGCACCCACACGACGGGGAAGGGAACATCGCGCTTCTCCCAGCTTTCCGACGACCACTGTTCAGGCAGGAGCTTGCAACGGGCCTGGAATTCGAAGCTGCTGCCGGCAGTCAGCTTGGCAGGCAGGGCAATCTCCACCCGCCTGGAGTCGCCCTCGGGTCTCTCCTGCCATTCCAGCTCCTTTCCCTCCGAGGTCACATCGAGCAGGGACCATTCCTGCGGGAGATCGAAAGTCAGCGACAGCCGCTCGCCTTTTTTCACATGGCAACGAATCCAGAAAGTCAGAAACCACTGTTGCTCACGAAGCTCGAACAAGGACCGAAGCCGCGCATCGGTCTCGCCGGCAAGGGGGGAGACCTCGAAAGAGAGGTGATAGCGCGGCTGCCAGAAGGCGAAGGACCGCCATGGCCGCAGCGATGGGGAGTCGTTGCCGGCAAGGCTGGCAGGGTCGTCGGGGACGGGCCGGACGCCTTCGGTGACAGCGCTCTTGGCCTGGAAGGACTCGTGCATCCGGATCGAGGCCTTCCCGCTCTGCCGGAGCGCCCCGGCCACGGACAGATCAGGGAAGGCCACGTTGCCCGAGCCCGGCCAACCTGCCTCGGCCGAGACCTGGAGGTCCAGGACGCCCTTTTGTGGCTCATGGAAGGCGAGGCGGACTTCCTTCGTGCCTTCCCGGCTCACCGTCTCGACGTGCTTCAGATGAGGAACGTCATGGCCGACGAGGTCGTAGGACTCGGGCAGGGTCAGGCTTAACTCGGCGATCGGGGCGCGCAGGATGGAAAGATGAACCTGTGCGTCGAGCCGAAGAGCACCCGGACGGACGTCCAACCGGAGGCGGTTGTCGGCCAGGATGACCGGCTCTTGGACACCGAGGCTTTCTTCGAGCGACCAGGACACGGCCACCTCGGTCTGGCCTCCCAGGGCGAGCCGGAGCGTCGTCGTGCCTGCCGTTTCGTTCCTGGCCAGGGTATAGGGCGCTGAGGCGGACTGGATGCTGGCCTTGAGAGGCAGTTCGAGGGACAGGCTCGCGGCAGGTGCATGAGGCACTTTGAAGCGCAGGGAACGGCTGGCGTCCTGAGAGAGCACGGGCGCCGAGAACGACGCCGCGGCCGTCTGCTCAGGCGCGCCTTCGGTCACCAGCGCCAGGCGGCCCTGCGAGTCGGTGAACAGCGAGACGCCGCGGTCGCCCAGGGTAACGGAGGCCAGGCCAACGCCCTGGAAGGCGAAGGGACACGCCGATCGCTCAGAGGCCAGAATCCGGAGTTTGAAGCTGGCCTCGAAAGTCGCCTGATCGTCCCGGACGGCCCCTCGGTAATCGGCGGACACGACGGCGGCCCCGACGGGCGGACGGACTTCTGATGCCTCCGACGCCCTGCTTTCCGCCAGCGCCCACAGCTCGCGGTATCGGTCGTAGTCCAGCAGAATGCCCTTTCGCTCCTTGCCCAGAATCCTGTCCAGCTCGCCGAAGGGAACGTGGAGAATCCGGTTGTGAATCGGGGCCGGGGGCTTTGTCGGTCCCGGTGATGAGAGACCTGGCGTTTCACCCCGGAGGTCCAGGACAAGACAGGCTGCGATGAAAAGGCTAACTCTCATGGCTTCCCTCGGGCTTTTCCGGTTTTTCTTCCGCGGCCTGCGGTTTCTTGGACTTGACCGGAGGGAGGATGTCTTTCAGAGCCTGCTCGCGCGCCTTTCGCTTCTCGGCCCTGCGCTCCTGCCAGCGTGTCTTGAATTCTGCCATTTTCCGGAAAATGGGCGGGACGGCCCAGACCGCGCCCAGGACCACGGCCCCCCAGAAGACCGAATCGAGCCAACCGGCAAGGGAAGCCGGCAGGAAGGAGGCCAGCAGCACCGCGGCGGCGGCGAGGGAGAGCGCCACGCGAGCCTTCGACCAGCGTCGGGAGCACCGGAGGCCCAGGATGACCGCGGCCAGGAAGAAGAGGATATCGAGCCCGACGTAGAGCTTGGACTTGAGATAAGGCAATCGGACGCGGCCGTTGCCGCTGAGCTTTGTGAATTGCTGGCGGATGCCCTCGCGCGGAAACTCCACCGCGATGACGCCCGACCCCGCGGAGGGCCCGGTCGAGCCGGAGGCCGCCTGGGGCCCCGGCCGATATTCCTGGCGCGGGGAGTGGCGGGTGCTCAGCCGGGGCGTGAAGTATTGCATGACTTCCTTGATATTTTCCCACCCGCGCACCCGCTGCTCGACGGCCTGCATGTTTCCACCGAGCCAGAGGTACTCGTAGCCCGAGGGTGCATAGGTGTCCCAGAGCAGGCGCAGGACCGGAACGTCTTCTGGGAACGACGGCGCGGAGGCCTCGAGGGCCCCGGCCCAGCCCATCTCGCCACCTGCCGCAGGCAGCTCATAGACCATCCGGACCTGAAAGAGAGTCTGGCCGACGTTCGCCACCGGGATCAGAAGCTGGCCCTTCTCACCCTGCCGGGGCCGTTCCGGCTTGCCATCGACGAAGAGGGAACGGACCTCGGCCTGGTCGGGCAGGGTGACGGGGATCAAGGGCCTCTGATTATTCTGCACCAGGAATCGGGCGTCGGTCATCAGGCCGCCGTGCTTGGAGAAAACGGATTCGAGATAGGCTTCGTTGACCAGGGTCTGGACGACGCCGACGTATTCGGGAAGAGTCACCTTCAATTTCAAGGCATAGGGATGGTCGAGGTACTTGAAGGCGAGGAAGGCCCCGGTTGAGGCCAGGCTCGTCCCCGCCAACTCCCGCGCGTCGATCTCTTCCAGACCTTGGCTCTCCGAATCGACCTCGACATCGACGTCCTTGGTGACGGCGAAATAACCGTTCTCTCGGGCAACCTGGTTGACGACGATCTCAGGGACCTGGAACAGGCTCACCTCGCCCTTCTGGACCCCCTTCAACTTGGCCTCGTATTCCAGCGTCAGCGGGTACTCGCCCAGGGCCTCGCTCTGGAGGGTCACGCGCCAGCGGTCGGCCGGCGGCTCGCCTTCCGGCGCGGGCGAGCGGACCTTTTCCTTGATGTTGGGGCCCGTGATGCGCAATTCGTCGCCCAGGCCGCTCGGGACCGAGAACGAAAGCTCGGAGATGCCCGCGTACCTGATCGTGTACGAGAGTAGACTTTTGAGCTTGACCGCGCCTTCGTCTACGTGGAGGTGCGACTCCACGCGGGCGGTCGCCTGGGGCTTGCGCTTCTCCACGTTCAGGGTCACGGAGGCCGGCCGCCGGACGTACTGAAATCCGAAGACGGTTCGGGCTTCCGCCGGCGCCGGCGGAGTCGGCATCTCTTTCTGAATCTCCTGAAGGCCGAGCGGCGTGACGTTCTGCGAGGCGGAAATCTTGGCCTCGAGGGTCTCCTCCACGGCGACGGCGATCGTTCCCTTTTCCCGCTCCACATCGAGAATCTCGGGGATCGGAAGCGCGAGGTCACCGGACTCGCCGGGGCGCGCCTGTTCGCCAACGATCGGCAGGGTGAAGTCGCCGAAGGCGCGGCTCGCCAGCGTGACCGTCACCGTCTTCACCCCGCCTTCCTCGATGGCCGAGTAGTCCTCGACCCTGGCCTCGTCGCCCACCTGGCGGATTTCGAGAGGGGCCGGCAGCCGGAATCGAAGCCTGAACAGGCCGGCCTTGCGAATGTGGTAACGGAAAGTGCCGTGCACGAGGAGGGATTCCTTCAACAGGGTGATGCGGGTGAAGGCCTCGGCCGAGACCTTCGGCTCGATCAAGGCGACCGTGAGGACCAGGCTGAAGGGATGTGCGACGTAGGACCCGGCAAAGAAGATGTTCCCGGAGCGGAGCGCCTCCGGGAGGTCCTCCGCTGCGAGCTGGCTGAGGCCCGAGCGTTCCTTGACCTTGATGTCCAGGGCATCACTTTTCGTCACGCTCAGCATGCCGATTTCCCGGGCAGCGCCGGCCGGCACGATCTCGGGAACGCCGAGCTGGGCGGGGAAGGCATCCACGGACCGTTCCACCGAGACCTTGAGGGAATAGGCCTTTTTCTCCGGGCCATGGAGCGTGGCCCGCACCTTCTGCCGATCGCCCTCGGCCTGCACGTTCCAGTCCTTGAGGTTAGCGCCCTCCACGGTGACGACTTTGACGTCCGCGGGAAGCAGGACTTCGAATTGATCCACGGGCGCCCGGAGGATGTCGTAATGAAGCGCGGCTTCGGCCAGGAGCGAGCCCTCACGGACCGAGACCCGGAGGTGGGTCCGAGCGAAAAGAAGCGCCTCTTCCCGGGCCTTCTCGACGGTCTTGGGCCACCACTGGAACGTCACCCGGTCCGTCGATCCGAGAAAGGCCTGAACGAGGGTCTGATCGCCGGCGGATTCCGTCGCGCTGGCCACGAGCATCGGTTGAACCTCGATCCCCAGGTCCCGGCCCGGAAGGGCCACCTGGAGGCGCGATACCGCCGCCCGGGGACACGCAAAGGAGAAAAGATTCTTCCCCGGCTGGCGTTCCACCCGCGTCACGAATTTCACGGTCAAACGATAGACCCCGGGCGCGCCCATCAGAAGCTCGTAACCCTTGTCCGCCACGGTGAGGAGCGCCTGGCCGCCTTCCACGCTGGATTCCGTGACGGCGACGCCGTTGAGCGGCAGTGGCAGGGCCGACCAGCCCTCATCCTTCAGCATCTCGACGGTGTAGGTGGCGGTGAAAGAAGCCGCGTCGCCCGTGATCACGCCCTCGTAACTGCTGGCGGCGATGGCCGAATCGAAGGGCGGCTCGGGTTTCGGCTTCGGGGGCTGAACGGGCCGGCCCTTCTCCCAGAGCTTGATAAATTCCGCATAAGGCAGAAAGACCCCTCGACCCTCCTTCTCGAAGACTCGTTCCAGCTCGTCGTACGGGATGTAAACCGTATGCTCGTCATGGACGATCTTCGCCGGAGGCTCAGGAGGCTTTGCTTCCGCGGCGGGCGACTCCGGCCACGCGGTATTTCCCATCATGCTGACGATGCACAACAGAATGCAGGCTCGTGGTGGCATCATGATCACGTCCTATTCCAGCGTGTGTCCGCTGTCGGCCGCACCAAGGTCTCGATCGCCGACAGCCGAGAAAAGGGAATTGACCTGAAGACCCCCGGGGTCCCACGGAGGTCCCCTGAAACCAGAAAATTCCAGTTTTCAATTCCGAGACCCTCTCGGCACGGTGCAAATTGAAATTCCGAGACCGCTTGCCCGGATTTCACACGTCGAAACGGCATGCGCACTTTCCTCAGAACGAAGCAGGGAACGACCTCTAAATCCGATGATGCGGAGTCCGGTCTTGTGTTGACCTCGACGTCACTGACCGACGCGTAGTCTAGGGCTAGCCCTGGGCGGGAATACATCAGTCATGTTAGACGTGAAAAGAGTCCTGGGGGTTGCATTCCGACCCACGGTGGCGTCTTGATGGGAAGCCGCCGTGCGCTACGCATCGTAACGATATCCGACGCCGTGGACAGTTCGGATGGCCTGCAAATGCTTGGAGTCCGTTCCTATGCGTCGCCAAAGCTGAGCGATGCGCCGCTCGGGTACCCGCTTGCTGGAGAATTACCCATCCCGCAGGCCTCCACGATGAACGGAAGAATTCTAACGGGTAACGGACCCGAAAGGGTGATATCTTTTCAATAAATTGGGCATCGGTCTTCCACTCGAAACATCCATTGGGGAGGCCTCCAGCATGGGTCGGATTCGAACTCACATCCGAATCAACGGGCAGAAACGTTGGACGTTGTTCGATACCGGCGCAAGAAACACCTATATCATCAGGGACGCGGCTTCCTCCCTCCTGACCTTGAAGCTCAAGAAACCTATCCGAACGGGCCTGGGCGGAATGGTCCAGACGGTGAAGGAGACAGCGGTCCTAGAAGCGCTGGTCGAAGGGCAACGGATCACCACTCATGCCTTTGTTGTTCCTCAAATCGGCAAGGATGAAACGGGCATGCCCATCGAAATCATTCTCGGCGCTCTGGCTATGCAGCAATGGGGTATTCGACCCGTTCCCGACGAGGAACGCCTGGACTTGACGCACTACCCCACCGAATTTATCGAGTTTTGATCTCAGCGTCTTCCGCGTTCTTTGTGGTGGACAAGATCTCCCAAGAAAACAAAATCGTGGGGGACCGCCCCTATTTCATCTCGTGATGGGTGTTCCGTAGGCCGATAAGACCTTATGGACGCCTTCGGCGATAGCATCGCAGTCCGCCGGTGAGTACCAAGAATCGAGCCAGATGGAAATCCCTCGGTTGTAAAGGTCCACCGCCACGGGGCAGAGGTCGGGCCTGCAACGTTCCGCATGCTGGGCGAACAGCGGGAACATGTCGGAATAAAGATGCCAATCCGACCGCGCATCGGGTCCGAGGAAGCCCGCTCCGATTCCTTCAGCGCGGAGCGCCTCGGCGGCCTTCTTTCCCAGTTCAAGAGTCTGCGGGAACAGGCGCAGGAGGCAGCCGATGTCGCCCTCCGGATCGTTGCTCTTCTGCCAGCGAAATTCACGGAAGGCCCGCTGCTGGCTGCGGATGCGGCGATGCACGGCCCGGAAGCGGCCGACGGTGGCGTCGAGCTTCCCGAGCTGGACGAGGTCCACCGCGGCCTCCAGCTCCGAAAGGCGGTAATTCGTCCCGGGGAACAGTTCGCCCGGGTAGCGCTCCGGCCCGAAACGGTCTGGCCTCCAAAGCCCACCGGCTTCGGCCACTTGGCAGGCGCGGTCGAAGAGACGCGGGTCGTTGGTGATCAAGAGTCCGGCCTCCCCGCCTCCGATGATCTTATAGGCCGAGATGCTGAAACAGCCGATGTCGCCGAGGGTTCCGACGGTGCGTCCCCTGTAGGTCGCTCCGGTGGCCTGGGCACAGTCCTCGATGACCAGGAGGCCGTGCCTTCGGGCCACAGCCAGGACCGGGCCGAGGTCGCATACCGCGCCGCCGTAGTGCGTGGGAGCGACGGCTATGGTCCGAGAGGTGATCAGCGCCTCGAGCTTGGAGGGGTCCATCTGCAGGGATTCGTCGACGTCGCAAAAGACTGGTGTCGCGCCGGCCAGGGCGGCCGCCATGCTGGTGGCGAGGAAGCCGATGGCGGGGCAGATGACATCCTTTCCGGGCGCGGCCCCGGCGGCGACCATGGCCGCGTGGAGTGCCGCGGTGCCGGAGCTGACGCCCAGGGCGTGCTTCACCCCGAACTTCCCTCGCACCAGGGCCTCGAACTGGTCTCCCTTGGATGGCTTCGGGAACGTCGTGGCGTAGCGGGCAAGGTTGGGGCCGTTGCCCTGCAAATCGCTGTTCGAGACCGCCGCCCGGATGCGCTCCAGAGCGTCCGGCCTGAATCCGAAGCGCTCAGCGATAGAGAGGAATTCCAAGACAAGAATGCCCCAAAGAAACCTTCTTCGAACGCATCAAACGAATCGGAGGGCAAACAGGTCCGCGTCTTCGATCCCGAAGCGCAATTGTACGGCCTTTCCCACTAGCGCTGATAGGTCATCCGATCCCTTCCAGGTCACCGGGCCGTCTACCTCGTCCCCGAAAAGGGTGTCCGTCTCCTCGAGAGTGAACCCGGGAAAAGCCCTGCCTTCGGTGTCCTGAATCTCACACCGGATCGATCCCGCGGCGGAGGTGGAATAATTCAGCCGGAGCTGACGGCCAGTGAAGGTCAGGGGCTTTGTGAGGAATTCACCGGCCGCATATCCAGCGTGGACGGAGACGAAGCCGTGTGGCCGGAGGGCGAGACGCCGGACGCGTGTAGGCAGGCTCGGATGCCGGTATCGCTCGGTGATGTACATGGACCACTCCGTAGGCGAGGTCTCGATGAGGCCCCAAGCCGGGTAGTTATTGCGTTCCGTCCAGTTACCCGGATCGAGCCCGGGCCGGACCCACGCCTCGAGGAAGCGGGACCAATGGACCCCGTCGCGGCTGCTCATGAACAGGGCGTCATTGGTCCCCGGGTAGGGGTGTTCCGGACGCTTCTTACGATGCTCGATGAATCGATTGGGAAAAGAAAGGTAGAGGTGTTCGGCCCCGGGGCAGGGGAGCGTGGCGTTGGTGTAGAGGTGAGTGGCCGGTTCCCCATCGGCATATTGATTGGGCATCGGCGGGGTCCAGTGGATGAAATCCTTGGACGTGGAACTCTGGATGCCGCGGACGAAACCCGCCTTGACCTTGGGCGCCGGGGCGTATCCCGCCTGGGGGTCCAGCCAGTTGCGGGTATAGCTGCGGTAACAACCGGCGAGGGAATCCCAGAAGGCTGTATTGACGGTATCGAATGCCCCTTCCATCTTGACGGGCCCATCGAGGAGCGACTTCCAATGAAGTCCATCGCCGGAGGCCATGGCGAAGAGGCCCATCCACTTCTGGCTCAAGCCTTTATATCGTTCGCCGGGCCGGCAGGCGGGATTGGAATCCAGAAAGGCCGGCGGCACATTCGGCGGCCCGCCGATGCGCAGGAGATTGTTCGCTGTGCAGCCCCGGAAGTCGACAAGGCCCAGGTTCGGCCGCGTAAAGGTCATGCCGCCGTCCATGCTGTCAGCCAGAGCGACCGCGTCGACGCTTTCATCTTTCAGGTTGGGAATGCCGGCCCGGTAATAGAACCGGACGATAGGGCCATCCTGGAAGAAACTCAGAGGGAAGCTGACGGCGTCTTCCCAGGCTGCGTCGGCGGTGAAGACGACCTCGCGGCGTTCCGGTTTCTTCAAGTCCAGGCGAACCTGGTTCATTTCGGCGACGAGGAATCCGTCCACGAAAAGCTCGCGACGGTTGCCCAGCGGAATCGGTTTGTCCATGGGATTTCATCCAGAAGGAGCTTGAAAGCAACTCAACTTGACTGGCGCTTGCCCAATCAAGAATTAAGTTCTTATTTATTAGATAGTTATGAATCCAGAGTTTAGAGCAATGACCTGGCGATCAAGACTACAACCCTTTTGTTTAGAAATAATCATGTGAAAAGCCGGTCAAGTCGTGAAGCAAGAAACCCATCAGGTCATCTTCGCCATGACGCTGGCATCTATGGCTGGCGGCCCCGAGCGAATCCTTGCACGCTAGGGCTCCCGTGAGGCATCGATGGTTTCGAGGATGACTTCCCCATCCGGCGAGGAAGGATGGATGACGAAGACGAGGAGTCGGACGTCATCCAATCGCTTGATGGCGCCGGTATTGGCCCAGTTCGTTGCGGCGCACGAATACTGGGGCCTCGTCAGTGAATACTCATGCTTTTTCCAGGCCTTCGCGGGCACTTCGAACTCGAAGGGCGATTCGTAATACGTCATCTCGTCGCCGATCAGCAAAGCGAGATTGATCTTCAGCCGGTTGTCGGAGGGATTGTAAACCCGGACGAAAAGCTCCTTGGCGCGGACCAGGTCCATCCTCGCTTCGCGGCCGAAAAAGATTTTTGGCGGATGCTTGGCGTGCACTTTCTTGACGTTCTGATAGCGGAAGCGAATGACCTGATTCTTGCCCGCGGTCTCGCCGAGGGTTTCAAAGATCACCGTGCCGCTCCCCGAGCCTGTATCCTTCCAATCCAGGTATTTCCATTCGAAGAACTGCTCGAAACCATCCCGGATTTCCCGGCGGGGGGCGCCGCTGGCGGTGACCTCATCATCGGTCCTGGCCAGTTGCTGGCCGGCCTGGTCGAGCAGGCGGTCCAGCTCCGCCTGCGCCTGGCCGATGGCCTCGGTCTGGGCGTAGTCGGCCCGGGCCTTCTCGATGGCCTTGACGGCCTCCTGCCAGCGTTTGCGCTGGGCGAGGCTGCGGACGGCTTCGAGGGCGTTCTGGGCCTCGATCTCAGCCGCCCCCCTGCCGGCAAGGGCGACCTTTTTCAAGGCCAACTCGACGTTCTTCCCGGCCTTGGCTGCGGCCTGCCAGGACGCCTCGGCCTCCTTGAATCTTCCATCGGCAAAATAGAAGGCCCCAACCATGACGAGACCGTCCGGGTCCGAGGACGTGAAGGACTCCGTAAGTTCCATGACCTGCGCGGTATCCAGGTCCTTGCGGATGGCGATTTTGATCGAAGGCCCATCGGCCCCCATTTTCAGTTCCATGCGGCCCTTCTCGACGGAGTCGATGACGCCTGCGGCGCCGCGGTGGCGGAACGACTTGCCCTTGCGGGCCTTCGCTCCGGACTCCACCAGCTCGAGAAGCCGCACCAGCAGCCGAGCGTGCTCGGCCTCCATCTCGAATTCCAGCCTCGGACACTCCGGGTCCTGCAGCCCCTTCTCGGCCAGGACGACCACCTCTTCATACTTCCGTTCCTTCAGCTTGGGAGCGGCCTCCCTGAGAAAGTCTTGATACTTCTTCCGCTGAAGGCTCTCCCGCTCCAGCCGCTCCCGGTCCGCGATCTCCGCCAGGTCCGCCTCGAGCTGTTCCTTGAAACGAGGGGGAAAAGCGGGCAAGGCGGCCTGATAGACCTCCCTGGCCGCTGCGAATTGGCGCTCCTGTAACTTGCCCTCGCCCTGCCTCTTGAGGGTTTCGTAGGCCTCCTGCGTCTGGCCATCCACGTTGTCGGCCAGGGCTCCGAAGCGCTCATTCCAGGGCTGCACACGGTACGATTCCGGAAAGCTGGCCAGGGCGGTCGCAGCGTCCCCGTAACGGCGGGCCTCCAGATGACCACGGACATTCCCTTCCGTCTGCTGGAACGCCTCGTCCACCCTCTGGCGGAGAAGCCGAATCTGCTCCTGGGCCTGGTCGGCTTCGGGAAGGCCCGAATAGCCGAGCACCTTGGAATAGAAGGAGAGAGCCCCCGCGACGTCATCGGGCTGCTTCTCGGCAAAGTCCCGGGCCTCTTGAAGGACCCGGCGCGCCGCTTGTTTCGTGGCTTCCTGGGTCTTTGTCTCCGGCGAAGCGCCTTTGCCGGCTGGCGGGGGGCCGCCAGAAAGCTTGGGTTCGGGCTGGACCGTGGTGCTGGTCACGCTGGACGTGCTGGAAACCGTGGAAGGAGCTGTCATTTCCTGCTTGGAAGGTTTTCCCTTGAGCATGGAAAAGACGACGAAGGCGGCCACGGCGAGGGCTGCCAGGCCGACGACGAGGATGCCGGCGCCACCCGAGCGCGTGGGACCCGCAGCCGCCGGTTCCTTCTCCCGGGCCTGGGCTCGCGACGACGTGAGCTTGCGCAAAATGAGCGGAGGAGGAGGCGCGGCGTGCGGTGGCGGTTGGCCCTGGCGCACCTGTTCCAAGTCCTCGATCAGATGGTCCACGCTCGTATATCGGTCATCACGCCGCTTCTCGGTCATCTTCTTGAGGACCTTCCCGAAGCCCTCGGAAAGGTCCGGGCGCGCCGTTCGGGGGTCCGGCAAGGGATCGTTCAAGTGCTTGAGCGTGATGACGCCGGCCGAGGGGCCGTCAAAGGGCGGATTACCGACGACCAAGTGGTAGAGGGTCATTCCCAGGGAATAGATGTCCGTCCGGAAATCGATGTCCGGCTCCCCTCGAATCTGTTCGGGTGACGCATAGTGAGGGGTGCCGATCATCACACCGGCCTGCGTGATGGTCGCCTCGCCGCCATCCACCGCCTTGGCCAGGCCCAGGTCCGTCAGCTTCACCTGGCCGTCCGGAGTCATCATGATGTTGTCGGGCTTGATGTCCCGGTGGACGATACTCCGGCTGGTGGCGTGCTGCAGCGCCCCCGCGGTCTGAAGCGCGACGTCCAAGGCCTCGGTCTCGGTGAAGGTGGCCCGCTTCTTGAGAAGCTGGCGAAGGGTCGAGCCCTCCACAAACTCCATGGCGAAGTAAAACAGCGAGCCTTCCTGCCCGACGTCCTCGGCCCTGACGATGTGGGGATGGTTGAGGGCCGCTGCCGACCGCGCTTCTCGCATGAAGCGTTCGACATACTTCGGGTTGCTGACCAGCCGGCTCGAGAGAACTTTCAGGGCGACGGTGCGGTTCATCTGGGTGTCCACCGCCTTGTAGACGGCCCCCATGCCGCCCGCGCCCAGCCGCTCCAGCAGCTTATAGCGTCCGATCTGCTGGACCTTCGTCGTTTTCTGGCCTTCTCCTTCCTTCGAGGATGTATCGCTCATCTTTATTCCATCTTCACTTCACCGCCATCCGCAATCGGCAGGGACGACCCACGCAACTCGTGAATCGTCCCTGCTGATGGGCGAGACGGGAATCGAACCCGTACGGGGGTTCAACCCCCAACGGATTTTAAGTCCGTAGCGTCTGCCGTTCCGCCACTCGCCCCCATGAGGAGACCTCAAGACCGCAGAATCTGAAAGACCTCCGGGATTGAAAAACGACATCAGTTTCCGTACGGCATCCAGCACGGGCATTTCCTCGGCCCCCCTGTTCTTCCTTTTTCCTCTGTTTTCACCTCGAGGGGCCATTCTAACATGAACGAGCTGCGGGCGCTTGGGGCCTTAAGTTGGAAGCTTGAGTTAGAGACTTCTTCTGACCCTCCAAGGTTGGGCCGGCGAAGCCGGACCAATCCCGGCTCTGAAATCCGCGAAGCCCGAAGGGCGCAGCGGATTTCAATAGAATCTTGCGGTGTGACTCCGCTACCATAGTGGGTATGAGGGGTGAAATCATCGCAAAGAATCCTGGACTTCGTCTCGGCCAGGGACCCCGGCGGTGGCTGAAGGCCTTCCTGGTGGGCATGGCGGTCCTGTTTGCTGCTCTGGCATTCTTGACCCTCAAGCTCTCCCGGGACATCACCGAAGTGGAGCGAAGGCCGCCGGTCACCGATCCGCTGGCGGTGGAGAGGCTGGGAGCGCATCGGGTGGAATTCAACTCGGCGGACGGCGTGAAGCTGGTGGGCTTGTGGATACCCGCGGTGAAAGCCATAGGAACGGTGGTCTGCTGCCACGGCCGGGGGTCAGGAAAGGAGCAATTCCTGCGGGGAGGGCAGTCGGCATTCCTCCAGGCGAACGGCTACTCGAGCCTGCTGTTCGATTTTCGGGCCACGGGCGAGAGTGGGGGCCGGCACTGCACGCTGGGCGACCTGGAGCGGGGGGACCTCTGTGCGGCCTTGGAGGAGGCCCGGCGACGCGGGGGCGGCGTCGAGCCAATTCTATGGGGCGTCTCCATGGGGGCGGTGACGGCGCTCCTCGTGGCCGCTGACCATCCGGGAATTCCCCTGGTCATCGCTGAGAATCCCTACGACTCGTTCGTCGATACGGTGGAACACCACCACCGGCTGAGATATCACCTGCCGAGGTGGCCGATGACGCCCCTGGTCTGCTGGCTGACGGAAGTTCGGACGGGCTGCCGGGCTGAGGCGGTGGACGCGGTAGGCGCGGCCTCACGGCTGAGGGGCACTCGGCTTCTGCAAGTTCATTGCGAAAAGGACGTGCGGACGCCCGAGCGCGTCCAGCGGCGCATCTACGATCGGGCGGCTGGCGACAAGGAACTGTACATCGTTCCCGGCGCCCCCCATGGCAAGGCCTTTGAGGCGGGCGGAGACGCGTACCGCCGGAAGCTCCAGGAGCATCTCTCCCACGGGTCAGGCCGTAGCCGCGTCCTGTGAGGGAAGCGGAAGTCGTCCGCTTTGCTGAAATAGGCACTCCGTGCCGACCTGCCAAGGGCGGGTACTGTGGCAGGTAACACCCTTCTGAGGCTGAAGGCTCCGACACGGATGACTTATGACTGATGACTGCCTTCCCTTTCCCTGCTCCCCGCTCCCGCACGCGCAGGCCGGAGGCCGGGTGGTCCGTGGCCTTTCGGCCCCTTCAGCCTTCAACCCTTAGCCTGCAGTCTGCCGGAATGGATTCAGCGCCGGAACATCGTGAGCCACGCGATTGAAATTTCTAGACTGGTACTCGTATTCGGATTTGGAAGTGCGCCCGTACTACCACACGCGTGTGCTAAAGCCGAATCTCCAGCAGAGCCTTTTCGTCGTCGGAAAGGTCTCCAATCAGATAATCGACGATGTTCAAGAGACGCTCGTTCTTGAAGGGCTTGGTAATGTAATAATCCGCCCCGTATCCGTAACCCTTAAGGACGTCCTGGTCCGAGGTACGCGCGGTCAGCATGATGACGGGCAAGTCGCGGCCGCCTCGCCTTCGGATCGCTTGTAAGGTCTCGATGCCGTCCATGACCGGCATCAGGATATCGAGAATAACCAGGTCAACCTGGACATCGGTTTGCAGTATTCCCAGCGCTTCTCGCCCGCTTTCCGCACCGAGGACACCGTGGCCGCGGGTCTGCATGAGCCTGGATATCGTCTTGCGGATGTCGGGTTCGTCATCAACAACCAGGATGGTCTTTTCACGGATGGCGACCATGTCAGAGTCCTCGAAAACGTGTGGGCGGCCTGATGTGGCCGTCATTCCGGACCCCATAGTATAGCGCAAGATTTTCACTGCGGCGGGTTGGAAGGACGCAGACAGCCCAGTGCGACGGTGAGGTCCGAGTGGCACGCGATGGCCTTTGAGATGCCCAGGGAGTCCAGAATCTTTCGTAACCTGGGCTGAACATGAACGATGGCCAGATCGCCGCCATGTTCCGCGGCCCTGGCCCGAAGCTCGATGAGATGCCCGATCCCGCGGCTGTCCATGTAGAGGCACTCTGAAAGGTCGATGACCAGCAGGTTGCCCCACCGCTCGAGGATTTCCTGGGTGACCCGGGTCAGACGCGGGAAGTTGGTCTCCTCGATGCGGCCGCAGAGAAGCAGCCTGACGCGGTCGCCATATTGCTCCGCGGTCACGGTCAGTCCCTCGAGCTCCCAGGTCTGAGAACGGCCCTTTTCCCACGTCTGGACCTCCACCGCCTCGAGGTCGAAGGAAAAGGCCGTTCCCTTCCCGGCCTCGCTGGCGAGGCGAAGCTTGCCGCCGTGGGCTTCGACCAGGCCTCGGGAGATGGCCAGGCCAAGACCCGTGCCCTGGCTGCCGCCGCCGGACTGACGCCGAACCTGGTAGAACCGCTCGAAGATTCTCGGCTGGTCCTCGAGCGGGATTCCGATGCCGTTGTCGCTGACCGTGACCCGAATGCGATTCTCGTCGCGTGCGGCCGAAATCCCGATACGAATCCGCTCCGGATTGTGCTTGATGGCGTTCCCAACCAGGTTCACCAGGACCTGGGTGATCTTGTCGGGGTCGCAGCGGGCGAACCGGGCATTCTCGGGGACCCCGGCCGTGAGGGCGCACTGCCTGGCCTTGGCCTGCGGAGCGAGCATCTGCACGACATCGGAGGCGAGATGGCGCAGATCGGCCTGAAGGAGGTCGATCTGCAATCGGCCGGATTCGATGCGGGAGATATTCAGGACATCGAGGACGAGCGACTCCAGACGGTCGAGGTTGCGCTGGACGAGATCGATGTATTCCTTCTGTTCCTCGTTGAGCTTTCCGAGGCAGCCGTCCCCGAGAAGGCTGATGGCGGCCCGAATGGAGGTCAAAGGCGTCCGAAGCTCGTGAGAAACGACGGAAACGAATTCGCTCTTCATCCGGTCCAACTCCTGCAACCGTTCATTCGATCGCTCCAGCTCGGCCGCCTGGGCTGCCCTCTCGCGGACGGACTGGTTCAGCCGCTCCAGCATCTGGTTTCGCTCCATGGCATAGCGGATGGAACGCAGGAGCAGGTTACGGTCCAGCCGGCCCTTCACGAGGTAGTCCTGAGCGCCCTCGTGCATGGCTTGGACAGCCATGTTCTCATCGTCGTAGCCCGTCAGGACGACGATGGGCACCTCGGGCGCCTGGCGGTGGGCCCTGAGAAAAGTGTCGATCCCCTGCCCGTCGGGCAAGAACAGATCGAGAAGAACCACGTCGACCTCCTCCGAGGCCAGCCGGTCCAGACCCTCCGACAGGCGGCCGACGCATTTCATGTCGAAACGGACGTCCCGGACCTCGGCCAAAGTCTCGGCCATGAGCCGGGCGTCGCCCGCGTTATCCTCGATGAGAAGCGTTTTGATGGCGCTGGTGCTCATGATACGGTGGTTGACCTTTGCCATTCCGAGAGAGGATGAGCGAGGCCCGCCCATCGGATGAGCTTCGCTCTTGACGCGGTCTGACGGCCGCAACCCGAGTTGGAGTGACGCCTTGAGGCGGCGCCTCGCTAAGACTTGTTCTTCTTGTGCTCGTAAAGAGCCTTGTCGGCCTTGGCGAGAAGATGCTCGAGGGTCACCTTCTGCTCCGGATGAAGATGGGCGATGCCGAGGCTGAGGGAGAGCCTGTACGGACGCGCGTCCCGGCCATTCTGTTCATCGAGCTTCTCGTGTAGCCTGCTCACAATGGCGTCGCTCCCCCCCTGGCCGTCGTCGATGGCCAGCACGGTGAACTCGTCGCCGCCGAGCCGCGCGATAATGTCCGATTCGCGAAAGGTCTGCCGCAGAATCTCGGAGGTCTTCATGATCGCCAGATCGCCTTCGTGGTGGCCATACGTGTCGTTGATGCCCTTGAGACCATCCATGTCCGCGAACAGCAGCCAGAGGCCGCGGTTCGTCCTGTGGGCGAGCTTGAGATACTGCTCGGCCAGGGTCAGGAAGCCTCGGCGGTTGTAAAGCCCCGTGAGGGGGTCCACCAGCGTCAGGCTGCGGATCGCTGCCTGGAGGCGGTTGCGTTCAATGGCGTATCGAAGCGCACGGTGAAGGAGGGGCCGGTTGACCTGGCCCTTGACGAGGTAGTCCTGGGCGCCCCACTGCACCGCCTGGATGGCCTGGCTCTCATCATCCAGGGCCGTGAGGACCACAATGGGAAGCTGGGGCGCGGCCTCGTGCACGCGGGCCAGGGTCTCGAGGCCGCGGCTGTCCGGAAGGCTCAAGTCGAGAAGAACTACATCGAATAACTGCCCTTCAAGAAGCTCATGCGCGTCGGCCAGGCGATCCACCTCAACAAGATTGAACTGGGCGTTCCCTTCCTCCCCGAGAATGTCCCTCAGAAGGAACACGTCTCCGGGATTGTCCTCGATGAGAAGAACCTTCAGCTTCGATGTCCGTATGGTGGTGGCATGGGTCATGAACGTAAGGTCCCCAAGCCCTGGCTAGAAGACGAGTTGGCCAGTGCACCCGCACTTGCTAACTCGACTTCTCAATAATCAAAGTCTAAGCCACAAAGTTCCAAGTGCAAAATTCTAGAATCAAAACGCACCAGAAATGCACCAAGAGAAGAAGTCATCAATGAAGTTCTGTTTTTCCATAAGGCCCCCCTCTCCCTCTATCGGATTCTCATCTTTTAGAGTGGGAACATGGAGTTGCGCCGGCGCATGCTGAAGACTTACAATACGCCAGTAATGTCTTATTTAAAGAATAAAAGTATGTTTAGCGAATCAATTCGAGTGCATCAGCGCGAATCCAGCCCCGCAGTTCCGGGCTGAGGGACACTTTGAGCCAGCGTGCGCCCGAGGAATCCTCATGAATTTCTTCGACGAGGAGCTCCGTGCCCTGGTGGACCGTGAAACGTTCCGTCTCATGTTCACCATAGCCGGTGAGGACCGGCGCGACCTCGGCGAGTACGACCGCGACGACAGTGGTTCGGTCCTGGTAAGAACGGACGAAAAAGGAAACGCCGAGGAGCACGAACAGGAGGGCGGTCAAGAGGTTAAGGGTGCGCATGACAGGCTTACGCCAGAAGACCGAAACGCAGAATCCCACGCAGAGGGTCAGGTAAGCGACGAGGGTGGCGCAGGCGAGCATGTCCAAGGATGTGTCATAGTGCCAGAAAAGAAGGTTGCGGAGAAGCTCAGGCGGGGATCGGTCGGGTTCTGTATCCAGGGTCTTGGACTTGGCGCTACGGATATTCTCGAGGAGGTCGGGGTCCGAGGGAAGAAAGCGCTGGGCGCGGCGATAGTTGAGGACGGCCCGCCCGATCTGGTTCAGCTTGAAGTACGTGTTACCCAGGTTGTAATAGACGTCCGGATGCACGAAGCCCCGGGCAAGAATTTCCTCAAAGGACTGCGCGGCCTGGCGATAGAGCCGGACGGATTCTTCTCCCTGCGCCGGAGGCAGTTCCGAGGCCTTCTGGTAGAATTCTGAGGCGCGGTTGAAGAGCCCGAGCGCCTCCATGTCCGCCAGTGGCGCGAAGCCGCTTTCCCCCACAGGGAGCGCACCCGGACGGCCAGGCCCGGCGGTCCGGTTTTCCCCGGCGCTGGCCGTGTCGAAGCGGATCAGCAAGGCCAGGATGGAGAGTGCAGAATGAAATCGCATCTTGCGGGTTCCGAGGTTCAATCGCGTGAGGAGCTCTGGTTGTGCCGAGCGAAGCCTTTGATCGAAGCGCTTGGCGTATCCTTTTCCATTTCTGGTCGCTCGAGCCACACGGGTCGGTTTGAGGCAACGCACTGCCCAGCGCCTGTATTTAAATTTATATCAACATGATCTCCGATGCCAACCGTGGGCCCTGCGCCCCTTCTCCCGGACATCCGCACACTCGCGTGACCTCCCATGTCTGACCACTTCCGCGTCGGACTCACCCGTGACTTTCTTTCCGCCGACGGCCGCCTCGCCTTCCAGGACATCGGCCTCGGTCTGCTCGACGCTCAGCCCGGAGTCACCACCGAATTTTTCCGGGAGCACCGGGACGAGGTGACGCCGGACCAGATAGCCGATTTTGACGCGGTGATCGCCTATGTGCCGCGGTGGACCGCCAGGTCTTTCGAGGGCAGGGATCGCCTCACCCTCGTGGCTCGCTTCGGAGTCGGCTACGACATGGTGGACCTCGACGCGTGCACGCGGAACGACGTGATCGTGAGCATCACGCCTGAAGGAGTGATGCGGCCCATGGCCGAGGGTGCCCTGACCCTCATGCTGGCTTTGGCCAAGGAGATTTTCGCCAAGAGTCGCGTCCTCCGCGAAGGCCGTTGGATGGACCATAAATTCATCACCGGGAGCTGCCTGGCTGGAAAGACGGTCGGCAGCCTCGGTCTCGGCAATATCGGGTCGGACCTCATGCGGCTGCTCGAGCCCTTCGGTCTGGCTCGCCGGATTGCCTGCGATCCTTACGCCACCTCCGAGCATGCCCGCGGTCTAGGTGTCGAGCTCGTTGATCGGGACACCCTCTTGAGGGAATCCGACTTCGTCGTCATCACCTGCATGCTGACTCCACAGACCCGCGGACTGATCGACAGCCGTGCCCTGGGCCTCATGAAGCCGGCCGCCTGCCTCGTCAATGTCTCTCGGGGCCCCATCGTGGACCAGAAGGCTCTCTCGGAGGCGCTTCGGGGCCGCCGCATCCGCGGCGCCGCACTCGATGTATTCGAGGTCGAGCCGCTGCCGCCGGACGACCCGCTCCTTGACCTAGACAACGTGATCCTGCTGCCTCATGCCATCGGCTGGACCCACGAGTGTCTCCTGGGCAACGGCCGTGGGGCCTGCCAAGCGGCTCTCCAGGTCTATCGGGGCATCCCTCCGGCCCACGTCGTCAATCGCGAGGTGCTCGACCGGCCCGGTCTCCGCCGCAAGCTCGAACGCTACCGCCAGCTTTACGGGGCCACGTCACGCGCCGTCCTCAAATGAGAACACGCTGAATCGCCTCGGCGAACGTCGGCCAGAGAAGGCCGCGGTCCGTGATAAAAGCGGTGATGAGCCTCGCAGGGGTGACGTCGAAGGCGGGGCTGTAGGTCCGTACTCCGTGTGGCGCGGTGCGTCGGCCAAAGCCTTCGGTAATCTCCTCTCCAGGCCGCTGCTCGATGGGGATCGCCTCCCCGCAGGCCGTCGCGAGATCGAACGTGGATGCCGGCGCGGCCACGTAGAAGGGAATCTGGTGTTCCCGGGCCAGCACGGCGAGTCCGTAGGTTCCGATCTTGTTCGCCGTGTCGCCATTGGCGGCTATCCGGTCGGCGCCCACAAGAATGGCCTGGACCCGCCCCTCCTTTATGACTTCAGCGGCGGCACTGTCGCAGATCAGGGTCACCTCCACCCCGGCCTGCATGAGCTCCCAGGAGGTCAGTCTCGCTCCCTGGAGCAGCGGACGAGTCTCATCCGCGTAGACGTGCAGGCTTTTCCCCTGCTCGTGTGCCCGGTAGATGACGCCCAGGGCGGTACCGTAATCCGCCGTGGCTAAACCACCTGCATTGCAATGCGTGAGCACGCCCTGTCCGTCGCGTAGCAGGCCCGCTCCGGCTTCGCCGATGCGCCGGCACATGGCGCGATCTTCTTCGAGGATGACCAGAGCCTCGGCCAGAAGCCTATCCTTGAGCGCCAGCACGCCGAGATGACGGTGCTGCGCCGCGGTGCGCTGGAGGCGATCGAGGGCCCAGAACAAGTTCACCGCCGTGGGTCTTGCCGTGGCCAGGTAGGCGCAGGCGGTCCGCAGTTCGTCCTCGAAGGCCTCGACGGTCCCCGCCGGGCTGTCCTGCACGGCGAGGACGGCCCCCAGGGCGCCGGCGATCCCGATGGCTGGCGCCCCGCGGACCCTCAGATGCCGGATCGCCTCCCAGACCTCCTGCACCGTCCGGCACTCGATAACGGCCAGTTCGAGGGGCAACCGCGTCTGGTCAACCATGCGGACGTGGCCCCCAAGTCGTCCTGCCCATTCGATCGTAGATACCGGCATGTCACTCTCCCGATGCCGCGTCCGATGCCGCCCCGGCGCGCGATCGCACGATGAGAGTCACCGGCCCCGTGTTGACCAGCGACACGTCCATGACGGCCCCAAACTGGCCCGTCGCCGTCCGGATGCCCCGGGCCGAGACCGCCGCCACGAAGGCCTCGTAGAGCGGTTCAGCCAGCGCTGGCGGCGCCGCAGAGTCGAACGACGGACGCCGGCCCCGCCGGCAATCACCAGCCAGGGTGAATTGCGAGACCACCAGCATCTCCCCGGCCGTTTCCTCCAGCGACCGGTTCATCCGATTCCGGTCGTCCGGAAACAGGCGCAACTCCACGACTTTCCTTGCGAGATGCTCCGAGTCGGCTTCGGCGTCACCCTTCTCCATCCCGAGGAGCACGAGAAGGCCGCTCCCGATGCAAGCCTTTGGCTCTCCATCGATGTGAACTGCCGCTTCCCGGACTCTTTGAACCACGGCGAGCATGAGAGGATTACGCTGTCATCTTGAAGGTACTGAATTCCGCCGGACCCCTGACTTGGACACCTTTTTTCCGTCCGCTCCTGTTGTCCCCGTCGGCTTCGTTAACTGTTTCCTTTCCGCGCCAGGAGGGCATCCTTGACGCGTTCGGCTTTCTGGAGACCCTCCTCTTCCAGGCGTTTCTTGAAGGCGTCGAGCTTGGGGCGCAGCTCGGGCCGCTCCAGGGCGAGAATCTGTGCGGCGAGGACGGCAGCGTTCACGGCGCCCGCCTCCCCGATGCCGACCGTCGCCACCGGCACCCCTGCGGGCATCTGTACCACTGAAAAGAGGGAATCGAGGCCGCCCAGCGCCTGCGTCTTCATCGGTATTCCGATCACCGGGAGGCTGGTGAAGGAAGCGATGACTCCGGCGAGATGGGCCGCGCCGCCAGCGGCCGCCAGGATCACCCGGATGCCCCGCTTGGCCGCGGTCGAGGCATAATCCTGGACCGCCTCGGGTGTACGGTGCGCCGATCGGACCTGGACGTCGCATTCCACGCCGAAATCGCGCAGGAGGAGCGCGGCAGCCTTCATCGTCGGCCAATCCGAGTCACTTCCCATAATGATGCCCACTTGGGGGTGTGCCATGGATGCTTCCACTGAGCGCACGTCGGGATCGGGATCGGGATCGAAAGAATTCTTATCCATATAAAGCGTAACTCAAACTCGAGAAGTTTTTTCAAGTTTGACGCCCCAGGCGCCTGGGCGGCATCCAGAGCCAGCCGACCCTTGAGAACACGATGTGTGTGAATAATTTGATGGTAGCAGTATAATAGTGCTCACTTTCTGATCGCTTTGTTCTCTAAGTCCTTGTTTCATAAGCACACGGAAATGGCTCGTCTCGCAATTGAAAAGGGACCTGATGAAGGCATGGAGTTCGAGCTAGGGGAGCGAGCCACTCTGGGCCGACGCGCGGAATGTGATATCCCTATCCGTGATACGGGTGCATCGCGCCTTCACGCCGAAATCCTGAAAAACGGCAAGGATTTCCTGATCCGGGACCTGAAGAGCAAGAACGGGACCCTGGTCAACGGGGAAACAGTGGATGAGCACTGGTTGGCCCCCGGGGACCGTGTCATGATTGGTCACACGATCCTCGCATTTTATCTGGACAAGCCTCGCAATCGCTGGGTAGGCCGGCAGCTCGAAGGTTACCATATCCTTGAATTTCTGAGCGAAGGCGGGATGGGCGCGGTCTACAGGGCCAAACAAATTTCGATGGAGCGTGTCGTCGCCATCAAGATTCTCAACGAAAAGCTGGTCCAGAACAAGGACTTCATCGAGCGCTTCCTCCTGGAGGCCAAGGCCGCAGGCCGGCTCAACCACGCGAACGTCATCCAGGTCTTCGACGTCGGGATGAACAACGGCACCTATTTCTTCTCGATGGAGTTCGTGGACGGCCCCACGGTCGGCCGGTTGCTGCGCGACCGTGGCCGCTTGTCCACCGAGGACTGCCTGGACATCATTCTTCCCATGGCAGAGGCGCTCGATTTCGCCCACAAGAATTCCTTGGTCCACAGGGACATCAAGCCCGAAAACATCATGATCAACAGCGATGGACAGGTCAAGCTGGCGGACCTCGGCCTGGCTCGAAGCCCGAATGACGAGATGGTGGACCTGGTGGACGGCAAAAAGATTGTCTGGGGGACGCCGAGCTACATGTCCCCGGAGCAGGCCATGGGCCAGAAGCTGGACGGCCGGAGCGACCTTTACTCCCTGGGGGCGACTTGGTATCACATGATCACAGGCGGCCCGCCCTTCACGGGGAACAGCGATCCCGAGATCATGGAGCATCATATCAGCACCCCGCTCACGCCCGTCTGCGAGCGAAGCCGGGACGTCTCCCGGGAAGTTGGCGACATTCTCGAGCGCCTCCTGAAGAAGCATCCGGAGGAGCGTTACCAGACCGGCGGGGAGCTGGCAGAGGCGATCGCCGCCTGCCGCGGGCGAATGCGGAGTCCCGCCAAGGAGGGCGGTCCGACGGCCTCCGACTCCGGGCGATTCCGCAAGCTTCTGGCGGACACCTTCCGATTCAGGAAGAGAGCCAACGGGGAAGACGACACGATATAGGGGCGCGCTCCGACGCGGTGAGAGGACCCGCTCCTTCAGGCCGACTTACTTGTCGTCCTTGGGCTCGTCGTCGTCCATCACCTCATAGTCCGCGTCCACCACGTCCTCGCCGGCCTTGGAGCGAGGCTCGTCTCGAGGCGGCGCACTCTGCTTCCGGGCACGGTCGCTCTTGGCCTGCTCGTAGAGGCGCGTGGAGGCCTTCGCCCACGCCTCCATCACCGCTTCCGTCGCCTTCTGTATGGCCTCCGTCTTCTCCCCTTTCCGGGCATCCTTCAGCGTCTCCACGGCCTTCTCCACGGCCTCGCGCTCCTCCGAGCCGAGCTTGTCTCCGTATTCTTTCAGGTTCTTGTTCGTCTCGTAAACCACCGAGTCGGCCCGGTTGTGCACCTCAGCCGCCTGGCGCGCCTCGTCGTCGCTCTGGGCCATCTCCTCGGCATCTTTGACCATCCTCTGGATGTCCTTCTCGCTCAGGCCGCTCGAGGCCACGATCCGGATCGACTGCTCCTTCCCGGTCCCCAGGTCCTTCGCACTGACGTTCAAGATGCCGTTGGCATCGATGTCGAACGTCACTTCGACCTGCGGGACGCCCCGGGGCGCCGGCGGAATCCCGTCCAACATGAACCGCCCGATCGACTTGTTGTCCCGCGCCATTTTCCGCTCGCCTTGCAGCACGTGTACCTCTACCGAGGTCTGGCCGTCCGACGCCGTCGAAAAAACTTCCGTCTTCTTCGTCGGGATCGTCGTGTTCCGCTCGATCAGCCTGGTGAAAACCCCACCCAGGGTCTCGATCCCCAGCGAAAGCGGCGTCACGTCCAGCAGCAGGATGTCTTTCACCTCGCCACCGAGCACCCCGCCCTGGATCGCCGCACCGACGGCCACCACCTCGTCGGGATTGACTCCCTTGTGCGGCTCCTTCTTGAAGATCTCCTTGGCGATCTGCTGGACCGAGGGCATGCGCGTCATTCCACCGACCAGGACGACCTCGTCAATCTTCTCCGCCTTCAGCTTGGCATCCTCCAGCGCCTGGTGGCAGGGCCTTTTTGTTCTCTCCAGCAAGTCCTCGCAGAGCTGCTCCAGCTTCGCCCGCGTCAGCGTCATCTGGAGATGTTTCGGCCCGCTCGCGTCCGCGGTGATGAACGGAAGATTAATCTCCGTGCTCAACGAGCTGGACAACTCGCACTTCGCTTTCTCCCCGGCTTCTTTCAATCGCTGAAGAGCCATCGCATCCCCACGGAGATCGATCCCCTTCTCCTTCTTGAACTCATCGGCCATCCAGTCGATCACCCGCTGGTCGAAATCATCCCCGCCCAGGTGCGTATCTCCATTCGTCGCCAGCACCTCGAACACTCCCTCGCCCAACTGGAGGATCGAAATGTCGAACGTCCCGCCGCCCAGATCGAACACGGCAATCTTCTCGTCCTTCTTCTTGTCCAGACCGTAGGCCAGAGAGGCCGCCGTAGGCTCATTGATGATGCGCAACACCTCCAAGCCAGCGATCCGACCCGCATCCTTCGTCGCCTGCCGCTGCGAATCATTGAAATAAGCCGGGACCGTGATGACCGCCTTGGCCACCGGTTCCCCCAGATAGTCCTCCGCCGTCTGCTTCATCTTCTGGAGAATCATCGCCGAAATCTCAGGCGGCGTGTAATCCTTCCCGCCAATGTTCACCGCCACGTCCCCATTCTTGCCAGCCCGCGTGGCGTACGGGACACGCTGGCACTCTTCATCCACCTCCGACCGCTTCCGGCCCATGAATCGCTTGATGCTGAAAATGGTGTTCTTCGGATTGGTGACCGCCTGCCGCTTCGCGGTCACTCCCACCAGTCGCTCCGAGTCCTTCGTGAACGCCACCATCGAAGGAGTCGTACGGCCCCCCTCGCTATTAGCAATGACCACCGGCTGGCCCCCTTCCATGACGGCGACGCACGAATTGGTCGTTCCAAGATCGATTCCAATAATCTTGCTCATTGCTGACGTCTCCGGTGACCAGGCTCCAGGCGGGTGATGCCCGCAACCCCATAAGGCTCGGAAAGCTTTCCCGTCAGAGGCGGGTCCGATATCAGGAAACATCTGACACCGGACACCTGTTCAAACATCCTCGCGGGGCGACCACCTCGTGCCCACGGATGGGGTGCGGCGCGGCGCGCGCAGATGTGACAGCCTAAGCCCCTGAAATGGCTTGAAGAATAATAAACTTTATCCCGTTTGCAAACATTAGGCCGAATTCCACTTGCCTCCTCTAAAGTCCTGTAGATACCGCCCTTGAAAAGGACATCCCAAGCTCCAAGCAGCGGTCAGAGACCCCCGCCCGGAGCGCGGCAGCTTTCTGACCGTGTTCACGCTGTGAATATCTGCCAAACTCCAGCCTGCACTCGGAGAGAACATCCACGATGGAAGTGAAGATTGCCGATTCTTATTGCGCTGCCCGTAGAGAGGCAGCGCGCTAGAGTCTTAGGGTGTCACTTCTCCGCCGGGTGCCCGCGAAGCGGGCGCGGAAAAGTTGAAAGGTGTCCCGCCAGATATGTCCCACTGGGAGGCGGGTCGGGTGTCAGTTGATTCCTGAACTCTGGACCCTGAACCCTGACACCTTTCCGAGCCGTGTTGGGTTGCGGGCTTCGCCCGCCTTAAGACTCGGGATCGAAAGCGTATTCGTGCTTCCGGCGTCAAATGCTACGCCAATTTGGCATGAGATAATTTGACAAGACTGCATTTTTGACAGCGCCTGCTATCATGTCTTTCGCCGGTCCATTTGCGACCCATCCATTGGTTTCTTCAAGGAGACGACAGAATGGGCAAGAAAGGCAAAGTCTGGCGAGCGGGCGCCATCGGACACACGGGTGCTGGTGGGTTCGGGCACGGTCTTCATCTCCCTTACAAGGACCTCCCGGGCGTCGAGATGATTGCCGTTGCGGACCCCGACGAAGCGGGCCGGCAGAAGGCCATGGCGCAGTCCGGCGCCCGGAGGAGCTATGCCGATTACCGTGAAATGCTGGCCAAGGAAGACCTTGATGTCGTCAGCGTGGGTCCCCGGCACACTCTTGCGCATGCTGAGATGGTCGAGGCTGCCGCTCAGTCTGGCTGCCACGTCTACTGCGAGAAGCCGCTCGCCAGGGACCTTCTGGATGCGGACCGCATCGTTGGCGCCTGCTGCCGCCACGGGGTACGTATCGCTGTTTCCCATCAAAGCCGGTACGTGGAGCCCTTTCTCACGGCCAGGGCCATGCTCCAACGCGGAGAGATTGGCCGGCTGCTCAGCATCCACGGAAGAGGCAAAGAGGATCACCGCGGGGGTGGAGAGGACCTTCTGACGCTGGGCACCCACGTGTTGGACATGATGCGTTACCTGGCCGGCGATCCGGAATGGGTTTTCGGGCACGTGACGCTTGGGGGACGCGACATCCGGCGTGAAGATGCGGCCCAGCCCACGGAGCCCGTGGGTCCCGTCGCCGGCGACGCCGTTACAGCTGCCTACGCCTTTCCGAACGGCGTCCGCGGCACCTTCACCAGCGTGCGAGCGCAGCATCTTCGAGGCCGACGCATGGGCGTGTCCCTCGTCGGAACGGAGGCCACCCTCATCCTCCGTTACGGCAAGGACGCCACCCTGCAGCTCAGTCGCACGCCGATCGCACCGGAAGAGGGCGGCCAGTTCGAGACCCTCGGCATCGCCCAGGAGCCCACGGTGGCGAACTCCACGCCACTCGGTCAGACGGATATGCTCTTCCGGGGCAATCGCCTGGCCGTCTGGGACCTCCTCCAGGCTGCGGAGAGTGGCCGGGAGCCGATCTCCAGCGGAAAGGACGCTCGTTCCGCCCTCGAGATGGTCCTGGGAGTCTATGCCTCCCACCTGGCGGGATGCCGGCTTCGATTCCCCCTCGAAGACCGCCGCCACCCCTTGGACCCGCGTTAGTACTCGAGTTGGGACGTGCAGTAACTTCGCCATATGTTCGGGGAGAACGATCAGGTCAAGTCCATGAGGTATGAATTCCGTAGCGGTACGCGTCAGCGTTCCGTCCGAAAGAGGTGACGTGAGGGGCCAGACGAAGCGCTCACGCGCTTCGCTGCGAAATTCGGGGCTGACACCCCGCGAGCGGTCCGGTGGCGCAAAGACTGACCCAGGCGGTACGCATGCGGAATATGCTGGTTCAGCACTATCCCGGCGTGGGTATCGAAAAGGTGCACCACGTCATCCAGAACGACCTGGGGGACGTTCAGGACTTTTGCGCAGCGATAACGGAATTCTTGAAAGGCAAGAAGTAGGGACGGTTCCCGTGCAAGCGCTGGAGCGCGTACGGAACCACGGTGCAGACACGCCATCGGCCGGAGCGGACTCGAAACCCCCTCACACCACCAGATCGCCCCAGGCGACCGTCGGAAACTGCTCCACGGGGACCCTGGCCGCCAGACGCCGGGCCGCCTCATCACGCTCCGGCGTGTCCGCCTTGCTCAAGTAGAGAATGCGGCGGGCCGAAAAGGGCAGCCGACCCAGATAACCCTCCGGATGCCCCACCACCCTGGCCATCGTCTCCACCGTTACGGGCGACTCCAGGGACTGGCCAGCCAGTCGCGCGACGATCTCCGGGCGATGCACCTTTCGCTCAGATAGGGGCTCTCCCAGCGCGTCCAGACCCGCCACCAGAATGACGTGGGTCGAACAGCAAGGGACGACCGGTTCGTGCTCCGCGGGCGCCTTGAAGGACCTCTTCCGGGCGCCGTCAGCTTGTACCATGATGACGTCCGCCACTCGAGCGGCGAAGACCGCTTCCAGCACGTCCGGGTCGAGCCCTTTCACCTTGTCGCTCCTCAAGCCCGTGCCCGCCACGGTGATTCGAGCATGGCGGGCGAATCGCGCCCGCAAGGCGGCGGACAGGCCGCCCTCCCCGTTGTCCAGGATGTAATTCCCGGGCTGTTTCGACCGCGGCGGCTGCAAGTTCGTGGTGGAGCTGACCAGGACTCGGAGGCCCTGCCCGGCGAGTTCCCGGGCCAGGTGTTCCAGGAGAGTGGTTTTACCTCCAGCGCCGACTACCGACACGAACGAGCCGGGACCGATGCCCAGCGCTGCGGCCGCAGTGTCCCATGCTCGAATCTCGCCATCAGGGCCCCGAACCTTCATGTCTTGCATTTCTCCCTGCCGTCACGAAGCGAATCCGAGACCTTCGTACCCCTGCTGACGACTGGCCACTGGCCGCTGGTCACTGGCCCGCCCGCGCCCGGATGCGCCGGGCGGCCCATTCGGCGTGCTCGGCCACCAGGGGATCGACTGCTGCGGCCTTCTCGAGCGCTGGCAACAGGGACGGATTACCCGAATTTCCCGCAGCCACCGCCGCGTTCCGCAGCAGACCCTCGTACCGGGCCCGCTTGACGGCGCTGTGCCGGAAGCGAGCCCGGTAGTCCTCCCGGGACATCTCCAGCAGGCCGGAAAGGGAAGGAGACACGTTGCCGGGCCGCGGCTGATACTCTGGCCGCTCCGTCCTCGGCGACTTCCGATTCCACGGACACACGTCCTGGCAGATATCGCACCCGAAGACGTGTTGCCCCATGCCCGGCCGGAGCTCCTCCGGGACCGGCCCCCGCAGCTCGATGGTCAGGTAAGAAATGCACCGGCGACCGTCCAGAACGTAGGGCTTCACAATCGCCCCCGTGGGACAGGCGTCGATGCAGGCGGTGCACGTGCCGCAATGGTCCGTCTCGGGCGTGTCCGGAGGCAGGTCCAGGCTCGTCACGACCTCCCCCAGGAAGAGGAACGACCCGTGGGATCGGTTCAGGATGCAGGTGTTTTTCCCGAACCATCCGATCCCCGCCTGGCTCGCCCAGACCCGATCGAGCACGGGTGCGGTATCGACGCAGACTCGGGTGAGGGTCCCTTCGGGCCCCAGCTCATGGATCGCGTCGGCGAGTTGGTGCAACCGCTTCTTGACGGTTTCGTGGTAATCGTCGCCCCAGGCATAGCGGGAGAGCCACCCGCAATCCGAGGGGTGATTCTCGAGGGAGCGCGGCGCGGGGGCGTCATAATTCACGGCGACGCTGACCAGGGACCGCGCCCAGGGCTCGAGACGCCGCGGGTCGAGGCGCTTCTCGACGTTCCGCTTCAGGTAGTCCATCGTGCCTGCATGCCCGGCCGCGAGCCACTGGGAGAAGGATTCCGATCTCGGCGTCGGAAGCGCCCGAGCGAAGCCGACGAGGTCGAAGCCAATGGCCAGTGCCCGGCCCCGTAGCGTGTCCGCGAGGTGTCGGGACGGGGTCAAGAGGGGAGCATTCATGGTGGAGGATTCATGGTTCACGTGCAAGACCACGGCCGACTCCTCGGCCCTTTGCCCCTCGCCGGTTTCCAACAACCCTTTTCCACCGAGCCTGAACCCTCTCTTCTCAGCCCCCAAGCGTCGCGGATGAGGCCAACAACGGCTCGATCTCCTCCCAGGTCGTTGCCGGGGCCGAGCAGGTGAAATGACGGCAGACGTAGACCGTCGTACGGCCGTCCCGCTGCTTCTTGCCCTTGAGGATGTCCGGAGCGCCTTCGGGCAGCTTGTCGCCAGGCCGGACCAGGATCATCACCTTGTTGGGCTGATACCTGCGGTGGATGAGGCGAAAAATCTCGCGGGTCCCCGCCTCATCGGGGTCCCCCACCACAACGATTTCCCGAAGGCCTTCGAGATACGCGTCGAGGACGCTCAGGAGGCCGGCAAACCCGAAGGGATTCTCCTTCATCTCCCGGGCATGAAGACGGAGAACATCGGCCGCCCGCTCACGGAACTCGACGCGCTCGGTCAGGGAGAAGAGTCGGAGCAGATTCAAGGCGCAGGCGGAGGTTGCGGACGGCATGGCGTGGTCCGTGGCCGTCTTGGGCCGGTGGATCAGGCGTTCATGTTCACGGGGTGTGAAGAAGAATCCGCCGTGCTGCTCGTCCCAAAACTGGTGGAGGGTGGCGTGGGTGAGCGCCAGGGCCTGTTCCTGGTAGCCTCCTTCGTGGGTCAACTCGGAGACGTCCAGCAAGGCGGCAACAAAATAGGCATAGTCGTCCAGATAGCCGGGAATTCGGCCCTCGCCGTCCTTGAACCCATGGAGAAGCGTCGATCCGCTCAGAAGATGCCGCAGGCCGAAGTCCGCGCTGCGGCGCGCCGCGGCGGCGAACCGGGGCTCCTCGAGGACCCGGGCGGCTTCGGCGAAGGCGCTGATCATCAATCCGTTCCAGGCGGTGAGGATTTTCTCGTCGCGGAAGGGCCGGACGCGCTTCTCCCTGGCCTCGAGAAGCCGGCGGCGGCCCTCCTCCAGAAGCGCGGGAATCGACTCCACAGGGATGCCCAGGTCGAAGCCCGGGTGCTCCGCCGAGCCACAAACGCTGAGGACGCTGGCCGCCGTGCCCTCGAGGTTGCCCGCACCGGTCACTCCGTAATAGCCACAGAGCAGCTTCCCGTCCCTGGGCCCCAGGACCTCCACGATCTGTTCCGGCGTCCAGACGTAGAACTTGCCCTCCTCCCCTTCGCTGTCCGCATCCAGGGTGGAATAGAAACCTCCCTCTTCGTCCGTCATCTCCCGCAGGACAAAATCGAGGGTGCTCCGGGCGGCGGACTCGAACAGCGCCTCGCCGGTGCATTGAAAGGCTTCGAGGTTAACCCGGGCGATCAGGGCGTTGTCGTAAAGCATCTTTTCGAAGTGGGGGACGAGCCACTGGGCGTCCACGCTGTAGCGGTGATACCCGCCGCCAAGCTGGTCGAAGATGCCGCCCTCGGACATCTTCCGCAGCGCCAAACAGGCCATCTCCCGGTATCGAGCGGCGTCGGGCCGACGCCCCAGCCGCAGGAGCAGGCTCAGACACGGGACGTTGGGAAACTTCGGCTGCGCCCCGAATCCGCCATGTACCGTGTCGAAATATCGAGCGAGATGCTCACCGGCTTCCCCTAGAAGGCCGGCAGTCAACTCCTCTTCGCCATCCGCGGACGCCTGGTTCATCTGCGCCAGCGCCTCGCGGACCTGGGCCACGCCCTCCGCCACCTTCTGCTTCTCAGTACGGTAAAAGCGCGCCACGCTCAGGAGAACGCTGGGGAAGCCCGGCCGGCCATAGCGGCTGTCCGGCGGAAAATACGTGCCTCCGTAAAAGGGCTCCTGGTCCGGCGTGAGAAATACCGTCAGCGGCCAGCCCCCGCTCTGGCCGAAAAGCTGCACCGCTGCCTGGTAAATCTGGTCCAGGTCCGGCCGCTCCTCCCGGTCCACCTTGATGTTCACAAAGTGCCGGTTCATCATCTCCGCGATGGCCTCGTTCTCGAAGGACTCGTGTTCCATCACGTGACACCAGTGGCAGGCGGAATACCCGATGCTCAGGAGAATAGGCCGGCCCTCCCCCTTCGCGCGGGCCAGGGCCTCCTCGCCCCACGGATACCAGTCCACGGGGTTGTGAGCGTGCTGCAGAAGATAGGGGCTGCTTTCCCTCGCCAGCCGGTTCGTGTGCTTCTTGAGCGGCATGGGGTCAGAGAATAGGAACGAAGCTTCTCGTGCACGCGTGCGGGTGTGCGTCCGCACTCCCGCACGCGTGCACGAATGAATATTTTACCCGCAGGGGAACAGCCCGCCACGACTGCACAAGCCTGCATGGCTCATCCCGCCGGGATGAGCCATGCAGGCTAAGCGGCCCAAAACATGCCCGCCACCACCGCTGCGAGGGCGATCAGGCCCGCCAGCCAGACGGCCCAGACCGGAAAGCGCGGGGCCCCGGGGACTCGTCCCGTCGCATCCTCCTCTGCCAGGCCGGAAGAATCGGCCGGCTGCGGCGTCGCCGGTCCGGCCCCAGGCCCGTTTCCGGTCCCTTGCTCGCTTGGGCCTTCCCCGGACCCGGGGACCACCGATTTCTCGGCCGCTCCGGGCGGGATGGCTTCGTAAGGCCCCGTCTCGACCTTCGGTCCCGCTCCTGGAGACAAGACGGTCCGCACCTGGTCCAAGTCCTGCAGTAGCTCACCTGGGGTCTGGTAACGCTTCTCCAGCTCCCGGGCAAGCATCTTCTCAATGACGGAGGCCAGGAGCGGAGGAATCTCTGGATTCAGGTCCCGCATCGGCCTCAGAGCCGCCTGTGGAAGCTGCGTTATAACCTCCTGGATGGTGTTGAGCACAAAGGGTGCCTGGCCCGTGAAGGCCTGGTAGAAGGTCGCACCCAGGGAGTAAATGTCGGCGCGGATATCCACGCTCTCGAGATTCCGGGCCTGCTCCGGGCTCATGTACGAGGGTGTGCCCATGATCAACGTGGTCTTCTCGCCCGCCATTCCGATGGGCTTGGCCAGCCCCAGATCGGCGATCTTCAAGGCACCGTCCCGCGTCACCATCAGGTTGCCCGGCTTGATGTCCCGATGGATGATCTTGTGCTCCCACGAGTGCGACAGGCCGCGGGCCGCTTGGACCATGTAGCGGAGACCCTCCCTCACCTTCAGACGTCCCTCGCGGTGCAATCGCGTCTGGAGCGTCTCACCTTCCACCAGCTCCATCGAAAAGAAATAGTAGCCTTGGTCCTGGACGATCTCATAGACCGTCACGATGTTCCGGTGGCTCAGGGATGCGGCAGATTGCGCTTCCCGCTGAAATCGCTTGAGGTAGCTCGGGTCCTTGGCGAATCGCCCCCGGAGAACCTTGAGAGCCACGCGGCGGTTCAGGCCGTCCTGAACGGCCTCGTAAACGCGTCCCATGCTGCCCTCGCCGATCTTCGTGCTCACGGTGTACTGACCCAAGCGAGTTCCCGGCGCGAACCCTTCGATGTTTCCAGCGGTCACAAGCATCAGAAAACCGCACTTGGGGCACTGGACTTCCTTGTCCATCAGCTCCTTGGGGCACGAGAGGCCCTGCTGGCACTTCGGATTGCCACAATGGACGAGAAACTCTATCAAGGAAGAAGCCCGCAGTCTCGATGGAGTCGTCCGGAATCTCCATGGCATCCCTCTGCGACTGGGTCCCGCTCTGACCCGGGGAGATCTCGGCGACTTCCAGATATTACGATGCTCGCTTCGGAATTCAGGCAAGAAAAATGACAAACTCATAGGCATTTCTTGAGTTCTTCCGCGTCGAGTTCGATGTCTCGCAAAATCTTGCGAAGCAGGCCGGGGCCAATGTCACGCCCCTTGGGTGAGGAGGTTTCCTCTCTTGACGTGGTCAAGATTCGAGGCAAGAACTTAGTGAAAACGACGAGTCGCCCCTCCATCGACAGCCCCAAAGGGGCTAAATAAGAAAGCCCAGGCCAAGTCCGCCACAGGCGGACGCCGGCCTGGGTAAAGTGATCAGAATGATGATTTGAGCCCTGTAGGGACGACATAATGGTTTCGCTAACGAGTTAAGATTCGAGAAGGTATCGGGCCGAAACCGCGAAAAAACCTGGAAACTTGTAAAATCATGTCAAGTTGTGGGGATTCGCCAGCGGCATCCACAGGGATTCCTTATAATTCTTAGATGCCGTGGCGACGCGGGATGCGCTTTGCCCCATGAAATCGTGCTCGTGCTGGGCGCCCGCCGCATCCCTCCCAAACTTGTCCCTGTGGGAGGGGCCCTCCCATAGGGACAGGTGCGGAAACGGGATGCCTCTCATGGGAACAAGTTCGGGAAGCGGGCGCGTCGGGCGCAGCCGTGGAAACCCTTCGCTTCCGCATAACGGTCTATGCCCATCCAGATTTCCTGCAGCAATCCCCAGTGCCGGCAGCCCCTCGCCTGCCCCGACGATCTGGCCGGCGGGCAGGTCCAGTGCCCCAAGTGCGGATCGGTCAATCCGGTGCCGGCCCGGCGGGACGCGCCGCCCGCTCAGGGCATGCGCCTCGGCCATTATCGCCTCATCCGGAAACTGGGCGAGGGCGGCATGGGCTCGGTCTTCGAGGCCATTCAGGACGGCCTCAATCGCCGGGTGGCCCTCAAGATTCTCCCCCAACGTCTCCTCACGGATTCGGCCTACCTCGAGCGATTCCAGCGTGAAGCCCGTGCCGCCGCATCCCTCAACCATCCCAACATCGTCACGGTCTACGATATCGGACACGACCGGGGTCATCACTTCTTCTCCATGGAATTCGTCGATGGAGAGAGCCTCCAGAAGCGGCTCGAGCGCGAAGGGAAGCTGCCGCTCCCGGAGGCCCTCTCCATCGTCATCCGCGTCGCGGACGCGCTCGATTACGCCTGGAAGCACACCAAGATCATCCACCGGGACATCAAGCCGGACAACATTCTGTTGACGCGTGAGAAGCACGTGAAGCTGGCGGACCTGGGCCTGGCGAAGAGCACTCAGGAGGAAACGGGAGTGACCACGACGGACACCGCCATCGGCTCGCCCGCCTACATGGCGCCGGAGCAGGCCCGGGCAGCGAAGGACGTGGACTGCCGCGCGGACATCTATTCCCTGGGCATCACGTTTTTCCATCTCGTGACGGGCCACAGGCCTTTCCAGGGCAGCACGCCGCTGGCCGTGCAGCTCGCACACCAGGAACAGCCGTTCCCGGACCCCCGGCAGCATGAGCCGAGCCTGCCGCCCAGCGTGTGCGCCGTGCTGCGTCGCATGTGCGGGAAGACTCCTGAGGAGCGTTACCAGACCCCGGAGGAGCTTCTGGCCGACCTCGAGAAGCTGAAGGAAGGAAGGCTCGTCGTCCCGCCCCTTTCCTCGCGGCAAACGGGCCCCCGGCCCGCGCAGCCGGGCCCCCGCCATCGGACCACCGCTCTGCCACCCGTCCAGGGCGCTCGTCTGGCCGGGCGACGCCCGGCGTCCGGCGAAGAGGCCTTGCGCAGCAAGCTTTTCCTCTTCGCCGCCGCAGGCCTGGCCGTCGCCGCTGGCGTCGTCGCCGCCCTCCTCTTCGACTGGCAGTTCAGCGCCCCGGGCCCCGAGCCGGGCCTCACCGCCCCGATCACTACGGTCACATCCCCCCCTCCGGCCGAGCCCACGACCACGGCCTCCGCGGCCGCCTCGACCACCGTGCGTCCGCCCGATGAGAGGCCCCAGGCCACGCCCTCGACGAAGCCTTCGGGCACGGCCCCGCCAACGGCCGGCGTCGAGTCCGCCGTTCCGGGGCCGGAGGCCCGCCCAGCCCAGCCCAGCCCGAACGATAAGCCCGCGGGCGACCTCAGCGTCATGCTCGATTACGCGGAGAATTACGCCAAGGAGAAACCCTCGGACTTCGCCCGGATCATCGAACGATTTGAAACCATCCGGGAGCAGGGCAAGGGCACGCAGTACGGTTTCAAGGCGGAGGACCTGGCCGAGAAATGGCGCGCCCAGTGGGAAACCGCCGCCCAGGCCGAGTTGGAGAAGCGAAAGGCCGAGGCCGAGCGCCTCAGCCAGGCCGCCCGGTTCGAGGAGGCTGGCCAGCTCTGGCGGAGTTTTCCAGAGAACCTGCGGTCCAAGGCCACGGCCGCCGCGCTGGAGGAGGAGGAGCGAAAGCTTCGGGCGCGTATCGACGCACTGGCACGTGACCTCGACCACCAAACGGACGCCATCGTCGGCAAGGACCCCCAGACCCTGACTGAGGCGGACGTCCGCGCACTTCTGGACCTGAAGGCCCGGTCGGAGGGGTCCCTCTCGGCCCAGACCGCCGAGGGTCCCCAGGGCTCGAATACCCGCATCCTGTCGGCCGCACAAGTCCAGTCCTTCACCGCCATCCAGACGAAAATCCAGTCCGGCCTCCTCGCCTGGGAGAGGGTCAAAGCGGTTCAACGCGCCCGGGCCTACGAGGCCTTCTGGGACCGCTATGCCCAGCTCGTCAAGGAGAGGAAGTTCGACGAGGCCAAGGCCTCTGTCCTCGCCAACCGGCCCGTGGCGGAGCCGGCGACCATGGACCAGCATTTCCGCGACGTCGAGACTCTTGGCGAGATGTTGGGGAAGGCCGAGCAGAACCTGCCGAGCCTGATCGGCCGGACCATCCGCCTTGGCGACCGCGACGCCAAGGTCAGCCAGGTCCAGGCCGGGAAGCTCGTCGTTAGCGAAAGCGGCGCCGAAGTGCGCCTCGGCGTCGAGAAGCTCGACCCCGAGTTGCTCCTCGAACTGGCCCTCAAGGGCGAGGCCGATCCCCAGGCCGTCGCCGGCCGCAAGGCGCTCTTCTATTTCTTCTTCGGCCGGCCTGCTCAGATCGGCAAGGCCTTTGACGAGGCCCGCAGCGCGGGCATCGACCTCTCCCTCCTCGAGTCCCGCTTCGCCCCGCTTCTCCTCGTCACGTCCGACCCGCCCGGCGCCGCCGTGGACATCAACCCACAACCGGGCAACCTCGGCCTCTCCAAGCTCGAAACACCCCTTCGAACGGGCCTGGACAAGAACAAGACCTATACCCTCCAGGTCTCCAAGGAGGGGTTCGAAACCGCAACGGAGACCTTCGAGGTTGGCCAGGGCGGCGTCTATCGCAAGAATTTCGCCCTCAAGAAGCCCAAGACCTCCACCGCCTTCCACCAGGATTTCGAAATCCCTCAGGGTCCCAAGGACAACCACGGCAACGCGGTCCAAAAGGGCTCGGACAAAAAAACCGGCCATCCCCTCGAGGTCCGCCACAAGGACACGGGCACGCATTTTGTCTTCATACCCGCTGGCCCCTTTCTGATGGGCAGCCCGCCCGAGGATGGTGAGCACCGGGACGACGAGACGCAGCACCCCGTGCGGCTCTCACAGCCCTTCTATATGGGGAAATACGAGGTGACCGTTGGGGAGCTTAGGCGCTTCGTGCAGAAGACGGATTACAGGACCGACGCCGAACGCGGGGAGGGCGGCAATGTTTACGAAAACGATCGGTGGGTCCGCAGGCAAGAGGCAACCTGGAAGAAGCCCGGCTTCGAACAGGCCGAGGACCACCCGGTGGTCATGGTGAGCTGGAACGACGCGCAAGAGTACCTTCGGTGGCTCAATGGGAACAAAGGAAGCCGATTCCAACTCCCCACCGAGGCCCAGTGGGAATTCGCCTGCCGGGCGGGCAGCACGGCGCGCTTCTCCTTCGGGGACGACCCCGACAACCGAGACATCCCCAAACACGCCTGGTTCAACGCGAGCTCGGGCAGCCGCACTCATCCCGTTGGCGAGAAGGAAGTCAGCCCGTGGAATCTTCATGACCTGCACGGCAACGCCTGGGAATGGTGTGCCGACTGGTATAGCCTATATCCCAAAGAGGAACAGGCTGACCCCGTGGGTCCGGAAAGGGGCACGGAGCGCGTCTTCCGCGGGGGAAGCTGGCTGGACACCCCGGCCAACGTGCGTTGCGCGGTCCGCAACCGAGCCGCGCCGGACGCGAGCTTCTCTTCCGTCGGCTTCCGCGTGGTCCGTCCTCTCCCGTAACGCCACAATACAAGGTGTCAGGTGTCAGGTGTCAGGTGTCAGGAATGTTCCGACCTGACACCTGACACCTGACACCTGACACCTGTGCAACTGAACGCTACTGGAGAACATCTCATGAGGTTACGAGTGGGCATCATTGGCTGTGGCCGCATGGCCAGCTCGATCGAGGATGAAGTCCAGGGCAAGCAGCGCGGCGGATTGGTCCTCCCCTACTGCCACGCGGGCGCGTACGCGAGGGTCGAGGAGACCGAGATGGTGGCCGCGTGCGACGTCATGGAAGACAAGTTACAGGTCTTCCTGAAACGCTGGAGCGTCCCCCGGGGCTACGCCGATTTCCGCGAGCTGATCGACAAGGAACGCCCCGACATCCTCAGCATCACGACGCGGCCCGAGCAGCGTGCGGAAGTCATGGTCTACGCCGCCGAGCACGGCGTGAAGGGCATGTACGCTGAAAAGCCCCTCTGCTGCTCCCTCGAGGAGGCCGATGCCATCCGCGCCGCCTTCGAGCGCCACGGCGTCTTCCTCGAGTTCGGTCCCATGCGGCGCAACTGGGCCGTCTTCCGCCAGGCCCGCCAGATCGCCGCCAGCGGCGAGCTCGGCGGCCTGCGCTCCGCCGTCGGATTCGCCGGAAACAGCATCGGCGGGCACTTCCTCGATACGCTCCTCTATCTCCTGGGGGACCCGGAACCGGTGTCGATCCGGGGAACCCTCGACACGCTCCATCCCGCTGAAGGCGACTCGTCGAAGCTCCGCTTCGTCAAGGACACCGGCATCCTTTCCGCTCTCGTTGAATTCCATACGGGCACGCCCCTCCACGTGGCAGGAACCGGGAAGAATGGAGAGTACGAGGTGGTCTGCGAGAAAGGCATCCTCCGCATCCAGAACGACGGCGAATGCCTCTCCGTGCGCCGCCAGGATGGACGGAATCCGGCTTACGATCCCCTGCCCGTGCAGCCGGTAACGCACTGGAGCGGCACGGAACGAAAGGTCCGCGAGCTGGTCGAGTCGATCCGGACCGGCCGCCCAGGCGTGAGCAATCTCCGGGCCACCCTGCTGGGCACCGAGATCGGCTTCGGCCTCTACGAGTCACACCTGCAGGGCGGCGTCGCCGTCAAGCCGCCCATCCCCAATCGCAATCGCTGGGTTTCGAGCTGGTAGGCGGCCGTCCCTGCCCGTCAGGCCTGAACGTCGTCACGACCGGTCAGACCCGCCCCACGGATGCGGTGGATGGACATGGCACGAGGAGACGAGTTCGCAAGTGATGGTGCACTTGTGAACTCGCCTCTTAGGCGCTTGGCGCGTCAAACTTGAAAAAACTTTTTAAGTTTGAGTTGCGCCTTAAGGACTTTCGTTTCCCCGCCAGGGTTCGGCCGGCGAAGCCGGGCCAACTTTGGCTCTGAAATCCGCGAGCCAGAAGGGCGCAGCGGATTTCATTCGATTCTTGTCGCTTTCCGGCGCTCGTTGGGGATTAAAGAAATGGGGGACAGTAAGAACTTGGTGAACCTTTCCTGTTGACTATCTCAGAAGAGCCCCGAACTGGGCTAAATGAAATATCCCAGGGCAAGCGAAGCGCCGCCCTGGGATGACAGATGAATGTCTCCATAAAGCCCTGTATCGAAGATCACTCCCGTAGGGACAAGTTCGGGAAGGACGACAGAAGGCTGTTCGTTCAGCAGTTGCGGGGGGCAATGAAAGGAGATGGACACTTGGAATCTTCTGTCCCACACCCGCTGGACGAAGCCGAACCATCACTCGTCCGAGTCGTCGCCGACGACCGCGAAAGGGGCGCAGGCGTCATCGAGAACTTGATGACCTATCCGGATGTCGAAGTGCGGATCGACCGCCTGCCCCTCGGCGATTACCAAGTTCAGAGCCGGCTGCTCTTCGAAAGAAAGACCCTTCTGGACCTCGCTCAGGCCATCGTCAGCGGCAGGTTCTTGAGTCAGGCCGGTCGTTTGGCCGCGAGCAGCCGCCATCCCGTGCTCATTCTCGAAGGCGGACTGAAAGCCCTGGCCTCGTCGGGAGTCAGCCGAGAATGCCTCCAGGGCGCCCTGATCAGTCTCACCCTGATCCTGCGAATCCCCCTTCTCCGGTCATTCGATCCGGAAGAGTCCGCCCGGCTGATGGTCTATGCTGCCCGGCAGGAGCGCCTGTGCCTGCGTGAGGGACTCTGCCGGCGGGGCTACCGGCCAAAGGGCAAGAAGGCGAGACAACTCTTTGTATTACAAGGCTTTCCGTCGATCGGCCCCAAGCGGGCCAGGAAATTACTGGAGAAATTCGGCACGGTGGAGGCCATCGTTCGAGCCAGCGCGGACGACCTGGCCTCGGTCCCGGGAATCGGTGAAGCGATTGCCTCGCGGATGCGGGAGGTATTGAGTTAGCCCGGATTTCTCACCCTGCCGGGATGAGAAATCCGGGCAAGTAGGGATTTTTCAAAACGATCCCTTTCCCCGCATCATACTGATGAAGACGAGGGCGCCCGTCGAGGAGGTCACCAGGGACACGCCCGATGCCATGGCTTCCACCACGTATCGAGCGGCCCGCAGCGAGGTCCGATGCGTTCCTGCAAGAATGCCAGGACCTGGCTATTCAATTGACTCCACCTGCTCCTACCGGTGGGGTTTCAAGTTTCAATCCTGCTGGAAAGATTCTTCATGCGACTCCTGCCCAAGGAGCGCGTGGAGAAGCTGGAGAGGACCTGGCGGCTCTGGGACTCGCCTGCCGTCCTCGCCCTGCTTACCGTGGAATAGGTCTGCCGCAAATTCGCCGGGCTCGTCTGAATCTCGAATCTCGAGTTTGACGCTCTTGATGGTATCGCCTTGTCGTTGTAACATAGTATAAACCATTGCCGGGGTGTTGGGCACGCAAGCCGGGATACACTTCCACTTTGGAGCGCTCATACTCGAGTAAAGAGAGGCCCGTGATGATCAAGCAAATCAAGAAAGTTGGGAACGGAAACGCCTTGTTTCTGGACAAGGCCATCCTGGAACTCCTCGGGTTGGAAGAGGGTGGTGAGGTCCAACTGACCCTGCACGCCGGCTCGATCCTCATCACGCCCACAAATCCCAAACCTATAGACAAGGAGCGATTCGAGGCAGCCCTTGAGCGAGTCGTGCTCGAACGGCGAGAGGTCTTGCGGCGGCTGGCCGAATGATGGACGCACCCCGCTTTCTCACGGTCGGCCATGTCCTCGCCATCCATTGCCGGTTGATCAACGAGTTTGGAGGCATCACCACCGTCCGCGACCAGGGTCTCCTGGAATCCGCCGTGATGATGCCCTCGGCGAAGTTTGGAGGAGGTTTCCTGCATGACGGCATCCCTGCCATGGCCGCGGCCTATCTCTTCCATCTCTGCAAGAACCATCCGTTTGTGGACGGCAACAAGCGGGCGGCTCTGGCTTCCGCCGAAGTGTTCATTCTGCTCAATGGCATGCGCCTGACTGCCGCGAACAAAGAATTGGAGGACCTCACGCTTGGCGTGGCGTCGGGTGGCATTTCCAAGGAAGAAGTTGTCTCCTTCTTCCAACGTCTGACGGTTCCGGCGCAACGGAATTCTGAATGAGGGGTTTCTATCGAATTTTCCGGTCCAGAAGTGCTTCAGCGCCTCTGAACCAGAAAACCATTTTCGTTTCTCGTGACTGCTTAGTGATCGTCACCGGAGGCCTGTTTCTGTGAGTCCCGTAGGAACGTCCGAAAATAGTTACGTATGCTGAACGTAGACCGTTTACATACAACGGGTTATGTAAGGTGGCAACATCAAGGACATGGCCACCTTACATAACAGCCCGGCACAAGTTCGCCGAAGCCCCGCGAAGGCGAACGCAGCGCTGGGAAGGAAAAGCGCATCAACCATAAGAGTCCCGTAGGGACGACAGAAGTTTTCGCTAAGGAGTTACGAACTCTTCAAAGATCCCCTCTCACACCGACAGCGTGTTCGCGGAGTGCCTGACCAGCACCGCAAAATCCTTCCCCGGCAGCCCGCTCCGACCTGCCTGCCGCGGGTACGGCGCAGACAGGCATCACGTGTCCATGTCACCGCTGGTGGGGCCGGCCCCACCAGCGGTGACAGCGGGAAGCCCTCGTAGCTTCCGCAACCAAAACTGGAAGGAGGGATTGACTCCACCTACCGCCTCCAACGGATTAATCTCCTTCAAAAGTAGCCGGCGACTCGGATGGGCTGGGACGCGGCCTCACGGCCGAGTCCGATGCCCTCGAAGACCAAGGCACGATATTCCTGGGCAAGTTGCAGGCCGTCCCCGGTCCGGCACAGCAGTGATCGGGGCAAGGCGTTATCCACGAGCTGGCGTGCCACGCTCGGGGGTATGACCAGGCGCCGGAACACGTAAATCGTCTGGTTGCCGTAGAGCCGGGGAAGCGTTGTGCCCCGCGTGAAGGTGGTCAGGGGCTGCTCCTCGTGGGCCATGCGGCTCGTTTCACCGATGATTCCGCCCGAGGCCAGAATCTCCACGTTGGGAACGGTTTCCACGCCGAACCGTGTGAGCTGGAGGTCCGGGTAGTCCTCCGCCGCTCGATGGATGGCGGACACGGCCAACTCCGCCGCGCGGCGCGAGTAAACCTTGTAGCCGCTTTCGAGGTCAGGAATCCAACCATAAGCGGCGAGCCACTGGGCATTGAGGGTCTGACCCCTTAGCGCCAGGAAGAATTTCGCGCTCTCCCAAACGCTGTAGCTCAGGATATCCTCGAATTCCGCCCGCCAGAGTCCCAGGGGCCGGCGGAGGTCGCGCCTGCGTCCAATCACCAGCACCACCTCGTTCCTCTCCTCCTCCTCGATTTGGATATGGGTGCGCACCAGGTGCGGCAGGTCGTAGATCGAGTGGTCGTTGTCGTCGTCCCGGATGCAGAAGTGAGTCAAGCCTGACCGGCGCAGCAGAGTTTCGAATCCTCGGGCCAGGGCCAAACCTTTCCCGCCGTTTTCAGGCAGGGGAAAAATCTCGAAGGCGCGGCCGAGCTCGGCCCGAAACTCCGCCTCGAGTTCCCTCAGAAGCTCCTCCGCCCAGGGAGCGCCATCGACGACCGCCACGACGTTCGACCAGTCCAGGTAGTGTCCCGCGTCCCAGAAGGTCATCCGCAGGAGTCCGCGCATCTTCTCACGGTCGAAGTCCCGTGGAAACCAGACGGGTACCATCATGCCGAGCCGGCGCTTCATGACGTCTTGGAGTTCTTTCATATTATCCCGTGTCAGCGGCATTATATAGATAGGTTCGGTGGCAGAAGAGGGAGGTCGCGTGCGGCAGAATGCCTCGTCACCATAATAAGCGCTTGGGGGCCCCAAATCTTCAACCGCGGACATTCTTCAGGCCGATTCGGCTGCATAAACGTCAATGGCGACCCCTGAAACACTGAAATCACCCCTCTTCGTGCTCTCCGTGGTTCAAATAGCTTTTGTTTCTCTGCGAGGATGAAAGCCCAAGGGGACACCACGGAGGACACGGAGGGATTCAGACCCAAATCCGAGGAGTCCACTGTTCAGTTCAGCGCCAGAGCCGTCTGTGCAGGGGTTGGAGTGACGGCTTTAGCCGTTGTCCGATAAGACCACGCCTAAAGGCGTAACTCCAACACATCGTTCCGACCTCGCCAAGGCCAAACGATACGGAAGCGACAGTTTGTGCGCTGAACGGAACAGTATTGGGGCTAGGCCTTCACCTCGCTTTTGGCCATCTCTCCTTCCTTGGCCATCACGCGGGCCGCCGTGCGGCCCGAGACGACTACCGGCGGCTCGAGGGCGGCGCACGGGGTGCCGAACTTCGGCTTGGCATAGGGCAGGTGCGTCATGCCCCGCGCCAGGATATGAAGCGCGTTCGCACATTCCCCCTCATACGGGCCGCCGTGATTCCAGGGCACCCAGGACCGGGCATTGCAGTAGTGGGAGACGAACGCCCTTCGCCACCGGTCCGGGCTGCGGTTCGGCCACGACCGGTGTAGCAGGTGAGGATGGAAGAAAATGACGTCGCCGGGATCGACCACGACGGGCATCCAGCGGTATCTCCGGGCGACGGGGGCCAGCGTGTTCGTCGCGTCCTCCAGATGGCTGACGTTCTGCACCGAATGGAGGTCACCGAACGCCCCGTCGCTGTGGACGAACCCGCTCTGAGGGTCCGGGCTGGGATAGATGGGCTCATGATTCGATCCGGGTGCGATCCAGAGGCAGCCGGTTTCCTCGTCGGCCCGGTCGAGGGCGAGCCATGCGCCGATGAGGGAATCCGGGTAAGTGGTGATATAGAAGGAATCCTGATGCCAGCCTTGGCCGCCCCGGCCCGGCGAGTTGTAGAACAGCATGGTCTGGAGGGCCAGCACGTCGGGCCCGATGAGGACCTCCAGGACGTCCAGAATCCGGGGCTCTAGCAGGAATCGTTCGGATTTCTCGTCGTTCCGATGAAGCATATGGACGCGGGAAAATCGCTGAAGAAGCTGATCCTCGGTGGCCCCGGATGGAGGCGGCTCGACGCCCGGCACGGCGATCCGGCCGTAAAGGAGGTCCATGGCATGCCGGGTCAGCCCCTCGACCTCGGCCGAGGAGACCAGGGAGCGCACCACCAGGAAGCCCTGCCTCTGGTAGGCGCTGTAATCCTCAACGGGCACCCGGTAACGGTCCGGACGGTCTTCAGCCATCAATCGGTACGACATTTTCATTTCTCTGGAGGATTGCGGACTTCGCTCGACAGGAACCCGAAGGGGAAGTCTTGAATGGGTATACTGTAGAGTAGAGGGCGTGATTTTCAAACCACTAGACCAGGGGGACGCCATGTTCACTTTTCAGCCCGAGAAAGGGGAGCGGCAGCTTTTCCTCGATGATCCGGGCATCGCCCGGATGGAGGGGCTGGTGCGGACGCTCCACCGGCCATCGAAGAAGGGTGCGGTGATCCGGCCCGACCTCGCCGGCGGCATCCATAGCCTGCAGGTCCGAAGTGCCCCGTCCTGGGACTCCGAGGCCGGCCTGTTCCGTTACTGGGTCCTGGGTGTACCCGATGACCTGGGCGTCGAAGGCTGCGGATGCAGTGCGTTTGAAAGCACGGACGGACTGCACTGGACCGCCACCATCCTTGGGCAAGTCAGCTACCGCGGTTCGACGCGGAACAACTTTGCGCCGCTGGCCCCCATGGTCTCGGTGCGCGACCCGGACGATCCGGACCCCATGCGCCGGTACAAGGGTCTCCGCCACCTGGGCTCGACCCTCGCTCCGATGGTTTCGGACGGGAGGACGTGGCGGCCCCTGGGAGAGGAACGCGTGCGGAGCTGGGACGAGCACAACCTGAGCCTGGATGCCGCAACCCACACCTTCATCGCCACGGTGAAGCAGATGGGCCCGCATGGCCGGGCTGTGCATCTGGCCACGAGCCAGGATTTCGAGCACTGGGCGAGCCACGGTTTGATTTTTCATTCGGACGATCTCGACCAGGAACGGGGCCGTCGGTGGATCGAGCGCCGATTTGCCGATGCCTCGCTGCAGCGGCCGTGGTACGACATCCCCGAGAAGTACAACGTCGACGTCTACAACATGGGCGTATTCCGCTACGAGAGCCTGTACATCGGCCTGCCCAGTTTTTTCTATCGGACGGGCAAGGTCGATGGCCCGTACCCGGGCTTCAGCGACTGGGAGATTTCACCTGAATCCCTGGCCATCTATCGCCGCGACGGGGACTGGAGCGGTTTCCACCACGTGCAGGTGGCTTCGAGCCGCGATCTCAAGGCCTGGCAGCGCGTGGGGGAACGCGAGCCCTTCCTGGACGCGTCGCCCCTCGGCGCAGGCGCCTACGACCTGGCCTGCCTCATCGGGCCATCGAGTCCGGTCCCGCGTGGGGACGAGCTCTGGTTCTATTACACGGGCATCAAGCAGTACGGTGGGCCGCCGCCCGCCCGCGGCCTCGATCGCGATTCGGGCGCCGTCTGCCTGGCCACGCTCCGAAGGGACGGCTTCGTCTCCTTGGACGCGGGAATCGAGGGAGGTCGGGTGACCACAACCCCGTTCCTCCCGCCGCCCGGAGAATTGCATCTCAATGCGGATGCCCTCTCCGGCGACGTGATCGTACAAGTCTGCGATGAGTCGGGCATGCCCCTCCCTGGCTTCGTGCCGTCCTCGCCGGTCCGGGGCGACCTCCTCGATACCTTGGTGCGGTGGCCGCAGTCAGGACTGGCGAGTCTGGCCGGCCGACCCGTGAGCCTTCAATTTTCCCTGCGATCCGCGCGGCTCTATTCGTACTGGATCACGTGAGTTCCCAAGGCGGGTGATACCCGCAACCCAATGGACACCCAATGAAATTTCGGGCCCGGTCGAAGGCGGTATACCGGAGGAATCCCGATGGGAGGCTGTAGGAGCAAGTCCAGCCAAGAAGGAATAGGTTTGTTGATCCCTTCAGCCTCCCGGACCTGTCCCTTTACGGCCGTCGGCTACTCCCGACCAAGACTGACGTCACCGACGCCGCTTGCGGGCGTGGACTACAACCCAGGTGTCTATTCGGATCTCACCATCGTACCTAGAAACTGCTTCTGACGAGCGGCCCGGGTCAGCAATTTCTGCAGCCAGGCATGCTCGAAGACCTGGTCGAACCGGGTATGCAGGACAAAGTATCGTTCGACGGTCTCGATGCTTTCGGGCACGTCTTCGGGCTCGACGCTGCGCCGCCCCTGGAGCGCGGCCCGGGCCTGGGCGAACCATCGGACCAACGCAAAGTCGATGCAGAGAAGCCTATAGCCCGTGCGCACCCCGCAGAAAGGGATGAGTCGCTTGCGGAAAAGGACATGCCGGAGGTAAAGGCGCAAAGGGTCGGTCAGGGCCGTGTTCCCGGGATCGAAATCGACGGAGGAGTGCGCCCCAAGGGGGAGGATGGCCTGGAGGCTGCCGAGCCGGATACGGCCGATGCGGAGAGCCGAGCCGACCTGTGCGGCGAGGGAACGTGCGACATGCCATGCAGGCGATCCGGGTGAGAAGGCGGCCTCGACGCCCATGACGAAGCTGGTAAGGAACATCCTTCGGGCCGCTGGGGAGGGCCGGAACTTGGCCGCGATTTCCCGGATGCGGCGGTAACCCAGTCGTTCCCAACCCTCCTGGAAGGCCGGGCCCGGTCGGCGTTGACGGCCCCTTTCGCCGCGGAGAAACTCGCCGAATAGGTCGAGATAGACACCGCCGGCCACCAGGTCGTCTTCGAGGCTGGTAGCGTCGCCGCGGAGCAACTCGAGTAGACCCCCTTCGAGGGCCAGGGCATCCTCGAAAGTGATCTCCCAGTCGGGGTCGAACACGACGGGCTCCCGGATGACTCGCCGGTGGTAGGCGCCGGCGGAGAGGGCCCGCAGGTGCTCCTCGTGCCGGGCGAGGGGCGTGCCGGTCCCCGAACGAATCCCCCGCGTGGCGAAGGAGACGCCTACATAGATGCCACGGGGCGTCTCGGTGAATACGTAGGGAAATTGCTGGCAGGCCCGTGGCTTGAACTCCAGACCGCGCTCCTGGTGGACCAGACAGCGCTGGTCCGGGGTGAGAAAGACGCAGGAGTCGCCACGCCGCTGAAGGGTCATCTCACCTGGCTTGCCGGACCGAGGGACCACCAGCGGCTGACCAGCCAGGTCGGGCTTGAATCTCGACCAATCGACGGAGCGGATGCGTTCGGCTGAGGCGGCATCGAGGGGGATTTCCCAGGGATGGCTGCAGCAGCGCCCGCAGCGCGTGCACTCATAATCCACCTCGGGCGGGAAGATGAGGGCGGGGGCATTGGGCATAAGGGTGAACCTGTTGACGGCCGTAGTGCACCGCATCATGGTGGGACAGATTTCCCAATCTGTGACGTGGGGCAGGTCTCCTGACCTGCCTTTGAGCACTTGGCGTAAAGTCCGCTGCCAAAGTCCCGCCGGCGTCGGGTCACAACGAGGCGAGGACGCCTCGGATGAACTCCACGGAGCGTTTCAGGGACACCGCGCGGTCGCCGCTGATGCCGCATTCCCAGGCGAGGTAACCGGTGAAGCCGATGGACTTGAGGGCGCCGAGGCCGGCGTGCCAGTCGATATCACCCGACCCGGGCTCGAGCCGTGTATTATCGGCCATGTGAACGTGGCCGACCCATTTCCCCGCGGAGCGGAGGGCCGCGGGAGTGCTCGTCTCCTCGATGTGCATGTGAAAGAAATCGCTGAGCAGCGCGACGCCCTTCGGCCGGCCGGCCATCTCGATGATCTCGATGCCGTCGGCCTGGCGGCGCAGGAAGTGCTGCTCGTAACGGTTCAGCGGCTCGAGGAGGAGGAGGGTCCGGTGTTCGGCCGCGTAGGCCGCCAGTTCCTTGGTGATCTCGACGAGAAGCTTTTTTTCGATGGTGAGCGGGTCCATCACCGGGGACAGGTCCGGGACGCGGGCCGGGCCGAAGATGGGCGGCACAATCTGGCCCGCCGCGCCGAATTCCCCGCAGAAGGCCAGGTTGCGCTTCGATTCCTCGATGCTCTCCCGCCGCTTCTTCGGGTCCGGGTCCAGGAAATCAAACGTGCTCTGGCCGCAGAGGGAAGAGAGCCTCACCTGCCGCCCCCGGAGCGCCTTGGGAAGGTCCTCGCGCTCGTAGGGCCTGCTGCGGCCGCTGACCTCGACCCCTTCGACTCCCAGGGACTCGGCGAAATCGAGCTTTTCTTCGAGTGTCCGGCCGGGCAGAAGTCCTTCTTGCAGTGAGATTTTCATGGAAGCTCCTTTAAAATCCGCTGCGCCCTTCGGACACCGCGGATTTCAGAGACGGGGCTGTTCCGGCCTCGCCGGGACAGCCCCGTCTAATGAAATGAAACGTCTTTCAGGATTTGGTAGTATAATACGCGTCCTGCCCGGCAATGCCAGTCCGGGAGGCCATAGTCCGGATCGGCGGTTCTTTTTCTTGGGTCAATGTGAAAAGGAGAGGCGACCGATGGCACCGGAAATTGCTTCGATCGGCGAGAATGCCGGACAGATCTGGCGCTACCTGAGCGAGAACGGCAAGGCAAGCCCGAGCGAGCTGGCCAAGGCGCTCAAGACCAACGTCGTTAGCGTGCACCGGGCGATCGGATGGCTGGCGCGGGAGGACAAGCTTTCCATCTTACGCGTCAAGGGCGTCGAGCATATCTCTCTCAACGCGGGCGTGTAGTTCAGGATTTTCCACGACCTGTTCTCCCGGACCCGTCTGATTTCGGCTCGGGCCGATCGGGCCACCCGGGCCGGTTTGAGGCGGCGTTTCGCTAGTCCAGGCTGGGCAGGCGCGGGAGATCGGGCTTGACCGCGCGGTGATCGACGCGCCGGGTGGCCGGCATGGCCCTGAACTCCGAGATGAACTCCAGCAGGTTCTGCACCGCGGCATCCAAGATGGCCTTCCCTTTCTCGGCCGTGGCCTTTGTCGCCGCGCCGGAAATACCGTTCGGCGTCCCCGAACTGGTCCACTGGATCAGGCGGATGGGTCCCCAGCCCTTGGTCAGATCAGCGCCGAGGAACCTGGAACGGGCTGGGCCGGTGGCGCCCCCGTAGTGGTCCGTCGCTTTGTCCATCATGACCCTTGACGGATCGAGATAGAGGTAGACCGAGGTTTCAAGCTCGCAGGCATGGGCCGCGCCGCCATAGCCTGACTCGCGGATTTGCTCGAATTTCTCCACCGCCAGATTGGTCCACATCGTCGAGGCCACCAGGGCGTGGGTCTCGAGGGTCGCCCGGCGGGCGATGAACTCGCAGAGGTGCTCGTTCGATCCGTGCCCATCGACGAGCAACACGCGCTCGAACCCGAAGTAAGCCACGCTCTTGCACACGTCGAGGCAATACTCGATGAAGTGGTCGTAATGAACGTGGATCGTGCCGGGGAAGTCCTGAGCATGTTCGTTGTAGCCGTAGGGGATGTTGGGCATGACGAGCATCTCGCGTGGCCGGCGCTTGGCGGCCTCCAGGCAGACGCTCGTGGCGAGAAAATTGTCTACGTCGAGCGGCAGGTGCGGACCGTGTTGCTCGGTACTTCCGATGGGAAGAAGAATGACCTTCTTGGCAAGGACGGCCTCATTGACCTCCGGCCACGTGAGATGCGCATACAGGAACTTGTCCAGGGAATCCATGGGGAGACCTTTCAAGAAAAGGGGAAGGGAATGAGTCGGAAGATTCTATTGAAATCCCCGGCGCCCTTCGGGCTCGCGGATTTCAGAGCCGGGGTTGGCCCGGCTTCGCCGGCCCAGCCCTGGCGGGGAGACGGAAGCCTATAACGTGCAGCTCAAACTTAAAACGTTCTTTCAAGTTTGACGCCCCAAGCGCCTGGAAGGGATATGCATCTCTGCGGACGGGGGAAGGCTGAACGTGGCCTCCGTGGAGGGGCGTTCGATGCCGTTCCAGGGGAGAGGCTCACATGCCGAATTTCTGGCGCGCCGCGTCCATCACTTCACCGGTGACCTCCGTCAGGCCTTGGGAGCGCGCAAATTCTTCAATGCCGCTCCGGGCCATGTTCCGGACGAAGGCCGGGACGCGCTCCAGGCGCAACATGGCCTCCTCGGTCCATCGCATCGGGACCGACGCCGGTGGGATGGCCGCCGGCGTCGCCGGGGACGCGGCCGCCGCGCCGTGCGCCTGCTGCTGGGCCACCATCCCGGCGAAGGGGCAGCTCGGCCGCGTAGCGCCGGCGGCCGCGTCCGACCCTCCCGAGGGCGCAGGAGAGGCCCCGGCCGCCGACAGCGACGACCTCAGCGCGGCCATCGGCTCGGCGGCGGCCGCATCCGATTTCCCACCCACGCGGACATCGAGGGACTTCAAAAGCTGCGTCTCCCACGGGTTCGTCAACAGAGCGAATCTCCAGCCGCAGCCGGGGCACTCGAAGACGGCGCTCAACGCATCTTCGGAGGGGCGGTCCGACTGGACGAGTTTCATGCCTTCATCGCACTCGACGCAAAGGAACTTCATGAGGACACTCCTCGGTGACTGGAAGGAGGAGGGGATGTTCGATGGGCCAGAATGTTCCGCAACGATGCGGCAATCGAGATGAACGCGGCGGATACGGGAGAGTCCGGCTTCCCCAGGACGACGGGGCAGCCGCGGTCCATGGCTTCGCTGAAACGGGGATCGAACGGAATCCGGCCCAGGTAGGGGATGCCCTGCCGGGCCGCCAGAGCCTCGACTCGCCCACTCGGGAAAAGAGGTTGCAGACCCTGACAGCCCGGGCAGAGGTATCCGGACATGTTCTCGATAAGGCCGAGCAGGCGGACGCCCGGGGTCCGGGCCGCCTGGATCGACTTCTGGACGACGAACTGGGAGATTTCGGAGGGGAGAGTCACCGCTACGCAACCATCGAGCTTGGGCAGAAGGCCAGAGAGGTTAGGCAGACGGTCCGTGCCAGGTGGCAAGTCCAGCACCAGGTAGTCCAGGTCGCCCCATAGGGTATCCGAGAGGAACTCCCGGACCGCCGTCATCTCCATCGTCTGACGCCAGACGTAGGCTTCGGATGAGGGGCCTTGCCATTCCACGGGCGAGTCGTCGCTCGCAAGAAACAGGTCCATGGACATCACCTTCAGGCCGGCCGGGCCGGACACCGGGACGACCCCCTCGGGAAGGATGGTGGGCCGCTGGCCGTGCACGCCCGTCATCTTGGCGACCGACGGGCCGTTGATATCGGCATCGAGCAGGCCCACCCGGCATCCTGCGGCGGCCAGCGCTACGGCGAGGTTCACGGAAACGGCGCTTTTTCCCACTCCGCCCTTCCCGCTCATGACGGCCACCGCATGTTGGATAGACGACAAACGGACGCTCAACCGCCTCGTCTGTTCGACGACCTGGCCGGCGATATCGGACCCGCCGTCGCCCGCGATGTCCCGATAGGTTTTCATGGGTCCCGCCAGCGAAAGATTCCGCCGCATCACGAGGCAGCGCAGCTCCGCCACCCTCTAGTAGACGACTTCGAAAGTGCGGGTGCACTTGCGAAGTCGTCTACTCATCGTCGGACTCCTTCTGAAGCACCTTCTGGTAACTGCAGCTCTTCCCGCCGGATATGAGGTACTCCCTGCGCACCAGTTTGGCTTCCAGAGCCTGCTCCAGCAAGTCCTGCTCATAGGAACAGACCTGGGGATACCTTCGGGCCACAAAAGCAATGGGACAGTGGTGCTCGACGAGACAGTCCTCTCCCCGGGAGTTGACGAAGGATTCACAGATGTAACCTTCTTCGTCCCGAATCTTCGCCAGAGCCCGAAACCGGTCCTCGCCCGCTAAACCCTCCATGCGCTTGCGATATTCCGCCCTGAGACGCTCCTGCCGGGATTTCAGGAGCTGGAGGACCTTCTCCGTACCGTCCATCTCGGCCAGTTGATCGAGCAGGCTGATCACCAAAGGCCCGTACGTCGAAGGAAACAGCTTCTCGGCCGTCTCGGTCAGGCTGTAGACCTGTATCGGACGTCCGACCTTCTGCCGTTCATTTCGCCACTGAACGAGCCTTTCTTTCTCCAGCGTGGCCAGATGCTGCCGCACGCCCATCGACGAGATGCCCACTTCCCGGCTCAGTTGCTTGACGGTCGCCTCGCCCCGGCGCTTGATCAGCGCCAGAATCTCCTGGCGGGTGGAACTTTTCTCGTTCGGCATGATCCCGGCCCCCGGATGCTGGACGGGCCCGATGCGCCATGATTCCTCAGAACAGTATAGGGAGGCAGGCGGAGAATTCAACTGCGCTCGTTTTCCGGTTCAGCAGTGCGGGAGCACTTCTGAACCGGAAAACGAGAGGGAAGCCCCGCCCGCACTGGGAACAGTGAAGAATGGGGACGCTTCGTGGTCTTGCCCGCGCCGGGCTCAGCATCGGGTTTGAAGAAGATTCTCTGACGGGGCGAATTCGAGGAACTCAGTGCGGAGACGCTCCAGGCGTCGATGGACCGGCGTCCTTCAGAAAAAGGGAAAAAGGATGGGCAACTGATCCGCGGTGAGGGGCGCACCGTACTCGCATACCTCGAAGGCCTCCGCCTGGCGCACCCGAGTGCCCCGGGCCTCTCCGTAGAGCCGGAGCAGAACCGATCGGAATTCCTCGGCCACCTGCTGATCCCGTGCCCGATACCGGTGTCCCAACCACTCTCTTCTCGCATCCGGCCCGTCCGGCACCTCCGCCAGGTAACCTCCGTTATACGGCATCCATTCGTACATCTGGGAGGTATGGCAATGCAGCATGTCCATCTTCTTCTCGACCACTTCGTCGATATCCAACACGACGTCCGCCCGGAACGGAGAGGGCACACGAAAAGAATCGTGCAAGTAGACAATGACGGGGGTCTCGGACAGGTGGGGAGTCAGGGGACAGACGCCCGGCACGGTCACCGAGTAAGCCGCATCCTGCACGAGCTGGGAGGTATACCGGTGATCCGGGTGGTAATCACAGGGACGATGCGTGGCGATGAGATCGGGCCGATACTCCCGAATGTGCTGGATCAGCATCTTGCGGTAGGGGAGGGAGGGCTCGAGTTCCCCGCTCTGGATGTCCAGGACCAGGTACTCGAGGCCGAGGACCTCTCCGGACCGCCGGGCTTCTTCCGCCCGCCGGCGCGCCAGTTCGACTCCGCCCATGCAGAAATGGCCCGTCGATCCGTTGGTCACGCTGAGGAAACGAACCTGGTGTCCCTGACGTCGATAGAGGGCGGCGCTCCCTCCGAACTGGAAGTCGGCGTCGTCCGGGTGAGCCCCGACGACAAGAATCTTGAGGGTTCTGGCCATGTCTTTGAATCTACTCTCCGCCTGCCGCGATGCCGACCACCTCTGGTCAGCCCGGATTTCTCATCCCGCCGGGATGAGAAATGCAGGTTGATGGACATGATAATCCTTCCCAGCCTTTTCACGCAAACGGGCCTCATTTGTTACGGTCTGGTCCTCGAGTCCGCGCCGGCGGGGCATCCTGGTAGAGGCTGAGGTCGACCTCTACATTGCGGGCCCGGAGGTCGAGAATGAACTTCGGGATGGCGCCCTGCGCGGCGTGCTCGCCGACGACGCGGCCGTGCCCACCGGCCCCCTTGCTCTCGTATCGGAAGATTTCCTGCAGGGTGTAGATTTCTCCCTCGAGACCGGTGAGCTCGGTGATGGCGACAACCTTTCGGGAACCGTCCGAAAAGCGGCTCTGCTGGATGATGAGATGAATCGCGGAGGCGATCTGGCGGCGGACCGCCTGGGCGGGGAGCTCGATCCCGGCCATCAGGACCAGGGTCTCGAGGCGATGGAGGGCGTCCCGTGGCGAATTCGCGTGGAGCGTAGTCAGGGAACCGTCGTGCCCCGTGTTCATCGCCTGGAGCATGTCCAAGGCCTCGCCGCCTCGGCACTCGCCGATGAGGATGCGGTCCGGCCGCATCCTCAGACTGTTGATGAGCAATTCCCGAACCGTGACGGGCCTCTCACCCGGCAGCGGCGGCCGCGCTTCGAGCTGAAGGACGTGCGGCAGCGCCAGGTGCAGCTCCACCGCATCCTCAATCGTGATCACGCGTTCCTCGGGCCGGATGAAGGAGGAGAGCACCTTGAGAAGGGTGGACTTGCCCGAGCCCGTGCCGCCCGAGACGAGTATGTTGCGCCGGCACTCCATGGCCGTCTTGAGAAAAGACGCCATGTCGCGGGAAAGCGTGCCCATCCGAACCAGGTCCTGGATGGTGAAACCACGCGGCGCAAATTTGCGAATGGTGACCAGGGGACCGGACGCGGAGAGCGGCGGGAGCACGGCATTGACGCGTGATCCATCCGGGAGGCTGGCATCGACCATGGGACGTTTCTCATCGAGGGTCCGCCCGGCCATGGCCAGGATGCGCTGAAGCACGTTCAACAGGTGTGCAGGCGACCGGAAGGCCGCACCGGTCGCGAGCACCTTGCCCTCGCGTTCGATGAAGACGGCATCGTGCCCGTTGATCATGATCTCGTCGATCGTGGGGTCCAGGAGGAGCTCGTGAATGGGGCCGTAGCCCAAGGCCTCGTTCAACAGGCCGAAGAGGAAGGCGTCGTCTTCCGGAAACTCGCCGATCTCTGTTTCGAGAATGGAGCGGAGCGCGTCTCGGGCGGCCTGCCGGAGGGATTCCCCCCCGAACGGAGCGAAGTCGATCCGAGCGAGGTCGGGGTGCTTGCGGATGGATTCGAGCCAGCGCTGCCGGGAATCGCCTCCCCTCGCCGGCTGAAGGCTCTCGGCCGCCGGCCGAGCCGCGGTCGTCTCCCGCGGAGACGGCGCGTCTGAGCCGACCTCCGCCTCGTTCCCGCCGGCCCGCACCTCGATCTGGACCCCTCCAAGCTGAAGCGTATCGCCCGGCTTCAAAAGGGTCTTTTGCTCGATACGCCGGTGGTTCACGCTCGTGCCCGACCTGCTCTCGAGGTCCTCTACCGCCAGGTGGCCATTCTCGAGGAGTAACCGGCAATGGTGCTTCGATACGCTTTTCTCGGAAAGGACCAGGTCATTTTCGCCATCGCGGCCGATGGTGAAGGGCAGCCTCGCAACGAGGACCTGGCGGGGACCGGTACCCAAGGGCTCTTGAACGAGAAGGGCGAGCATGACCGGGATTGTAGCGTGATCTTCCGGCCGTGACAGCACGGACCCCGTGCACGAGCAGCCGAAGAAACCTGCCGTGCCACCCGACGCCTTTTCTGATTATAATGGACTCTTCGAGTCTCAGGGTGTCACTTCTTCGCCGGATGCCCGCGAAGCGAGCGCGGAGAAGTTGAAAGGTGTCCCGCCAGGCCAGGAACTTCAAGACCTCCGGGCATCGGTTTCCAGGGTTGACTGACGATCGGTCCTTCCCGTGCCTCCGAATCTGCGCCACCGAACCAGCTTTCTCACTTACCTCAAGGAGGCCTTTCGATTCCATTGGAATCTGCTGGCCTTCGGCAGCGGCATGTTGTTCGGGCTGGTGAGCCCCGCCCCGTCGGTCTTCTGCCCGCTGATCCTGGCCGCCGAGGTCGGCTACCTCGCTCTGCTGTCCTCCAACCCGCGATTTCAGCGGGCTATCGACGCCCGATATCACCAGCCCGCCCATCGCGACCTCGAAAAAAAGTCCGAGGCCGCCGCCCAGCACGTCCGCACGCTCATCGAAACCCTCGGCTCGGAGGAACGGCAGCGCTTTGAACAGCTCCAGGAGCGCTGCCGCCAGCTTCGCGATATCGCCCGCGGCGTGAGCGGCACGACCGATGACCCCACCCTTTCGAGCTTCGAGACCGCCAGCATCGATAAGCTGCTCTGGGTCTTCCTCCGCTTGCTCTACTCCAAAAACGCCATGGACCGGTTCTTCCGCTCCACGGACCGGTCGGGCCTCGAGGCCTCGATTTCGAACCTGGAGCAGCGTGTGGCGGGCCTCCGGCAAAAGGACAACGATCCGCGCTTGTTGAAATCCCTCGAGGACAATCTGGAAACTTCCCGTTCCCGCTTGCAAAATTATGACTTGGTGAAGGGGAACTTCGAGTTCGTCCAGGTCGAGCTTGAACGCATCGAGAACAAGATCAACGCTATCTGCGAAGCCGCCATCAACCGGCAGGACCCGGACTATATCAGCAGCCAGGTGGACAGCGTGGCGCACAGCATGACCCAGACGGAGAAGGCCATGAGCCAGCTTCGTTTCCTGACGGGGCTTCAAGAGGAAGAGGTGACCCCATCGTTCATGCAGGAGGAGGCGATCCAGGAGTGACCCGGAGACGCTGTTTCGGCATGACCCATGCGCAGCCGGCAATCCTGCGGGTTGGAGTTTTGCATTTCGTCCGGAAATCCTTTATGACCCGTGGATGGAAGTGCCGGTGCGCGCCCATCTTCGGTAAGAACTGAGTGAACCTTCCCTGTTGACTATCTCAGAAGAGCCCCGAAGTGGGCCAAATGAAGTAGCCCAGGGCAAGCGAAGCGCCGCCCTGGGATGACAGATGAATGTCTCCATAAAGCCCTGTAAGGGCGACAGAGGGCTGTTCGCTAAGCAGTTGCCATCTTCGAAACCACACCATGTCTGCCTCCCTGATCAAGTCTTCGCTCGAGAGCGCCCCTCAGCCGGCCGCCGGCGAGTCCCTGCCCGGGTGGGTCCGTGAACTGAGCCACGCCTACGTCTCCGGCACCACCTGCCAGTTCGTGCTCCATGGCAACGTCTACGACCTCGTTCGGTCGCCCGCCGGCGGCGACAGCCGCTACATCCCTCTTGCCGACTTCCTATCCAACCAAATCTTCGGGAAATGGAATCTGGTCTTGCTCTACGACCTGAGCCGCGGGCTCAGGCCGCTGGCCGGGACGAACCCGGCGCGCCTGAGGGAAATGGTGGACTTGTTTTCGGAGCGGCTAGGGGAAGTGAAGGCGTTGCCGAGGGACCCGACGAGCGTATTGCTGATGCTGGACCGTTTTTTCGAGAAGCTGCTGGTGGAATCGGCGGACCTCTCGAAAACGCTGAGCGTGGCCGTGATCATCGACTACGCCCAGTACGTCGCGCCCGCGTTGCCGCCCGGCGGCGCCCCGCGGGAGATCAATACCAACCTGGTCACCCTGCTGAACTGGGCCCAGAGCCCGTATCTCAAGCGCATCAACGCCGCCTTCATCCTGGTCGCCGAGAAACTCAGCGATCTCAACCCGCGCCTCGTGCGCAACCCGCACGTCCTGAGCATCGAGATTCCCTTCCCGGACGAATCCCAGCGCCAGGAGTACATCGAGTGGGCCGCCTCGGACATGGATTTTTCCAGCCGCTGTGAATTCACGGCCTTGCAGCTTGCCCGCCTCTCCGCGGGGTTGACTTTGCTCAATCTGGACGTGCTGATCCGGCAGGCCATGAAGTCAGGCCGCCGGATCGACGCGGCCCGTTTCAAGGCCTTCAAGAAGGAGATGATCGAGCGGGAGTGCCAGGGATTCCTCGAGTTCCAGGAGCCCTCGAACACCCTGGAGATGGTGGTCGGGCACGAGAAGGCCAAGAACTGCCTCCAGTCGGACGCGCTCCTGCTCCAGCAGGGCCACCTCAAGGCCGTCCCCATGGGTTACCTGATCTGCGGACCCGTCGGGACCGGCAAGACCTTCCTCGCCGAATGCTACGCCGGATCGGTCGGCCTACCCGTCGTCAAGCTGCTCAACTTCCGCTCGAAGTACGTCGGCGAGACGGAAGGCAATTTGGAGAAGATTCTCCGCATCCTGCGGGCCATGGGGCCCGTGGCGGTCATCATCGACGAGGCGGACGCGGCCGTGGGTGACCGTGATCAGGGCGGCGACTCGGGCACGTCGAGCCGCGTCTTCTCCATGATCGCCTCCCAGATGGGCGACACCCGATACCGCGGCCGCATCATCTGGTTTCTGCTGACCTGCCGGCCGGACTTGCTGCCCATCGACCTCAAGCGACAGGGCCGGGCCGAGGTCCATATCCCCCTCTTCTACCCCGAGACGCCGGAAGAAATCGCCCAGATGTTCCTCGTTCAGGCCCGGCGAGTCGGGGCGTCCCTGGCCCGAGAGTCGGTGCCTGCCATACCGTCCGGCATGCGCCTGAGCGGCGCGGACATCGAGGGCCTCGTCACCCGGGCGCGCCGGGAATGCCTCCTGCAGAGCCAGCCCAACCTCACCCCGGAATCGCTGGCCAGCGCCATCCAGGCGTTTCTCCCCTCTTCGGACACGCTGGAGAAGGAGATGCAGGAGATCGCCGCCATCCTCGAATGCACGGATATCGGTTTCCTGACCAGCGACCTCCGCGAGAAGGCGAAGCAGGCCGGCTTCCGCGAGCGGCTCAAGGACCGCCTGCACGCTATCCGAGGCCTCCTGGACATGTCATGAGATTTGTAGTCCCTTGAGCGTTCCGGCCCCCTTTGACTGAGGAGAGGTTATGCCCCGCATGAGCTGGCTCGACCCCAAGTCGGATGTTCCCATGATCGGCGATTATGTCCAGAGGCTCGAGACCTTCACCGACGCCCTGGCCGACGGCGTCATCGAGAAGCACGAGCTGGAGGCGCAGGAAAAACGCGTCGTCGACCTCATGAAGCAGATCGAGCCGCGGCTCGACGATAAGCTCCATGAGCAGGTGACTCGCCTCCTCTGCGAGCTTTCCGCCTACAACATCATGATGACCCTTCACAGCCTGGCGCAAGGCCGGTTGCAGCAGGCGATCAAGTAGGTCTCTCCCTTGAATGAGCCCAGCGAACTCCTTCGCGCCTTCCTGATCGCGGGATGCTTGGGCGGACTCGTCGGACTCGAACGGCAGGTCCGACACCAGTCGCCTGAAGAATCGCCGCCCGTCGCCGGCGTCCGCACCTTCGCCCTCCTGGGCCTCCTCGGATGTCTCTGCGCCGCCCTGTCCGGGATGGCCCCCTGGCTCTTCATCGCCGGATTCCTCGTCATCTCCGTTCAGTTCATGGTCTCTTACGTCGTCGTGTCGAAAATGACCGGGGACACGGGACTGACGACCGAGACGGCGGGCATGCTGACGTTCCTCACCGGCGGGCTGGTCTGGTGGAATCAGGTCCAGGCCGCCATCGCGCTGACCATCGGCGTCGTCGTCCTCCTCGCCCTCAAGAATTATTTCAAGCGCCTGCCGGAGCGGTTCACCGAGCTCGACGTGCACGCGACGCTCCAGTTCGCCGTGCTCAGCGGCATCATCCTCCCCGTCGTGCCCGATCGCCCGATGGGCCCCTTCGAGGCCTTCAATCCCCGGGAGGCCTGGCTCATGGTGGTCCTCGTGTCCGGCGTCGGCTTCGCCGGCTATCTGGCTATGCGCATCTGGGGAGCGTCCCGCGGCATCGTGCTCACCGGTCTCCTGGGCGGATTCTCCTCGAGCACGGCAACGACCATCGCGATGAGCAGGCGCAGCCGCGAAGCGCCCGAGCTTTCACCCGCGCTGGCCGTCGCCGTCGTCCTCGCCTGCACCATCATGATCCCGCGGCTGCTCCTGACCGTCAGCGTCGTCAACGCGCCGCTCAGCCGCCATCTCTGGTGGCCCCTGGCGCTCATGATGCTGCCCAACCTGGCCTTCTCTTTTTTCCTTTACCGCCAGTCCGTCTCAGCGCCCGCGCCGCCCCTCGAGCTGCGCAACCCCTTGGGTCTCCGGACGGCCTTCAAGTTCGCCCTGCTTTACTCCGTCATCGTCGGGGTGTCCAAGGCCGCCCTCGAAACGATGCCGCCCAGCGCCATCTACGGCATCAGCGTGCTCTCCGGCCTGACGGACGTCGATGCCATCTCCCTCTCCGTGGCCCGGCTGGCCGGCCAGGGCCGCATGGAGTCCCGCCTGGCGCTCCAGGCCATCCTGATCGCCATCGCCAGCAATACCTTCCTCAAGATTGTGCTGGCCAGCCTCCTGGGCTCGACTCCGCTCTCTCGCCGAGTGGCCATCGCCCTGGGCATCACCATCTTCGCCGCCGTGGCTCTCGCTCTCTGGCTGCCAGCGAGCTAATAGACAAGTTAGCAAGTGCACCCGCACTTGCTAACCTTCCTCTTCTCCCTTCCCCGGCAGGTGCTTTACGTTCCAGCCAACGGAGAGGACGCGGTTTATCGCTCCAAGCCGGACCTCTCCATCGCCACCCCGGAGGAGCGCCAGCAGGGCGAGATTCGCTTCAACCTCACCATCACCGCCAACTGCCGGAAAGGCGCCAGAAGCTTCCAGAGGACCCAATCCGCCGCCTTCTCGGTCCGCCTCGACCCTGAAAAAGTCATCCGCCGTGTCCCCGCAAAACTTGGTAATATATTGGGGCTGACCCCCAAGAGCATGAGGTAAGCCATGACGCCTACTCCTGAAGCCTTGCGTGATTTGGTTAATCGGATTGTCGGGGCCGCTTCGCCGCTGCGGATCATCCTTTTCGGCTCTGCCGCGCGCGGAGAAATGAGCCAGGACAGCGATCTCGATGTTCTCGTGGTGATGCCTGACGACTCCGATTGCCGGGCCGTCGCCAGGACCCTTTACCGCCGACTCCGCGGCTTCCCCTACGCCTCAGATATTCTGGTAGTTCCTCAGAAAGACATGGAACTCTATGCAGATAACCCTTCTTTGGTCATCCACACCGCCCTTTCAGGGGGAAAGGAACTGTATCATGCCGTCCCCTAGCCCTTCTCCGGGGTCCCCTCAGGATTGGCCGGCCCGATCGAGGGGCAAGTTGTCCCTGGCTACCTCCCCTTTGCCGCCTGATGCCTTTCTGGAGGACTTGTGCTTCTTTGCCCAGCAGGCCGCCGAACTCGCCATCAAAGCCGTCTATCTCCAGAAAGGTTGGCGGTTTGATTTTGTTCATAACATTGGCAAGCTCCTCGATGGGCTGGAACAACAGGGCATGGTCATCGCCCCGGAAGTCCAGGAAGCCGATCAATTGAGCCTCTACGCCGCTCAAACCCGGTATCCCGGCGTTTATTCCCCGGTAACCCAATCCGAGTACCAGGATGCTGTGCGAATTGCCCAAGCCGTCGTTGCCTGGGTCCAAGCCCTTGTTCCGTGATACCAAGAATCTCGGTCACACCACTTGATAATTTCTTCATCCCCCACAACTTCATCCGCCCGAAGCCTGCCCGGCCGTGGCGGGGCGGACTCCCATACACCCATACTTTCACACCCTCATACCTTGAAATTCCAATGAAAGAAGCCCATGAGTCGTCCATATGGCATGCGAAGAAATGCATGACAGGGAGCGCCAATCAGACGATTCACAAGATCACAATGGGGCACGTTCGGCTTGGCAGGTTACCGCGAACGCGAGAGAGGAGTTGACGCATGAGGCTGGGAGGACCGGTTTTTGGCGAGGTGAAGGACCCGGCGGCCTGGGTGCAGGCCCTGAAGGCCTGTGGATACCGGGCCGCCTACTGCCCGGTGCAGGACCTCCAGCAAGCCGAACGCATCCGTGACTTCGCCCAGGCGGCCCGGGCGGCGGATATCGTTATCGCCGAGGTCGGCGCCTGGAGCAACCCCATCAGTCCCAACGACGAGCAGCGTGCCAAGGCCCTGGCTCTGAACCAGGAGCGCCTGGCGCTGGCGGACCGGATCGGGGCCCGTTGCTGCGTGAACATTGCGGGCTCTCGCAGCGCGGAATTCTGGCACGGCCCCTCTTCGCTCGACCTGACACGAGAGACTTTCGACCTGATCGTGGAGACCGTGCGGAGGATCATCGACGCGGTGAAGCCGTCGCGCACGGCTTACTGCCTCGAGACCATGCCCTGGTGTTATCCCGACTCGCCCGACAGTTATCTCGAGCTGCTCCAGGCGGTGGACCGGAAGGCCTTTGCCGTGCATCTCGACCCGACCAATCTCGTGTGCAGCCCCCAGCGCTACTTTGGCAATGGCGACCTCATCCACGAGTGTTTCCGGAAACTCGGGCCGCACGTCCGGAGCTGCCACGCCAAGGACATCCTCATGGCGAACCGGTTCATGGTCCATCTCGACGAGGTCCGGCCCGGCCTGGGCGTCCTCGATTACCGCTCTTTTCTGTCGGAGCTGGATCGGCTCGATCCGGACGTGCCGCTGATGATGGAGCACCTGCCGAGCGCGGAAGAATACACGCTGGCTGCGGCCTACATTCGCTCGGTGGCCTCGCAACTTGCCGTCAAGCTCTGACTCTGCAATCACGTCCGCTGAAGAACGGGGGCTTCCACCGTCTCGAGCGCGCCGACAATGGTGCTCCGTTTGTCCTCGAGGTGGAAGCAGTCGTACTGGTTCTCGCTCATGAGATGAGTCGCCAGTGTCACCGCCTCGCGCTCGGTCATCATCTCTTCGGCGATTTCCCGTTCGAGGGCGACGGTGAGCCAGCGCCGGGCCTGGAGGGCATAGGCCATCGAGGCACAAGGCCAGGCGGTGTCTCCGCCGAAGGCGAAGATTTTGTTGATCGGGACGGCATGGAGACACCGGCGCAGGAAATCGGCCGAGCTGTAGGGATCGATGCTCCAGGCCCAGCAGAGGTCAGCGTAGACGTTGGGGTAGTGCTTGGCGAGGGCGACCAGCTCGTCGTTGTAGGGATAGGCGATGTGCATGAGAACGAAGCGGGCCTTCGGGTACTTCTTCAGCAGCGAACAGAGGTTGCCCCCGCGGATGAAGTCCACCGGCATGGAACTGTGTCCAGCGTAGTAGCCGGTGTGGATTTTGAACGGCAGGTCGTGCTCGATGCCCAACTCCACCCCGCGGGCCCAACACCAGTCGCCCAGGCAGAGACGCTCGTCCTCGCTGACCTGGTCCGGCCTGCTGAGCCGCGCCTCAAGCGCCCTCGCCGCATCCGAGTCGGTCCGCTCCCTCCAGAGCAGGGTGCGGTTGTAGGCGTGCTGGGACTTGATGGCGATGGCGTACCTCGCGTACTTGTCGAACAGCGCCCTCATGGCCTGCCGCAAGGTGGACAGGTCCTTCACCTCGATGCCCGTCTCGCCCCCCAGGGCCTTGAAGTCCGGCGTTCCGCTGCAAAAGCTCACCCAGGAAAGGTCATAGAAGAAGAAGTCCAGGCCCGATTCGTCCGGCAAACAGGGCCAGCAGAAGTCGTCCACCTGCACGTGGTCCAGGTTCGCCCGCTCGCGGAGAATGCGCAGGCGCTGGCCCGGCTGCCGCAGTTCCTGGTGTCTCGGCAGAGCGGCCTCGAGCCCGGCGGCAGTGATCTCCTCGAGTCCATAAATCTGGCTGGCGATGGTTCGGACCGCTTCGCCGTACCCGGTATGGCGCACGCGTTCCCATGCCCGCCGAACGCCATCGAATCTCGACCGGATATCGGGGTCTTTGGCGTCCAGCAGCCGGTTAACGGCGTCCGTGGAGGCGCCGCCGACCACGAGGTCGGCCTGGACGTAGTTGCCAAAGAGGTTCTGCAGGATGTCCGGGCCGTTCTCGACGTAATCTTTTTCCTTGCGCAGGTGTTCGTGGGAATCACAGAGGGGCAACTGCTGGATATGCAGGGCCAGATTCGTCGCCATGGGCAGGCCTCACGTCGCGGGGAAGGGAACAGGAACGCAGGCAGTCTCTCTGATCTTGGCGTGCAAGTCAAGAAGCCGGTCCCGGGTTAGAGCTTGTTTTCAGCGGCGGAAATGCGTGTAGGCATTCCCGCCGCTGAAAACTACGGCCCCGCCTTGAGGGCCTCTTCGGCAGTCGGGGCGAATGTGACCTTCTCCGCCGTGCCGGTCCAACGCAGCTCGCCGTCGCCGTAACGGTAGACCTTCCAGGGGGACTTGGACTGGGCCGCGTCGAGGGTGACGGAGGCCTTGGGCCGGAGTGAGGAAGCCAGGACCGTCGTCTCGAGGAGCACGCGGCCTCCCGCGTCCTCGATGCGGAAAGCGCTCGGGTTGGCTCGGACGATGGCATACTGGGCGTAACGGAAATCCGTGGTGGAAAGCATCTCGAGTTGGACGACGCCCTGACCGCCCACGGGCTGGAGGTATCCCACTTCGGCCGAGGTCCTGCCTGCCGGCGGGACGAACCAGTCGCTGGCCTTTTCCTTCTCCGGCTGATGGGCTCGCCCGATGGGCACGGCCGCCGCGAAGGCCGAGTCCGGCGGGGGAAGGTCGATCCCCGCGTCGATCAGCGCCTGCATGTAATAGGGCAGCATCTGCCCATGAGAATGGGTCGGGAAGAAATAAATGCGGCCCCCGTATCCGTGCAAGGGGTCGTCCCGGTTGTCATAGACGGCGCGCCAGAGGCCGACGGCGCTTTGGAGATACTCGGTGAGATAGGCGCGGTCGCCGGTCCATTCCCACGCCAGGGCCCGAAGCTGCGGGTAGCCGTACTTGCCCGCACCAGCGAGGTCGCCCGGCTTGAACCATTCGAGCACGCGCTGACGCAGCAGGGGGTCCCGGCTGAGCTCCCAGTACCGCTGCACCCATCGGTCGTGGTAGAGCGTGTGGCCCGGATGCGCGGGAATCTCCGTCCATGGCCGACTGTTATGGTCGTCCGCAAGGTCCCGGATGTAGAGAATGGCCTGCGGGTCCCACGTGGCCGTGTAGTAGCGGACCATCTCGCCAAGCGTGGCGTTGCACTCGCGGCTGCGTTCCGGCGGCAAGGCGACTCGGCCGAAGGCCTGGACCCAGGCCTTGGCAAGTTCGAGGCCCCGGTGATCGCCGCGGAGGAGAAAGCTGAGGAGATAGGCGTCGGGATTGATGAAGTGGGCGCCGACCTCGACGTAATCGTCATGGCAGCGCTCCCACTGGCGCGGCGAGCCCCAAGGCGTAAAACCCTTGCAGTGGTAGGCCGCACCCGTGATCTTGCCCAGCACCGGGTCCGATGGGTCGTCGTAGTTCACCGTGCCGACATCGGCAAAATGCCGGTTGTACTCGTAAGACCAATGGTGAAGCCAGGGTAGCCCGGAACGCAGGTAGAGGAACGTGCTTTCCCAGACGCTCTGGTAATGGCTCAACGCCCACCAGCGATGAAGCTGCGATTCCTTCGTCACCGGATTCCAGTTGTTGTGGGTGTCCGGCCATATCCACATGCCGTAGTCCTCGAGGACGTCCACGGACATCATGAAGCCGCGGTAGCCCTCGTCCAGGATGCGCTCCAACTCGGGAAACCTTTCAGCGTTCCGGCCGGCGAAACGGCCTTCCACTTCAGTCAGACCATTCCAGATGGGGTCCGCGATGGCGTGCAGATTCTGCACGTAGAGCCTCGCCAGGGGGACGATGGCGCTCCCGGCGTCCCCGCCTTCGCCGGAAGGGGTCGGCGCAGGTTGGAAACAGAGACAGAAGTCATTGCTGGCGGCGAGACCCTGGCCGTTGCCCGTCACCCCATTCAGCTCCTGGTTCTCGATGATCGTGCCATACCCCTGAAGCACGTTGAAGTACTTCTGAGGCAGCCGGAGGTCGAGATACTCCCCCTGGTGCGCGTAGTAGAGCTTGTGGAGGTTGCGGCGCTCCAGTTCCTCCTCCTCGGTGAAGGCCGTGTGGCCGTGCCGCGGCCAGACGTGGAAGGCGAGGAGGTCGGGCCCGGCCTCGATCTCCTTCGGGAAAAGCTGCCAGAGGCTGCGCGTAAGAAGGCTCACGGAGTCGCCGGTCGAGAGCCCGAGGGTGAGCCAGCCGTCGGACTTTTTCCCCGCGGCGATAGGCTGTGGCGGCGGCTGCGGGGCGGGTATGGGGAAGACCGATGCGCCCCGCATCAGGCGGAAACGGTCCCACCGGTCCTGGTGCAGCCAGACCGTATCCGCCGGCAGCGGCTGGCCGCGGGCGTCCTTGCCGGGCTGAGGCATTTCGCCGGAGATGACCTGGCCATCCGCGCCCAGGGCCCAGCGCCGGGCGTCCACGGGCTTGACCAGGAAGCCGAGCGCCCTGAGCCTTTTGCGATCCGTGTCATAAGTCACTATGGTCCGGTGGTTGAAATGAATCCAGGGCAGGCCCGCGTAGGCGCTCAGGCGCGTCTGGAAGATGCAGCACTTCTCGTCGTGCTCCGAACGATACCAGCCGATGGCGCTGATCGTGGCGCGCACGGGGCCAGCCTCCTCGACCGTGACCTTCGCGTTCTCATCCCAGGAGGCGAGGTAAAGAACGTGGCGCTCGTCCACGAGGAACGGCCCGCCGGGCCCGGAGACCAGGGCGGGGCCGGACGAGCCGTCCGGGCGCACGAGACGCACGTCCTCGATTCCGGCAAAGGAGCGCCGGCCGACCTGAAACCGGATGACGCCGGTATCGATGAGGAAGGCCTCGGGGGTCTCGGACAGTTTCAAGGGTGTAGCCATCGGCTGAACGCGGTCGCCGCCGGGCAGCCGCACGAGCCGATAGTCCCTGGATTTTCCGGCGTCGTACTTCGCCAGGAAGTCAAGGCCCAGCCACTGGACCTGCTGGTCCGGATACCAGGTGGAGCGGGCGATGAACTGGGCCGGCACGGGCTGCCCGTTCTCCAGGAGTGCGAAGCGGTCCGCGGAGTCCGCCGCCTGCCGCGGCAGGGGCACGCCGGTGGTGATGGGCCAGACGCCATCCGGCGCGTGGGCCTGATCATGGACGAGGAGCTTGACGCCATCCGGTGGAAACGGCACGAGCTTTCTCGATTCCGCGGATTTTTTGAAGACGAAGCCGGGTATCCTGCGGGCGCGTGCGACCCCCTTGAGCCGTGCGGTCATGCAATAGGTGCCCGCCTCGAGTCGGGCCGTCTCGAGCAGGAAGGCCACCTTGGGCGTGGGCACGGGCGAGAGGACATGGGCGGCGATTCGAGCCCCGTCCTCCTGCTCCCCGCGCACCAGCTCGAGCACGAGTTTCGCGCCTGCAACGAGGTGGTCCTGCCCGATGAAATAGACCAGGAACTGGCCGACCGGGTCGTCCGCCAGGTATTCCATGCGGTCGCCGATCACCTGCGATCGTCTGGGAATCTTGGGCCGGCTCGTGTTGTAGGGCGTGTACCAGGTGGGCCGGGCATGGAGCTTGCCCGAGTCGTCCTCGAGCGCCTCCTTCTCGATCGGGGTCATCTCGAGCCAACGGAAAGACTTCATGGCGGGCTCAGCGCCAGCCCCGGCAGCCAGGCTGAGGAAGACCGCGACAATGAAAAAACGTCTGGAGTCCACGGCAGATACCCTCAGCGCCTATTACTCCACCGGAAGCACGATTCGGAAACCGATGTTTCGTTCCGTCCGCGAGTCCTGGTAGAAGCCGCGATTCGACGACCGGCACGCCTTGACGCCGTAGTAAATCGATCCGCCCCGCAGCACCCGATACCAGTACAGCGTGCGCGCAGGGCCCCTGGGGTCATCCATCGGACTGTGGCGGTAGGTGTCCGGGTCGTACCAATCCAGACACCACTCCCAGACGTTCCCATGCATGTCGAAGAGCCCGAAGGCATTCGGGGCCTTCTGGCCCACCGGATGCGTCGTGTCCTCGCTGTTGTCATAGAACCACCCGGCCTTTTCCAGGTCCTTGACCGAGTTCCCGGTGGGGAAATCGGCGGTCGAGCCCGCCCGGGCGGCGTACTCCCACTCCGCCTCGTAAGGCAGCCGGTAACCCGTTTTCGCCTCTCGTTTTTCCTTCTTGTTGAGATCGTTCAGGAAGTCCATCACCTCATAATAGGACACGAAATTGATGGGCATGTCGGGGCCCGGGAAGTAGGCCGAGCGCTGCTGACCCGTGACGGCTTCGTACTGCTTTCGAGTGACCTCATGCGTGCCGATGTAGTACGGGTGGGTGAGGCGGACCGGATGCTGGGGAGCGTCCTCATCGCCGCTGGTCGATCCCATGGGAAACTCGCCGGGCGGGATAAGCTGGAATTTCATGTCCATGGTATTGGTCCATTGCACGGGCTTGCCGACGCGGGCGGCCCAGGCGGACTGTGCGGCCCGCGCCTTGGCTGGTGTATCGATCCGGGCCATTTCGACCCGTTCGGGCCAGACCCAATTCGGGGCGAGGAGCAAAGAGAGCAGGAGAAGGGGCTTCGCCAACATGGCGGTTCGTGTCATCTCAATAAGTTCGGGGAGACGGCCCCGCCCGATTTCGTGACCGATGATGATTCAGCGCTTCGCGGATTCTTGTAGCGAAGCGCGCCAGCGCTTCGTCTGAGCCCTCAAATCTCATCTCTCGGACGGAACGCTCACCCCTTCCGCTACCTCCCGGTCGCGTTGTGTATGGAGTTAAGAGCTTGCGACTGGAAGAAGGTAAGGCCATGAAGATTATCATGAAAGTGGAGTGGGAGGTCAATATCGGACGTGGAGCGCGTAAACGCCGTGGGAATGCCGGAGTCGCCGGACGGTGCGGTTGAGGAATTTCCATGGAAGCAGACCGTCTGGCGGCCGACGCTGGGGAAGTATCGCCAGCAGCACGAGGAGGGGATTGAACAGATGGCGCAGGTCGTCCGGGGCAGAGGTCGGTGAGTGGTGTCACGGCCGGTGGAGCCGGCCCCACCGGCCGTGGCACTTTCCGCTTCGCTTCAGTCTTTCCACAGCACCCGCAGAAGGAGGTCCGTGCTGTGCATGCCGGTGCTGTCAATCCCGTAGAGCTTGAGGCCGCCTCGGGAGTAGGCGGACGACTCCAGGACGGACAGGCGTGCCCGGACCTTGGACTGGGCGAGGCCCTGAAAAAACTCAGGTGGGAGCGGAGGCAGCACTCGCCGTCCGTTGATGTGGCAGCCGGAGCGGTCCGCCCGCCAAGTGACCAGCCAGCCATCCACGCCTGGATCGCCGGGGCAAAGGTAGGTGCCGGCATCGAATCCATTGAGGAGGAGGGCGACCTCGGTGGGGTTGCCGGGCATGGCGTAGTGGGTGTTGCCGGGCGTGTAGCAGGAAGAGAGCTCGGCCTGGAACTCGATGGCTTCGCAGTCAGGCAGGCCGGCTTCGCCCGAGAAGTCGAACTCGTATTCCACGAAACCGGGCCCGGTGAACCAGAGTCGGCCCGCTTTCTCTCGGCTCGGGAGGTCGAGGCCCGTGTCCGGGAAGCGTTCCGCGTCGCCGGCAAGGGCCTGGCCGAAGACGAGGCCGGCGATGCGGGCGCGGGCCGAGGCGAAGTCCCCGGGCAACCGGGCCCGGCTGGCGGACCGTGGGGCGGCGGCCCGGGGCATCGAGTCGGCGAAGGAGACCCGGGGCTGGGTGAGGACGAACCAGCCGAAGCCCTTTTTGCCGACATCGAAGCTCCAGGGTCTTGCGGACCAGGAACGGAAATCCTCATCGACGCAGAAGAAGGCGAGGCCGATCTGGCGTCCGGCTTCAGCTTTCGGATGGCCGCCCTCGAAATAGCGCCAGGGGATGGCCAGTTCGATGGTGTAGCCGCGGGGCCGGTCGGCCCTGGCCTCGCGGTAGACCTTCGAGGCCACCCGCACCAGGCCTCGGCCGCCTGTCAGCAATGGAAACGGGTCGCCCCGGGGATCGGACGGATGGAAATAGCTCCGGCCCGTGGGTGCGACGTTGACCTGGCCGTCCGCCTGCTCGTCGCCGTTGAGATCGAACTTGATCTCCCACGCGTCCATGTCCCACATAATCCCGTGTTTTGTATCCTCGTTGCAGATGTGATCATCCAGGACGTCCAGGCTGAGGTAGAGGTTGTCCGGATCATGGAGAGCGCGAATGGTGGCGGAAAAGTTGGTGCGATCGAGCATTTCCCGGAGCTGGAGGTAGATGTAGTTGTTGGCCTTCTGGCCGTAATCGAGGGGCACAGCGTCCGGCCAGTCGTCCAGGCGGCCGTCGAGCACGGGCGGCCGGGTCACCGCGGCGATGGTCGCAAAATCCAGGTTGTCGGAAAGCACGGCCGTCTCGGCCCCCACTTTCGCGGTGACGGTGACCGGATAGGCATGGAAGGGGAGGGGCCGCGTCTCCACGAGGACGAAACGGGCGACATCGACGCCGCCCGCCGCGACGCTCGCCAGGTGGATTTCCTCGGGATCGACGCGCCAGCCGGGAGGCAGGACCAGCCGGAGGTCGGCGTCGGCGGCCCGCCAGCTCGGGTTGGTGAAACGGACCTGAAGGCGGGTGCCCGGCTCAGGCGGCCCCTCGATTGGCAGCACCTGCAGAGGTGAAAGGACGAGCAGGTCGCTCGTGAAGTCGTCGAGGCTGAGGCCTTCGGCCGCACCAGTGGCGACGATGCGGCCGAGCCCGGGGCTGACGTCCAAGGGGATCTCGACGCTGAAGGTAAGGGTGGCGGCGGAGACGGGTTCGAGCTGGAAGGGGAGGCTCTCCGGCTTGGCCAGGAGGCCGAGCGGGAGGGCAAGGCGGACCTCGCCTCGGGCGGGCTGGTCGCCGAGGTTATAGACGTTGACCTTGACGGAGAAGGTATCGCCGGCGACGCGGACGAAGTCGCCGCGCGTCCGCTGCGCGTCGCCGTAGCCGTCCTCGGCCTTGCGGTGGTTCTCGATGGCCAGGAAGACGCGGCGGAGAGCCCTCTCGCGGCGTTCGATCGGCCTCAGGAGTGATGCCGGCTCGAAGAAGTCCTCGGCGGTGACCGCGGGCGCGAGTCCGTCGATGTAAATCGGTTCGCCGGTGAGCCGCAGGGCGGCGATGCCGCGGGCGGTTTCCTGACCGCGGGCCCGGCCCAGCATGTCCGTGATCTCGATCCGGCTCGAATGGGTGTCGAGAAGAACCTTCTGGGGCGCGGGCTCGGTGGTCCAGGCCACGAGGAGGAGCCCGGAATCGTCGGGTTTTTCAAAAAGGTGCAGGTGGTTGCCGCGGCCAGCATGAAATCGCCCGAGGTAGCGGGCGCGGTCGAGCCGGGCAAAGGCGGTGCAGAGGGCGACGAAGGCGGGCTTGGGAGTCAGGTCGAAGTGGGTGATGGCGTCCTTGACCTCGAAGATGTTCACGTTCGGACATTCCCTGAACTTGAAGTAGGAGATCAGGTCCACACGATCGGCCCGGCGCAGGATGTCGCCGCGGACGTAATACGCCGCCTGGTGCTCCTCGGGGATGCCCCAGCAACGGCCATGGTTGCCTGTGCTGTACTGGAGACCCGTCTGGGTGAGCCGGTGTCCGAAGGTCTCATTCATGATGGCGAGGGCGGCGGTGTCCAGCAGCCAGTATTTGTTCGTCCACTCCGGCGGCACCGGCAGGGAGCAGCCGTAGGTGTCGTAAAGGTCCAGGTAGTCGAACGTGTGGTTCTCTCCGAGCTTCTCGATGAATCCCATCGCGATGCTGTTGATCTCCGGCGTGCTCACGATGCAATCGGGGTCGGAAGCCTTGAGCCCGAGGGCGGTGCAGCGGATGGTCTCGGACCAGCGTTCGAGGTTGTGCCAGTTCAGGTTCTGCTCGTCGGAGCTGATGGTGAACCAGAAGCGGGGCCGGAGCGGAGTGCCCTTGCGGCGAGCCGCCAATTCGCGGGCGTCGCGGTAGTCGGAGAGCAACGGCTCGGTGCCCGGCTCACGCCCGCGGCACGGCGTATCGTCGTAGGACCGGATGCGGAACTGTTCCTGTTCGATGCCCATGGAGCGGCATCGGCCGGTAGCCGTGAGGTCCATCAGGCGAAAGATGTCTCGGAAATAGCCGCTGTTCTCATACATGAAGATGGGTTTTTCGGCGAGATTGACGTTGGAAGGCAGGCGCGCCAGCGTGGTCGTGGCTTCGGCCCGCCCGGAAGGTCCCTCCACGGCGGCCACGGCGGTGAAGAAGCCGCGGCCCGATCCCTCCCAGGCAAAGGGGACCGTGGCCTCGCCCCGGCCCGGCACGGCGATTCGGGCCGGCGGGTAGCCCATGACCTCCTCGCCATGGAGGTCGAGCAGCCGGACGGAGGCGCTGAAGGACTCGGTGTCCGCCGAGCGGTTGGCGACGGTGAGCCGCAGGGGGAATGCCTGGCCATCGAAGAGCACGTTTCCGGTGCGATGCGTCGAGAGCCAGGCGAAGGGCCCGGCCGCAGGCACGTGCGATTCCGGTCCGGCCGTTGATGGGGGGGCGGTTTTCGGCTGCTGCGCGGCCGCCGGGTCCCTGGTGGCCGGTGAAAAAGCCGTCAGGCCCCAGTAGGCCCTGCCGTGCCGCGCTTCGAATCGGACCTCCCGAATGGCGTTCCCTCTGAACGGGTAGACTCTCGAGCCTTCCGGCTGGACGGCGAGGGAAGCGGCGAGCGCGGCCTCGGCCACCGGTATCTCGAGGCGCGTCCAGTTTCCGGACGGAGGGAGGGGGCCGTGATAGAAGGACCAGGAAGCGGGATGCCCGGAAGCATGCCAGTCCTCTGAACGGAATCGGCCCCAGACGTGCCGTGCGCCTCCGATGTGCAAGGCCATCTCCTCGGGCCGGCACTCCGGATCGATGCGCACCTCCTGGATGAAGGTGAACCGGTCGGGGACGGGGATGGGGCTTTTGAATTCGAAGGCATAGGAGTTGGACATCTGTGCCGGGAGATTGAAGTGGGCTCGGGGCCTGGCTTTATCCTCCTCCTCACGCCAGGCCCAATCGAGGGCTTGGCCGCCGACCGGGAACGCGGCGTCCACCCAGGCCGAATCTGAGCGAGCGGTGCGGACTCGCGTCCGGCCCCACCAGGCAAGCCCGTTGGAGGTGACGAAGTTGAGCGCCGACAGGTAACGGCCTTCGAGTCCGAGGTCCACGGCCTTCACGGCCAGTTCGGCCCACTGCCCCGCGGCAGGAAGGGGCCCGGCCTGGAGGTAGCCGCGCCCCTTCTGATCCTGGCCCAGCGTGATCACCGGACCGCCCCAGAAGGCGCGGTGCAACGCGTCCGGCTGGTGCAAGCCATCGATGCCCTGCGCGGGCGCGTATCGCCCGAGCGAGGTGAAAGCGATCATCAAGGCCTTCGGCGCGCCTTCGGCGGGCAGGAAGACCTCCTGGACGATTTCGGCGTCCGCTGGCACTTTCAGTGGAAAACCATTCTGGAAGCCGTGGAGGGATTGCTGGGGCGAGGCCGGGTGTGCATGAGCGAGTCGCCCGGAAACCTCTTCCCACCGGAAGCTGCCCTGCTCGGAGGCCAGTGGCGGGATGCGGCCGCGGAGGACATCCACGGCGGGCGGAGCGGAGGCGTCGATTTGCGGGACAGCCGGAGAGGCCGCCCGTGCCTGTTTTCTGGCCTTCCGGCCGGCCGGAAGGAAATCCTTCAGGCGAGCCGCCAGGGCGCGGGCGATCAGCCCGTGGGCCTGAGCATTGGGCATCATGCGGCCGAAGAGGTCACCCAGCGGCGTCCCGCCTCCTGCCAGGATTTCGGCGGTATCGATGAACTCGAGGCCGTGTTGCCGGGCCATGCGCCGGGCGACCTCCGCCGCGGGACGGAAGCCTTCGGGACCTCGCAAACTGGGAGGCTGAGACAGGATGACGATCCTGGCCCGGGAAAGGGTCTGCAGCCGGTCGATCGTGGCCTCGAAGGCATTCTCGAAGAGCTGCGGGTCGGGCTCGGAGTAGTCCTCGTGTCCGCCCAGGCTGAGAAGGATGAGGTCCGGCCGGCGGGCGGAGACCGCGTCCACCACCTCGGCCAGGACGTGAGGAGCGAGGCCCCAGGAAGTCGCATCGACGATCACCGCCGAGTCCCGGAGGGGTGCGACAAGCTGCGCGAGGAAGGTGTCCGCAGCGGGATCGGGGAGATAGTAGTCATCCCAGACCGCGGCGCTGGTGATGGCGGCCACGGTGAAAGGCCTGACGGCGTCGGAGTGGGAGGTGCTCGAAGTACCATCGGACGCGCTCACCGAGCCGCCGGATTCGCCCGTGGAAGGACCGGGCCCCTGGAAGAGGATCACCGCGTCACCAGCGAGATTCCGTATCCACTCACCGTGCGGCGAAGCCCGCAATACGGGCCACTCGCGGCGTCTCCAGTTCAGCGCCCGGAAGGACGCGGTATGGGCGCGCTGGCCCGGCAGGCCGGCGGAGATTTCGGCCTTCGCGCCGTCGGAAAGTTGAAAATCAAACTTCAACCTGGCGGTGGCCAGGCGGGGGACCGCGACGGTCTGTTTCAAGGCGGTCTCGGGACTGTCCTGGGAGAAGGCGACCTCGAGCTGAAGCTCCCGAGTCGCCGGGTGCTGCCCGCCCGGGTTTTCGATCTCGAGGGCGAGTGTTGCCCGGCTCTCGCCGGGCCGGACGACGGGAAGCGTCGAGGGCCGGAATCGGACCGACTCGCGAATGAATTTCTCGAGCACGGCCGCGTCGGCGGGCGGCGTCGCCTCGCCGGGCGCGGAGGCGGCCAGGCCGATCCAGAGGATGGGCAGAAGGAAGAGAATCCGGCAGTGGACGAGGCCGTGATGGCTCATGGGAGGTTCCTCGATGGCTTCCAAAGGGTTCTTGAATATCAGCGCTCCCCACCGACCCGCCGGCCGCGCCGGGCGCGGCGCAGGAGACTCCCGGTACTATAAGGCAGGCAGCGCGCCCACCTCCCGGCGGGGAAGGTCCGGCGGGGATTCGACCGCGACCCCGACGGATGGACCCAAGGCCGACGAGGATTGAGATTTCATGATGGTAAAGCCCAAACATTGAAATTCCGGGACCTGTGCTCCCCTTACGGCGTCCCAGCAGGCTCCTCAATCCGGATGGTCTGGTCCGGCCTCACGTCTTGCAGGACGACCTCGGCCTGGCTTACCGGGAAACGTGCCCGGAGCATGAAGGGACCGGCGTGTAGGGTGCCGAAATGAGCGACGGGTGCGCTCATGGAATTGTAGCCATTGCCAGCGGTGACCTCTCGGACACCGAGCAGCGGTGCCGGTTGGCCTCCGTCAGGCTGCTGGAGGTGAAGGCTGACCCGGACACCGATGCCGGACCGGTTCGTCCGCCGGCCGATGGCCTCGACGATCAGGAAATGGCCGGGCCCGCCGTCCTCGGGCGAGCGCGCCAGGTTGGCGTAGAGCAGGTCGGGGCCATAGTTGGCCAGGTAGGCGTCGAGGTCGCCGTCCCCATCCAGGTCGCCCAGAGCCACGCCCGTGCAGCGCGATTCCAGCCGCACGCCCGCCTCACGGCCCGACTCGACGAAACGCAGCCCGCCCCGGTTCAGGTAGAGCCGGTTCGTGCCCCAGGCGGTGACGAACAGGTCGGGCCAGCCGTCGAGGTCGAGGTCGCCCGAAGCGCATCCGACGTCCTGGTCCGTGTCGTCCACGCCGGCCTCCCGAGCCCGATCGGAGAAGGCCCCGTGGCCGTCGTTGACGTAGAGCCGGTTCGGCTTGGCGATGATGCAGACGAAGAGGTCCAGGTCGCCGTCGTTGTCGAAGTCCGTGAAGTGGGCGCCATGGGCGGGCCCGGCCTTGGCGACGCCCGCTTCATGACCGACCTCCTTGAACGTCGCGCCGCCACGGTTTTGAAAGAGCCGGCAGTCGTCCAGCTCGGGCCGGCCCGGCGTCGGCATGTTCGCCACGAAAAGGTCCGTGTCCCCGTCGCCGTCCACGTCCCCGGCCGCCAGGCCGTATCCATCGCCGCGGTCGGCCGTGCCGGATTTTTCGGACCAGTCCTCGAAGCGGTTTCCGCCTCGGTTCAGATAAAGGGCGTTGGGGCCGTTCTCGGAGTTGACGACGTAAAGGTCGAGCAGGCCGTCGCCGTTGAAATCGGCGAAGCACGCGCCCCGGCTGAAGCCGCGGTTGCCCACTCCGGCCCGAGCGGTGATGTCCGTGTATCGGCCGTGCCCATCGTTCTCGTAGAGACGGTTCTCCTCGCTTCGCGTCATGCACGCGTCCAGGTCGCCGTCGTTGTCGATGTCCCCGAGTACCACCGCCATATTCTGGCCCGTGAAGGGCGTCGGCCCCTCCGCAGGCTGCCAGCGCTGGAATCGGAATCCGCCCTGGTTGAGGAACAGGGCGGCAGGGGTATCATAAACCGCAACGAGAAGGTCCAGCCGGCCGTCTCCGTTCACGTCGCCGAAGGCGACGCCCTCGCAGGCGTGGGGAAGCTCGATGCCGGCCTGGCGAGCCACGTCGATGAAAAGGGGGACGGCGGCAGGCTCGGCCCGAAGCGCGTGCAGCGCTGCGGAGGCTAGGAGGATCGAGAGTAGCCCGGCCATGAGAAGCGTGCTCGGCGACGCGGAATCTTGTGGACATCGTAGCGGTTCGCTCGCCGTATGGAAATTCGCGGCTGGACACCACCGTTCCAAGACCGCTTCGGATTTCTGACAAGGGCCAAGACCTTCCCGGCGCCGCGTGCACACTTTGCAAAGTGTGCACATCCGAGGAAAGTAGCTTGAAGGAGCGTTGGCGACATGTTCGAAGACCGGTCCGTGGACGTTTTGGTGATCGGCGGGGGCGTGGTGGGCGTGTGCGCGGCTTACTACCTCCGCCAGCGGGGCCGGGAAGTCACCCTCGTGGAAAAGGGTGAGGTCTGCTCCGGCTGCTCCTACGGCAATGCGGGCCTGATCGTTCCGAGCCACAGCGTGCCCCTGGCCGCGCCCGGCGTGATGGCCAAGGGACTCCGGTGGATGTTCAACCCGGACAGCCCGTTTTACATCAAGCCGCGGCTCGATGTGGAATTGCTGGCATGGCTCTGGAAGTTTCGGGGCGCCTGCCGCGCGGATGCAGCTCGGCGCGCCATGCCGTTCTTAAGGGACCTCAGCCGCGCCAGCCTGGAGCTTTACAAGGAGCTGGCGAAACTGGATGGACTCCAGTTCGACTTTGAACGGAAGGGCCTGCTGGGTCTCTACCGGACGGAGAAGGCCTTGAAGGAAGGGGCCGATGAGGCCCGGATGCTCGACGGGATCGGCATCCCTTCGAAAATCTTGAGCCCGGCAGAGATACGTCAGATCGAGCCCGGGCTGGATACACCGGCGATCGGGGCGGTCTACTACCCAGAGGATGCGCATCTGGCCCCGGCGCGGTTCGTCAAGGGTCTGTCCCACGTGGCGGGAGAAATGGGAGTGACCCTCAGGCCAGGGACGGAAGTGCTGGGCTTCGAATGGGAAGGCCGGTCCATGACAAGGGTCAGGACTACCCGAGGCTCGTTTCGGCCCCGGGAGGTGGTGCTGGCGTGCGGGTCCTGGTCGCCGGGCCTGGCCCGGGGACTGCGGCTGAAACTGCCGATCCAGCCTGCAAAGGGCTACAGCGTCACGGTCCGGCGGCCTGCGGCATGCCCCGACACCCCGCTTCTCCTGGCGGAGGCAAAGGTCGGTGTGACTCCGATGGGCGAGAACCTGAGATTTGCTGGCACGCTGGAGCTGGCGGGCATGGACTTCTCCATCACGGAACGGAGGGTCCAGGCGATATTACGGGCCGTTCCGCTTTACTTGCCGGGCCTGGGCAGCTTGGAACTAGTGGAGATTTGGAGGGGATTGAGGCCTTGCACGCCGGACGGCTTGCCCTTCATCGGCCGCCCCGGGGCCTATGATAATCTGGTCGTGGCGGCCGGCCATGCGATGATCGGCGTTTCGCTCGGGCCGGCGACGGGCAAGCTGGTCTCGCAGATTGCCACAGGCGAGCCGCCTTTGGCTGACCTCACTCTGGTGCGGCCCGATCGGTTCTAATGTTCAGCGGCGGAAATGCGTGTCCGCATTTCCGCCGCTGAACATTAAATAGAAACCGTGACCCATGGGATGCGAAGGTCCCTCAACGGGTCGGTTGGAAGCGCCAGCTTCGCTGTTTTTCTTAAGCCATGCGATTCGCCCGACTTGAACCTACCGGTCTTGCGCCCGCGTGCACTCCCGTGCAGGGACGCGTCATCCTGCATGTGGACATGGATGCCTTTTTCGCTTCCGTCGAGGAACTGGCCAGCCCGGGCCTGGCGCAACGGCCCGTGATTGTGTGCGGCGACCCGGAGACCCGAACGGTGGTGGCCTCGGCCAACTATGCGGCCCGGAACTACGGTATTTCTGCGGGCATGCCCGTTTCCCGAGCGAGGCAGCTCTGTCCACAAGCGGTCCTCATTGAAGGCCGTCCGGAGAAATACGTTTATCACTCTTTGAAGCTGAAGGCGATCTGTCAGGAGTTCACCCCGCTGGTCGAGGCCTTCAGCATCGATGAAAGTTTCCTGGACGTCACGGCGACCCATTCCCATTTCGGGGGGCCCTGGGAACTCGCTCATCGGCTCAAAGAGGCCATCCGGAAGCGGATGGATCTGACCGCCTCCGTGGGTCTATCGAGCAACAAACTTCTGGCCAAGACCGCCTCCGGCCTGTCCAAGCCCGATGGTTTTTCCACGCTTTTCCCGAGCGAGTTGGAGTCGAAATATGATCCCCTTCCCGTGAAGGAGCTCTTTGGCGTTGGAGAGAAGACGTCGGAGAAGCTCGAGAAACTGGGCATTCGGACCATCGGCGACCTCAAGGCCTACCCGCTTCCAGCGCTCGAGCGCCTCTTCGGAGTAGCCGGCCGCTGGATGCATCTGGCGGCCCGAGGCATCGATGATTCCCCCGTGATTCCCGAAGAGGCCAACCCGCCGCCCAAGTCCGTGGGCAACAGCTTCACCCTGGCCCGGGACAGCCGCGATGAGGAGTGGATTCACCAGGTCATCACTGCCCTTTGCTGCAAGGTCGGACGCCGCCTCCGCCAGCAGCAGATGGCTGGCCGAACGGTCACTCTGACCACTCGCTTCGCCGACTTCTCCACTTTCTCGCGGAGCTTGACCGTTGACCGGCCTCTTTGTCTGGACGGGGAGATTCTCCAAGTCGCTCGATTTCTTTACGAGAACACGGTGAAGCCGGGGGAGGGGAGGAAAGAGTCCGGCCCGGCCGGGCCGTCCAAAGGCGTTCGCCAGCCCGTGCGCCACCTGGGCGTCAGCGTGTCCGGGCTGCTCCCCTGCTCCTCCCCGGGCCAGCTCTGGCTTTTCGACTTTCCGGTCCGGGAGAAGTACGCCCGCGCGGTAAAATCCATGGATAAGCTTCGGGACCTTTGGGGAGAGCGGGTGCTGACCTGGGGCAGCCTGCTCGTGCCACAACGCATCGGTCTGATGCAGCGCCTCGCTAACGATCCAGGATCGACTGGAGGCCGCCGGGCTCGTCGGCCGCTCGTTGAGCCCGGACCATGTCCTGGAATCGGGCCGACTGAACCTGGGTGAGGTTTTCCTCCCTCCATTGGGCCTCCGCCTCGTCCGGCAGCCCCTCATGGATGAGGAAGGAGACCTTCATCCGGGCCCGCTGAGGATGAGTCCGGAGGTAGTCCTTGACGAGCACCAGCAGTTGCGGTCCCTGCAGGTCCTGGAGACTGAACGTGGACACTCGTCCCCCGGAGTCCAGGAGGAGGTTTTGGCCGGCGACCTGCCGCACGACGCCGCGAGTGCCTTGCACGGTAAGCGTTTTGCCCACGGTCTCTGGCAGGGCCTTCTGCACGGCTTCCATGAAATCTTTCAGAAGCAACAGGTCCGCCTCCTCCTCGTCACGGGCGGGTCCGAGACTCTCCAGTTCGCCTCGCTGTTCCCGAAGCAGAGCGAGCGCTGCCGCGTAGTCGCGTTGGGTCAGGGACTTCCTCGCGGCTCGAAGCCATTTCGTCCAAGCGGCAACACGCTCCTGGGGGCCCCGGCCCGCAGCCCGGCTCAACCGTTCATATTCCTCGTGAAAAGCCAGAGGAAGGAGGTCGCCCCCCTGGGCATTCACCGACTCATATTCCTGGAGGGCTGCGGCGGCCTGGCCGGCCTGTTCGAGCTGGGTGACCTTGCCCCGGAGCGGCGCGAGGGCGTCATCCAGGAGCTTTTCGAGCTTCTCATCCAGGTTCTCAGCGGTGGACAACGACAGATTCGGGCTGCTCCGCAACCAGCGCCGCCATCCCAGCAGCATGGGGAGATCGGCCTGTTCCTGCTTTCGCGTCCACACGTCCTCGATCCAATCGCTGACCACCTCGGAGGAGGCGGAGCCGTGCACCACGCCGTCCCGGACCAGCGCGCGCAGGACCAGCAACCGCGGCTCGAGGTCCTCGACCTTCTCAGGAGTTTCGAAAGCCCAGGCCGATCTCAGGCGTGCGACTTGCAGGGCCACCGCGGTATCGACGGTCTCACGGCCCATGCGCATGGCCCTCATGACGTTGCGAAGCTCGTTGACGACCTCCGGGGCCAATCCGCCGGACTTCCCCGTCCCAGCGCCCGCCGGTGAAGAGGCCGCTCCTCCGGGGCTGAAGCCGGCGGGTTTCGTTCCCTTGCCAGGGTTCCTCGTGCCCGAAACGGCGGGTCTCACCGAGGTGGACGTCTGCGGAGGGCGCCCCATTGGCCGCGGGGACGCCCTCGCCACCGAGGTCGTGGTCCGGGACCGATTCCACTCTTCCTCTTCCGGCCTCCGGCCCTCCACGTAGAGAGCCAGCAGGACAATCACGACCAGCGTCACCGAGAGGAGGCCGAGCATCGGGCTTGCCGAGGAACTCCGTTTCTGGGCCGAGAGCCGCACTCGCCTGGCCTTGCCGACCAGACGACCCATCCCTGAGGCTGCTCCCCCCGTGGCCGCCCCAGAGGCTACGGCGGCCGGCTTGGCGGCGGATTCCACAGGCTCGCCCCTGCGCACCTTGCCGATCGCCGCCAGCAACTCCTCGGGATTCGCGTACCGTTTCTTCCGGTCCTTTTCCACCATGCGGCGCAGGAGCGTCCCGAACCCGGTCGAGAGGTCCGGCCGCGCCTCGGTAACGGGAGGAAGGGTCTCCTCGAGATTCCGCGCCATGATGACTGCGGCGGTCGGTCCCTCGAACGGCATGCGGCCCGTCACTGAAAAATAGAGCGTGCAGCCCAAGGAATAGATGTCCGTACGCACGTCCAGATCGTGTACTTCACCGCGGAGCTGCTCCGGGGAGGCATAGGCCGGCGTCCCAATCACCCCGCCGGCCTGGGTCACCGTGGCGTCGCCCTGCTCCACGCTTTTCGCCAGGCCCATGTCCATCACTCTGGCCTCACCCGAGGCGGCCAACATGATGTTTTCCGGCTTGATATCGCGGTGGATGATGCCTTCCTTCCAGGCATGAGACAGCGCGAGGGCGACCTGTTCGGCCACGTCGAGCGCCGCAGGCTCGTCGAGGCGGCCTCCGTGTTTCACCCGCCGGGCGAGCGTCTCCCCCTCGATGTATTCCATGGCGAAAAAGTGGTAGCCTTCCGCCTCGCCTACTTCGATGGCCGTCACGATGTTCGGATGGTTCAGCTTGGCGGCGGACCGGGCCTCGCGCCGGAATCGTTCGACGAATTTCTGGTTGCGGGCGAGGGAAGGCTTGAGAACTTTCAGCGCCACGATCTTGTTCAGCGAGACCTGCCGGGCCTTGAAGACCGTCCCCATTCCTCCGGCCCCGATCTTCTCCAATAATTCGAATCCGCCCAGAAACTTGGGAATCGTCGCCGTGCCCTTCTTCTCACCGGCGAATCCGCCCCCGGGCAGTCCGACGCCTTCGGCTGCACTGGGACCCGGCGTCTGCACGGGCCGGCCGCATCTCGGACACACCGTGCCGGGGCCCGGGGCTTCTTCCGGGTCCAGAGGGCTTCCGCAGGATGCGCAAGTCAAACGAAGGTTGGCCACGGTCTTTCCATCGGGTACGGGGGAACAGATGTGTTCCGGACATTGACAGGGCGGGAACGATCCAGATGATAATCTCGTATTGGCCATTCACAATGTAAGCGAGGCGCTGCCTCAAACCGGCCCGTGCAACAGCGAACGGCAGGGGCCGAGACGGGATGCGGCAGTCGTTCCGCAGCAACCGGGAGAGAGGTGAACGGATGCTCCGATATCGCCTGGGAACTCATACGTATATCTTCAGCCAGTTCGGCTACGACCACGCCCGGCAGACGGACTCCATCTTCGAGATGGTGTCCCGGACCGGCTATCCGGCCATCGAGCTGCATGCGCCGACGTTCGACGGGGACGACTGGCTGGAACGGATCACCGCCGCGGCTTGCAAGCATCGTCTGCGCATCGTCGGCGGGTCCCACGGCCTCGCCATGGGCGACCTCGCGGCCTACGACACGATTCTGAAGACGATGGACGTCTACAGCAGCAAGCTCGCCCGGCTCGGCCGGAGACTCTCTGAGACGGCGGGCGGAATCCCGGCCCTGATGTGCGGATGCAGTTGCGGAGGCAAGCGCTTCTCGCAGCGGACCGAGGCAGAGAACCAGCAGGTGGTTCGTGTTTGGACGGAACTGGCCCAATTGTTTCAGTCCAGGGGGCTCGTGCTCAACTATCATACTCATGGCGAGCCCATCGAGGACATTCGATTCATCCTGGAGCACGTCCCGGCGCGGCTTCTGCCGCTGGGACCCGATCTCGACTGGTTGCGTGTCGGCGGCGTGGAACCCCAGGCCTTCCTCCGAGAACATGCTGACCGGCTCGTCCAGCTCCACATCCGTGACTACAAGTTGGGTGGCAGCCGCACCGAGGCGCTTGGCGAAGGCGATGCGAATTACCGCGAGCTGGCCCGCCTTCTCGAAGAAATCGGTTTCGCCGGTGAGTGCGTCGTCGAGCTCGCCATCCCCGGCAAGAAGTGCGGCCGAAGCCTCGAGGAACTCCTGCGCATCTCGCGGCAGCATCTGCGCGAAACGATGGGGCTCTGACCCCGATGCGGGTGCGGCCTCCTCAGGCCTTCCCGGCTTCCTGGGACACTGCCGGCGGGTTCACGTAGTCATGGTAACGTTCAGCGACTCCGCCTTCCACCGCGTCTCCCTTGTGCACGAACAGCCGATATCGGAAGACCAGTTGCCCTCCCGCCGGCAGCTCGTGGCTGCCGTCCCGTGACTTGTTCCCCGTGAAATGCGAGAGACCGAACGGGTTCGCCGTCATCAGCCCGTAATTCCGGACGTGCCACGTTGTGGGATGCCTGAAGTTCGACGGGTGGTCGAAGACCGCGATGCCCACCTTCTTCCCGTCGACCAGGCCCGAGTAGTCGCACCAGTGGGAAGGCTTGCCCCACGTCTCCGGCTCGTTCAACCCGGCGAAAGAATTCTGGATTCGCCCTCCGGAGGTGACGTCCATGGAGGTAGCCACGCGCACGCTCAGGATGCCGCCTTCCTTGGTGTCGCCGAACCGCAGCGGGCCTTGCATGGCCACGAACGTCACGTTGTAGTCGATCACGCGCGAGGAGGCGGGCACATTGTAAAAAATCATCTCCCTCACCTCCTCGCAAACCTTGCGGCCTTCCCGGCTCACCCAGTCGTTTTCGGCCACCACGCGGCCGAGCACCGGCCCCTGCCCCAGTTCCGCAAATCGCCGGTGCACCACGCGCCCGTGTCCGGACTCCTCGCTCCAGTCGTCCACCCCGTTCAGGTCGCCCCAGGCGGTCCACACCGACCGGTGGTGCTTATGGTCCCTTCTTTCGGACTCGGGTCCGCCCGGCATGGGGAAATCCCGCGTCACCGTATTTCCATAGGGACCGATGAGGGGGTGGAGAAACGGCCTCGGATAGGCCGTACCGTAGTAGTAATGCGTCAGCAGCTTCCCGTTGAGGAAAACGCTGACGCGCTCCCCAGGCTGGTCGAGCAGCTCCACCCCGTTGCCAGCGGCCTTCGACCCGCGCTCGGACCGCAACGCATACCGTTTCTTCTTCCCTTCCTCCAGATGCCGGAGGAGCCAGGTCAGGCGCACTTCCTGCCCGTTGGGCACGACCTGGCAAGGCGTGCTGGCCCCGGCGACGGACAGTCTCAGGTGCTGTGTCTGGCCGAGTCCTTCGGGCTTGAGGACGGTGGAGACCGGGCAATGGATGCGGGCATGGCGGCCCGCGTCGACCTTAAGAATCAACGGGCTCATGTTTCACACTCTCCCTTGCACTTCAGCCAGAGTCTTCTGCAGATACCGAAGGCTCTCCCGGGCGATCGTTACCGGGTCCGGCTTGTAATCGAACACCTCGACGGACACGTAGCCGTGATAGCCCATCCGCGTCAGAGCGGAAAAAACGGGCCGGAAATCGGTGTTGCCGAACCCTGGCCCCCGCAGGTTGGCGTCGTTGGCGTGCACGTACTGAAGCCGGTCCCCCACGCCAAGGATCAGCTCATCGAGGGGCCGGCCTTCCGCGCACAAGCTTTTCACGTCGACCATCATCTGGAAATGCGGGTGGCCCACCGCTTCCACCATGCGCCGGGCTTCCTCGAGATTCTGGATGAAATTGCAATCGGGAGGCGGCAGGGGCTCCATGAGGAGGTAGACGCCGCGCTCGCCCGCCGTCCGCGCCGCGCGCCCGAAACCCTCCCGCGCCCATCCCCACGCTTGCTCGAACCGGACGCCCTCTTTCAGATTCCTCTGGCGCGGCGATCCGAATACCAGCGTCCTGCCGCCCAGGTCCGAGCAGAGCCGGACCAGCTCCTGGAGGTACTCGACCGTCCGTGCCCGGACCTTCTCGTCCGGGTCCGTCAAGTAGAGGCCAGGGGGCTTGACGAGCAGCCAGTGCAGGCCCGTGATCTCGAGACCGTAAGACGCGGCCTGGCGTCTCAGCTCCTGGCGTCGCTCCCGCGTGAGATCGAAGGCGGTCTCCGACAGCGTGAAGGGTGCAATTTCAAGGCCCTGGTAACCGGTCTCGGCTACGCTGCGGACCTGGTCCTCAAAGCTCCAGCCCTGGTAGGTCTCGTTACAAATGGCGAATTTCACCGCTGGAAAACTCCCGATGTTCTGTCCGCCGCCCATTCCTCAAGGAGGCAGGATTATAGCGGGCGGGTCGGAGGAATCGCCAGAAGAAAAACGCACGCCTGGCGGCGCGGCCCCGCGGATTCTGAAACATCGCACCCTCGCGGTTGCCTTCTCTGAGGAATAGGATTCTGTCGCACCCTCCGGGCGGCGCAAGGCGGCTTCCCAGCCCCGCCGCCGCCCCCTGACGCCACCATCACCGCCTATTCTTAAGGCGGGCGAAGCCCGCAACCCAACAAGGATCGAAAAGGTGTCAGGTTTCAGAGTTCCGGGATCAACTGACACCCGCCCCGCCTCCCACTGGGACAAGTCTGGCGGGACACCTTTCAACTTCTCCGCCGGATGCCCGCCGGATGCCCACCGGATGCCCACCGGGTGCCCACGTAGTGGGCGCGGCGCGGCGCGGCGCGGGGCGCGGAGAAGTGACACACTAAGATTCTCACCGCTGCCCGCGGCGGGTCCCGCTTTCCATCTCGACGTGAATTTGCTATATTTGGGGTTATTCGATGTTAGCCCGAAGTCCGATCTTTGACATTTGCCGTGCTAGGCGGGGGGCTAGCGGTACCCTGCACCCGGAATCCGCTTACCGGGGCTTAATTCCAATCCGAGGGTTCGGCTTCGAGCGCGTCCGGGTTGGCTCTGGCGTTGACGGCTAGGTCCCATGCAATGAAGAGGTGTGAACCTGGTCAGGCCGGGAACGGAGCAGCCATAAACACTATATTCATGTGCCGTGGGGTCCCCTGGCTTGAGTCGGGGCCGGCTTGTGGCGGGCTCGGAGTGAATTCGACGAGAGGTGCACGGCATTTTGAATTTTTCCATGTCCTACCAGGTTCTTGCCCGGAAATACCGGCCCCAGCAGTTCGACGAGGTGTCGGGTCAAGAGGCCGTTGCCACGACCCTGAAGAATGCGATTCAATTCAACCGAGTGGCGCACGCGTATCTGTTCTGCGGGCCCCGGGGCGTCGGCAAGACCTCCATGGCCCGGATTCTCTCCAAGGCATTGAATTGCGTGAAGGGGCCGACCCTCGAGCCCTGCGGCGCTTGCGACATCTGCAAGCGGATCACCAGCGGGGACGACCTGGACGTGCTGGAACTGGACGGAGCGTCGAACCGGGGGATCGACGAGGTGCGCCAGATTCGGGACAACGTTCGTTACACGTCTTCCCGGGCCCGTTTCAAGATTTACATCATTGACGAAGTGCACATGCTGACCAAGGAGGCCTTCAATGCCCTCCTGAAGACGCTGGAGGAGCCCCCGCCGCACGTCAAGTTCATCTTCGCAACGACGGAAGTGCACCGGATACCGGAGACGATACTCAGTCGCTGCCAGCGATTCGATTTCAAGCGGATCACGAATGCGGACATCGTGAAGCGGCTGGGTCAAATCTGCCGGGCGGAGGGGATCGAGGCGAGCGGTGACGTTCTCCATGCCGTGGCGCGAGCAGCCCGGGGGGCCATGCGGGACTCGCAGTCGCTTCTGGACAAGTTGATTTCCTTCGGCCACCAGCGGCTCACGATCGAGGCCTTGAGGGAAATCCAGGGCATCTCGAGCTTCGAGGAGGTGGCGGATTTCGTGGATCGGCTGGCGGACCGAAAGGCGGCCGAGGCCCTCGTGGCTCTCGACCGCCTCTTCGAGCAGGGGAAGGACATGGGGGAATTCCTCGGCCAGCTCATCGACCATGCCCGCCTGCTGATGCTCCTCCAAGTGGGCGGGCCGGACTCGCCCCTGCTCGAAGTGACCCGCGAGGAGCTCGAGCGGCTGCAAAAGCAGGCCTCACGGTTCTCCCTGGATAGCCTGATCTACATGATCCAGCTCCTGGGAGAGAGCCGGCGGCACATCCGAGACGGCGGTAATGTCCGGATACCCCTCGAGGTCGCTATCGTGAAGATCGCTTCGATGGAGGACCTGAAGCCGGTGAGCGAGGTCCTCCGGCGTCTGGCCGAATTCGAGCAGGCGCTGGAGGCTCGCGGCGGGTTCGGAGCTTCGCAGGCGATAGCAGCGTCACCGGCCCCGCCCGCGGCGGCCGGGCCGGGACGCCGGCCGGCCAGGCCCGATGCCGGTGGGCCTTCGCAGTCCCCCGGGCCGGGCGGCGTCACTTCGAAACCTGCGATTTCGCGGGCTGGTTCCCCCTCGCCGGAAGCGACCGGCGCGCCCCGGGGACCCGAAACAGCGCAGGCCGTGCCCGGTCGCCCACCCCTGCCGCCCGTGCGGCCGCCCGATGCCGGGCCGGCAACCGGCCCCGCGTCCGGCCAGGCCCGCGGCGAGGCAGAGTCCACTGTGGGAAGCCGCACCGCCCTTGCCGAGTCCGCAGTGGACGCCGAGCACCCCGGCGGGGCCGACGCCACGGCAGCCGGCCCCGCGGCTTCCCCGGCGATGGCCTCCCTGGCGACAGCGGTCGCCGTGACTCCTGAAACCCCGCCCAGCAACGGAGACCTCATGGAAACCTGGCCGAAGGTCGTCTCGGAGCTGCTCTCTGCAGATCACCTTCTCGGACGGCAGCTCCAGTCCGCCCGATTGCTGCCGTCCGCGTCGGGCCGGGTGCTCCTTGGTTTCCGTCGCGAGGATTCGTTCCACCGCAATTCCGTCGGCGTTCCGCCCAAACGCAGGCTGATCGAGGACCGGTTGAAGGCGCTGACAGGCCGAACCTGGAAAATCGAGACGGTTGAGATTTCCGATTCTGGAGGGGCTGAGCGAGGGGCTTCGACGCCTGCGGCCCCTTCGACGGACTCAGGGCCCGCGACACGCTCTGGGCCTGCGGCCCCTTCAACCCCTTCGGCGGACCCTGGGCCTGCGGCCCCTTCGGCCCCTTCGACGGACTCAGGGCCCGCGACACGCTCTGGGCCTGCGGCCCCTTCGACGGACTCAGGGCCTGCGGCCCCTTCGGCCCCTTCGACGGACCCTGGGCCTGCGGCCCCTTCGACCCCTTCGGCGGACTCAGGGCATTCGACACGCTCAGGGCATTCCGTGCGCGCGGCATCTCCTGCCAGACCAGGACCTGCCGCGCGGGGTCCGGGCTCGAGCGCGGCGGAAACGGGGATCGGGCAGGGGTCACCGGAGGCCGAGGCGGCCCTCCCATCGGCGAAAGAACTGGCGGAAAATCCGGTGCTTCGCAAGGCGCTCGAGGTGTTCGAGGCCAGACTGGTGGACCTGCGTCCGGGCAGGGCGGGTCATGACCACGACTCACCCGCACGTTAGTTTCCCGGTTCAGAAGTGCTCCGGCACTTCTGAACCGGGAAACCCCATGGAGGCCCCTGGGTCACATCTTGCGGAAGGACCTCGAAGCCATGGCGAGTTACAGCAAACCGGTTGAAGACCTGATCGAAGCATTGGCGAGTCTTCCGGGTATCGGGCACAAGACGGCGGAGCGGCTGGCCTTTCACATTCTGAGGTCGGACCGCGAGGAGGCCATGAAGCTGGCGGAGGCGATAAGGCGGGCGAAGGATGATTTGCGGCACTGCGCCGTTTGCTTTAATATAACAGAGTCCGAAGTCTGTGAGATTTGCAGCGATCCGGGGCGAGACCGGCAGGTAGTCTGCGTCGTGGAGCAGCCAAAGGATTTGCTGGCCATGGAAAGCACGAATGAATACCACGGCGTTTATCATGTCCTGATGGGTCGGATTGCACCGTTGCAGGGCGTGACTCCGGACCAGCTTACGGCGGCAGCGCTCGTGGAGCGCGTGAAGTCGGGTCAAGTACGGGAAGTGATCCTGGCAACGAATCCGGACCTCGAGGGAGACAGCAGTGCGTTGTTTCTTTCGAAGCTTCTCGAGGCCTACGAGGTGAAGGTGACGCGCATCGCCAAGGGCATCCCCTCGGGCAGCCAGATCGAGCATGCGAGCAGGACGATTCTTTCGGACGCGTTGAGGGGCCGGCAGGTGCTCCATCCACAGGCCACCTGAAGCCGCTGTTGTCGCCGCATCGGGAGGCCTCCATCCCCCTGGCACGATGGGTCATGATGAGACCTGGAATGCATACAAGCCTGAATCAGACGATGAGCCTCCAGCAGAGGATGGTGCTGGCGCCTCAGATCATCCAGTCCATCGAGATTCTTCAGCTTCCGATCCTGGCGCTGCAGGAGCGTATCGATCAGGAGCTGCTGGAGAATCCGGCTCTGGAGATGGAGACGGACGCTCCGGAGGCCGAGCCGGAGCAGGCGTCGGAGACGGTGGTGGAGGAACGGCCGAAGGAGACGGGCGAGACGGCGCCGGCACTCGAGGCGCGGATCGATGACCTGGGGGCCGACTGGGGCGAGTATTTTTCGGGCCGAGGCGCCGCCCGCTTTTCCTCGGACGAGGACGAGGACAAGAAACTGGCGGCGATGAACAACACCCCCGCTCGCTCGGAATCGCTCCAGGAACACCTCACGGGGCAACTGGCGCTGGTGGACCTGCCGGGGGACATGCGGGCGCTCTGCGAGACGATCATCTACAGCTTGGACAACAACGGATACCTGCTTTACCCACTGGAGGAACTGGTGGGCGGACGCGGTGACGCCAATGGGGCGCAGATTCAGCGGGCGCAGATGGAGGAGGCGTTGAAGCGGGTGCAGGCTCTCGAGCCGCGTGGCGTGGGATGCCGCAACTTGCAGGAGTGTTTGCTGCTTCAGATGCCGGCGGACGCGGCGAACGAGCTGCCGCGCCGCATCATCGAGCACCACCTGGACGATCTCCGGCTGAATCGCCTGCCCAGGATCGCAAAGGAGACGGGGCGTAGCCTGGAGGAGGTGAAGGCGGCCGTGACGTTCATCAGCTCTTTGAACCCCCGGCCCGGAAGCGAATTCTCCAACACGCAGCTCCATTACGTCGTCCCGGACGTCCTCTTGGAGGAGGTGGACGGCCGGTACGAGATTCGTCTGGAGGACAACTATCTACCGCGGTTGTGCATCAGTCCCGCCTACGCACGGATGCTGCAAGACAAGAGCAGCGATCCGGCGGCGAAGGACTTCGTGCGCAAGAAAATCCAGGCGGCGCGCTGGCTCATCGAGTCCATCGAGCAGCGGCGCGCCACGGTGTTCAAGATTGCGTCGGAGATCGTGCGCCAGCAGGAGGAATTCCTGGAAAAGGGGATCGCTTACCTGCGCCCGCTGAAAATGCAGGAGGTGGCTGACCGGACGGGGGTGCACGTTTCGACGGTGAGCCGGGCGATTTCGGACAAGTATATGCAGACGCAGCGCGGCATCCTTCCGATGAAGTATTTCTTCACGGGCGGCATCGAAAGCGATGGCGGCCTTCAAATCTCAACGAAATCGGTCCAGCAGGAGCTGATGGAGATCATCCGCCAGGAGGACAAGAAGAATCCCTTGAGCGATGAGGAGATCGTGGCAAAGCTGAAGGAGAAGGGGATGAACATCTCCCGGCGAACCGTGACGAAGTATCGGAAGCAGCTTCGAATACCCTCCTCGCGGCAGCGGCGGCAGTACTAGTAGACGAGTTGGCAAGTGCACCTGCACTTCCTTACACGTGTACCAGCCCGCATTTCCGGCACGGTGTGGTAGTCGGCGCGCCGTGGCCCATCCGGAGATGGCCGAATTCGGTCTGTCGCTCCCCGAAACAGGAGATTTCCGGCGCGACCACCGCGAAGCCACGGCGGCAGAGAGCCACCGCAAAATCCTTTCACAAGGACGACGTGAGCCAAGCGAGAAACCGCAGAGCGAGGTTGGTGTAGACCCCCGCCAGGAGGTCGTCCAGCACGATTCCGGCCCCACCGGACAGCCTTTCGATGCGACGGATGGGATAGGGCTTGAGACCGTCGAAGACCCGAAAAAGCACGAAGCCCCAGAGGAGGGTCTTTGCGGGCGGCCAGGGGATGAGCAGGACGCCGAAGAGGTAGCCGACGATCTCGTCCAGCACGAAGGCCTGAGGATCCTTGCAGCCCCAGTGTCGCTCCGCCCAGTCCCCGAGCGGAATCGCGATCACCAGCAGGACCAAGGCCAGGGTCAAGTGGACAGGCGGAGCGGGGCCGACCAGCAAGAAGATCGGGATGGCCACGAGGGTCCCGAGCGTGCCGGGAAAGCGCGGCGTCAGGCCGACGTAACAGCCGGTGGCAATGAAAAGAAATGCCTTCTTCGCCCCTGCGTGCATGTCGGATAGCCTCACTTGGGGTCCACAAAGCTCGAAACGGTGTCCCCTGAGACCAGTTTTCGGATGCCCTAGGTTCTCGCCGTCCTCGCCCTCGTCGCCGTCTTCCTCGTCCTCGTTCTCCTCGACGTCTTCGTCCTCGTTCTCCTCGCCGGGATGTCTCGACGCGTTTCGGGGACGATCCGGATGACGCTGAATTCTTCAGAGGCGGCGGGGCCGGCAGCTCGACGAATCCCCCGTGCCGTTGGCAGGGGCGAGCACCCGGAGGGCCCGGGCGGGTGCCCGGAACGGGGACGCGACGGGCCGGGCGATCAGGTCGTAGCCGTCGGCCCCAACGATCTCGCAGTCATAGAACCCGCCGGGCTTCAAATCCCGGCCCTGGACGTGAATGACGCCGTCGATTTCGGGCGCTTCCCCATAGGAACGACCTTCCCAGACCCCGCTTCGTCGGTCGCCGAGCCGGTCGATCAGGATTTCGAGCTTCCGGCCCACGACCGCGCGTGCCTTTTCGAAAGCGATCGCCTTCTGAACCTCCATGAGCTGGTCGAGGCGCTGCTGCTTGACGGTTTCCGGCACGGCGTCCGGATGCCGGAACGCCGCCGTCCCCTCCTCAGCGGAATAGCGGAAGGCCCCCAGCCGGTCGAACCGCGCGGCGTGTAGAAACTCGACCAACTCCTCGAACTGCTCGTCCGTTTCACCGGGAAAGCCGACGATGACGGAGGTTCGGAGGACGATACCCGGAACGCGTTCCCTCAGTCTTTGGATAAGCGATTCGGTCTCCCGGCGTCCGACTTCTCGTCTCATGCGCCGGAGGATTTGGTCGTTGATGTGCTGGATGGGGATATCGAGGTACTTGCAGAGGCGTTCGTTCGCGGCCACCTCATCGATGAGGTCATCTCCGAAATGGGCCGGGAAGGCATAGAGGAGTCGCATCCAGCGGAGTCCGGGCACGCGGGCCAGGTCGTGCAGGAGGGGGGCGAGTTGCCGGCCGCCGTAGAGATCGCGCCCGTAATCCGTCGAATCCTGGGCGACGAGGATCAGTTCGGCGACGCCGTCGGCAGCGAGCTCCCGCGCTTCTTCGAGGACGGTCTCGCTCGGCTTGCTGCGGTGTCGGCCGCGGATTTTGGGGATGATGCAGAAGGCGCAGACGTTGTCGCAGCCTTCTGAAATCTTCAGGTAAGCGTAGTGCCGCGGCGTGATGCGCAGGCGGCCCGCGTGGGAATGCAGCGGCTCACGTGTCCGCGCCGTCTGTAGCCGGGCGCAGTGCTCGAGCTTCTCCTCGGCGGCGGCCCGGCACAGTTCGGCGACCCGATGTTCCTCGTCGACGCCGACCCAGACATCGACCTCCGGGATTTGGGCCCGGAGCTGGGCCCCGAAGCGCTGCGCGAGGCATCCGGAAACGATGAGAGCGCGGCAACGGCCAGCTTTCTTGTGCGCGACAGCCTCGTGAATGACCTCGAGGGATTCCTCGATGGCCTCCTCGATGAAGCTGCACGTGTTGATCACGATGACCTCGGCGTCCTCGGCGCGGGCGCAGATGAGGCCGCCCGCCTCCGCGACCTGGCCGAGAATCTTCTCCGAATCGACGACGGTCTTCGGGCAGCCGAGGCTGATCAGGGAAACCGTGGGCTGGTGCGGCATGAGGATAGGGGCTCGGGGGCAAACTTGAAAAAACATGGAACGGAGGCACTTCGTACCGACCCGCCAAGGGCGGGTAAAGACGCAGTATAATTGCGCCGTTGTCATTGGCTATTTGTCATTTGTTATTTATTCACCCATGTAAAGAGGGAAAGGTCGCGGATGAACTCGGCAACCGATCCAGCGGCTGGCGAGGAGTCCGGCGGGAGGGCATGTGGCCCGACAAATTCTGCGTTCAGGAGCCTCTCCGGCCACAAACACCGACGAGGCATGAGGCGCCGGCGGCAATCAGTGACCAATGACCAATGACCAGCCTATCCATCTCATTCCCCTATGGCTTCTCGCCGCGGTCTTCAAGGTCCGGCGAGTCGGGCACATCTCTCTTGCCCGGCTGCGACCGTGCGGCCTCCCATTCTTCGAGGGTCAGGAGGACCTCGCGGGCCTTGCTGCCCTTGTAGCCCCCGACGATGCCTTCCTTGGCCATGAAGTCCATGAGGCGTGCAGCGCGAGTGTAGCCAATCTCGAGCTTGCGCTGGAGGAGGGAGACCGAGCCACGGCGGGTCTGGAGGATGATGCGGACGGCCTGATCGTAGAGGCTGTCGCGCTGCCCGAAGTCCTCGACGTCGCTTTCGAGGTCGTCCATCTCCTGCAGCTCAGCCTCATACTCGGGATTGTCCTGGGCGCGGAGGAAATTGACGATGCGCCGCAGTTCCTCGTCCCCGGCATAGCTGCCCTGCGAACGGATGAGGTCGGACTTGCCCGGCGGGAGATAGAGCATGTCGCCCTGCCCGACGAGCTTTTCCGCCCCGTTGCGGTCCAGGATCGTTCGCGAGTCCACCTTGCTGGTGACCGAGAAGGCGATGCGAGTGGTCATATTGGACTTGATGAGCCCGGTGATGACATCGACGCTGGGGCGCTGGGTGGCGAGGACGACGTGGATGCCGACGGCGCGGGACTTCTGGGCGAGCCGTGTGATGGACTTCTCCAGCTCCTTCGGGGAGACCATCATGAGGTCCGCATACTCGTCCACGACGACGACGATGTAAGGAAGATGAAAGGGAAAGCTGCCCTGGTCCCAGCCTCGGTGGGCGAGGCGCTTGCGGATTTTGTCCTCGCCAAGCTGGTTGAACTGCTTGATGTGGCGGACGCCCACGGAGGCGAGGATGTCGTATCGCTCGTCCATCTTCTTCACGGCCCACTCGAGCACCCCCGGCGCCTTCTTCATGTCCGTCACCACCGGGCTGAGGAGATGGGGGATGTCCTCGAAGCCGGAGAGCTCGACCATCTTGGGATCGACCAGGATCAGGCGCACGTCGTCGGGAGTCTGCGTCATGAGGATGCTGGTGATCAGGGCGTTGATGGCGACGGACTTGCCCGATCCGGTGGCCCCGGCGATGAGGAGGTGCGGCATCTGCGTCAGGTCAGCGATGATCGGGCTGCCGGCCACGTCCTTGCCGAGGAAGAGGGGGAGGACCCACTCGCCCTCCTCGGCCTCCTGGCATTCCATGAGCTCCCGGAGGCGCACGACCTCCTTCACGGAATTGGGGATTTCGATGCCGACGGTGGACTTGCCCGGGATGGGCGCGACGATGCGGACGCTCTGGGCCCGCATGGCGATGGCGAGGTCGTCCGAGAGGTTGACGACCTTGTTGACCTTGACGCCGGGCGCGAGGGCGATTTCGTAGAGCGTGACGGTGGGTCCGCGCTGGATATCGACGACCTCGGCGCCGACGCTGAAGTTCTGGAGCGCGGTCTCGAGTTGCTGAACCTTCTGCCGGCTCTCCAGCTCCCGGCCCTTGGGAACGGCCGGCCGATCGAGAAGATCGAGGGGCGGCAAGGTGTACTTGCCCTTCTTCGGGCGAGACGCGGCCCGGCCACGAACGGGATCGGCCAGCGCCCCCGAGCTTCGCAACGACTCGATCTTCTGCTCGATCCGGGCCGGCGCATCCTCCTCCATGGCCACGTCAAAGTCCGAATCTCCGTCCTTGGCCTCACGGGAGTCCTCCAGGCCGGGGAAGAGGACGCCTCTGGCTGGCCCGGCGACGGCCTCCTCCGCCCGCGAATCCGACCCGGATTCCTCGGCAGGCCCGCTTCCTCCCTCGATCGGGCCGCCCGGTCGATCCGCCGCGTCCTCCCCGGCAACGGGCGACGGCCGGTGCTGCGGCCCGCCGCCGGCGGAGACGGCGTCTGCGCCCTCTCCGATCGTTTCCGGACCGGCCGGGTGATGCTCCGTTGCGGCGGCGTCCGCAGGGAGGGTTTCCGGCCTCGGAGCAGAGGCCTCACCCGGCGCATTGCCGTGTCCATCGGCAGCGAGACTCTGTTCGCCCGGCGAGCCGGCTCGGGAGGTCCCGACCTCTCCGGCCGAATCGGTCACGATGCTTTCGAGGTCCAGATGAGGCGGTTGCGCCTCAGGGAACGAGGGCTCGGGATCGGCGGGCTGCGGCGGCGCGGCCTCCGGCGGCCCGCCAGCCGGCGCCGAAGACGATTCGACCTCACGGCGGTCGGACCCGGCCGCGGCAGCCGGCACGCGCAGCGTCGGCGGCACCGCCGGGAGGTCGTCCTCGTCGGGGTCGTATTCGCCCCTCGAATCCTCGTCGGCAGGTTCGCCGTCGACGATCGGCGCATCCCCGGGAAGCGGTTCGGGCCAGGGAGGCGCTGCCGAGGCGGCCGCGGCCGCTTTTCCCGGCTGCCCGGACCCGGCCGGTAGCATTCCCGCGGGCGGGACGGGCTGGCCGGGCGACGCGGGCAGTGGCCGGGGGCCGCCAGCAGGAAGCGGTCCGCCCGGCGAGGCGGGCGGAGGAAGGGCGGACGGCGGAGGCATCACCCTATCCCGGGAAGCCGGGGCCGTGCCCGGAGGCGGCATCGGCTCGGCCTGCCGTCTGCGGAGATGAAATCGCCAGGCTCGTCCGGCCCGAAGATGGTCCATCCCCTGGGAAGCCAGGCCTGCGGCCTCGATGAGCCGCATGTCGGTGGCCAGGAGGAACGAAAGGAGGAGGAGGAGGGTGACGACGAGAAAGGTTCCGGCCGTTCCGAAGTAGGACTGGAGGAAATCATCGAGGGCAACGCCGGCGATGCCGCCGTAGCCGGGCATGCGGGAGGACTCGTGGGGGCCGGGGAGCAGTCCGAGTGTTGCGCAGATCATGAGTCCAAGGAGCAGCGTGCCGAGGGACCGCAGCCACGGCTGGTCCACGGGACTGGCCAGGAGGAGGCGGCGTGCCCACGCTGCGGCGACGAGGAGGCCGAGCAGGGCGCCGATCCCGAACCACTGGAAGAGGACCGCAGCGAGTCGGGCGCCGGCGGGTCCGCACCAGTTTTCGGCGACGGGATTGGGCGGGTGATGCCATTCGGCCAGGTCCGCGGCATCATAAGAAAGAAGACTGAGGAAGCAGAACAGGAGGAGGCCGGAGAGGACGAGAGCCCATCCTTCTCTCGACCAGTGGAAACGAGTCATGAGGGAGCACCTCGAGCGAGGAGGAAAAGGAGGGCGGCCGATCCGACGGCGAGGCAATAGCCGCCCAACCAGGGGAGTTTTCGGGACACGAGGAGACGGCGGAAGACGAGGAGGCTGGCGATGCTAAAGACGAAGGAAAGCGCCGACCCGATGATGAAGGCGAACGGGGAGATGTCCCCCGCGGGGTGCTGCTCGACGAGGAGCTCATAGAGGGAGACGCCAAGTATCGCGGGGATGGCCAGGAGGAAAGAGAATTCGAAGGCGTCTTCGCGCTTGACGCCGCAGATGAGGGCGGACGAGATGGTGAGGCCGCTGCGCGAGATGCCGGGTGTGGCCGCGAAGGCCTGGGCAAGGCCGATGATGAGGGAATTCGCCGCGCCAAGGCTTTTCATCTCCACTGCTTCGACCGCGAGACGCTCGCCGCAGAAAAGGAAGAAACTGGTGACGACGAGAGCGAAGGCGACAAGAAGCGGCTGGCCGAAGAGACCCTGGATTTCCCTGGCCCAGAACAGCCCGAGCAGCCCGGTCGGAAGCGAGGCGAGGAAGAGATAGAGGATGACCCGGCGCTGGGACGTGAGGATGTGCCGGATTCGGGGAGAGAAGAGGATGAGGATGGCGAGGAGGGACCCGAAGTGAAGGCAGACATCGAAGGCGACGAGGGAAGGCGACGCAATCCCCAGCAGGTGCTGCGCGAGGCAGAGGTGTCCCGAGCTGCTGATGGGCAGAAATTCGCTGATGCCCTGGAGGATGCCGAGAAATGCGGCTTGGAGTAGAGTCATAGATGGGCGAGCGAAGCACTGCCTCGAACCGACCCGTGTGGCTCGAGCGGCCAGAACCGAGAAGAGGATACGGCAAGCGCTTCGCTAAAGGGCTTTGATTCGCAAAGCCACAGTTTCTCAGGGGATACAGACGTGTGGAAGAACCGGAACACGGCCGGCCGGAACGTGTGCGGCCGGATTCAACAGCGAGGGATCAGACGGTAGGGGCGGGTGGGAGGCGTGCGAGACCCGGTCCGAGGATGCTTGCCGGGCCTCCGGGCGGCCTCACCGGCTTGATGTGGCGAGGCGCACGAGCCATCGGGCCAGCTCCATCTTGCTGGCCTTCTTCATCTCGACCCTGCGGCCATCGGCATGAAGAACCGTGATCTGGGCGTCGAGGGCGCCGATGGCGGACGGGCTGTTCAGCACGATCCAATCAAGACGCTTCTCCCGGAGCTTCTGCCGGGCGTGGGCGAGCCCGTGGTGGGTTTCGAGGGCGAAGCCCATCAGGCGCTGGTGTTTTTTCCTTCGCCCGAGGGCCTTAAGGATATCAAGGTTTGGTACGAGTTCCAGCATGAAACGCGCTCCGGATTTTTTGATCTTGCGGACGCGACGACGACGCGGGCGGTAATCCGAGACTGCCGCGTTCATCAGAACAACGTCCACGCGATTGAAGTGCTGGCTCACGGCCCGGTACATGTCGCGAGCGGAGATGACGGGAACGAAGGAGATGCCGCCGGGGGGCCGAGTTGCCGTGGGACCGCTGATCAGGGTCACCTGGTGTCCCGCGTCACGCGCCGCTCGGGCCAGAGCGTAGCCCATCGTCCCGGTCGAAGCGTTGCTCAGAAACCGCACCGGGTCGAGGTATTCACGGGTGGGGCCGGCCGTCACGAGGATGCGCATGAGGAAAACGTAACAGGAAACGATGCTTTCTATTTAACCACGCGTCGATGAACAATTCATGCCGCGCAGGCGTTTCCACGCCCCTTTCCATCCGCAGAAAAATCTTCCATAATCAGAAGAGGCCTGAAAGGCCCGCGGTGCAAAAATGACCAGAATCCGTGGGCTGCCCCATCCTCTCTCGTCTCTTTCCGAGGAGTCCTGTGATGACCCTGTACCGTGCCGGCTCGAGATGGTCGATGCGCTTGCTCCTGGTTGGTTTCCTGCTCCAGATCTCCATCGGTCGCGACGTGCGGGCGCTGGGGACGGAGTTTGACGACCTGCTGGGCTGGGGCGTTTCAGCGGGCCAGGGGAAGATTCGACGCGGGGTCTTGAGCCTGAGCCGCGCCAAGGGCCAGGACTACGCCGAGGTGCGGGCGAATCTGACGCTCGACCTCGACCAGTTCCCCGTCCTGGAGGTCGGCTGCCTCCGGGGCGAATACGGCGTCCTGGTGGCCGACGTCCACGGCCTGAAAGACGATCCGAATTTCATCGCTATCGGGGGTCCGCAGTCGAAAGGCCCCTCGCGATTCAAGATTCAGGAGGCGACGGGCTGGACGGGACGCCGCAACGTGTTCCTGGCGCTTCGCGCCTCCAAGTCGGCGGAGATCGATTACGTGCGTTTCGTGGCCAGGGGCGACGGGGTGGCCCGAGCGTGGCCCAAACCCCCCATACCCCGGTACGAGGTCCGGAGGACCGCGGGCCCCCTCGTGATCGACGGGAAGCTGGACGAAGCCTCCTGGACTCGGTGCGAGCCGATGAGCGCGAATTTCGTGCTGGTGGACGGGCAGGTCCCGGGCCACCCGCCCACGGTCGCCAAGATGCTCTGGGACGATGAGAACTTGTACTTGGCGGTCAAGTGCCAGGATGACGACCTTTATGCGACGAAGCCCGAACGTGACGACAATCTGTGGGAAGAGGACGTGGTGGAGCTGTTCATCACGGTGCCGAACGACCCGAAGTATTTCATCGAGTTCGAGGTGAGCCCGATGGGGACGTTGATGGACATCTTCAACTTGAGGGCTTACGGCGGGGTGATCAACTGGGACTGCCCGCGCTGGAAATGCGCTGTGTCCGCGGACGGGACCGTTGGTGATCGGACCGACGTGGACCGCGGCTGGACCGTGGAGATGGCGCTTCCGCTGCTGGACTGCTATGCGCAGCCCTATGCAGCAGGCCGGGCCAAGGAGCTGGAGGCCCAGTGGCAGGCGCGGGAGGTCAAGCGGGAGAACGATCCGAAGTTCCAGTACAACCACCGGCCTTCGCCCGGCGACATCTGGCGTTTGAACGTCTACCGCATCGACTGCGGGCCGGCCCACACGGAATACCAGGCCTGGTCGCCGCCGATCGTGCTGGGTTTTCATGTGCCTGATCGCTTTGGAGAGGCCGTATTTTCCGCCGAGACCGCGGGAACGCGATGAGAGGGGCCGCAAGGCGGGCCCTGGCCTGCAGTCGAATCCTCATTTCTGACAGGTCCGGGAGGCGGCATAGGCTGGCCATCGTGCGCTCTCACTTGGGGCGTCAGGCGTTCGGCTCGGTTGTTCCACCAACGGCGAACCACGAACCACCAGCCGATTCCCGAGGGGCCACGACCAACGCGCAGACACGCTTCGTGCTTCACCCTGTCACAACGAAGCCCGCCCGCACGCTTCGTAAATCACGCTCTTGAGAAACCCGGGCTAACTCCTCGTGAGCTGGCGGTACTTGATGCGGTGCGGCTGGTCCGCCGCCGCGCCGAGCCTCGCCCGCCGGTCCGCCTCGTAGTCCGAATAATTGCCCTGAAACCATGCCACCCGGCTCTCGCCCTCGAAGGCCAGGATGTGCGTCGCCATGCGATCAAGAAACCACCGGTCGTGGCTGACGACCAAGACGCATCCGCCGAAGTGTTCGAGGCCCTCCTCGAGGGCGCGGATCGTGTTGACGTCCAGATCGTTCGTCGGCTCGTCCAGGAGAAACACGTTGGCCTCCTGCCGGAGCATCTTGGCGAGGTGGACTCGGTTGCGTTCGCCGCCGGACAGGTTGCCCACCTTCTTCTGCTGGTCGGGCCCGGAAAAATTGAATCGGGCCACGTAGGCCCGGGAATTGACCTGGCGCCGGCCCAGGACGACATTCTCCTCGCCGCCCGAAATCTCTTCCCAGATCGTCTTGTCCGGGGCCAGGGTGTCACGGCTCTGGTCCACGTAACCCAACTTGACCGTGTCGCCGACGCGGAGGATGCCGCGGTCCGGCTTCTCCTGTCCGACCAACATCCGGAACAAGGTGGTTTTCCCAGCTCCGTTGGGACCGATGATGCCGACGATGGCGCCTGGCGGCACCGAGAACGTCATGCCGTCCACGAGGAGGCGGTCCCCGTAACCCTTGGCGACGCCGCGGGCCTCGATGACGAGCTGCCCGAGATGGGGACCCGGCGGAATGTAGATTTCCAGCTCCCGGGCCTGCCTTTCCGACTCCTGGTTCAACAGGGATTCATAGGCGTTGAGGCGCTTCTTGCCCTTCGCCTGCCGGGCCTTCGGGGCCATGCGAATCCATTCCAGCTCGCGCTGGAGCGTCTTCTGGCGCTCCGATTCCACCTTCTCCTCCTGCTGAAGCCGGACGCGTTTCTGCTCCAGCCACGACGAGTAATTCCCCTTCCAGGGGATGCCACGCCCCCGGTCCAACTCGAGAATCCAGCCCGCCACGTTATCCAGGAAATATCGGTCATGCGTCACGGCGATCACCGTGCCCGCGTATCGCTGGAGGTGCTGCTCGAGCCAGCCGACCGACTCGGCGTCGAGGTGGTTTGTGGGCTCGTCGAGAAGAAGGATGTCCGGATTCTGCAAGAGCAGCCGGCACAGAGCCACGCGGCGTCTCTCGCCCCCGGAAAGCACTCGCACGGGCGTGTCGCCTGGTGGGCAGCGCAGCGCGTCCATCGCCATCTCCAGCCTGCTGTCCAGGTCCCACGCATTTTGAGCATCGATCTTTTCCTGCAGCTTGGCCTGTTTCTCGATGAGTTTGTTCATCTCCTCGTCCGACAGAGGCTCGGAGAACTTCGCGCTGACCGTCTCGAATTCCCGCAGGAGATCGACCGTGGCCTGGACGCCCTGCTGCACGATCTCGAGCACGGTCTTCGAATCGTCCAGCCTGGGCTCCTGCTCGAGGTAGCCCACGGTGTAGCCGGGCGACAGGACCGCGTGTCCCGCGTGGTCGTGGTCGACGCCGGCCATGATTTTCAGCAAGCTGCTCTTGCCGGACCCGTTGAGGCCGATGACGCCGATCTTGGCGCCATAGAAGTACGAGAGGGAAATGTCGCTGAGGACCTCTTTCTTGTTGTAGGTCTTTGCGACCCGCATCATCGTGTAGATGATCTTGTTGGGTTCCGTGCTCATGGTTATAGTCTTAGGGAACAGCGTCGTTTCCGCAAGTCGTATTCTGGCTGAGGAGTGCTGAAGCCCCAGCACGAGAACCATCGGAGAAGGAACGCCATGCCCAAAAACCGTTCAAAAAGCCCCGCCCGGAAGGCAGTCCCTGCGGACCCCTTGCGGATTCTTTCCATCGGGGCGCATCCGGCGGACATCTTCGACCAGTCGGGCGGGACCATGGCGCATCACGTGTCGCGAGGCGATTGGGTCGGCTGCTGCGTCCTCACCCACGGTGCCCGGGTCCATGACAAGGTCATCAGCGACGAGATGTTCCATGCGAAACAGGTTCCGGAGGCCAAGAGGCTCGAGGCGCTGATGGTGGAACGAGCGGACGTGAAGGCGGAAGAAGTGCGCCGGGCCTGCACGATCCTGGGCGTGAAAGACGTGTATTTCTTCGGGGCAGACGACGCGGTCCTGCTGCCCAATGAGGCCGTGGTCCGCCGGCTGGCCTCGCTTTTCCGGGAGCTTCGCCCGGACCTGCTCCTGACGCATTTTCCGATGGAGGCCGGCGGGGTCTGGAATCCGCACGCGGCCGCGGGCCAGATTGTCCTCCTCGCCAGCGCCCTGGCCGGCGAGGTGGACCCGGGCGACTCGCGTCCCCCGCATCGCGTCATGCAGATTTTCTTCTGGGGGCAGGGGGCCGGCGCACTCCCCCACACCGTCTGGGACGCCCACCGGCCGTTCTACAACGACGTGATCATCGACATCACGGACGTGGCGGACAAAAAGCTGGCCTGCCTCGATTGCCTGGTCAGCCAGGGCTACGCAGGCGCCTACGCCCGAAAGCGCATCGAGACCTCGGACGGAGCCTTCGGCCTCGCCGGAGGCGTGCCCTACGGCGAAGCCTTCATCAGCCAGGCGGCCCAGACCCACTACTACCTGCCGGTCAGCGAGTACAGCCGGAAGAGGGCCCGGATGTCCGATCACGAACGGATTCAGCGCTACAGTTTCCGGATCACCTCTTGATGTGGTCCGTGCTGGCGGGTCAGCTTCTGCCCGCTCCATGCTCCCCGCTTCTCGCTTCCTCCTCGCCCTTCGTCCCTTGTCCCCTTTCCCCGCCCCCACACGCCCACAGGCCCGGCGTCAGGTCTCAGACCTTCATCCCTTGCCTCCTGATTCCTCCGTTCTCAAGACTGAGGACTCAAGTCTGCCGGCTGTGTGAGCACGCGGTCGTGCCTTGTGGCTCAACGGATAGTGGGCGCGTCTCGGTTTCCGGATATACTTCAACCGCCGACCTGAGCGTCGAGAGAAGACTCCATGAGGCGTAGAAAAAAACGGGTTCTCGTCTTTTCGGCCATCCTCGTCCCCGCAGTCCTTTCCTTCTGGATCCTGCCGGTCTGCTACCGAGGTCCAGCCGAGGCCATTCTGGAAATCCAGGGCGAGCCGACGAACGGTGGCGGCCTCACGGCCAGCAGCGCCAGCAGCCAGAGAGGCCTGAGAATCCTGACCACCAACGTGGCTCATGGCCGGGGTGAAGCGTGGCATCAGGCGCTGCTCAACCGGAGGAAGATCGAGAAGAATCTGGACGCCATCGCGGGCCTGCTCGCGCGCGTCGAGCCGGACGTGGTGGCGGTGCAGGAATGTGACGGCCCCTCGTTCTGGAGCGGCGGAAGCAGCCAGGCGGGCCGCCTTTCCAGGAATTCGGGCCTTCCCTACTTTGTCCACGGGATGCATGTCCAGGGCTTCCAGTTGTCCTACGGGACGGCGATCCTCTCCAGCCGGCCGCTGCAGGATGCCGTGTCCGTGACCTTCGAGGCCTCGCCGCCCACTTTCTGCAAGGGGTTCGTCGTCGCCAGCATGGATTTTCCCGGCCAGCCCGGCACGAGCATCGACGTGGTCTCGGTCCATCTCGATTTCGGTCGATCTGAAGTCCGCCGGAGGCAGGTTCGAGATTTGGCCGAGAAGCTCTCGGGTCGGCCGCACCCTCGCATCGTCATGGGCGACTTCAACTGCGACTGGTCGGATCAAGCGAGCCCGCTGAGGGAACTGGCTGCCCGGAGCGGACTCGATGTTTATGAGCCGGAAGATTCCGGCATGACCACCTTCCCGGCCTCCAGCAAACGGATCGATTGGGTGCTCGCGTCGCCCGAGTTGCGGTTCGTGCGGTACGAGGTTCTGCCCGACTTGATCTCGGACCACCGCGCCGTGCTGGCGGAGGTGGAATTCCGGAAACAGGAACTGTGAGGTCTGCTCGGCGGCCAATTTCGGAGTGAGAAACTTGGAGGCATGCGGTTCATGTGGACGCCCCCCAAAGCACATCCTCGTGCGACTCCTTCGCGCCTGATCCTCGGGGCAATCGGGGTGTGCCTCTTTCTGACTCTGTTCACCCGCCACCGACTGACCCCCAACGGCCCGGATGAATACCCCTTATGGCTGCCGATTCCGTGGACCCTTGGAATGGTGGGTGTGCTCCTTGTCCTTTGTTCGTGCAGGAGAGAGAGCGAAAAGACGAACTTCTGGCATCGCCTTCTTCATGAACCCTCGTGGCTGGAATTCGCTGTCGTCCAGGTGTGGCTTGGCACCTATCTGATCTTGGGATCCGATGCATCCGACGCACATTCCTATCTCGGGTCGGATTTCGTTCGGGCATCGGTCCTGCTTCACATGACCTACTTCAATCTTCCGGTGCTCTTTCTGTTCCTATTCGCAGGCCGTATTTTGCTTCTCGCGATCGTTTTTCCGGCTGACGGTGTCTGCGCTTCGAAGGTGCGATGGTTGGGGCTTTCGACTCTCGCCATCATCGTTTCGGTATGCTCAACCCGCGCTGACCTGCTGCTCAGACTGCGCCTCAGTGAACCGGCTCTTCGAGATCACGCAGAAAGGCAGATAGCCGCCGCTCGAACGTCGAGTGGTGTTGTTTACGGCTCCTTCGGCATGGGAGAAATGGGTGATGCGATTTCCGAAGAGGCCTGTGCCGTGGGGCTTTTCACGGTATACAAGTCGATCGCGACACGGAAGACCGTGTGGATGGTGACGGTGTATCTCGGACCGCCATTCCAAGCGGGGTTGTGCTACAGTCCGGAGGGGAAGCCTGCTGGCCAGGGAGACGAGCCTTACTACCAGCACTTGTACGGGCCCTGGTGGCGCTGGTTTGTCGATGTTTGAGAATCCAGATCAGACCTGAAACCGCAGCGAGTAGAGATCAGCGTCCTTCAAACGGATGCGCAGCCGCACGGGTTTGCCGGACCAGGCCATGAGGTCCGGGCCGGAGGCCCAGCCATAGACCCCGGAGATGGCGTCCCCGTAACGCTCCGGCGCGTCAGCACCCGAGAGCCCGGGTATCGGCTCGCCCGAGGGATGCAGGACCTCGACGCGGACGCTGCCGACCGCGGACGTCGAATAGTTGAGCGTGAGCCGGCTGCCTTCGAAGGTCAGCGGATGCGTGAGGACCTCGCCGCCGGCGTAAGCGGCATGCAGGGAAACAAAGCCGTCCATCCGGAGGCTGCCACGCCGAATCCGGTTCGTCGGATGCCGGAAATGCTCCACCCAGTACATGGACAACTCGGCGGGTCCGGTCGGCAACATCCCCCGCGTCACCAGGAAGTTGCGCTCCGTCCAGTTCTCAATGTCCAGGCCCGGCCGTATCCAGCCTTCGAGGAAGCGCCGGTCCCAGCGGCGTCCGTCACGGCTCGACATGAAGACCGCGTCGGAGACGCCCTCGTAGGGATGCTCGGGGACGGCCTTGCGCTCGGGCACGAATCGCATGGGAAACCCGAGGTAGATATGCGGGGCCCGGAAATAAGGCGTTACGCCATTCGTGTAGAAGTGTTCGAGCGGGGCCGAGCCATAATCGAGAAACTCGCCCCTGGGCCAGCCCGTCAGGTTGGGTGACTGGGAAACCTTGATCGCCCGGATTTTCTTGTCGCCGGCCTGGCGGACAAAGTCCCGATAGAAGGCCATGTAACATTTCTTCTCCGAGTCCCAGAAGACCAGGTTCTGGGAGTCGAAGGCGCCGTCGGTGAGAACAGGCTCATCACGGAGCTTCCGCCAGTGTAGCCCGTCGGGCGAGCCGAGAAGGCTGGGCGGGGCGCCGGAAATGGTCTTGTAGCGCTCCTCGGGCTTCGACTCGGGGTTCTCGTCGATGAAGGGTGTGATGTCAAACCACCGCCCCTGGGCGAGGATCAGGTTGTTGGAACGGGACCCACGAAATTCGACGATGCCGAGCTTGGGCTTCTCCCAGTGGATTCCGTCCCGGCTCTCCGCGATGCCGGTCAGGGATGCCTCCCGGTCCCGGTCCCACGTGTAGTAGAGTCGGTAGAGATTCCCGTCCTTCAGCACGGAGCTGAAGCCGAACGGGCAGGGCCCGTTCCAGCGTCCGGCCTGAATCTGCGCCTGGCGCTCCGCCTCGGGCAGTTCTCGGTCGATCATTTCCCAGGGCTGGTCGATGTGCAGAATCGCCTCCTGGGGAACGGGGTGATGGAGTCGGTGGGACACGCCCCGCATCTCGGCGAGAAGCCAATCATCGACGAACAGTTCGAGCCTCGAGCCGATGGGGCGTACAGGATTTTCGCTCATGGGGATGCGTCGCCCTGCAAGGGCTTCCTTTTCCGGAGCACGGAATGGGAAGTTGAGAGGGTCAAGCCGTCTCGTCAAACGCCGGCCGAGAACACGATGCTTCGGCGGCCGGCGATGAGGATGCGGTGTTCGAGGTGCGCCTTCACGGCCCGGGCGAGCACGACGCGTTCGACGTCGCGGCCGATCCGGACCAGGTCTTCCACGGAATCCTCGTGGGTCACGCGCTCAACGTCCTGCTCGATAATCGGGCCCTCATCGAGGTCCGCTGTGGCATAGTGCGCCGTGGCCCCGATCATCTTTACCCCGCGCTCGTAGGCGCGCTGGTAGGGGTTGCCACCTTGAAAAGCGGGCAGAAACGCATGGTGGATGTTGATGATCCGGCCGGCATACTCCTCGACGAAGGGCCTGGACAGGATTTGCATGTAACGCGCCAATACGACCAGGTCGATGTGATACTGCTTGAGCAGCCGGCGTACCTGCTCCTCCTGCTGAGCCTTCGCCTCCGGGGCGACCGGCAGGCAGTGGAAAGGGATGCGGAACTTCTCGCCTACGGACTCCAGGATCGGGTGATTGCTGAGGATGAGCGGGACCTCGCAACGGATTTCCCCTTCCTGCCGCCGGAGCAGCAGGTCATAGAGACAATGGGAGGTCTTGCTCACCAGAATCGCCATGCGTTGCACAAGATCGGTGTAGTGGACCGACCAGGTGAGGCCGAGCGGGCGAGCGAAGGCGCAGAAATCCTCCTCGAGAGACCGCCGTGTCGTCGTCAGGGTATCCAGGTCGAGCTTCACCCGCATGAAATACTGGCCGGTCTGCACGTCGGTATGCTGCTGGCAGTGGAGGATATTGAAGCCGCGCTGGTAGAAGAAGGTGCTGATGCGTGAGACCAGGCCCTTCTGGTCGGGGCACTGGATGAGGAAGATGATGGTTTTCATGAGAGGCGCACAGTTTACAACGTGTGCGTGTGCCAGGGAAGGCGCCTCGTGCACGAGACGAGTGCGGCCCCGCTTGACCACGCGCCTGCGGGCGCGACGTCGTGGCAGGCGCCGCGCCGGCCCTCCCACCTGACGCGCTCACGCGCGGTAACTCCTTAGCGAAACTGCGTTCGCCTTCGCGGGGCTTCGGCGAACTTGTGCCCTGGGCTCATTTCGGACGTCCCTACGGGACTCACAGAAACAGGCCTCCGGTGACGATCACTCGGCAGTTACCGCGCGCTGTGCCGACGCTTCCCAACGGGATGAGCTCCGAGCGTCGGGACCGTCACCCTTCCGGAGCGCAGGAGCGCTTCGGCTACGCTCACGACGCGCGGGGCAGCAGCCCGCCGCACCTGCCCTCCCCTCTGACGCGCTCACGCGCTGTGCCGACGCTTCCCAACGGGATGAGCTCCGAGCGTCGGGACCGTCACCCTTCCGGAGCGCAGGAACGCTTCGGCTACGCTCACGACGTGCGGGCAGCAGGCCGCCACGCCTGCCCTCCCCTCCGCTTGACCATGCGCCTGCGGGCGCGACAATGGCCCTGGGAGTGAGCGAGTCCAGATACCCCTCTTTTTCCTCCGGAGTATCCATGAGTCCCATCGGGCGCTTCCGTCAGAAGCTCCAGGAAGGCCGGCTGTGCCTTGGAGTCGGAATCACCTTTACGGATCCACTGGTGAGCGAGGCCCTGGCCCAGTCCGTCGATTTTCTTTGGTATGACATGGAACACAGTCCGATGAGTCCGGAGGCATTGAGCGCACACATGCTCGCGGCCCGGTCGAGGGGCACACCGGCGATCGTCCGCGTCACCGGGAGCGACACGGCATTCATCAAGCCCGTGCTCGATGCGGGCGCGGATGGAATCGTCGTTCCGCAGGTTCGTAGCGTTGAGGAGGTCCGGAAGATCGTCAGCGACTGCCGATATGCGCCGCAGGGCCGCCGCGGCTGCGGGCCTCGGGTGCCATCGAATTACGGCCGCGAGCCCCTGGCGGGCTTCTTCGAGCGCGCCAACCGCGAGGTGTTCGTCTCCGTCATGCTCGAGACGGCGGAGGCGCTTTCCGTGCTGGATGACCTGCTGGAGATACCGGGCCTCGACTCGCTCGTCCTGGGCCCGGTGGACCTTTCGAGCGCGCTCGGGGTGCTGGGGCAGGTCGAGCATCCGAAGGTCGTGGCCGCGACGGAGGTGGTGATCGCCCGGACCCGCGCCGCGGGCTTGTGGATAGGGTCCGGGCTGGGTCCCGATCCCGACACCGCGTGCGTGCTGGTGCGTCGCGGGGTCCAGTGGCTTCAGATCGGCAGCGACTTCGGCTACCTCATCCGAGACGTGGACGAGGTCGTCAAGCGGGTGCGGGAACACGCTCCTCAGAGTTGAGTCCTCAGTCTTGAGAACAGAGGGACCAGGGGGCAAGGGACGAGGGTCTGAGACCTGACGCCGGGCGTGGGAGCGTGTGGGCGCGGAAAGGTGAAAACGTGAGAAACGATGCGGGGACGCGGCGACGAAGGGACAGAAGAGAAGCGAGAAGCGGGAATCATCGTTTGGCGAATATCTGCGCCAGCCGCTCGATCACGCCTATCCCCTCCTGCCGGAAGGTGTAATCGCAGACGACGTTGACGTTTTTTTCGCTGCCGTCCAGCTTGGACTTGGCGACGGCCTGCGCCTTCGTGGAGAGCGTCTTCGTGCCGGACTCGTCCGCATTCATCTGGGCCGCCTCGTCGTCCGAAAAAATGATCAGCACCCGGATGCGGTCGCCGTCATGCAGGTGCAGCAGCTTCTTCACCCGATCGTTGTTGACGTAGCATCCGTGCTTGCTGCCCGGGTCCACCACGTGGAAGCCCGTGATCTTCTTCTGGATTTCGACGTGGTACTTGGAGACCATGCGGCTCTTGACCACGATGTCGTTGTCCGCGTTCCGGCCGATCCGGAACACCGGGTTGATCAGGTCGTAGTGTTTGCCGGTCTGGTTGTCGATGAGCTTGGCGTTGGGCATAGGAACGTTCTTCGGAGACGGTGAGTCAGTGGATCACTCCAGATTTTTGAGCACCTCGGGCGGAAGCTCGAAATTCGCGTGAACCGCCTGGATGTCCTCGTGCTCCTCGAGCTGTTCCATGAGGGGGAGCACCTTCCCGCTGGCCTCCGCATCCAGGCGCACCCGGGACTTGGGCAGATACGTCAACTCGGCCTCTTCGGGCTCGAGGCCGGCGCGGGACAGGGCATCCTTCACCTTCATGAAATCCTCAGTGGCGCACAGAATCTCGAAGCCGTTTTCGTCCTCCTGGACGTCTTCCGCGTTCGCCTCGAGCAGGAGATCCAGCAGGCGCTCCCCGTCCACCTTCCTCGCCCGGCCCAGGGTGAACAAGCCCTTCTTCTCGAAGAGCCAGGAGACGCACCCGGCCTGGCCCATCCGGCCCCCGTGGGCCTCGAAGACCTTGCGAATCTCCGCAGCCGTACGGTTGCGATTGTCGGTCAGGCCCTCGAGAAGAATGGCAACGCCGCTGCTGCCATAACCTTCATAGGTGACCGCCTCGAGGCTCTCGCCCTGCAGTTCACCCGTGCCTTTCAGGATCGCCCGGTCGATGTTGTCTTTGGGCATGCTGGCCGCCCGGGCGCGTTCGATGGCATACTTGAGGTGCAGGTTCGCCTCCGGGTCCCCTCCACCCGTCCGGGCGGCGGACATAATCAAGCGGGCGAGCTTGGTGAACCGCTTGCCTCTGCGGGCATCCAGGAGGCCCTTCTTGTGTTTGATGCCTGCCCAGTGCGAATGTCTGGCCATGATGCGTTCCTGCCGACCACCCGGAGACTCGGGCGTAGTGGTCTCGGACACCGGATGCCCAACCTGAGGGCCCTTGGCTCGTCAACGGGCGCGGGGCGGCAGCGCCTCCAGCTTCTGCCGCACCTTTTCGAACCGCGGGTCCAGTTCCAGGGCGCGGCGCCACTGGCCGACGGCCTTCTCCGGCTCGTTCAGGGCCTGAAAGACGTCGCCCAGGTGCGCCCGCAGAACGGAGTCTTCATGAATGGTAATGGCTTCCTGCAGTTTTTCCAAGGCATCGGCCGTACGGCCCTGCCGGAAATAGACCCAGCCGAGACTGTCCAGATAGGCCCAGTTCCGCGGCTCGGCCCGGAGGGCATTTTGGATCAGAACGGCGGCTTCTTCAAGATTCCGCCCCTTCTCCGCCAGGAAATAACCCAGGTGGTTGTTCACCCGCGGGTCGTTCGGGGTCTTCTGGAATGCGGTCCGCAGGACCTCCTCCGCCAGGTTTTCCATCCCCTCCTGGTCATAAAGAGCGGCTAGGTCGAGTCTGACTTCGAGGTGGTCCGGGGTGTGCTCCAGGGCCTCCTCGAGGGCCTGGATGGCCGCCCGGCGATCGCCGAGCGCGCCGAGGACGCGCGCGGCCATGCGGGCGTACGAGGGGGAACGCGACGACCGCGGCGACTCTTCGAAGACGTGGCGGAGCGCGCTGACGCACGAGTAGGCCTTCTCGGACCTGCCCAGCGCGGCATAGGCCGTGCCCAAAAGCTCGTAAATGTGAGGGTCCACCCGGTCCTCCCGATGCCGCAGGTACTCCTCGCCGGGGCCGACCGACGCTTCATACTGCTTCAGCTCGTGATAACAATAAGTCAGCCGGTAGAGCGTGTCCTCGTGGGTCGGCTGAACGGCCCTGACTTTCTCCAGCTCCCGCGCGGCATCCGCCGTCCGTCCAGACTGGAGGTGCAGCTCGGCGATGTGATAGAGGAGGTCCGTCCGGCTGGGATGGGAGACCGCGGCCCGGACATAGGCATCGATGGCCTCCGCGGCCTTGCCTTCAGCCTCATAAAGCTTCCCCAGGGTCTCGAGGCCTGCGCTCCAGTTCGGCTCGATCTTCACCGCGGACTCGAGGACCCGCACGGCCTCATCGGGTTTCTGGGCCTCGAGCAGCGCCTGCGCCAGTCGAAACCGGGGTATGAAATCGTCCGGGGCCGCCCGGCTCTCTTCCTCCCTGAGCGCCTCCACGGGGCGTGGCAACTCGCGGTATAAGTCCTTCAACGCTTCGCTCGTTCGCACGAGGTGGGGACGGATGCGCAGGACCGCCTCGTACTCCCGAACGCAGGCATCGGGCTGGTCCACGGACTTATACAGGGTAGCCAGCAGGAAACGGATGAGGATGTCGTCCGGCTGCTCCTCGGTAACGATGCGGAGATGCCGGATGGCCTCTTCCGCTTTTTTTTGCCGGAAATAAATCCGGCCCAGCTCGCGATTCGCCTTCAAGTCCCGCGGCCACTGGTCGAGCACCTTGCGGTAGATTTCTATCGCTCTCGTGACCTCACCGCGCTCCATGTAGAGGTCCGCCACCTCGCGGAGGATGGAGGATGATCCGGGTGCGAACTTGAGGGCCGTCCGGAACTGTTTCATCGCGGCCGAGTCGTCGCCCCGCAGCCGTGCGGTGACACCCGCCGCGAACGCTGCGTAGGCCCGGGGGTCCACCGCGGCCTCGGGGGGCACGGCGGCCTCGCCAGTGTCCGATTCTGCGTCTGCGGGCAGCAGCGAGACCCACTCCAGAGCCAGCAGAGCAGGCAGGAGAACAGCCCGAGACGGGGGCCATCTCCATCGTTCAGAGGGCTTCATGGGATGACCTTATTCAAGGGGTACTCGATGATGCCTTCGGCCCCGGCACGCTTCAGCTTCGGAATCAAATCCCGGACCAGGCTCTCGTCAACAATGGTCTCCAGAGCGCACCACTCCGCCTCGGCAAGCTGCGAGATCGTCGGCCGGCGCATCGCGGGGAGCAACGCCAGGACCGCCGGGAGACTCCCCGCCGCCACGTTCATCTTCAGCCCCACTTTCTCCCGGGCCAAGATAGCCCCTTGCAGCAGAATGGCCAGGTTCTCCATCTTCGTACGCTTCCACGCGTCGCCCCATGACTTCCGGTTGGCGATCAGCTTCGTGGTCGAGGTCATCACCGTGTCCAGAATCCGCAAATGGTTCGCCCGGAGGCTCGTCCCCGTCTCCGTCACGTCCACAATGGCGTCCACCAGACGCGCCTTGGCCTCCGTCGCACCCCAGGAGAATTCCACCTTGGCCCCCACTCCGTTCGCTGCCAGGTAACGCTGAGTCACCTTCACCAGCTCCGTCGCGATCAGCTTGCCCTGAAGGTCATGGACGGACCGAAGGGTGGATTCCTCCGGCACGGCGAGGACCCAGCGGACCGGGGCGAGCCGCTGCTTGGCGTAGACGAGCTCAGCGACCTGGACGACGTCGGAGCCTGCCTCGTCAATCCAATCCTGGCCCGTCAGGCCAGCGTCCAGAACGCCATCCTCGACATAACGAGACATTTCCTGGGCGCGGAAACGCACGGCGGTGATCTCCGGGTCCGCGGTGCTCAGAGCATACGCCCGAGACTGGCTGCTGGAGACGGCATAGCCGGCCTTCGCCATCAGTTCCATGGTGGATTCCTGGAGGCTACCGGCGGGCACACCCAGCTTCAATACGCCCATGGTCCACCCTCTTCAAAGTCCTCGGATGTCATTTCTCCGGGCCATCAAGACCTGGACGACCGGAGGCCGTTTCGGCGTGCACGGCCAGACCGGCCGCGGATTTCCACGGTCGAAACCGGCTTGTCGCCCGGCCTGCCCTTCGGCGAGGCCTGCTTCATCGCGTAATACAAGCAGTCGGACTGCAGGACGCAGCTCGGACAGGCCGGCGCCTTCGTCTTGCAGGTCTCCTCCGCATGTGCCTTCAAGAGCACATAAGCCTTCCCCTTCAACGTCTTGGGAATGACGGCCGACATCGTCCGGGCAGCCCCTGCCTCATCGCTGTCGTCCACCCATCCCAGCCGCTCGCACACCCGTTGAGTCTTTTCGTTCAACGGAAAACGTTGAAAACCCAGCGAAAGCAGGAGCACCTCATCCACGATCGAGGGGTGTAGGCCCTCGAACCGGGCGAGGAACTCGCTCGCCTGTTTCTCCGGGTAATTTTTCATGAAATCCAGGGAGAGTTGATTTTTCTTGAGGAAGAGGTGGGTCAGCGCGGATTTCAGCAGGCGGGCCCGATCTTCCTCCAAACCGGCCTCGCGCAGGACAGCCGCCATCTCTGAGACGGCGCTCACGCGGACCTCATTCCAGTCCACGAACTCCTTTCGAAGAAGTTCCAGGGCCAGCCTGGCCTTTTCCGGCAGTGAGTCGAAATGAATAATGGAGGTCAGAAGCTGGTCCAAGGGGTCCGTCCGCTTTATCGGGAGCGCCTCCGGGTATTTCTTTTCCAGCTTCGACATCACCAGGCGAAAAAGTTTTATTTTTTTCTTCTTGTTCATTTTCTACAGCAGGAGATTTCTTCGGCTGTCGAGGTTCAACAGCGATGCTAACACCTTGTGTAGCAAGGAGTTCATGAAAAAACCAAAAGCCTATAATTATATAGCAATCAACCAGCAATCGCAACAAGCTAATGAAGTCGCTGCGCCCTTCGGGCTCGCGGATTTCAGGGCATGGGGCTTGCCCAGCTTCGCCGGCTCAACCCTGGCGCTTCAGCAGAAGTCTCTAAGTCAAGTTTCCTGCTTCTAAGTTCATCTCGGAACATCTCAATTGAGCGAACGTCGGGATCGGGACCGGGACCGGGACCGGGACCGAAAGAATTCATGTCCATTAAAGCGTAACTCAAACTAGAAAAAGTTTTTCAAGTTTGTCGCCCCAAGCGACTAGGCAAGAAATGTCTGTCTCTCGGCATAAAGGTTGCATATTGGGAAAAAGATGGGAAAAATTGACGGTAACCCAAGGTGTATTTCGGAACGAAAGCGCGGGGATTCTCTCTTTCTTCTGCACGAAGAGGACATCCGCTATGGGCGCGACCTCTGATCAGCTTGCATATCCCTCTTGCCCGATCTGCTCGGAAAAAACGGCTGCCGAGGGTCTGCGGATGAATGGCGACCCATTTCCGGTCCGGAAGACATGGAAGGTGATCCCGCTGGGTTCTGACACGTGGCTATGCACCGTGTGTGGAACAGAATACGCCGAGGACTCTCAATTGGTGACAGGCACCAAGGCCGTTGTGCGCGGTCCTGACCGGAAAGCCACTCGCTTCTTGTTGAAGCTTCCTTCCGAGGCATTTATCGGCTGAAACTGGACCGGTGTTCGAAGCTGGAAAAGGCGGGGATAACTTCCGGCTTCGAGCTCGTCAGCACAATAACCACCTGCAATTCAGTACTCGAGCACACGTGCTGATTGGTGACGGGCTCGCGTGCAAATTTTGCGGTAGTTGTGAGCGGCGGCAAGGGATTTCTCGCAGCTCTTCCTGGGTGGTCCGCTGAACTTCGCCCCTCAGGACCCGGACGCGGAATTCTCGCGGATTCTCCTGACCACGCGACCTTGTGCGCGTCGGGACAGCGGGATCGGGGTGGTGGCCATCGATGGTTTGTCGAATCGGTTCACCGTATTCCGCCTTGTCCAGGATAGACCAATCCCTTATGCTGGGCTTTGCCGGCGCTGGCAGCATTTGCTCCGTTGGCGAGTAAGCCCTTCCACTGGATTGTCGATTCTGTAGCCATGAGGCTCAAAAAGGTCGGAATCGCGGCCGCGGCGATCCTCGTCCTCTTCCTCGCCGCCGCCTTCTTCAGCATGAATTGGGCGGTCCGGCACGGAGTGAGGACGGCCGTGCGCCGGTCCCTCGGAATGGAGGTGGAGATTCGCGACCTGGATGTGCGATTCTTGAGGGCGACGGATATCCGGATCGAGGACCTCACGATTTACAACCCGGAAGGCTTTGAAGGCGAAGTGCTCGCCCGGATTCCCTTGATTTACGTCGACTACGAGTTGGGGTCACTCTTCAAGAACCGCGTTCATTGCACGCTGGTGGAATTGAACGTCGAGGAGGTCGCCGTGATGAAAAACGCGGCCGGAGAGGTGAATCTGAACCGGCTGGCCGCGCTGCTAGAAGGCGAGGAATCGCCTCCAGGGAAATCCGACCATACCCAGCCGCCGACGGAGGTGCGGATCGATCGGTTGGTACTGACCTTCGACCGCGTGAAGTTCAAGGACATTTCGGGTGGGGAGGCGGCTCGGGAGCGTACCCTCCGGATCGGTCTGAATCACGAGGAGTTCGAGGATTTATCGAGCGTGGAGGAGATCGTGCAAGTGGTGGTGCTGAAGGGGTTGGTGACCGCGGGTCTGGCGAACATCGGAGTGGCGGTCGAAAGGCTCGGCTCGATGCTGAAAAACGTGCGTGGGAAGGGGATGGAGGCCCTGAAGGGCGTGACATCGGCCATGAAGGAAGGTGTTGGCCGAATCCGCGACAAGGGCGGACGTCTCCTGAAGAAAGTCAAGCCGGGCGAGTAAATGGCGTCAGAAGCGACAAATGGGCTACCCTCAACTTGCTTGACGACTTCTGTTTCGGCTACTTAAATAAGACTAGAAGTAAGAAAAAAAGCAAGAGAAAGGGCGAACCTGCGTTGGCTGGACACCTCTGCCGCCCGTCCCCTGAACCCTCCCCGAACCCTGAATCCTGAGCCCTGACTCCCGCCCGTCCCCTGAACCCTGAGCTTTTCGAGGTGACATCGCTTGAATCGATCTCATGCTGATCGGCTAACCGTCCTATTCCTGTTCGCCTCTGTCGCCGCGGCGGGGGATGTCCTCACCATCGTTGAAAACGGCCAAGCGCGGGCGAAGGTGCTCGTGCGTGCGGACGCTGGGAAGTGGGAAAGCGAGGCGGCGAAGGACATCGTGGGCACCGTTCGGAAGATGAGCGGGGCGGAGCTGCCGCTCGTGAACACTGCGGAGGGCATCCAGGCCGCCCTGGCGGCCGGCGAGCCTTTGATCATCGTAGGCGGTCTGGCCCTGGCGCAGCGGCCGGAGCTGGCCCGGGAGCTCGAGAGGCTGGCGAAGCCGAAGCCGGTCCTGAGGGCCGACGCGGTGGTGGCCCGGCGTGAGGGCCGGCGCATCTACCTGGCGGGCCTGAATGACGATTGCCACTACTACGCGGCCATCGAGCTACTGGAAGGCTGGGGATGCCGCTGGCTGCTGCCGACGGCGTTCGGCGAGTGCGTGCCGGAACGTAAGACGCTGGTCGTGGACGACCTGAACGTGGCTTACGCGCCTCCGTTCGAGGTGCGCAAGTACTGGATTTCTTGGATCGGATCCTATGAGGGCCGCGCCGAGTTCATGAGGCGCAACCGGATGAACGAGCTGGGCGTGCCCGCTGGCCACGCGCTCGGTGACTACGTCAAGGAACTGATACCCCAGGGCAAGGGCGTCACCAGCGTCTGCCTGGCGAGCGAGGCGACGGCCGAGCACGTGGCGAAAAAGGTGATCGCCAGGTTCGAGAAGGGGGACCAGGCGGTCTCGCTCGGGATGGAGGACGGAATTTACGAGTCGGGCTGCCCCGAGGACGAGGCGCTGAAGGGCGGGCTCTGGGACAAGTATTTCCTCGTGCCTTCCCTGACGGACTCGTTTCTGACGTTTTACAACAACGTGGCCCGGAGAACGAAGGAGAAATTTCCCGACCGGAAGATTGGTTTTCTGGCCTATTCGAACATCACGCTGCCTCCCCAGCGGGAGATGACGGCGGAAACTCCCCTGGTGGCGTATCTGGCCCCGATCGACATCTGCCCGATCCACGGCATGGACGACCCGCGGTGCGAGTCGCGGCAGGAATACGGGTCGATGATGTACCGCTGGTCTCAGGTGATGGCCGGCCGCGTGATCATCTACGACTACGACCAGGGGATGCTGGTCTGGCGCGACCTGCCGAATCCGTCGGTCCAGTCGTTCCGGCAGGACGTGCAGCATTACCGGAAGGCGGGGATTCTGGGGGTGGACACGGAGAGCCGAGGGGCCATGGCGACGATTTTCCTCAACCTGTACCTGCGGGCGCGGCTGCTCTGGAATCCGGAGACGGACGTGGGAGCGCTGCTGGCGGACGCTTATGGAGTTTTTTTCGGGCCCGCGGCCGAGCCGATGGGCCGTTACTGGAACGCCATCCAGAAGGCCTGGGAATCGAGCGAGGTCCACGAGCACGAGTTCATGCTCGCGCCGATGATCTATGCGCCGGAGCTGCTCGAAGGGTTGCGGGTCGAGGTCGAGGCCGCGGAACGCCTCGTCGCCTCTCTTCCCGCGGAGTCCGCGTACGCTCAGCGCGTGCGCTTCGTCCGCCTGGGCTTCGACGTATTGCAACACTACCTGGCCATGGTCCGAGCGGCCGCGGGACAGGGCGACTACCCGGCCGCGGTGTCGGAGGGTGAGAAGGGCCTGGCCGCCCGCGAGCAGCTCACGCAGATGAATCCGACGTTCACGACGACGCGCCTCGAGAACGGCACCGCCTGGTGGCCCGGCGAGGTGAAACAGTACCGAGAGCTCGCAGAAATCACCGAAGGCCCCAAGGGGACTCGCTTGCAGCTCCTGCCCCTCGAGTGGTCGTTCCGGACCGACCCGAGCGACACGGGCGTCGCGAGGCACTGGGCAAATCCGGGCCTGAATGACGCCGGCTGGCGCAAACTCCGGACGGACCTCTACATGGAGGCGCAGGGGGTGATGAACCCGGACCACAGCGATTACAACGGCTACGTCTGGTATCGCACAGCGGTCGAAATCGCCGCTCCGGACGCTGGCAAGAAGGTTCATCTCCGTTTCCCGGGCCTGTTTGGCGAGGCCTGGCTCTACGTCAATGGCTACCTGGCCGGCTACCGGCCCTGGAAGCCCATGTGGTGGGTGAATGACTACCGGTTCGAGTGGGACGTCGATCTGTCCGGCAAGCTTCGGGCCGGGCGGAACGTGCTGGCCCTGCGCGTTCTGAACCGGCATCACTGGGGCGGGCTGTGGCGTCGTGCGTTCCTCTACGAGGAGCGCACGACGCTGTCCGCAACCGACGGGATTCCATAGCCAATGGCCACATGGGTATGCGGCAAGCACTCAAGCGTGGAGACATTTTTAGACGGAGTGAATCGCTCTATGTAAAATAAAATAGTGAAGCCTCCTCGAATTTACGTCGACACGTCAGTCTTGGGCGGCTGCTTCGACCCGGAGTTCTCTGTGTGGTCGAACGGTCTGGTTGAGGATTTTCGTCATCGAGTATTCCGGCCCGTCCTCTCCGAAGTGACCGCAGGTGAGATTGACCGCGCGCCAGAGGCCGTTCGTAGGTTGCACGAGGAGCTGACGGCGCTTGGTGGGGAGATTGTAGCCGTGTCGGCGGAGGTTCTTCGCGTCCCGGGTGCCTACGAGGCCCACGCCATTCTGGGGGCGCGGTATCGCAATGACTTGCTTCATATCGCAGTCGCCACAGTAGCTAACGTAGATGTGCTGGTCAGTTGGAATTTCAGACATATCGTGCGCTTAGACAAAATCCAACTGTTCAATGAAGTGAACTGCAAACTGGGATACCGGACGTTGGCTATTTATTCACCCCGAGAGGTGACGACCTATGAGCGAGATGAAACCGATTCGAGCCGTTGAGATGGTGCGTCGGATTCGCGATGAGATGGCGCGTGAACTTGCCGGGAAGTCAGAGGCAGAAATCATCGCGTTTTTTAGGCGAGCGGGCGACGCGGCGCGTCAGGACGCGAAGCGGAGGTTTTCAGGCTATTCGCCGTCTGACAAGCCTTCGCAGGCGGTGAAGGCGCGCCGAACGGCCGGAGGAAAGCGAACCACCGGGACGCGCTGACGCTGATGAAATGGAGGGATTCGAATGGCAACTGTTAGTACCAAACAAATTCGAGAGGAGGCCCGCCAGGTGGTGCTCTTGAACCCCGGAGGCATCCGTTTCAGCGCACTCATAGAGCAGGTTTGCTCGAAATTGCCGGCCGCAAATAGAAAAACAATGGGTGCCGTCCCGAGCTTTCAAATTCGGGTACGTGCACAGCGATTCTCTCCCGACATGTTCTACGTCAACGATTTCGCCAGCCGACTCCACGGTCTGGATGCGAGCAAGTTTCAAAGATTATTCGGATAGGCGGTCTTAACTTCAATACTGTTCAGTTAAGCGCCAGAGCCGTCTGCGCAGGGGTTGGAGTGACGCCTCGCTGAAGTTGCTCGGCATGGTGATGCCAGAGCCGTCTGCGCAGGGGTTGGAGTGACGCCTTTAGCCGTTGTCTGAGAAGACTACGCCTGAAGGCCTGTCTGCCGTGCCCGGCACAGACAGGCCGCCGCGCGCATGCCTGCCGCGACGCTCGCGGCGCAGACAGGGCAGGCAGGCGTAACTCCAACAGATCGCTTCGACCTCGCCAAAGCCAAACGATATGGAAGCGACAGTTTGTGCGCTTAACCGAACAGTATTGGTTTTAACTTCCGTCAACCAGGGGCGTATAAGGGAACGCCGGCGGCCACGGCCCCAGACTTGAGCATGGCATCCATCGTAGCGATCGGCAGGGATCGCCGTAGGGCCAGCTCCAGATAAGCCGCATCATACACCGAAAGGTCGTGCACCCGGGCCAAATGTAGCGATTCACGCCACGCCCGCGCTCCCGTTTCGTCGTCAATCGTGATGGGCAGAGACTCCAGGAGGGCAAGCATCGCTGTCACCTTGGCCTCTGTCGTGCGTTTGCGCCGTTCGCCGACCAGTAGAGCATTGGCGACCTCCAGCCGCCACAGCGAGGGTACCACCGCGGACGCTGCGAGCAAAGAGTTCTCGATTGCCTCGGCATAGGCGTCCGCCTCATCTTCAAAAAACCAGGCTACGGCGACCGAACCATCAAGGACAAACGCCTCTGACTTGGATACATCGTCCTTCTTGCTCATCGCTACCCATCTCCTCGTGGGTACGCTACGCCGGGCTTATCCTGGCGGCCCTCCTCGATCAAGGTACGGATCGTCAGACCCTCGCCAAGCCGGTTTCCTCGGCGTAATGTTTTCATCTCAGCGATGACCTGCTGCACGCTTCTCCCGGCCTCCACAGGGGGTGGACTGAGCAGAGCCACAGGCCTGCCGCGCCGGGTGATCAGAATCCGCTCCCCTCTCGCCACTCGCTCCAGCAACTCGGCCAGGTGGGTCTTGGCTTCATAGGAACCAACCGATGTCATGGTTACGCTCCATTGAACTGGTCTTTTAGACTAGTCTATATCATTTCAAGGAATGCGCAACAAACTCACGTAACCTACGAGAAATAACCCTACAAGACCCGTACACACAATTACTTACGTTTTCTCCATTTTTTCAGGTTATATAAAACGAGCGATCGATTTGCCCGAACTTATTGAGTAGTTGCTTATGAAGCATCCGAAGAAAAAAGCACTCCGTTGCTGCCCCCTTCGAATACGATTCGGCCGTTCTGCATCCGGGCCTCGATGAGGTTCTGCCGGTCCTTTAACTCGAGGCCGGCATCGGCCACGAGAAGGGTGTCGCCCCGGCAGAGGGCGAGGGACTCGATGTTGCCGCAGGGTGCAAGGCGCACATGGGCCAGCTCGCCATCGATCCGGACACGCCAGTCCTTTTGGTGCACCACGACGTCCTTGCCGCGAGGAGAAAGGCCAAGGGGGTCCTCGACGTCGAGCGCGATGAGCAGGTCGCGTCGTCCGTCGGCCAGAATGACCTCGATGGCGGCGTCCCCGTCGTGGCAGGGCTTCCCCTGGGGGGTCCGGAGCGCGAGGCGGCGGGACGAGAGGATCAGCGGTCGGCCCTCGTAGGGCTCGATGAGGCCAACGAAGGTAGAGACGAGGGGCGAGGCAGCGGACTGCCGCCGTACCATGAGCCGCGGAATCCAGGCCTGCTCCGTCTGGTTGAAGATGCCGGGTGAGACCCAGCCTTCGCAGACGGACGCACTCGCTCCCGACGTCAGGTCCGTGTACCGCAGGTGGATGTCCAGGCCTGGGGCCACGTAGCCGTAGCGGTCATCGATCCTCCAGTCCACGCTCCAGCCCGGGCGCGGACTCGGGTCCGAGCGGAAGTTTCTCATGAGCGTGCCGTATCCGTAGTCCTCGGACGAAGCGAGGGCGAGGCCATGCGTCTGGATTTGCCCGAAATGGCTGTGCATGAACTTGGCATGGTCGCTGCCGCCGACCACCCGGAAAACATCGAAATAATAGGAATCGGCGTCGGAGACGTCGACCTGCACGAGGGTGCGCTCGTATTGCCAGCCGCTGGCGGCCTCTTCAAAGCTCTTACGGACCTCTTCCGGGACGTTCCGGAAGGCCTGAATCACTTGTCCATCGACCGTGTGGCGGATCAGGCCGCCGTCGTGTTCGCAGGTGATGGTGTGCCATCGGCCAGAGGTGGCGGTGGCCCGGGTGCGAGCGGCTTCACGGCCGAGGAGCAGGAGCTTGGAGCAGGAGTTATCGTTCGAGCCGAAGCCGAAGAAGACGCCGCGAGCCAGCCCAGCTTCGCTGGCGGAGAGGAAGGCGCTGAGGTCCCGCGGCGGGTTTTCATCGGTGGAGGCCTCGAAGACGAGTTTTTGCGGGCCGGGGAATCGGCGGGTGCAGAGGAGAATGCCTGAGCCAATCAGCACTCCCCCTTCAGGCTTCCAATCGCCTTCGAGAATCTTCCAATCCGGGCCGAGGTTGGCGCGGTCGAAATCGTCCCGGAACTGTAGTTTCCAGCCTGCGGGCTCGCCGGGTGCGCTCCCGGGAGCGCGCGTGAAGACCTCGACCCGCCGGACGCGGCTTCTCGAGAGCAGGTAGAGGCCGATGCGGTCGTGTCCCTCGCCGGCGAAGTCAGCGACCTGGCTGAGGTGCCCCGTGAGGAGGGTTTCGCGTGCCGAGGCGCGGACGGCGGAGAGGGACCGCCCGCTGGCCCAGAGGGTGCATTGGCCGCCAATGGCGGTGTAGCTGTAGAAGTTTCGGCTCGGGAGCTGTCCGTCGATGACGACGGTGTTATGGGCGGCAGGATGCCGATACCAGAGGGCCTGGCGGCCATCGCATCGCTCGAACTGGAGGGGCGGGTATCCGTAATCGGGCATGAGGTCGAGGCCGCGGGCGAAGAGGCCGACGTTCATGGCGTCGATGTGCCCGTGATTGCCGGCAATGTCCCAGTCGAGCCAGATGGCCCGGGCCTGCTCGCCGCGTCCGGCCCGGAGGATGGCCAGATGCCATTCGTCCTTGACCACGTTGCCGAGTCTGATTTCCGGCCCGTGCGCGGCGATGATCTCGCCGACCCGCCGGCGGAATTCGGCGGGGTCCCCGGCGAAAAGGTCGTAGGGCAGGCCCTCGACGCGGCCGCCGTTGGCATGGAACAGCACCTGGGCGTAGGCGGGGTCACCGGTGATCTCATGCAGCTTCCCGAGGAAACCGTGCAGAGAGGGCTGCAGAACCGTGTAGCGGGTGACGCCAGCCACATCGTCCGGCCGGTAACGCGGGAGTGGAACGCCGGCGTAGTCCTCGGTCCGGGCGGCGAACCAGCCGCAGTCACCGCTGAGGGGGTAATATTTTTGGAGACACCAGGTATCGATGTGAAATCGATAGGTCTGGCGGAGCTTCGGATGCCGCCGGAGGAGCTCGGCGAGGCAGCCGGGCTGAAGGCGCTCCATCTGTGCGAGGAAGACGGCGAGGCCCTGGATGACGTAGGCGCTGTAGCCGGAGAGGCCTTTTTCGCCGGTGACGCCATCGACGGCGATGGCCTTTTCGAGGACGGCATCGAGGACGCGGTGGACCTCGTCGAGGGCGTCCTCTGCGCCCAGAACGAGTTGAAGAATGGAGAGGGCGATCTCTCGGCGCGGGTAGTTCGAGTAAATCTTGTGAGGATTCTTGAGGGCGTCGCGGAAGATGCCGTTCTCGATGTTCCGGCAGACCGCGGCGGGACTGTCCTTCGGGCACGGGAGGTGATACCGGCGGGCCATGGCGTCGAGGAAGCCCGCCAGGGACGGGTCGGCGAGGATGCCGGGCCGGACAGCGTCATAGGCCAGAGCCATCTCCCGCGTCTCCTCGCAGGCGTCGTGCCAGGTTGAAACGTACCCATCGCAACGGACGACCTCCTCGACCCAGGCCTGGGTCTTGAAATCGAAGGAGGGATAGAGATCGGCGACGCGGTTGAGCAGGATGGCGGCCTTGCGGGCGGCCGCGGGGTCGCCAGTGAGGAGATAAGCTGCGGCCAGGTTGCCGATGCCTCCGAGCACCATCTGCTTCCACTGGCCGTAAACGAGGTAAGCGCCGATGAAGCGCCATCGGTCGTTGCCTTGGACGAAGCCTTCGCCGTCATCCACGCCGAAGGACCGAAGGGGATCGGAGGCATCCGGGTGTTCCGCGTTGAAGAGCAGGGAGCGATCCGCCCGTGCGGGTTCAAAAAGGAAGTGTGCATCGAGCCCGGAGCGGTAGAAGGCGCTGAAATCATTAGTGGGGAAGGCTTTATGGCAATGGGGGCAGGTGACCTTCCAAGGCGTTTTCCAGGCATCAATGATCCAGTTGTAGAGAGGGACGTCCTGGCGGCATGAGGGGCAGTGGCCGTTGGACCAGACGTCCCACGAGCGCGTGATGGTGGGTCCGAACATGAGTCCCCAGAGGGTCTCATCGGGCGCCTCGAGCCAGGATCGTGCGGACTCGAGCACGTGTTGCTGGGCAAGATGCGCCCACGGCTCGGTCTCGAGATGGCTGCGAAATCGGGTCAAAACATTCTTAGGAAAGAGCATGGGGATGTGAGGCAACGGGTTTCCCGTCAGACCGGAATCCTCACGATGCGGGGCTCGTGTCCCGTCGCCGCCAAGAAACGCTGCAGTTGCTGCTGCGAAAGGACCAGGGTGCTGGTGTTGACCAAGGGATGGCACTGGCAGGCCTCTGCATTCCAGAGTTCCTCGTCGATCACCACTTGGACCTCCTGACCGGGGTCATTCACCACCGCCAGGAGGGTGACCGCGCCGGGCTCGACTTGCAGATACTTTTGAAGCCGTTCCGGGGAAGCGAAGCTCAGGTTGTCGGCGCCCAGGACTGTCGAAAGGGCTTTCAAGTTGACCCTCCGGTGGGCCGGCGCCGCACACAAAAAATGCCGGCGGCCTTTCTTGTCCCGTAAGAAGAGGTTCTTGGTTTTGGCCCCGGGAAGCGGGGGCACGAGTCGATCGGACTCCTCCACGGTGAAAACGGGAGGATGGTCGCAGCGCTGGTATTCGATGCCGTGCTCCGCGAGAAACGAGTAGAGGTTGGACATGCTAACCAGCCCGCAGTTTCGAGGTGAACCGCATGGAATCGGGTCCCAGGAGATCGGTGACTTCCTTGCAGAAGGGCGCGCTCGGGGTGACCGACAGGCGATGGCCGGCCTCCAGGATGGCCAAGGACTGATTTTCCAGAAGGATTTCGAGGAAGACCTGGCAGCTTCCGTGGTAGGTGCGGAGGATTTTCTTGAGTCGGTGGATTTGCTGCTCGATCTTCCCGTTGCCTCCAAGGCGCAGAGTGACGCGGCGTGCGAGCTTTTCACAGACCTGTTCGAGGGGAATGACCTCACGGACCCGGAGGTCGGGCTGTTCCCGATAGGTCTGAATCTGGCCGCGGAGCAGGACGATCTTGCCGGATGCCAAGGCTTCGCCCGCGGCCCCAGCCGCGTCGGAGAAGATGGAAATCTCTCGGCTGCCCTCCATGTCCTCGAACTGGATCAGAACAATCTTCCCATTGCGGCCCATTCTGGATCGAAGCCCGGTGATGATCCCGATCAGAGCGGCCTCGGTCCCCTCGGCCAGTGAAGAGAGGTTCTGGGTGGTCGCCGTGGCGAACGTATCAACGATCGTCCGGTAGGCTTCGAGGGGATGCCCCGTGACGTAGAAGCCGATCATCTCGCGCTCCAGGGCGAGGAGCTGGAGCTTGTCCAGCTCCGGCACGTCGGGCAGCGGCCTCTCGCCCGTTCCCGTGGCCGATCCGAGTCCGCCGCCGAAAAGGCTGAGCTGGCCCGAAGTGCGGTCCGCCTGTGCCGTCGCGGCGGTCTGGAGCGCCTCCTCCAGGACGAGGAGGAGCTGGGAGCGCCGGGCCCCGAGGGAGTCGAACGCTCCGCACTGGATGAGCGCCTCCACCGTCTGACGGTTGATCGAACGGAGGTCCACGCGCTCGCAGAAATCGAACAGGGATCGAAATCTCCCCTCTTTTTGACGTGCCCGGAGGATGGCTTCGACGGCCTTTTCGCCCACGCCTTTCACCGCTCCGAGCCCGAAACGAATACCCTCGTCCACGGGCGTGAAGGCCAGGTCGGACGCGTTGATGTCGGGCGGCAACACGGCGATCCCCATGCGCCGGCACTCCTGGATGTATTCCGACACCTTTTTCTTCTGTTCACCCGTCTCGATGGTCAGCAGCGCCGCCATGAACTCCGCCGGGTAATGCGCCTTGAGATAAGCGGTCTGGTAGGCGAGGAAGGCATAGGCCGCCGCGTGAGACTTGTTGAAGCCGTACTTGGCGAACTCGACGAGTTGATCCCATAGCGCCACCGCCTGCGATTCCGTGAATTCGTTCTTCTGTGCCCCCTCGATGAAGCGCCCGCGGTAGGAATCCATCAGCGCCTGAATCTTCTTTCCCATCGCCTTCCGGAGACTGTCCGCCTCGGACAGGCTGAATCCGGCGATCTGATTGGCGATGCGGATCACCTGCTCCTGATAGACGATGATGCCGTAGGTGTTGTGGAGAATGGGCTCGAGCTTGGGATGCAGGTAGTTCGTCGGCGCGCGGCCGTGCTTGCGGTCGATGAACGCCGGGATGTTCTGCATCGGGCCGGGCCGAAACATCGCATTCAGCGCAATAAGGTCCTCGAGGCAGCTCGGCCTCGCCGAAACCAGGAGTTGGCGCATGCCGTCGGACTCGAACTGGAACACGCCCTTGGCCTCCCCGCGGCCCAGAAGGGCATAGGTCTTCGAATCGTCCAGCGGCAAGGCATCGAGGTCCACTCGCACCCCGTGCCGCTTCAGGATGCTCTCCACCGCCAGCCGCAGCAGCGTCAGCGTCGCCAGGCCGAGGAAATCGATCTTCAGCAGGCCGATCTTCTCCACCATCTTCATGTCGTACTGGGTCGTGATGTCCGTCGTGCCCGGAGGCTGGTAGAGCGGGCAATAGTCGGACACGCTGCGGTCCGCGATCACCACGCCCGCGGGATGGACGCCAGGATTGCGCACGAGCCCCTCGATGCGCTGCGCCAGGCTGACCAGGTTCTTGTAGACCGCGTTGGACTCGACAAGATGGACGAAGTCGGGGTCCTTCAGGGCGTCGTCGAGCTTGACGTCGAGCTTCTCGGGCACCTTCTTGGCCAAGCGGTCCACCTCGGCCAGGGGGACGTCGAGGACGCGGCCGACGTCCCGCAAACTGCCCTTCGCCAGCATCGTGCTGAAGGTGATGATCTGGCTCACGCAGTCCCGGCCGTACTTTTCCGTCACGTATCGGATCATCTCGCCGCGCCGGGCCTGGCAGAAATCCAGATCGATGTCCGGCATCTCGTTCCGGCCCGGATTGATGAACCGCTCGAAGATCAGGTCGTACTTGAAGGGGTCCAGATTCGTGATCTCGAGGGCGTAGCAGACGAGGGAGCCGACCGCCGAGCCGCGCCCGGGCCCGACGGGGATGCCGTGCTCGCGGGCGTGCCGCATGATGTCCCAGACAATGAGGAGATAGCTGCTGAAGCCCATCTGCTCAATCACCTGCACCTCGTAATCAAACCGCTGGAGAATCTCCGGCGTCACCGTTGCATACCGCTTTCGCAGCCCCTGAAGCGCCACCTCGCGGAGGTGCACCCCTGGCGTGATGCCTGGCGGGCATCGGAACACCGGATGGTGGTAGTTTTTCAGGTCCAGCTTCAGGTCCACCATCTCCGCAATGAGCCGCGTGTTTTCGAGCGCCTGCGGCGTCGGCCGGAAGGCCTCCGCCATCTCCTCAGGGGTCTTGAAGTAAAACTCGTTGCGTTCGAACCGGAGGCGCTGCTCGTCCCTTTTCAGCTTGCCCGTGCCGATGCAGAGCAGGGCGTCGTGGGCCTCGAAATCCTCCCGATGCAGGTAGTGGATGTCATTCGTCGCTACGAGGCTCATGCCCGTCTCCGAGGCCAGCCGGACCAGGTGGCCGTTCACCACGTTCTGCTCCGGAACTCCATTCTCCTGGATTTCCAGGAAAAAGTGGCCGGGCTCGAAGAGGCTGCGGAACTGGTCGAGCACCTGGCGGGCGTCCGAAATCCGTTCCTCCTGGAGGCACTCCGAGGATTCGGACGAGAGGCAGCCGGAGAGCCCGATCAGGCCCCGGCTGTGCCGCGAGAGAATCTCCTTGTCGATGCGGGGGCGGTAATAATAGCCCTCGCAGTAGGCCGCCGTGGCCAGCTTCATCAAGTTGCGGTAGCCCTCGAGGTTCTTCGCGAGCAGCGTCAGATGGTAGGCGGCGTCGGAGATGCCGCCCGGGGCGGATTTCTCGAGCCTGGACTTGGGGGCCATGTAGGCCTCGTAGCCCAAAATGGGCTTGATCCCGGCCTTCTGGCACTCGAGATAAAATTCGACCGCCCCGAACAGGTTGCCGTGGTCCGTCAGGCCCAGCGCCGTCATGCCCAGGCCCCGGGCACGCTCCACCAGCTTCTCGATGGGAATACCCCCGTCCAGCAAGCTGTAGTGGCTATGAACGTGAAGATGCACGAAATCGCTCATGGCGGAAGCCTTCAGGGGAAAGGGTGGCAAGGGGGGGCGGACTTCGTCTTCAATACCCTTTCCTAGCAGGTCCGGCTCAGTCGCGCAAGTATCCTTCCGAATTCGCCGCCGCCTTCAACGCGGCCAGGCTTCCCCAGCCCGGCTGACACGCTACAATCCGTGCCCGTGCTTGATGTTCCATGGTTATCCCAGGACCCGAATCCTCATGTTCACCCTCCAAGCCACCTTGCCCCTGACGATGCCGCCCGAGTGGGCCGTGCTCCAGCGCCAGCTTTTCCAGGTCATGGACCAGTCGATCTCCCCGTTCCTCAACAAGTACACGCGGGCCGACGGGACGCTCATCTGGAGGGACCAGCATCCGGGCCGGGACGGCGCCGACGACGGCTACGAAAGCTTCCACAACTGGCCGTTGCTCTACACCCTGGGCGGTGGAGATTTCCTCGGCACGCTTTCGATCCGGCAATGGGAGGCCATCACCCGGCAATTTACAGCCTACGGGCAGATACACCAGGAGTATGAGCAGGGCTACGACTGGTTTCACCAGGGCGAGAGCTACCTCTATTTTTACTATCTGGGACTGGCCGCGCCGGACCAGGAGGCGAACCGGGATCGGGCCCGCCGCTTCGCTGGCTTTTACCTTAATGAGGACCCCGCAGCGCCGAATTATGATCCCGAGCGACGGCTCATCCGGTCCGCCTACTGCGGCAGCCGCGGGCCCGCCATCGTGATGGGGGGCGCAGAACCGAAATACGGGTGGTCGGCCAGCATGGTTCCTTACGGCATCCCCTTCGAGGACGTCCCCGGCATCCGGTCCTATGACGATCTCAAAGACCCCGCTCTCGCCCGCCGGATGGGAGAGGCCATGCGGGCGCGGATGGGGCAGGGCGATGTCGCGGCCAACCTCGCCGCCACCAGCCTGATGACCCACGCTTACCTTTTCACGGGCGAGGAGCGATACCGCCAGTGGGTGCTGGATTATGTGGAGGCCTGGATCGAGCGAGCGCGGGCCAACGGAGGCTTGCTGCCCGACAATATCGGCCTCTCCGGCCGCATCGGAGAAACCATGAATGGCAAGTGGTGGGGCGGGTACTACGGATGGACCTGGCCCCACGGATTCTACAACATCGGCATGGCGGCCATCATCGCCGCGTCCAACGCGCTCCTGCTCACCGGGGATTTCCGCTACCTGGACCTTCCCCGGGCCCAGATCGACGGCGTTCTCCAGCACGCCGTGGAGAAGGACGGCGAGCTTCTCGTGCCTTACCGCTACAGTGACAGCGGCTGGTTCGAATACCACGTGCTCGACCTGCTCTATCCCACCGCCGTGTGGTATCTCTCGATGGATGCCGCCGATTGGGCTCGGCTCGAGAGGCTGCGCCGGTCCAGCCGCACGAATTGGCGTGAGGTGCGATTCTTCCGCAACAAGCACGACGACGGACACGAGGCTCCGTGGCTCTGCTTCCTCCAAGGGGGGAATCCCGGCTACCCCGAGGCCATCCTCCGGGAAAACCTCGGACAGGTCTACCGCCGCATGCAGCAGGTCCGGGAGGACTCGTCGGACCTGGCGCGAGTCAACATCCATCACTGGCAGGAGCTGAATCCGGTGCTCACGGAGGCCCTGGTGCAGCTCACCTTGGGGGCGCCGCAAGTGGTCTACAATGGGGGCCTGCTCCACTGCCGGGTGCGCTATCGGGATGCGGAACGAGGCCGGCCCGGCCTCCCGGAGGGAGTCGCTGCTCTCGTCGATGGCGTGGGACCGGACCGGGCCTCGCTCCGACTCGTCAATCTGAGCCCGGACCAGACGAGGAAGGTGATCCTACAGGCCGGGGCCTTCGGGGAACACCGGTTCGACGAGGTGGCCTACACGGCTCGAACGAGCGACTATCCGGGCGCCCGAGGCAGCTACGAGCCGCCCGTGCTTCAATCGGAGACTCGCCGATGCCCGGTGCGTTCGTCCTTGCTCGAGGTCATCCTGCCTCCGGGCACGGAGGTCAGGCTCGATCTGGCCACCTCGCGGTTCGTCCACCGCCCGGCGTATGCGAGCCCGCCGGCGTGACAGCTAGCGAATGGGGAAAACGCCCGCCATCCGAACACCCTGGCGGAGAGGGACGGGGCGTCCGGAATTCCTCAACATTCAGCGCACCGAAGGCCACAACTTCCGAAGCGGTCCCTGGGCCTGCCTCCTCGGGGAGCGCCAGTCTCTAGGCCGACGCCCATGGGGGCGTCCGAAACTTCGCCATTCGTTCCCCTAAGCGTTCATGCGCGTAGCGCGTGGCCGACGACCTCCGGGCGTCGAAACCGTCACGCTTCCGAAGCGACGGAGCGCTTCGGCTACGTTCAACATTCGAGCAACGGAAGGCCCGCGAAATCAAATTGACAATCCAAATGACATTGTGTATAAAACTGTGCATATAGATGTGTATGTTTATGTCGAAATGATACTGAAGCAATGGCTTTCCAATCACCCCGACGGGACCTGTTTCCAGATTTCAGCGGCAGGCCGGGTCGATTCAAGTATCAAGAGATTGCCGACCGTCTTGAGGAAGAAATCAGAAGGCACGGCGCACCCGGCCAAAAATTTACCCCGGAGTTGGCTCTTTCACGACAATTCCAGGTTAACCGCCGTACCATCCACAAGGCTCTCTCTTTGGCTATGCAGCGCGGGCTTCTCGTCCAAGGAGAATCGGGGCGAGCCACTATTGCGGACTTCCGTGAGAAAGGCTTTGATGGCCGCCTCGTAGCCGTTGGGATAGCATTGCATACGCATCTTTGGGACCGTCTTTACCTCGCTCTGGCACGTGAATCCGTACGACGACAGAAGTTCATGCTCACCTGCGACCTTTCCGCTCAGTCTCTGGACCGGGAAGAGCCTTTGACCGCGGACATGCTGGCGGAACGTTTGAAAGAGGCTCTTTCGTTACGCCCTCGCTCGCTCATCCTCCAGTTTCCGATCAGCGCCGAAGCGTTGGAAAAGCTGGGGCCTGACCGCTGGAATTTCCGTAACCTGGTCTTGCTACAGAATGGTCCTCTCCAGCACCGGGAAAGTACCGTCCGTATTTATCCCGACGAACGGGCAACCTGGGAACTTCTCGCCCGCCACGCGATTGCCGCAGGTTATCAGCGCTTCGTTATTCTCGTGCCTGACTACTGGAAGGCTGGCCTGGTCGCGCCGGCGATCCAGCATCAACTGGACATCCATGGCATCGACCCTGCCTCACTCAATTCCTATTTCCTGAGGGACGCTCAGGCGCTTAGCGGCCTGGCTCAATGGGCCCAAGGCCCCGGCGGTCCCCTCGCCGTTATTGCCGATTTTGATTATGGTGCTCACCTCGCCTTACAGGCCTTCCGCAACCTTGGGGTCTCCGTCCCTGACCAGGTCGGGGTTTATGGTGTCAACAACACCCCCTGGGCTTTCCAGGACGGACTGACGAGCGTGGACTATGACCCGGACCTTTGGGCGCGCCATGTCTTCGCCGCGCTAGAGGAATTGGAGAGTCGAGGGGAAGCGGCGGATCGGGTTATCCCTCCCGTCCTGATACCACGTGGCAGCACCCGTCCCGTTTCAGGAAGCCCATGATGCATTGCAACACCTGCCGCCACTCCATGAAAGAAGGTGCACGCCACTGGATGTGTCCCGGCTGCGGCCTGACCACGGCCGCTCTGGCGTCCCGCCTGGGCACGAGCGCACAACCCATCCACGCTCCGGCGCTGCTCGAATCCCTCAGTCCGGCTCAACGTGATGAAGCCGATCGCCTGGCGCTGCCTCCCGTCCTGTCCAATCGTTTCGGGCTCATCCTCGTCCTCATTCCGCCCGGCCGTTTCCTGATGGGCTCAGAGAACGGCGACCCGCATGAAAAACCAGTTCATGAGGTCGTTCTCACCCGCCCCTTCTATCTCAGCCTTTTTCCCGTCACTCAGGGGCAGTGGTCCCTCATGCAGGGCCCCCTTTGCAACACCTCTTTCTTCAAAGGCGACGATCGACGGCCCGTCGAGCAAGTCTCCTTCGAGGGCAGCAAGTGGCGTCACGCGATTCAGGGACTGGACCGGTTGAACTTCGCCGAGCGGCTCAGGCCATCTTCATCCTGCGGCTACCGCCTTCCTACAGAGGCCGAATGGGAATTGGCCTGCCGTGCCGGCTCGTCCACTGAGTTCCACTGGGGCGACGAGTTCGATCCCTCCTATTGCTGGTACGCGGGGAACAGCCGTGGCACGACGCAGCCGGTGGGCGCCCGAAAGCCCAATGCCTTCGGCCTACACGACATAACCGGCAACGTCCAGGAATACTGCATGGACTGGTACAGCCCGGACACTTACAAGACCCGGGGTCCCCGAGCCGAGGACCCCCGGGGTCCCGAATCCGGCATCTACCACGTCGTCCGAGGCGGCGCCTGGAACAAGCTGCCCCATCGCATGAGAAGCGCCCATCGAGTCCGCGCTTATGAGCAGAAGAATTACTGGAACGATTTCTTTGGAATCCGGCCAGCCCTCAGCATACCGCCGTGAACGGCGGGACAGGTGTCTTCGCACTTCTCCTGCCGTTCACTGAGGAGGCTCCTCCCATGCTCTCCCATCCCGCTTCCAGCTCGGTCGCTAGCCTTTCCACTCATCCTGCCCAATGGGAACTCATCGGCCGGGGGCAGGACATCGGCGCGGTCCATAACGGGCACGCCGGACGTATCTTCAAGTGGAACGGCCGTCTCTTTGCCCGCGGGGCCAACGGCGTCTATGCCGAGCGGCTCGACGACGGGTCTTGGCGTCACTCTCGAGAACCCTTCGGCTACGTCAGCTTCCTGGACCCCCAAGGCAGGCTCTGCGGCTTCGATTCCTCTTACGATTACTCCCGCTGGCACACCTTGCGACGGGCCCCGGTAGCTGGCGTCATCGAAGGCTTCCAGGTCGTTCGCGACGACCTCGCGCCCGGCTACAGCGGTGGCGGCATCGACACTCGTGGGAACATGCTGCTCGTCGCCGGCGCCCAGTCCGAACGCTGGTGGAGTTGTGAGACCTACCAGCCCGCGACCCACTACGCCGCCAATACGGGCCGTACCCCCGTCCACTGGCATTTCTATGACGCCCCCACCGATCAGTGGACGGACGGCATCATCTGGAAGGACAGCCTCTTCTCCTATCACATGGTACTCGTGCAGGGACGCCGAGCCTTCATGGTCGATATCGAAGACCACATGGCCGGCGAGCCCACCCCGACCAACTGGCACAACGCTCGCTTCACCAGGTTGCATCTCCACGCCACCGAGGACGCCACCGAAGGTTTTTGGGACCTCTACCCTGTTCGAGAGAACGAAAACGGCTGGGTGATTCCCCAGGGGCTTGGGATGGATTCCCGAGGCCGGCTTTTCATCCTCTATGCGCACGACGAGAGGCGTTGGATGGACACGCCGCCCAACCGCCTCGAGCTGGCCCTCTTCGACCCCGGCTCTCGTTCTTTTTCCTTCGTCGACCTTGGTCCCGGCGGCCACGGACAGGTTTTCCTCGATGAACGCGGACGTTATCACCTTCTCAGTTTTGAGTCTGCCTACTTCTGTCGAAACGTCCACACCCCGATGGTCTATCGAGTCAGCCCGGGGCCCGATCCCGCCGATTGGTCCTCCCCCGTAGTCATCGAAGGCTCCGACCGCCTCGGCGAGCATATTTTTACGCTGGACCCGAACCGGTTCGGCGGCGAGGGCAATGACGACACGGTCCATCTTTGGGTCATCAAACCGACTTTCCCTTTCGCGCCCGACGACTATCCCTACAACGACCTTCCTGGCATCAATGACGCCGAGGTCTACCATGTGGCCTTCCCGGCCTTATGAAAAGTGAACAGGACCGAAGGGCGTCTGACCGATCGGGTTGAGAAGTTACAGAAATTCCTCCGAGGGAGGGTCCCAGTGCGTCCGGGCGTTCGCATCGGAAGCGAATTTCTCGTGCTTGCAGGCCTTGTCCTGGCTCAACCTGGGAGTGCCGGCCTCGCGGAAGGAATCCTCGTGGACATTCTGAGCGCGTCCGAGCGCGCTCCACTCTGCGAGGACCCCGACTCGAAGTCCGGGAAGGCCGTCGCCGGAAACTTCGATCTTCCCCGCGGAACGCTCCTTCGCGCTCTCTGCCCCAGTCTCCAGCCCGGATTCTACCTCGCCCGCATTCGCCTCAAGCTCACGGAGATCGCCACACTCCAGTCCTCCCGGCAGAGTGTGAACCTTTCTATCCGGGATGACGGCGGCCAGGCCCTTTTCAGCCGCGGCTTCTCCATCCTTCACTTCGAGGCCTCCGGCCAATACCAGGAATTCGCTCTCCCGTTCCGCCTCGATGCCTACTGCGAGCCTGTCCTGGAGGTGTCCTGGGAATGGACCGGCCGCAAACAGGTCCCCCCTGTCCTTCGGCCCGGTCAGGTCCCCGATGCCGAATCGGTGGCGCAGAATCTAGCGGAGGAGCAGGATAAGAGCGAGGAAAAGGATCTGGGCGTCGACCTGGAAATTCCTGTCAAGATCGGCTCGCTCCAGCACGCTGCCCTCATCGCCGACCAGGCCTCGATCGATCGGCTCGGCGACCTTGGCTTCGTGCGAGTCGAGGCCGACCGAATCCGTTACCGGCCCGGTGAAACCGCCCGCATTGCCGTCGCTCTACACCATGCAGGTCCCGATGTTCGGTCAGCCCATATCCGAACACTTCTCCTCGGCGGCCTCTACGAAGCACGCGGCCTCGATGCCCGCGACCTCTCACTGGCCCCGGGCCAAACGGCTGAGTTTGAACTGCAAGCCCGGCTCGACGGCTGCCTTTGGGGCTACGAGGTGCGCTGCGTCGCCGAGCTCGACGGGACCGAAGCCGCCCGGGCTTCCGAGTTCTTCACGGTCCACGACAACCCGTGGGCCGTCTCGCTGGGCGCCCAGACCATCAATTCTACTCGGGGCATCACGCCTGCTAGCGCAGTCCAGGCCGCCTCTGAACGGAAACGCAGCTACGGAAACCGCGTCGAGTTCGTCTTCTGGGCGCCCGATGACTTCGGCCACCTCACGCCCGATACGGACCTGTTTTACGGAGGACAGATGCATTTCCATGGGAACGTTTCGGGCACCCGAGCCGCCATCCAGGCCTTCCACCAGGCCGGCATCTTCACGTCCCTGTATACCAAGCTCTGGGAACCCGGACCTGGGGGAAAGGCTGGCTACGAGCTGATTCGTCAAAATCCGGACTGGTTCGCCACGGGCTTCTACGATGTCGCCCAGCTCGATCGCTGGGACACCGACGACACCCTGATGGCCTGGCCCCAAGCGGACGTGCGGCGCGACATCGACGAGCCTTTCCAGCATCACGCCAGCGAGCTCGTGCGATCCATCCAGGCCTTCGAGTGGGATGCCGCCCGCTACGACTCGCCCATGGATCGGCCCGAAGCCGCCCGTGTTCTTCGTCTCGTCAAGGAGACCGTGAATCACGCCTTCCCCGCCTTCCAGTGGGGCTACAACGTCACGGCCTACAAGATGCTCGAATTCCCCGAAACTTTCAGCCTGCTTTGCGAAAACGGCGGCATGATCATGGAGGAATACAACCTCGCCGCTCCGGACCAGGGCTGGACCTGGGACTATTACACTGGCCGGCATCGCTCGATCCGGTCCTGGGTCCGTGAGCGCGGAGGGCATGGGGAACTCATCTCCTTCGGGGAAAACTTCTCCCTCAGCGACGAGGAAGTCCCCCGCATCGACCTGGTCTACCAGGACATCTTCACCCTGGCCGCCCAGCTTCATTGGGCTTATCGCCAAAGCAGCACCCTTTACTACGCCCACTACCCCAGGTTCGCCACACGCTTCGCCGGCTTCCTTTGGGATAACCGGTCCGAACCTCTGAAGAACCCCCGGGATCGGATCGATCTTGGAGAACATTCCGAGCACTTCTTCGCCTGGCCGGAATATGCCTATCTTCGCCAACCCGAGCCGGGCCGCCGCCAGCTCATCTTCCACTTGATCAACGCTCCCGCCTCGACCCGAGTCGGAGAAGCCAAACATTGCCCCGTTCCACCACCACGCAGCCGCATCCCCCTATCGATCCGTATTCCACCCAAGACCCAGGTTCGAGGTGCGTGGGCCGCCACCGCTGAGCCGGAGCTCGCCCTCGACCGCCTCGAAGTCCAGACGGAAAAGGACTCCGTCCGCTTTACCGTGCCCCGGGTCCGTTTCTGGACCCTCGTTGTTGTCGACATCGATGGGGAAGAGCCATGGAACTAAGAGGGCAGGGTATTCCCCGGATTCCTCTGCGGATGAATGCCTGCAGCGACGTTTTCCGCTTCGGCCCGGCGATGCTGCTCGCCTTCACCTTTGCCTTGCACGCCGGCGACTCCGAAGCGGAACGCGTGGAGGCGTCCTCGCCCCTCCAGGCCCCAGACCACTGGCAGTTTCCGGAACGGCCCACCCGAATACATGTCGCTCGCGGTCTCTGGTGGGACCAATACCGCCTTCATGAGGCCATCGCCCTCGCCGGCGGTGCACGGCTCGCCTGGTCCCACGACGTCCTCGGAAGCACCAGCTACCACGGACACGGCCAGACCCTGAGGGACTTCCCCCACTCCTACCCCGAACTGCTCTCCTTCAACACCATCGTCATCGCGGGTATCCGCGCCGATGCCTTTCCCCAGACCACCCGAGTTCGCCTCCAGCGCTGGACCGAACGGGGTGGAGGTCTTCTCGTGCTCGGTGGCCTTCTCACCTTCGGGCACGGCGGATACCACCAGACGGCCATCGAAGACGCTTTGCCTGTCCTTTCCGCGGCTTCAGGCGACCGACGCCATGCGCTGCAGGGCCTCGTCCTGGAGCCGACGTCGGCCGGGCTGGAATTTCTCGGCAGACTCCCTCCCTGGGGACAGAAGCCCAGGGTCTATTACTATTACATTGCCACCCCCAAGCCCGAGTCCACTGTCCTCATCCAGGTCGGCGGACACCCACTCCTGGTCCTTGGCAAAGTGGGACAAGGGCGCTCCGCCGCCTTCCTCGGCAGTGTCTGCGGCGTCCCGGCTGCCGGGGACATGCCGTTCTGGGAATGGGACGGCTGGCCCCTTGTTGTGTCCCGTGTTCTGCAGCATCTTTCCGATACCCCGCCGCCGGACCGAAATCCCACTACATCCCTGGAGGATTCTCCGGAACACCTTCAGGCGCTGCACGAACTCGCCGAGGGGCCCGCAGACTTGGATGAAATGGAGGAGGAGTCCGACGCCAGCGCCCAGAAGAGATCGGACACCGCCGAAAAACTGGCGCGCTTCCAGAGCCTTCTCCCATTCTGCCGCAGCACTCCGTACGCGCTCGCCATCGTCAAGGCCGCCGCCAGCGGCGCCTTCCCCCTCGACCTTCCCACCTCCGAGCGAACTTTCCAGGCCATCGAGCCCTATCTCGCCGGGGAGAAGTTCATCGACCCAGCCCAAGACCTCATTGCCTCTGAGAGCCCCGGGACAGCCGTTCTCGCCCTCCGTATCCTCGGACGCCTTCATGCTCGTGCTGCTCATCCCGTCGCCATCCGTTTCCTTACGCAGGGTCTTGCCGCGCTGCAAAAACCGGATTCTGCCACCGGCGGACAGCCGCCTTCCGGCCTCGATGAGCAACTTCGCCTGGCCGCCGTCCGGGCCATCCTCGATTATCCCGGCCCCGTCCTGCTCGGCCCCGTCCGGGAGGCCGCACCCGTCCTGACCAAGCTCTGCGCCGCCGGTGAGGGCGATGACGCCGAGACCCTGGCCCTCCGCCGTTCCCTGTTCCAGGAGTTCCTTGCGGCCCGCAGCATTCTGGGCGACCGAGAGGCTCTTGTCTCTTTCTTCCATTCTCTCCTCGCCCAGGAGGCCGAAATCCGCGAGACCCTGAGCACGCTGGAGAGACCTGTCTTTGCGGGTGATAAAGCCTCGCTCCATGCACGCCAGCATGCCCAAGTAAGCCTTCCGGCACTCCGGGCAAGACAAGCCCGGCTTTTCACCTTCCTCGCCCGAATTCCACTCGATCTAACGCCGGAGCTCATTCGGAACGAAGCCCTTTGGACCGACGCGCTCGCTTCTATCCCCCTTCAGACGTTCCTCGCGGCCCGGGACGCGAGGCCCCCCTCGAGTGAATCCGTCAAACCGCTCCTCGCCCTCGTCGAGCGCGGGCCATCCATCGAGCTGCGAGCCCTTGCGGCCGAACGCATCCGCGCCAGCAGCGATGCTGCCCTGGTGGACCTTCTCGGCCAGCTCCTGGAACAGCTTGCCGCTACGGAACAGCCCCTGGCCGCACGCTTCGCCCTCAGCCAGTTGCCGCTTGTCCCGGAAAGCGGCCGCACCGCCATCCTCCGGGCCGCTCTACGCTCACCCGTGGCCGATGTGGCCCTCCAGGCCATCCATGGAATCTGTCTTGTCCCGGCTGCCGACCAACCTGCCCTCGAAGCCACCGTCCGTAACCGGTCTGGCAGGTAGCGACGCCATTGTGAGTGTCCTTTTCGTGGTTCGGACACCTTCAACATTTGACGCAGCGAAGGCCACGCCTTCCGAAGCGCTCATGCGCGTAACCGACGACCTCCGGGCGTCGGGACCGTCACGCTTCCGAAGCGACGGAGCGCTTCGGCTGCGCTCCCCGACGCGTACGCGCGCGTAGCCAACGCCTCCCAACGAGATGAACTCCGGGCGTCGAGAGGGTCGCGATTCACACCGAAGCGCTCATGCGCGTAACCGACGCGCGTGGCCGACGACCTCCGGGCTTCGAAACCGTCACGCTTCCGAAGCGACGGAGCGCTTCGGCCACGCTCCCGGACGCGCGCACGCGTGTAGCCAACGCCTCCCAACGAGATGAACTCCGGGCGTCGGGAGGGTCGCGATTCACACCGAAGCGCCCACGCGCGTAGCCGACAAGCGTCATCGAGCGCGGCCGAGGCGCGCCGGCGCTACCCGAGGAGCTGGCTGGCCTCGAGGGCGACGTTGTAACGGCTTTTCGCCGTATCGAGGATGGACTTTGAAAACTGCGGGTATTCCCGCAGCGCCTTCGTGAAATCCGCCTTTTCCAGCATGAAAAGGTCGCAGTCCGAGATCGCCCGGATGGAAGCGGTCCGCTCCGTGGAGAGCAGGAGGCCGATCTCGCCGAAGAAATTGCCATCGCTCAGGTTGCTGAGCACCTTGCCCTTGCCGTCGAGGACTTCGACCTCCCCGCGGTTGATGACGTACATTTCACTTCCCTTCTCGCCCTTCTTGATGATGAAATCGCCCGGCCCGTAACGAGCCGGTTTCAACATCATGACCAGGGTATTCAGGAAGACCGTGTCGCAATTCTGGAAAAGGGGCACTTTTTCCAGGACGTCGTGATTGATCACCTCCACCCACTGGCGTCCGTCGCGCTCGATCAGCTCGAAGGCCGCCTTCGGCCCCCACGTGCCCACGGGATAGTTCGGGAAATCGGCGGCCGGCGTGGCCGCCCACACGTCGAGCATCGGCTGCGCTATCCGCCAAGCCGTCTCCACCAGGTCGGTCCGGGAAAAAAGCGTCGCGTCCCCGATCATGCAGTTGTAGATCATCACCTCGTAGCCCGTACCCTTGGCCGCCTGGAACGCTTCGCCATAAGTGAACCGCATGTTCACCTTCTGCAGGTTCATCGCCATCCCGGGAATCTTCGCGAGGAAGCGCAGCTCGATCCCCTCGTCCGGCTGGATGTGGAAGATGAGCTGATTCGCCTCGAGATGGTCCCGGGCAGGCGTGCCCTGGAAAATGACTTCCGGCGCCTTTTTGAACTGCACCACGATCTCCGTATCCTTCTTCCAGAGGCTCTTGCCCGAGCGCAGGTAGATCGGGACGCCGGCCCAACGCCAGTTATCGATGGTCAGTTTCAGCGCCCCAAAAGTTTCCGTGTTCGACTGCGGATTCACGTCCCGCTCCTCCCGGTAGCCGGGTGCGGGCGACCCGTCGGGCTTCCGTCCGCGGCCGTACTGGCCGCGGACCGTATTCTGGTGGACTTCTTCGTGGGTCATCACCCGCACGGCATCGAGCAGCTTGGCTTTCTCATTGCGGATGGCATCGGACTTGAAGGAGGCGGGGGGCTCCATGCAGAGATAGGCGAGCATCTGGAACATGTGGTTCTGGATCATGTCCCTCAAGACGCCGGAGCGGTCGTAATAATTGCCACGGCCCTCCACGCCCACCTTCTCCGCCACCGTGAACTGGATGTGGTCCACGTAATTCCGATTCCAGAGAGGCTCGAAGATGCCGTTCGAGAATCGAAAGGCGAGCAGATTCTGCACCGTCTCCTTCCCCAGATAATGGTCGATCCGGTAGATTTGCTCCTCTTTCCAGAACGACAGAATCTCGCGGTTCAGCTCCTGGGCGGACTGGAGATCGTGTCCGAACGGTTTCTCGACGATGATGCGCTTCCAGCCCGCTCCAAGCTGCTTGAAGCCGCTCTTCTCCAGATTGCTCGAGATCATCCCGAACACGACCGGCGGAGTGGCCATGTAGAAGAGGATGTTTCCTCCGGCCTGAATCTCGCCGTCCAACTTGGCCGTCAGTTCGGATAGCCTTCGATAGGCCTGCGGGTCGTCGAACTTCCCAGGAGTATAGTGCAACTTGGAGACAAAGGGGTCCCAGGACGCGGCCGCGAACGGTTTACGAGTGCCGAACTCTCGGATGTCCTTGCTCATCTTCTCGCGGAAGGACTCGGTGGCGAGGTTGTCCATCGCCATCCCGATGATGGCGAAACGGTCCGGCAACAGCCCGTCGCAAGCCAGATTGAAAAGAGCGGGCATCAGCAAACGCTTCGTCAGGTCGCCCGATGCCCCGAAGATGATCATGACGCACGGGTCCCCCTTGCGGGTCCCCAGGCTGGCGGAGCTGGTGAAGGTCGAATGAACCACGGTTTTCTCGGCCATGTGTGGTCTCCCCCGATGAAGCCCTGCGGGCGCGATCGGGCACGCGGCATCGTTCCGCGGCCACGCCCGAGGGACGTGATACTACGGCGATCCCGGCTGGACACACAAGGGGTCCGGCATCGGCGCGCCATCAAGCTGACAGAGGACTGCCTAGGGCGATCCCTTCTTAGCACACGCACACCCGTGACGCAAGGTGATTCTCCTGGTTATTCTGGCGTGATGCCAAGGGAAATCACTGCTCGAACGTGTCACCGTGGCGCTTTGGAGGTCCTCACCATGACGAAGGTAGCCCTATCGCCCCGGCGTCCATGAGGCGCAAGAGAACACCCGGACCGCGGCGGAAAAAGCCGGCTCGGGGGGGAGAAACCCACCGGGGTCGTCTTTGGGACCTAAAACCTCCCCAACCGTCTCTGACCTTTATAGCTCCAATTGCCCGTCGATGCGCCTTGCCAACTCATCCATGCTGAGAAAATCCACTTGCAACTTGCCATCACTTTGTCGATAGGACATAGAAACCCTTGCGTCTTCGGCAAGAGTAAAGCCTTCGAGGCGTACCGTCGGTGGGTGGGTGCGGGTCACCATTCGTCCGGTCCCGCCCCTTCTTCGAGGCGGCGATTGTGCCGCCGCCGAGCATCCTTATTGAGCCGGCGCACCTCTTCGTGTCGGACCTGAAAGCCGGCAAGGAAGCGCCGGCAGAAGTCGTGGTAGCTTCCCGCGCCAATGGCCTGGCGAACGTCGGCCATGAGCCGGAGCAGGAAATACAGGTTGTGGACGGTGTTCAGGCGATACCCGAGAAGCTCCTCGCAGCGGATGAGGTGGCGAAGGTAAGCCCGGGAAAAGTTCCGGCAGGTGTAACAGGCGCAACCCTCCTCGACGGGCCGAGGGTCCTCCGCGTAGACGGCGTTGCGGATGTTCATCCGGCCCGACCGTACAAAAAGCGCACCATTGCGCGCGATGCGAGTCGGCAACACGCAGTCGAAGAGATCGATCCCCCGGGCCACGCTCTCCAGCAGGTCCTCGGGCGACCCGACACCCATGAGGTAGCGGGGCCTGTCCGCAGGGAGCAGCGGTTCGAGCACATCGAGGACAGCGAGCATCTCGGCCTTGGTCTCGCCAACGCTCAGCCCGCCGATGGCATAGCCCTCCAGTCCGCGTTCCACCATGAAGGCTGCACTCCGCGCCCTCAGCTCGGGTATCGTCCCTCCTTGCAGGATGCCGAAAAGCGCCTGGTCAGCCCGGGTCCGGGCGGCCTGGCAGCGGTCGAACCATCGGTGGGTGCGCTCCATAGCCTGTTCGAAGACCTCGGGCGCGTTAGGCGCCGACACGCACTGATCGAAGGCCATCAGGATGTCGGCCCCCAGACGTTCCTGGATGTGGACCACCCTTTCCGGGGAGAAGAAGTGCTCGGAGCCGTCGATGTGCGAGCGGAAGGAAACGCCCTCCTCGGTCACATGGACGCGGTGCTCGAGACTGAAGACCTGGAAGCCGCCGCTATCCGTGAGCAGAGGGTGCGGCCAGCCCATGAAGCGGTGCAGGCCGCCGAGGCGAGCGATGACCTCATCCCCGGGCCGGAGGTAGAGATGGTAGGTGTTGGCGAGGACCAGCACGGCCCCCATCTCTACCAGCTCGATGGGAGAAACGGACTTCACGGACGCCTGGGTGCCGACCGGCGCGAAACAGGGAGTGGGCACGGGGCCGTGCGGGGTATGCAGGATGCCGGACCGGGCACGGGTCGCGGGGCAGCGGGCCTGGACTTCAAATGGAAAGGCAGACATTTCGTCACCGGTTCTTCGGTTGCGACCGGACAAGTAGGCGAGTTCTTAAGTGCATCCGAACTTAAAAACTCGCCTTCCAAAAGAGACCCCTCCCTCCCGTAGCTGACCTTTGCCCACAGTGCAACCTGTGTCTCCGTGACAGCATGTCCCAACGGGATCCCTCCGGGAGGGACAGGTCCGGGAAACGGAATCCCTGTGGGAGGGGGTTCGGGATGTGTGGCCTTCGATGCGTCGAATCTTGAACGATGCATTATAGATTCTGGGGGCACGAGGCCAAGAGAACGAGGACCAGAGTATGGGGAATAGGGGATACCGGTAGGCGGAGGAGCAGCGTTGCCCATGCACCCGTGTGGGGCGGGACATGGGGGCCTCACGGCCGCGCACACTGAAACCCGTGCGCGCCTTGCCCGCACGACGCAGGGTCGGTTGCGAAGCAGCCCCGCCGCGCCGGGACGGGCCGACCGGCGACTCCGCGGTTGCGCCGCGGCCGCGCTCCACCGTTGAACAAGTGTGATAGAATCATCTCCGCCGGCCGAGTCTTCGGACCGCTCCTGAAGAGTTCCTCTATTTCGTACGAACCACACCGGCCCGCCGGAAATAGGGAACGACAAGGTGAAGAGACCAGGGACCGATGTTCCGCAATGTGATCCTTCTTTCCATCGTTGGTTTCTGGGCCGTCATGACCGCCGCGCTGGTGCACCGGGAATGGCAAGCCGGCCGGGACGCCGCGGTGGGCAGGGGGTACGCGGCCATCCTGCGCCCGGAGCTGGTGGACTCGGAAGCCCAGATGGGCATGTACCTCCAGGGCGAACGCGTCGGGGTCACCCATACCCTCATGCGACGGCTCGAGTCTCATTACGAAATGGATAACTGGACACGGGTAGGATTGCCCGTGCTCGGGCCCGACCGCCTCAACTTCCACACCAAGGTACGCGTCGGCCAGGACCTTCGCCTGCAGGACGTCACCGGGGAGCTCACCTTCTCCTCTCTCACGTTGCGAATGGACGGAAAGGTTCGAGGCGAGGAGCTTCAACTCCAGTTCTGGAACGGGGGTGAGCGCGTCTTCGAGCAGACGATTCCCTGCAGCGACGAAGACTTGTTCACCCATCTTTTCTCTCCCTTTACTCCCATTCCGGAACTGAAGCCTGGCCAGTCGTGGAAAATCCGGATGTTCCATCCCCTGACGCGAGATTTGGAGACGGCCACGGCCACGGCGGAGGTGAAAGAGGAATTGATCCTTGGCGGACAGGTCTTTCAGGTGGTCCGGGTGAGAGTGAAGGCCAAGTCGATGGAGGCGCTGGCCTGGGTGACTCCTGAAGGGGTGGTCCTCAAGCAATGGATACCGAGCCTGGGGCTGATGTTGCTCAAGGAGGATACCACTCGAGGGGAGGACTGACTGTCTCTCGAAATCTCAACCGATCCCATGCCATTGAAAGTCTGCCGGGAGGTCGGATGCGCCCCGCTCCGTAGCGAAGCCCGTGAGGACTTCGTCAGGAACTTTATGCCAAGCTCGCTGACTCGCTTCGTTGTGACAGAGAGAAACAAAATCGGTTTGAACCACGGAGAGCACGGAGAAAACCACCGAAGGTATTCATCAAAATCCCTCCGTGTCGTCCTCCATGTCCTCCGTGGTGTTCCCTTCGGCTTGCTGCATCCTCGCAGAGAAACAAAAACCGTTTTTACCACGG
>JACPCR010000032.1 GCA_016179685.1 Planctomycetota bacterium | reverse complement strand
TTTCGCTAACCTTCTCCTGCACCAGGATGGTAGAGGACTTGAATGTGGGGCTGTTCTCCCACATTCTCACCTCCAGACGCCGAGCATGCCCGGCACACGCAGCGAAGCGCGTCAGCGCTTCGTCTGGGCACCAAAATCTCATCTCGCGGACGCAACGCTGGCGCGTTCCGCTACGCAGCGAAGCCCGCCGAATTTCGCAGCGAAGCGCGTCAGCGCTTCGTCTGGCCCCAAAATCTCATCTCGCGGACGCAACGCTGGCGCGTTCCGCTACGGAATTCATACTTCATGGACTTGACCTGATCGTCTTCCCCGAACTTATTGAGAACTTACGACGCGACCACGCAACCCATTTCCAGACAATAAATGGCGAAGTCACCACGGAGAATGGACAGTAGTGCAACTCCTGGGACCACCTGCGCAACACATTCTGAGGCAATGGGTTACGCCTCCAGGCTGCGGATGGCGCTAAACAAGTACGGATTTTTTCCACGAGTGCGGCGATTCTTGATGAATGGACCGGATATGTTTGCTATGATCCAGGCAGGGGCATGGACTGTTCCGGAGAAGTTGAGCCATGGCTGCAAGTCGAGACACGATGACGCCCCGGGAACGTTGGCTCGCGGTTCTACGCCGAGAGAAACCTGATCGCGTGCCGATGGATTACTGGGCGACGGGCGAGGCCACGCAGAAGGTGATGGACTATCTGGGCTGCTCGACCCGAGAGGAGATGCTGAACCGGCTGCACGTTGATGCGGCCGTCTCCGTGGGTCCCCGATACGTCGGCCCGCCGCCTGCACAGGGCGAGGACCTCTTCGGATGCCGTTACCGCAAGGTCAGTTACGGCACGGGTGTGTACCATGAGTGCATCCATCACCCGCTGGCGTCCTATGGAAGCGTGGAGGAGATCGAGCAGAGCTACACGTGGCCCAGCCCCGACGCGTACGACTATTCTGAAATCCCCGGGCAGGTCCGGGGCAGGGAGGCCTATCCGATTCGGGGCGGAGGTTCTGAGCCGTTTCTGATTTACAAGAATCTCCGGGGGCAGGAGCAGGCCTTCATCGATCTTCTGGAGCATCCCGACATCGTCGAGTATTGCGTGGGAAAGCTCTTCCACCTCGCTTATGAGAACACGCGGCGCATCTACGAGCAGATTCCGGGCCAGGTGATGATCAGCTACGTCGCCGAGGACATGGGCGCCCAGAGGGGCCTGATGTTCTCCCGAGAGCAAATCCGGCGATTCCTGCTGCCGGGGATGAAACGAGTGATCGACCTCGCTCACCAGGCCGGGGCGTACGTCTTCCATCATAACGACGGCGGCATCCGGCCCATCGTCCCGGACATGATCCAGGCCGGGATTGACGTGTTGAACCCCATCCAGTGGCGGTGCGAGGGAATGGACCGGGAGGGTTTGAAGCGCGACTTCGGCCGTCAGGTGATTTTCCACGGTGGGGTGGACAACCAGCAGACCCTGGCGTTCGGGAGCGTATCGGACGTGACGCGTGAGGTGGAGGAGAATTTGCAAATCCTGGGCGAGGGCGGAGGCTATATTCTCGGCCCGTGCCACAACATCCAGGCGGTCAGCCCGCCGGAAAACGTCGTGGCCATGTATGAGACCGGCTACGAGTTGGGCCGAAATTAGCCCGCATTTCTCACACGACGTCTTCGAAGTGCGCCCTGCGGGCTTCGACTCGAACGACTTGCGTCGTTCTCGCTCAGGGCTAACCCGGATCGAGGTGCCAGGAATGCCGCGTTGAAGCCTGATGCCGAGGAAAGCATGAAACACTGCATCTTGGAAGGAAATGAGCTGCCTGCCTTTTCCTTCGTCTACGGGGGACAAGCTTCCCAGGACTTTCTCACCGGATGGAAGAAAGAGGTCCGGGAAGAACCCGTGGCTGGTGGCATGAAGTCCCACCGGGCATGGACCGAGCCTGATTGCGGCCTGCGCGTGGAACTCGAAGTTCGGGAATTTGCCGAATTTCCGGCTGTCGAATGGGTCATGAAATTCGAGAACCGCGGGCAGGCCGACACCCCCATTCTCGAAAGCATCCTGCCTCTCGACTTCTCTCTTCCGCTGGAGCCCAAGGAGCGCTTGAGGGTACACACGGCGAATGGAAGCCTGTGCCGGATGGACGATTTTCTTCCGCGTACCCTGGAAATAGGCCCAGGGGGAAAAGAGACGCTCCAGCCCCGTGGCGGCCGGTCGTCCAACGGGGCTTTCCCCTTCATGAATCTTCAGCGCCGCGGCGGCGGCATGCTCCTCGCCATCGGATGGTCGGGGCAGTGGCAGGCGAGATTTACCCGCGATCCGAACTCGCTGCACCTCGATGCTGGCATGGAACGCACCCACCTGCGGCTGCACCCGGGCGAAAACATCCGGACGCCGCGCATCCTGGCGCTTTTCTGGGAAGGAAAAGAGGACAGCACGGGGACCAACCTGCTCCGGCAGTTGCTTCTCAAGCACTACCTGCCCCGGCTCGATGGGGAACTCGTGCAGCCTCCGGCCGCACAGTGCCTGCAGGCCTACTATTACCTCACCGGTGAGGCGGGAGAGAAATACGAACGCGTCGCCCTGCCTAAGACGGCCCAGCTTGGCGCGGAGGCCTATTGGATCGACGCCTGCTGGTACGGCCGATCAGGCGGGTGGTCGCAAGAGGTGGGCAATTGGGAAGTCAACCCATCCCGGTTTCCCCACGGGCTGAAGCCGATTTCCGATGCCGCGCATGAGGCCGGCATGAAGTTCGTCCTCTGGTTCGAGCCGGAGCGCGCCCGGCCGCAGGCTGCTTTGCCTGCCCAGCACCCGGAGTTTTTCCTTCACTGCCCGGAGAACACCAACAACCTGCTTCTGAATCTGGGCATGCCGGAAGCACGCAGGCATCTGACGGACCTGATCTCCAGGTTGATCACGGAGAACGGGGTGGACATTTACCGCCAGGACTTCAATTTCGATCCCTTGCCGTACTGGCGCGCTGCGGACGGACCGGACCGGATCGGCATGACCGAAATCCGGTACGTCGAGGGGCATTATGAATTTTGGGACGAGCTGCGCCGGAGGCATCCCCGCGTCTGGATCGACAACTGCGCCAGCGGCGGACGCCGCATCGATCTCGAGACTCTGTCGCGTTCCTTGCCGCTCTGGCCGAGCGATTTTCCGGACATCGGCGGGCTGGCGTTCGGACTCGGCCTGCACGTAGGCGACCAGTGTATCAATGCCGGCCTCGGCCGATGGATTCCCTTCTTCGGCGGCGGAGTCTGGAACTTCACGCCCTACGGCACGCGCAGCGAGGTCCTGGGCGGATTCACCTTCGGCTTTCATATCGATCCGGCCGATCTCGACGGACACCGATCCGACACGATCCTCCAGCCGAACGACGTGCTGGCCAAGGGCAAAACACTCCTGGGAGACGAATTCCCGCTCGACGCCGCCCGCGCCGCCATCCAGGAATGGCGCAGCCTCCGCCGCTTTTTCACCGGCGACTTCCATCTCCTCCTGCCCCTGACGGTCTCGGGCCACGACTGGTGCGCCTATCAGCTTCACCGGCCCGACCTCGATTCGGGCTTCGCCCTCTTCTTTCGCCGGCACGAAAGTCCTTTCTCCACGATGGACGTTTGCCTCCGTGGACTTCGCCCCGGCGCAAAGTACCGCGTCAGTTTGAGCCCCGACTATCAAGAGGCCCCGCCCAGGACCATGACCGGCAGAAAGCTGGCCAAACTGTCCGTCTCGATCCCCGACCGTCCCGGCAGCCTCCTGCTGCGCTACTTGCCCAATTCATAAGAACTGGGCGAAATAGGAACTTAAGATTGGGTTGGGCAAGAGTCAGTCAACTTGAGTAGTTGCCAGTAGTCTTATTCCTCCATGACAGCCTGGATCATCGCTTTGATGTAGCCGAACACGAAGGCCCAGGCCTCATAAGCGTCCCGGTTTGGATTCTTGTGGCCCGGCGCATGGTCGGGAACGATCATGTGCTGGTAGCCGACCTCCTTGAGCGCCTGCATGTTCCGGTGCATGTTCATCACGCCTTCGTCGGGCCACACCTCCTGGAACTTGTTTCTGCCGCCGATAATGTTGCGGTAGTGGACCAGGAAGATTTTCTTGCGACTACCGATGTAGCGGATGATCTGGGGCACTTCGTTCGCCGGGTCCGTCGAGCTTTCCGCCATGCAGCCGAGGCACAGGTTCATGCCGTGGTAGGGGCTGGGGCAAATCTCGAGAAACCGCTGAAAACCTTCGAATCCGCCCAACACCCGGTCCACGCCGCAGAAACCGGGCGGCAGCCAGGGGTCGCAGGGATGGCAGGCCATGCGGACCTTGCACTCCGTCGCCACCGGCACGACTCGTTCGAGAAAATACGTGATCCGCGCCCAGTTCTGCTCCGCGGTCACCGGCTTGTCGTACCTCGGAGGCCGGTCCTTCGCCTTCTCCAGGTCCCAGGTGCTGTAGATCGAACCGCCTCGGCCCGGCGGATCGCTCTCCGTCCTCTGATTCTCCATCTCGCAGAGGTAATACTTCACGGCCGGGATTCCGGCTTCCGCGGCCTGCCGGACCATGTTGCTGACGAGTCGAATCTCCTTGTCGCCCTCCTCGCGGTTGCCCAGCATGTAATTCGGGACCCCTCCACCGTTCACATTGAGCCGGGAGATGGGGATGGCGACCATCTCCATGTTGACGCCGTACCGGGCGCATTTCTCCTTCTTCTGAGCCAGCTCCTTGACGTCCCAGCCGAAATCCCGGTGAAAGGTGATGTGATTCTCGTTCTTGTTGAACACCCCGTATCGGGCGAGATATTCGAGGTCTTCATCCGACGTGCTGAACTGCTGGGTGCCGACGTGCATCATTTCTTCCTCCTCTCTTAACGAAAATCTGCCAAACTCTACTCTGAAATCCGCGAGCCCGAAGGGCGCAGCGGATTTCAATAAGCTCCTGTGGGCCAGGAAATGCGGCGAAGCTGGGGAACCTCGTCGAAATGAGCGTCACGGCTCAAGACCGGCATCCCATGCTCCACGGCCATCGCAGCAATCCACGCATCGTTGGTTGGGATGGGCCGACCTCGGGCCCGTAAAGCATGACAGATTCGAGCGTAGTAAATGGAAGTGCTCTCCAATACCGGCAACACTTCCATGGCCGTCAGGGCCTCAGCAAGCCAGGTTTCATACGTGTTCCGATGTTGGGACTGCTCGATACCAAACCGGTATTCCCCCAGCACGATAACCGGTACGTAAAGCTCGGAAGCTTCAGCGATGACTCGGAGAAGCTCGTCATCACCATCGGCAAAGGCAGAGAGCGCGTTAGTGTCCAGAATCATTTCCAGATTTCCTTGTCGATGGACTCGAAAGCATTGTCAATTTCATTTTGAATCTCTTTCGTCTCGTTTCGAAGGTGATGAAGAAGCCCAAAGGATTTCCTCCATCGTGGTTCTGGCCCCGGGATTACCCTTGTTTGTTCTAGTTCTCGCTCAAGCGCTTTCGTAACAAGCGCCCGAAACGTGATTCCAAGTCTGGCGGCAGCCACCTTGGCCTCGCGAAATAGTGCATCAGGAATTTCAAGAGTAGTTTTCATGCATCGACCTCTACCCTATTTATGGCTCATTTTCAACCATAAAACCATATATGCCGCCTCTCCTTTTCATTTGATACGGTCCTGACCCTTGGAGACGGCTGCTCGTTGCCGTGCCTTGAGGCCTGAAAGTCCCCAGCAGCCCTGATCCCCCACACGCTCGAAGCTGACCAGAAGAGGCTGGCCCCGGATCGAGACCGGAAGGCGATGCCGGACGGGCTTCTCCTGCACCGAGTAGTTTTCGAGCCATTTCTTCCCCTGCACCGACACGTTCATGGGGCCTACGGCGGCAAAGATGAATTCCAGCTCGTATTCCCCGTCCGGGAGATCGGCCCGGAAACTGCCGGAACGGCTTCCGTAACAGCGACAGGCATCCCGTTCCATCCAGTCGCCCTGTACCTCGGGAAGCAGGATCGGAAGCTTCCAGTCCAGGTCGGCCTCCACCCAACCATAGCGGACCGCGGGCAGGGGAATCAAGCCGCCCTCCGGCCGGGCGTAGACCGCGAGTTCCCGGAGCTTCCATCCGCCGGAGCGGACGAAGGCGGGATGCCGGTATGCCCCGGCCTGCCGGTCCCTCGCAAGATGGATGAGCGTATGGTCGCCCGAGACGGTGACGGGCATCCGTATCTTCTCGAAGGCGGGACTTGCATCGATGCCCGCCGTGGAGAGAGAGAACTTGCGGCACAGAAGTGTCCCGTCCGCGGAAAGGGATACCATGGGGCTTCCCCCGCCCGTTCCTGCCAAATCCATCTCGAGGTCGTACGCGCCAGCGGGCAGATCGAGGCGCAGGGTGGCTTGCGACTCGCACAGGACCCCATCGGAGGCATCCTTCAGCGCCGAGGTGTTTCCGACCCACCCGCAGCGCCGTGCCGGATCGTAAGTCTCGGCAAGGGAAAGCCTTGGCTGTCCGCCCGTTCCAAGCTGGAAATGAAGAATCGGCGTCTCGGCGTCCTTCCCTCGGACTTCGGCCGTCGCCGCCAGGAGCACGAGACCATGGCCCGGCCCGGTGTCGCGCAGCGTCACTGTCGTTGGAGCGGGTCTCTTGGGCTCGATCGTGAAAAGGTTAAGCAGAACGCCGTCGCCTCCATCCCAGCTCCCCGCAACCTTCCACTGCCGGGCCAGGCGGGCACGGGTGCAGAAACCCCACCCGGTGAACCATTCATAGTCCATAAGTTTGGTCAAGGGGATCCGTTCCTCGATGTTATCCTGATAGCGAAGGATATATTCCGCGCCGGCCTCCGGGAGGATTCCGCCTTTCAAGCACACGTGTCCGAGCAGGCGAAGACGGACCGTGCCCTCCGGTAACGGGATCGTCACCGACTGATTCTTGCCCAGGAAGATGGAAGTCGAAGGAGGGACTTCCCCAGCGCGGCCAAGAGAAGAACGTAACGGGTGCGGATCGGGCAAGTGAAAAGGCACGCCGCAGAACTCCATCCGGACACCGAACGGAAGCCCATAGAAGGTCTGCCAGTCGTGCTCTCGCGGGCCCGGGACAATCTCCGCATAGGGATAGATCATGCCCTGCCGGACCGGGAGGCAGCCGGCAGCGGTATGGCCGAAGGAAGAGGCGTTGCGGAGGTACTCGCCGAAGTCGAACCCGATCTCCCCCGCGTTGAGCCCCGGGTCGGATTCCGAGGCCGGGTCACGGACCAAGGGATCGGCCAAAGGATTTCGATTGGCCACCGTGGAGAGGTCGATCGGGACGAACCGGATGGACTCGCCAGGCGGAATCTTTTCACCGGCGTAGCCCCAGTCGGAACCCACGCCCATTCGCTGGAGTCGATATCCCTTGAAGGGCAGGTCTTTCTCAGGAATGAGCGCCTCTTGTCCGGCGCGGATGATCAGGGGAAAGGTTTGAAGGTTGATGGCGTTGACGTAGTTGTTGTTCAGGAAAGGAAGCCTGCGAACCAAGGCGACCAGCTCATCCCACGTCAGCGCTGCCGCGCCCCGAGGAAGCTCCTTTTCGGGATCGAAGGCCTGGAAGAGATGCTCCCCGTAGGGGTCGAAGCTCCCCAGGCAGAATTGCAGGGTTTTCAACGTCAGAGGGTCCCGATCAAAGAGATAAGCGGCAGACAGGACGGCCAGGGCATAGCCGCTCGTTGGAACGCCTTCGGCCATGCGGCGCGCCGCTTCCTGGAAAAGCCTTGGAATCCGGTCGTCCCCGGTGATGCTGTGGTAGAAGCGGAAGCCCTGTACCAGGTCCGCCGCGGTTCGAAAGTGCGGCTGGTCCAGGCAGCCGGCCTCCCCGAGGCGGAATCCGTAGTAATCGCTTTCAGCCGCTTGCCGGGCCGCGTCGAGATATTCCTGGCAGCCGGTGGCCTCAAAGGCCCGGGCCAGGCATCCCACACGGTTCTCGTCCTCGTCGCTCTGGCCCTTCCAGTGAAACCGGGCGAACTCATGAAGGGTGTCGGCGGCGCGGCGGTCGCCCGTGAGATAATACATCTCGGCCATGGCGTGCGCGTCCGTGCCGTACCCGCGCACCCCGTTGCCCCAGTGCTGCTGGTCATGCCGGTGGACGCCGCCAATGAACGCGGGATTTCGGCATCCGTGGCACGTGTCCACGTCCATGAGATGTCGTGACATGGACTCCGCCCGGCGGAAGAGACGGCGGTCGCCGGTCCGCAGATAGTGCAGCCAGAGGGCGTGGGCCAGATTCCCGTCGTTGTTCTGCCAGCCGACGTAGCCGCGTGAGGCCCAGGCCTTCTCGGCCTTGAAGCCCGCGTGCGTCGGCGTCTCCAGCCCGTGGAATAGCGTGTCCCCGTAATCCAGCATCCCGTCCCAGTGAAACTCGACCGGATTCCGAAGAATCCACTCGATCATGAGATCGATCAGGGCCTCCCGCTTCGGCGCGTTCGCCCGGTCACGCAGCGCGTAGTCGAGCAGGGCTTTGCTCTCCTGATACCACTCGGGCGAGACATAGGCCACGAGGGAACGATTCAAGAATCCCTGGAGCGCACCCGCTTGGCTTCGAAGGGCCTCCGTGGGCCCGGCGGCAAGAAGTATCTCATGGGTCTTGCCCACCCCCTGGCCGCCATATTCGAAGAGGCTCAGATCGTAATGGGTGTCGTTGTCCACATGGTCGTATCGCCGGCGAAGGTCCAGGACCTTGCCCCCCTCCTCCGGCCAGAGATAAAAGGTGATCGAAGCGGGGTCCCGCTCCACCCGGATTTCCTTGGGATGAAGCTGCCAGAAGTCCCGCAAGGCCATGAAGACCGCGGCCCTCTTCCCGGAAAGACCGGCCCAGCCGGCCGCCTCCTTGCCCTCGCGCGTCAAGCGCCGTGGGGCGGGCCCCGATTTTCGGGACTCGGACCGCTCCTCCGTCACTCGAAATCTTACCGCCCGATCCTCCGTCCAGGGGACCAGGTGGTAGAAGCGGTCCCTGACCCCCTCGGCCAGGGAAGCGGCCGCAGCATCGTCACGGACGGCGATGGTCTCACCCGCCTCACCGCCCAGAACGGCCTCGATCTTCGTTCCGAGCGAGAATGGGAAGCGCAGGCCAAAGGCCCGGATGAAGTCCTCCTTGGGCTCGCCGTCGAAATAGAAAAAGTGAGAAAGCTTGAGGTAGGCCTGACCCGCGTACGCCGTGATCCGCAGCACGAAAGGAGCGAAGGAGCGTCCGCTGGCGGAACGATGCGTGCCGTGCACGGCGATGACGGCCCGAAGGGGGCCCTCCTCTTCCATCCTCACGAAATCACTGCCTGGAACAAAATCCCCGGCTTTCCCCGTCCCTGGATTCGAGGTTTCCGATGTCCCCAGCGCCGGCGGCCCGGCGATGGCGACGAAATGCTCCCGGGGGCCGCCGGACTCATCCCGCAGCCAGTTCTCCTCCTGCGGCGGGCCCGGGGGCGCATGTTCCAGCTCGACGAATGCCCCCTGCCCCGAGCCCGGCTCGATCAGCGTCTCCTTCCGGCCGAACCGGCCGTTCCCGTCCAGGTCGACATCCAGTTCGTCCATCAGGGTGAATCGATCGAGCCGGATCATGAATCGAAGCCGGCCAGCATCGACGATGAGACGGTCGTTTTCTTTCGTGATCTTTAAACCGCCAGCGACCGTGGCGGCACGCACCTGTGGCCCGTATTCGAGCTGGTAGATGCGCGTCTGGCCTGCTCCCACGCTCGCCCGGAAGTCGAGCAGCAGCCACTTGACGGACCCATCACGCCATCGGGCCAGGACCCGTCGCTGGGACGGGATTTCCGCGCCGGCCGGATCGAGCACTCGGGCCTGGCCCGCTTCCCGAATCACTCCCGCCGGGAAGGGAAGACCGGTGGTTACAGGTTCTTCTTCCCTCGAACAGCCGAATTCCTCCTGCACGTGGAGGGGAATGCGGTTGCTGGATGCAACGGCGGGCCCCGCGTCGTCCATCGAGGCCGCGGGTTGATCTTGTGGAGTCATGGGTGGACCCGAGGAGGGATGCGGGTCCGGAAAGCCGTTGCCGCCAAGAAGAATGGCCACACTGACCCACGCGGCCATTCGCACGCTCGTTCGCCAGCGTACCCGCACTGGGGAGCTCGAGGACTTTAAGGAAGGGACTTCTCCGAAGGACGAATTCTTTACAAGGACCGTAACCGGCATCTCAGGGCTTCCAAGAAGCAAAGCGTCATCTCAATAAGTTCGGGTAAGTTGAGACAGTCGTATATATAAGTTGCTGTAAAGAAAATTGTTATAGAAAACGGGCGAGCGATTTGCCCGAACTTGTTGAGAAGTTACTTCAATCCTGCCCGGCCTCCTCGTCAACATAGGGTTGAGAACTTCTTGGCCAGCGCTAAGGATGCTGAATACCCCTTGTCAGAGGCCATCGGCCGTTTTCTGAACGGCCTCATCCGGTAGCGGAAGCCGTGGCAGCGAACAAAGTTCAGAAGTGCTCCCGCACTTCTGAACCGGAAAATTAGGGGGCATCCTGAACGCAGCGGAAACCGACGTCCGGGCTGGCGTAGGAGGGATTGCTCCACATCCGGCGCGAACACCGGACGTTGTAGGCCGCCTGGTTCGGCAGGCTGCCGGCCCAGCCCCCGCCCCGGACCACCTTGCGGGTCTGTTTTTCGTGTCCCTGGCCGGGGGTGCGGAGAAGGCTGGTTTCGTCGCCCGGGCCGGGCAACTGGCCGCCAGGAAGGCCTTCGGGACCCTTCGGGTCTTTCGCTTCCCCAGAGCTGGAATAGTATTGCTCATCGTACCAGTCCGCCACCCATTCCCAGACGTTGCCGGCCATGTCAAGACATCCGAAGGGGCTGACGCCTTCCGGGAAGCTGCCGACGGAGGCGGGACCCGCTTCAGGCGGCAGGCCAGCCCGGCATCGTGCGGACTCCCAGGCCTCGCCCCAAGGATAGCGCCGGGCGTCGGCGCCCCGGGCGGCCTTTTCCCACTCGGCCTCGCTGGGCAGCCGCTTGCCTGCCCAGCGGGCGTAAGCCGCCGCATCGCGCCAGGTGACTCTGCGCACGGGCAGACGCGCCTGGCTGCGGATCAGTTCCTGCACCTGGGGAATGGCGGCCACGTCCTCGCATCGCCTGTTCGCGCTAATGGACGCTCGCCCATCGAGCATCTGCTCGAGGCTTGCCCACAGGGCGCGCCAGCAGGCGAGGTCGGCTGGCTTCCAGGACGCACCCGCCGGCGCGTTCGTTCCGGCAGGCGGCTTGGCTTGGGTCTCGGCCGGCAAGCCCGGATAAATCTCCTCGAAGTAGCGGATGCCATCGACGCATCCCTCGGCGCAGTCCCGATACCACGGGCCTTCCAGGCGATTCCATGCCCCGCCGGAACGCACAAATCGGGCGAATTCCGACTGGGTGACCTCGCAACGGTCGATGAAGAAAGAGGATACGAAGACGCGGTGCGGCGGGGCCTCGTCGGCGTGCGCATCTTCGCAGCCCATGGCGAACCAGCCTGAGGGCACGAAGACCATGCCGTCAGGCGCCGATAGCTGCGGTTCTCCGAAAAAACTCCTGAGGAAGAGGCAGACGACATGCACCCCGAAGAATCGAAATCGACTGCTCCCTGCTCTGTTTTCCATAATGAAGCTATTCAGAAGATACTCGGTCTGAGATTCAGCATTATAAAAGCATTGGCGCACAACAAGAAGTGAGGATTCTTCTTGATAGGGTCAAATTTGTGATGTATAATGCTGATGTATACATCATGGGCGGTATCATGTTGCGAACACAAGTGTATCTTACAGAAAAGGAGCGAAGTGAGTTGGCTATCCTGGCTGAAGCCACCGGGAAGAAGTTGAGCGAATTGATTCGGGAAGCAGTGGACCGTCTCATCGAGGAGTCCTCGGCAAGTCGGCGAGCCACCGTGTTGGACCGTGCTGCGGGCCTGTGGAAAAACCGCGACGATCTACCGGACTTCCGGGCGATTCGCGCCGAGTGGAATCGAAGTTGAAACCATGGGCCGATCGATCCTCGTTGACACAGACGTCATGGTTGACTATCTGCGCGGTTACGAGCAAGCCGTGACGTTTGTTCGTGAACGCGTGGATGAAATCGCTCTGTCATCCATCGTGGTCGCTGAATTGTATGCGGGGGTGAAAAGCGAATTGGAGCAGGCCATCCTCGATGAATTAATTTCCCTTTTTCGCGTCTTTCCCATCACTGCTGAGGTTGCCAAGGTTGCCGGTCTGCTGAAGAGAGACTTTGGTAAGTCGCATGGTGTTGGGTTGGCCGACGCTATCCTTGCCGCAACAGCACAGACAGAGAACGTCACGTTGGTCACGCTGAACGTCAGGCACTATCCGATGTTTGGTGACCTCAAGCCTGCATATTCGAAGGGCTAGACGCTTGGGGCGCCAAACTTGAAAAATCGTTTTAAGTTTGAGTTGCACTTTTTAAAAGCTTCCGTTCCCCCGCCAGGGTTGGGCCGGCGAAGCCGGGCCAACCCTGGCTCTGAAATCCGCGAGCCCGGAGGGCGCAGCGGATTTCATTAGAAGTCTTTCGCACAGCGGAAACCCAGGGTGAAATTCCGGAACTCAGGCTCGTGGAAGAATCGCTTGGCGCAACGGACCGAGCTGGGCAGGTTCTGGGAACTACCGCCGCGAACGGAACGAAACTCACCGGTCTCCGGCCCGGCAGGGCTCGTCATGGGGGCGGTAGAGTGAACGTCCGGTTGATACCAGTCCTGACACCATTCGGAGACGTTTCCGGCCATGTCCTGGCATCCGGTGGGGCTGACGCCGAGGGGGAAGCTTCCCACGGGGGCCGGGTAGATGAAGCCGTCTTTCTCGTAGCCTGGCGAGGGGACATCCTTTCCCCTCTTCTCCCCGCCCGTATTGGCGCGGCCCCAGTGCCAGTCGTTACCCCATGGCCAGCGCCGGCCATCGCGGCCGCGGGCCGCACGCTCCCACTCGGCCTCGGTGGGCAGCCGCTTCCCGGCCCAGGCGGCATACGCGAAGGCGTCGAACCAGTCGACGCCGACCACCGGGCAGTCCGGCCCGGTGAACGTCCCGGCACTAAACGGAGCGGTTCGGGCGTAATCCGGGTCGGCCAGGAGCGGGTTGAAGTCGCCCCAGTAGCGCGGCGTGTGATCTTTGCCCGGCATCTCCTGAGGATGGCAGCGCGTGTGGTCCCCGGTCCGCTCCATCCATTCCAGGAATCTCCGGTATCGGGCGTTGGTGACCTCGAAGCGGTCCATCGCGAAAGCGTGGAGCGTCACCCGCCTGAGGGGTCCCTCGTCCGGGTGCGACCAATCGGCCGAGGCCGTGGCGAGGAGCACCTCGAACGGCCGCAGGGGCCTTCCGGCCTGAATCTCACGGTACTCCGGATGCCGTTCGGACGTGCCCACGAGGAACTCGGACGCGGGTATGGCCACCATGGGAGACCCATCCGGCTCATGCAGTATTTCCTGCACGGGGTCCACGGTCTCGGCCTCCGCAGGCTCGGGCCTGACCTGGGGTCCCGGCCGGAGGGGCGCGCGGAGCCAGAGTATGGCGGCCAGAACGAGGGGCGCCGCGACGACGACGGCAGTGAAGATTCTTTTTCGCTCGCACCTCATCGAAACCTACTTTGAAATCCGTTGCGCCCTTCGGGCTCGCGGATCGCATTGCCCGTTGACTACTCGATGCTCATCATGAAATGGACGATGTCGTCGATCTGCTGGGCGCTCAGGTGCGACGTGCCGCCGTGCGTGTCCAGGCCGATGCGGCCCTGTGACGCGAAATGCACGCGGCCCATGCGGGATCGCTCGGTGTACCAGAACGTTTCGTTGAAACCGACCTCGTTCCGCCCCGGCCGTTCGGGCGACCCGCCGAGAAGCGGCATGTAGCGGAATCGGCGGAGACCCAGGTGGCCTGGCGTGGCCACCACCTCGTGCAGGGTTCTGGCCAGACCATGATGGAGAAAGACGGGCGGCCGATCCCAGAGTCCACGGAGCTGCGAGATGGTGATACTTCCCTGCTCCCGTTCCATGCGGCCCCGATCCCAGGGTTCGAGGTCGCGGAGGTGGCCGTTGATGGCATCGAGGCGATTCATCCCCACCAGGGTGAATGCCCCGTCCCGAACGCTGAAGGTGACCACGGGTGGAATCGCCTGCTCCGGGTTGTCCGGCAGGTTCTTTCGGGTGAAGGCTGGTGGTGGATGGCAGGACGAGCATCCGACCTGGGGGTGCAAGAACAGCTCGCGGCCTCGCTGCACGCATTCGTTGGTGGGGTCGAATGGATTGGGAAGCAAGTGGGGCTCGGCCACCTGCCACTCCCCGACGAAGCGCTGGAAGTCCCGGAGGGTGAAGGCCTTGCCGAAAGTGCTCATGGAAACTGTTCGGAACATCTCGTCGCGGCGTTCCTCGAGCGTGGGCTGGATCGACGTCGAGGCCTGCATGCGGGACTGAACGTCCTCATCACCGATGGGCGTCAGGTGGGACTGGATTCCGGTAAGATCGAGCCCACGCGGGAGGGGAGAGAGATAATCCTCGGCCGGATTGTGCTCCATGATCATCGATCGAGGCTCGTAGGCGGAAAGCGTGCCTTCGTAGAAGAAGGGCTGGTTTTCGAACAGGGCACGCATCTGGGGCACGCCCATGGTGCCTCCAATGACGAACTGGCCTTCAGCATCGTCGGGCGAAAGATACTCCTGCCCGACGACCTGGCTGACGCCCCAGGGCCGCCCGTCCCCCATATCGAAATAATGGCAATGAAAGCAAGAAGTATCTCCATCAGATGAGAATAAACTGGAATGGACGAAAATCTCGCCACGTTCTGAATCAGTGTCAGGGACAGGACGCCTGATGATCGAAGGGTCAACGACCACTTCCCGAGAGGTTTTTTTTCGCGTGTCGATGACGGATAGGGAGCCTCCCAGGAAATTGGCGACGAAAAGGAGACCTTCCGAGATGGTCCCAGGCGGGCCGGCCGCGATGCCGATGGGCTGAAGGCCAGTGGAATACACTGCCTTGGGAATCAAAGCATCACAGGGGTCAGGCGCTTCCGGTTGGATTTTCCATTCCTGCACCTGGCCGCTCGCCTGCATCGTCACGAACAGGCGATCGCCGACCAGAGCCATCTTCTCGGGAAACGACCCGACGACGCGCATGAGGTCGGGGGGTATGTCGCCCTTCATGTCGCCCGCGGTGGACTCGGCCGTGTCGGAGGTGTAGCGGACCCAGCCTCGGTGCGCCTCGTACCGATGTGCCATGAGGAGATGCGGGAGACCCTCGCGGGGCGCTTCTTCTGGAATCTTCAGAGCGTTGAGCTTCACGATCAAGAGGTCGTTCTGTATGTCGCGGAACTTGATCCCGGCCGTGCCATCGACGGCCTGGAAGGGGCCGAGGACCTCCTGCTGTGACCGCGGCTTGACGCGACCGGTGGCCAGGTCGCGCCAGACGGTGAAATGGGAGGCGGGATTGGCGGACTCCCAGGCCTCCCCGCCGTAGGGATCGCGTTCCCGGGCCACACCGAATCCGACACCCAGGGTCGAGACCAGGAGATGGTCCTCGCCCGTCTTCGCCGAACGATACACCTTGAGGTCGTTGACCACGTTCTGGATATAGATATCGCCTACTTCGCGGTTCGTCCGGGTGTCCACGACGGCGACATCTTGTGTCCCCGTGTTTCCCACAAGCAAAAGCCGCCCGCCGGGCGTCAGCGCGCAAATCTTGGGCTTGCTGCCCGGATTCCCGATGGGGATGCCCGGCCCCTCCGAAGCGGCATCTATCCAGTCCCGAAGAGCCTCGTAATCCGGGTCTCGGTCCGGTCGGCGAAAGACGACGGTCCCCTGCGCATGGCTTCGGACTCTGGGAAATGCATCGGCGTAACCCCCGTTCTGCGTGCCGGTGACCGCGCGCAGGAGGCGGCTCTCAGAGGCGCGGCCCGGTCGGACGTGAGGCAGGACCGACACGAGGCTGCGGCGCGCATCCGGGCCGGCGGTGAATCCACCCTGGGGCTGCGCATGGCACGATCCACACCGGCGGACCAGAATCCCGTGGATGCGGTCGGAAAAGGCCTTTTCATCCAGCCCGCCCAGTTCCCGCATCCGGGCCTCGAACGTCCCGCCTTCCGCACGGACGTCCATGACAAAGACCTGGTCCAGGTAGCGATTGGCAACGTAGGCTTTCCGGCCATCGCCATCAAACGCTATCCCCTGGCAATAGAAATCCAGCGGGATTTCGGAGATGACCTGGTCGGTCTCCGAGTCGATCACCGAAGCGAAGTTGGAAAAGCGGTGGGTGACCAGGATGAAGCGTCCCGCGGGGTGGAAGGCGAGGCGGAACGGGCTCAAGGCAGCGGTCCCGATTTCTGTCCGGCGCTTGAGGAGAATGCGCCGGACGGCGGCGTCCCGAGCGACGTCATAGACGGCCACCTCGTTTCCCGGCTCGAGTTCGGAGCCCTGGAGGGTGACATAGACCTTTCTGCCGTCGGGGCTCACGACCACATCGAAGGGGTGGTCGCGGCGCGGCTGCGGCTGCGGGCCGGGATGGGGATTCTTCACCGGCGCGAGATGAGCGCGTTCGTAGGGCTGGCCATGGGCCCAACGCCTGCTGGTCAGCTTGCCGAACCGGGAGGGCGGCGTGGACGCGCCGTGGCCGGCCGTGACCTGCTCTGCACTCCCGACCAGGGCCGAGGCGCAGAGGCCGGCCGTTAACCAAGGGACAGCCTTGAAAGGGGAAGCAACGAAGGAAAACACCGAAAACTCGTTAGAAACTTCCGTTTCCCCGCCAGGGTTGGGCCGGAGAAGCCGGGCCAACCCTGGCTCTGAAATCCGCGTAGCCCGAAGGGCGCAGCGGATTTCATTAGAGAGTCTTGAGATACGCCACGAGGTCTGCAACCTCCTCGCCGGATAAAACACCCAGGTTCCCGTGATTCCTCTCGGGGTCCTGCTCGGTAAAGATGGATTCGAGCGTCGGAGCACGCCCGTCGTGCAGATACGGTGCCGTGCGGAAGCAGTCCCGCAGGGAAGGCGTATCGATCCGAGAGAAAGGGTCGCTCGGGCTGGTCAGGCCGAGGTCATGCTTGAGGCCATCGGAGAACGTGGGAGGCTTGTGGCAGGCATCGCAGCGGGCCTGGCGGAAGAGCCGTTCACCCCTTCGAATGGCGTCTTCGGAACGGCCGCGGTAGGGATTCCGCAGGTGAGTAAGGCCGCTGATATAGGCGACGAGCGCCGCATGATTTTCCGGCCGGGGAAAGTAGCCCAGGAAGCGCTGGCCTGCGGCTACCGCCTCTTCGAGCGTTTCCCGCACGCCCGACCACATCGCGGGCGGCGTGTCATGGATGTCGTAGAGCGACTTCGTGTTCTTCGGGTTGCCCACGCCGTCGTTGATCAGGTCCCAGTTCAGGCCGTCGATCGTCGCGTCCTCCTGATGGCAACTGGCGCAGGTGAACCAGCCCTGAAAGCAGATGCGGGCGTCGTTGAAAAGCATCTCGCCTCTGCGCTCGAGGCTGGCCGCCGGAGTCGGCCCGAGCGGAACGGCCGTCCGGAGGCCTCCGCTGGCCGCGTCGAGGACGGACACGGTATCACTGAAATAGTTGCAGACCCAGAGCTCGCCCCGGGCCTCGTCGAGGGCCAGGCCTCGGGGCCCGATGCCGCCGGCGGCGACACGCCGAAGGATTCCTGCGCCATCCAGGATTTCCACGTTCTGAGCGAGCAACTCGATCGCGCGAGGGTCGGAGCCTGGCGCGAGCCCCAAAGCCCTCGGCAGATCGACGATGGCGACCTGGTGCACGCCAGCGAGGGACACGTACATCCAGCGCTGGTCGGAGCTAAGCGCCAGGCCCCAGGGATTGGCGGCCCCGGCCAGAAGTCGGTCGAGCAGAAGCGTGAACCCGTTCCCCGGCTTCGCCATTTCGAGCGCGGAGAAGCCATTGGAATGAATCCAGCCACGCTCGATCTGGACGGGCAACTGGCTGTCCCGGGAGATCAGATGGACCACGAACGCCCAGCGGCCGTCGCTCGAACAGCCAATCTGCCGAAGCAGGGCGGCCTCGCCTAGCCTCCGGGTCTCCACCACCCTACCCGTTTCCAGGCTCACCACCGACACGTCCCTGGAGAGGCTGTTCGAAACGAGCAGCCTCCGGCCGTCCGGTGTTTCGCAGAGGTAGCGGGGATTCCGTCCCACGGGGACCTCGAAGAGCGTTTTTCCGGAGGGGAGATCGATGACCGACACCGAGTCGGAAAGCGAATTGGCCACCGAAATCCGTTTCCCATCGGCGGACAGAGCCATGCCGAAGGGACCGAAGCCGGTCGGGATTCTCAGCGCGACCCGGCGTGCAGCGGTATCGAGGACGTCCACGGCATCTGCGTCCAGGGTCGAGACGTAGAGGAATCGGCCGTCGGGCGAGGCGGCCGCGTGAGCGGGCCGGGGTCCGACCGGGATTTCTGCGGCAACTTCCCGCGTGCGCGTATCGAGAATGCTGACGGAATGGGCAGTGAAGTTGACTACGTAAGCCCAGAGGCCATCAGAAGATAAACAGACATGGATAGGGGATCGAGGGCTCGGGGCCGGCTCGGCGACGGTGGGGGCCTCGTGCACGGCTCGGCCGGGGTCCGCGCTGCCTTGAGCGTCTTCACCGCAACTGGCCCGCCACGAGGACGCAGAGACGCCAAGGAGGAGACAAGCAACGACTGTTCGACTTCGGAAATACGAGTTCATAAGCGCCCAATGAAACCCTCTGCGCCCTCCGGGCTACGCGGGTTTCAGAGACGGTGCTGTCTCGGCCTCGCCGAACAGCACCGTCAAGAATCCAAAATTCTTCGCAGGATGGGCTTATCGCGCCCGCCGGAGCGGCCTGTTTTTTTCCGCTCCGAAGAGCGGAGCATAACCGCTGCCGTCCGAGGCATCAACGTCAGAGTATTGCCAGCGCACCGTCGAGGCGCGAATGGGCCGCGACCCGCTTTCCCCGGAGGGCGCACTTCATAAAGTGTGGCCGCGCGGACCCGCGAGCCTCAGCCGCGACCTCCCCGGTGCGACTCCCCCGGACCGAAGGGCGCACTTCATAAAGTGTGGCCGCACGGACCCACGGGCCTCAGCCACGACCTCCCCGGTGCGACTCCCCCGGACCGAAGGGCGCACTTCATAAAGTGTGGTCCAGCGGACCCGCGAGCCTCAGCCCCGACCCTCCCGATGCGACTCCCCCGGACCGAAGGGC
>JACPCR010000031.1 GCA_016179685.1 Planctomycetota bacterium | reverse complement strand
CAGGGTCGGCCGCAAAAACCCCCGCGAGGGATGGTATTCGAGAAGGTACGGCCTGATCGAGCCGGCGCCATGCCTGGTGTTCTCGTCAGACCAGGAACTACCGTTTTTCGCCGCGACGCTCCTTTTTCCGTACAAGGGAAAGGACGTCCCGGGCGTTTCCTTCCGCTTGGAAAAAGGCCATGGGGCGTTCAGCTTCCGGGAAACCGGAGAGATATGGATTAAGAGCCGGCAAGCGTGAAACTCCACAGGACAAGCCTGTGGCATCTTGGGAAGTGAACCGTGCCGGGCAAAGCACCAGGGCGCAATTCTCACACGGTATGTTCGAAATGCGCCCTGCGGGCCTCGCCGCGAACGACTTGCGCCGTTCGCGCTCAGGGTCAGCCCGGAACGATGTGCCAAGAACACCGGGGCAAAGCCTGAAATGCAAGGGATTCCTGCGCAGAAGAATATCGATTGTGCGGGCACGCCTTGTGAGCAACCCGGGCTATAATATCCGTGTTCATCAGTGCACTCGCACTGATGAATCTGGCATCTTCCGAGGCCCGGCGAGTGGTTGGTCGTCAATCACGCTCCCTACTCATGTGCGGGCTTATTGCAGGGCTGCTGGTAACCGCCAGCGGGACCACAACAGCGAGCATTTTCGGTCGCCTTGGACCTTCTGGTAATAGATGGTCAGCAGGCTGCCGTCCTCCAGCTCGACCGATGCCGGATACCCGAGGTCGCCGTCGGGGCCGTCGTCGCGGATAACCCAGTCGGTGTCCCAGGTGGCGCCAGCGTCTCGGCTGAACAGGACGCGCTGGCCGTATCCGGGCTTGCGGAATCCATAGGAGCAGAGGAGCGTGCCGCACGAATGGCGAAGCAGGTGCGGGGGCGAGCCAGAGACGCCCAGCGGACGCGGGACGGTCCAGGTTCGGCCGCCATCAGCAGAGTCGGTTTGAAAGAGGCTGAAGTCGATGTGCCCGGCCGCGGCGGCGGGGTCATCCTTGCCTCTCAGCTCGAAGCGAAGCATGCCCACCAGTCGTCCGTCCAGGAGCTCCACGAGATGGGGCTCCTCGTTGTTGATCCCGCGGGCGCCGGAGGCTGGGGGCACCTGGCCCTGGAAATGCCACGAATTGCCTCCATCCGCCGAACGCCAGGCCTCGGCGCTGTCCCGGGCGCGGTCAACGTCCGGCCCCATGGGTCGGCCCAGGTACAACAGGTCGCCGCTGGCCAGGCGAATCGGGCCGTGCGGCGCGGACACGGGCACCCGAAGAGGCGCGCTCCAGGTGACGCCGCGGTCCTCACTCCGCAATATCCACGAGCCAAGCCACCGGCGCACCAGGTCGTCCGTCCACGTGCCCAGCACCGCGTCCCAGTTGTCCTCCTCCGCCTTCCTCCGACACCCGGCCGAGTGCCGGTACTGCCGCGTGTCCGAGGTGAACCAGGAGACCAGCAGCCGGCCGTCGCCCAGGTGGATCACCCCTGCATCCCGGTCATCCAAAGGCGAGTCGTTGATGATGCGCGGCGCGGACCAGGTGCAGCCGTTGTCCGCACTGGTGTGGATGACGGTCCGGCCCCAGGGGCAGACGTGTTCCGAGCGCAGGCCGGAACTGGCGGCGACCAGGGTATCGTCATCGAGACGCGCGATCGATGGCCAGCCGAAGTAGCCGAACTTCTCGCCCGCCCTGCGGCAGACGATGCCATGTTGTGCGTCGAGGTGCTTGGGGTTCATGGGGGTCAACCTCTCGGATGCTTCCTCAGATGCGTTCGACTTCGATCGGCAGCACATAGAGTCGGCTGCGTTCCGTGGAGTCCGTTGGCACTGGCCTCCATCCGAAGGGAATCCGGTCGTATTCCAGAAGCAGGTGATTGGGCGACACCTCCACCATCATCGTGTAGGCCGTGGTCTGTGCCGGATCGTCAGGCTCCCAGCCTTCGCCCTTGCCGCGCCGGATGGCATGACACGGTTTCATGACCGCATTGTGGTGGGCCAGGATGTCAACCGACTGCCAGGCGACGCCGCGTTCGTCCGCGGACAGCCAGAGGTGGATGCCCGGTCGCCCGGTGGACAGGGCCAGCACGCCGTTCCGCATCCGCCGCAGGCAGGGCGAGACGCTCCAGGCCGGCAAGGGGTCCGCGGCCGACCACGTACGTCCCTCGTCGCCGCTATAAGCCCGAATCAGTCGATGCCGCAATCCGGATCCGATTCGCATCACGGCCATCAGACCGCCATGGGCCAACTCCACGAGCGTGCCTTCGCAGGGCCCTTCCGGCATTTCGGGCCACGCCTCCGGCCCCGCCACGATCGAGCGATACTGCCAGCTCCGTCCTTCGTCTCGGGAGGTGAACAGCACCGTGCTGTAGAGCCGATCGCCTTCGAAGGTCGCGTAACACAGCGCTAAGGCCTCGCGGCCCACAACCCTCTCCTGAATCGTGCCATAAATTTGCGCTGGCCATTGGCGACCCAAAGTTCCCTCGAGCCGGTGAGGCTTGACCGACCGCGGCAGCCCTTCAACCCGGGCGGCCAGCGGCTCGCGGACATAACGATGGCCTCCGGCCTCGAAGCGCACGTAATCCGCGCAAAAGCTGCGGTAGCCCGCGCCCGGCATCGGGAGCAGGCCGCCCGCCGGGCCGGCCAGTGACCCATCCGCACACGGGACCATGGTCCCCCGCTGGACGATGTCGTACCCGAAGTCCCACGTCCGGCCGCTGTCCGACGAGAGGATGACACGGCTGCCGCTGAGCAAATTGTCGTTGGAATCGGGTTGCCGCTCGTGAAGGACGGCCAGTGGCCCCGTGGGAAACTGCCAAATCCCGCCGAACCAGCAGAAGCCCACGCCTTCCGTCACCACCTGCGGCTGTCCGAGCACCACGCGCAAGCCAGGCAAACCTATCTCACGTGTCGCCGTCATGCTCCTCAAGCCTCCAGATATGCCGAGGTCCGTCTCTCTCCTCATGGCCTGCCACCATGCGGTCTCCCTGCGGGAACGGGTGGTCGGGTCACTTCTTGCTCACCGCGTTGCACTTGAGTACGGCATAGCGTATGGCCAGCGGCGGCGCGCCGGGCGCCGGCTCGCTATCCTTGACGCCAAGGTCCATCTTCAGAGCATCCGCGGTGAAATTCAAGGCGAGCGTGTTCTTCTTCTCCGTCAGCAGCTTGGCCGGGACCGGAAAACGCGCCACCGTGGTTTCCAGTTCGCCAAACGGCACCTTGGCGTCGAAGAACGTCTTGCCGTTGAGTGTCAGGGCCAGCCGTTCGGCAGTCTCGTTCTTCCGGGCGCAGACCCACAACTCGTACGCTCCCGCGGCCCGGTCCTGCGTCAGCGAGAAATCGGCTGTGGCGCTCCGCAACACGCCGTCAAGAGTGGCCGCAGGTTCCAAGGTCTCCTCGTCCCACTCGTCGCTGGGAACCTCCGTGAGTCTGCCGCCGACGAAGTCGGCGGCCGCGAAGAACACGTCCCGTCCCGGATCGAAGTCGCCCGCTTTTCTGGCCTTTTCCCGTTGCTCGACGGCCGCGCGGTACAGGCGCAGACCGGGATCGGCCTTGATCCGATCCACGTCGTTCGCCCAGCCAGCGAAACCCTCCAGCGCGCTCCAGTGTTTCAGCCCCATCGGATAGCGTTCCTTGAGAGCCTTGAGCGCGACCATGGTCTCGTTGCGCTTGGTTTCAAGCCTATCGTAGACCTTCGCCGCCGCCTGGTCAACCGCGCGCCTGACATCTGTCTCCCTGGCCTCGGTATAGAATTCATCGAACGCGCTGAGCGGCTGAGTGACGTTGCAGAGCATGGTCCAAGAGCCCTGGCCGATGAACTTCTCCGCCGCCTCACGCACCGATCGGAGCGCGGACGTTTGCTGCTCCTTTCCGTATGCCTGGGGATTCCACTGGAAATCCGCGGAGATGGCGTCGGTCACGCTATAGCGGGGGATGTCGCCGCCGTTGAAGCCGTACCAGCCGAGGTAGTCAAACTGCCCCTCCCAGTAGCATTGCCAGAGCGAGTCAATGCTGTCGGTCGGGTAATGCCGGCGTGCGAGATGGCACCAATAGGCGACGCAGTTCTGCCAGAAATAAGGCTTGCGCTTGGTCAACCCCATCCACCAATCGTAGTACTCCTTGATGGCAAGCGTTGCAGCATTGACCTGCCGGCCCGTCCAGAAGACCTCGATCTCCGGCGGCCATGTCTCGCCGATCTTCCTGAGATATTCTTCGCGGTCCTCGCCGTAGGTCATCCAGCCACGGCCGAGAGGCCCCCAGTAGAATGGCGGACAGACCAGGAGCCGGGCTTTGGGATGGTCCTTCTTCAGGCGCGCCATGACATTGGTGACCAGCCAGGTATCAACCTCGCGGGCCGTGCCGAGGTGTTCCTGGTCATAAGGGTGAATGGGGAAGCGGATATCGTCGAGGATGATGGCCAAGTGTCCGCCGGCTTCCTCGGTTTTGCGGGCGAAATAAAGCAGCCCCTGAACGGATTCCTCGTCGGCGCACAGCTTCCGCGAGAGCTCCTCCGGAGAACTGTCCCCGGCCGCATGAGGGCGTATGCCGGCCCACCAGGTGATGCCGAGGGGCGTCAGGTTCCGGCCCATGGCCGCGAGGTCTTCCTCGATATGGGCGTCCGGCGGCATCTTGTCCGGGTGCTTCCAATAATGGCTATAGCAGTCGGCGAAGATGAACTGCTGGTAGCAGGGTTCGTTGACCTTGCAGACCAGCATGAGCAGCCGGTTTTGCTGCAGCACCAGATCGGTGTTCGGGTAGGACAGGATGCGTCCGTTCCTGTCCGTGGCAGGATGGAAGATATCTTCGCCGGACAGGATGAGCCCGCGCCTCTGCATGATGGGGTAATCCACGACGGTCGCCGCGCGCGCCATGGTCTGGCCGTCGCGCCAGTGGATCAACTGCATGAGGCTGGCGATGGACCAGAGCAGTCCCAGGCGGTCATGCCCCTTCAGGACCACAAGCGGCTTGTCCGCCGCCTTGGTGATGTGGAGGATGTAACCTTGCTCCCTCTCCGGCACGGCTGGAAGGTCCTTCGCCTGTTGGGAGATGTCCGTGTTCCCGAGGGAGACCACGGCTGTGTGCTCCGCGGTGGGGGCGTTGACAACCGCCGCCTGGCCGCCGTAGCGCGTGATCCGGTCCGTGAGCACTTCCACGAGCGGATCGGGATTCTCGACGTCCTTCCCGACGACAATGGCGGCATTCGCCATCGGAATGAACTCGTCGCGGTAGTCCGCCTTTTGCGGCGTGGGGAGGATGCTGCCGGTGTAATAGGGGGCCATCAGCGGATCGGCGTGCAGACGTTCTTCGACGGTGGCTGGCGTGCTCGGCGCCGGCGCTTGGGTGGCCGACTGAAGTTCCAGAATCGCCTTGTCCCGGAGGTTGGTCAGTTCGCTCAACCGGTCCCCGGGCATCATCTGTTCGGCTATTGCCTGGCCGTGCAGGTAGAGGGCCACGCTCCACGGCGCATCGAGGGGCGGACTCTCTGAAGAACAGCGTTTGACCAGAGCTATGATTTCCGCCTTCTCCGCCTCGGTTTTCCCGGGCGCCGCCTCAATCCGTTTCAGGACGCCTGCCGCGTCGACAAAGGGATTGTCCTCCATCAGCGCGGAGGATTCCATTTTTCCAATCCGGTCGTCAACCTCCGACAGCACTTTCTGGCAGCTACTGTCCAATCGGCCAATGGTCTGTTGGAGTTCATCGGCCAAGGCTCGGCATCGGTCGAGACTCTGGCCCGTGAGGGATTTGCCAAGCTGGCGCACCGTGTAGAGGCGCTTTTCCAGGGGGATCGCCAGTCGGCTGCGGATTTCGGGAACGACGCTCAGATTCCCGTCCTCCACGCTCTTGGTCTGAGTCCAGTCGCAGAGCTTTTCCCTGCGCAGGAAGTCGAGATCGGCCTGTGTTTGTTGCCGGCCTCGGTCCGCGGCAGCAAATTCAGGCGCCGAGGCGAGCCAGTCCAGACAGGCAAGGAGGAGTTGCTGGGGCGTCCCCCCCAGCGTAGCCTTGTCTCCCACGTCCATGCTGAGAGGTTGTTGTGCCTTTCCTTCCGGCAAATCCTTGTCCTCTGCGCCCATGGTGAAGAGTTGCTTCGCCGTCCCTGCCGGTAAGGTCTTGCGCTCGACGCCCATGCGGGAGAAGGCGCTCCCGAACAGGACATATCGGCCGCCATAAGCTTCGCCATGGACTCCCACGGGATTTTCGCCGCTGACGGCAAACAGCCGGCCTTCTGGCCCCGCTTTTACCAGCAGGTGGAATGCGTCGCCGAGAGAGAACGGCTCGCTGATGGTCGTGGCCAGTTCGCTCTTGCCGTGCGCGGCGATGAGTTGTGCATTCACGAATTGGAAGGTTGTTCCCACCTGCGGAAACAGGGGCCGATGGGAAGTGCGAACGTAGCAATCAAGGATGCCCTTGCCGTCCGCAACGAACTTTACCAAGTTGCGCCGGACCCTGAATCCGGCGAGCCGGTACGCGTCCCAGGCTCCGGGAAGAAAAAGCACGTCCAGGTCGGCGAGCACCGCGCCTTCGTCCAGGTCCCTATTCCCGACGGTGACGACGCGCCAACCGGCCTTCTCGATCATTTTGGTCATGGCGTCGGTGACGTACCGGGGAGCCACGTTCCACAGGCCGACCGTCTTGCCGTACACCGTGCCTCCCGCGAGCAACATCGCCAGCATCAGGCATGGTTTTGTTCTCTTCATGCCGCTCTTTCGCGTTGTCACATCACCTTCCGGATTCGTCAGAACGCACGTCTGACAGTGCCCGGGAACTCAAGCCCTGTAATCTGAAGAAGGCTGTCAAGGCATCACGCTCTGGTATTTCCATTGGAAGAGCCTTCCTCCACGTCCTTCAGCATTCTGTCGACCGTTGCGAGCAGACCGGGAACATTCCTCTGAACCGCGTGCCAAAGCACGTCGTAATCAATCGCGTCGTATCCGTGGCTCACACGGTCTCGCATACCGGCAATGCCACGCCAGTCGACCGCGGCATAGCGTGCGGTGAGTTCACGCGGCAGCCGTTTGACGGCTTCGCCGAGCACTTCCATCACGCGCTCGAACGCGGCGCGCTTCTGCCAGTCCGCCAGGATTTCGGGCAGCGTGTTCGCCGCGCAAAGCTCCTGTGCCCGGCGGGCATTATCGGCCACCTGTCGCAACGTGATTCCTGGGTCATGTCTGCTCATAGACGGCGAGTGCCTCGCGCAAGACCTGGTCACGAAAATACCTGCTCAAGCTGTTGGACGTGTGCAGGTCCACTTTGCGTCCGAAGATAAGTTCAAGGTCCTCCCCCCAACCGAAGAATTCCCACCCGGGGCAACGGCCGGGCAGGAATTCCACCAGCACGTCCACGTCGCTACGCACGACGTCGAAGTCATCCCGTAAGACCGAGCCGAACAGGCTCAACTTGCGGATGCCGCGATCCGTGCAGAAGTGAGCGATCTTCTCCGGGTCAATCTGAATGGGCAGTTCGGCAACGTTCATGAGGAGATTTTCCCCCAATTCGGCGAGTCGTGCAACTGTCCGGTTTTCCTCTGGCCCGCGGCCGAGTGGGTATCTGCTGCGCGTTTCGTCGGACAGTTTCCGCAGTTGATCTGGAAGGCGAGCGTCTTGAGCATGGCGTCGGTGACATACAGGAGAGCTACCTTCCACAGGCCGATTGTTCTGTCCCACGCCGTGCCTCCCACGGGCAACATGGCCAGCATCAAACAGGATTTCGTTCTCTTCATGCCGCTCTTTCGCGTTGTCACATCACCTTCCGGATTCGTCAGAACTCACGTCTGACAGTGCCCGGAAACTCAAACCCCGTCACCAGAAGTAGGCTGTCAAGGCATCACGCTCTGGTCGTAGAGAAGCGGCTAAGGGGGAGGCTGGGGTTACCAGCCTCCCCCTCCCCGTTGTCGCGATAGGGTCAATTCCCTATATTTACCGGCGTGCGGGTTTCTCGCTCCGGGCGACCCCACAGTGATTACCCCTTTCGGGGAGCCACGTCATGCTCTTTAACACGCTCGGGTACAGAACCCTTGCATGGTGATTCCTCAAGCAATTGATGACCACGAGGGAAAGCCGCCGGACTATTGGGGACCGTTTTTTAGCGACCCGTGGGTTGCCCGGAAAAGAGCGGGCAGGCCCTTCAGTGGCTTCAGCCATGGGCGCTAACTTTCCCCATGAGACCGGAAGTCCTTCCCCGACTCTCTGCGGTTTCATCTTTCAGTCCCATTCCTGGGACCTACTCCGACTCTGCTGACATCCCCAAGAGGGCGGGGTTGAGAAAACCCTAACCTCGCCGCGGCGTCCACCTGCCTTTTCGTCACAGACTTATAGGCCAGCATTACCCGGCCCATGCCGGGACCGCGTGGGACTCTCACCGGTGACGGTCGCATGCCGTTGTTTCCAGATGACATCACCACTCACCCGAATGCCGACCAGGGTAACCGCATGAGCCTGATCGGGAGCCTCTCAGGGGAGAGACTCGTGCTTCGCCCAAAGGCTGGAAGCTCGCACGACATTCTGAGCCGACGTGACACCCTCAGAGATGTCGTCAACTGGCCTCTTCGTCGCACACCCTTGCGGGCGTACGCTGGCTACGTCCCCCCGTTTCGTCACTGACCGAAACGGAGTTCTGTTGACGATTTCTGCACAGGTGCGGACCCGCACAGGTAGGATTTGGCTTTCATTTCTGATAGCCTCACCGTTTAAGACTAAGCACGCGAACCGCTGCGGCTCACGCAGCCCTTCCGGGCTTCTCAGGCCAGAAGCACAGAAGCGCTTTTCGATACGAGCTTCCGCAGGAATCGTCGATTGCCTCGAATCGTGCCCTTTCATTTAGCCCGACCGCCTTCGGGGGATCATCGTAGGCCGGATTGGTGATCCGGCTCCTTTGACGGGTTTCCAACCCGCCTGTGCCGGGCACGGCAGACAGGTCCTACGATGTGGCCGCAGACCGCAATCAAGATTCGCGATGTCGCGGAGGTAAGGGTCTGAAAGGGATGGCCATGGACGTGGCACAGGCTTGGCGCGCTCAGCGGGGGCGAAGACCTCTTTCCGGCTGATCTTCTCCAGCGGGAAGGGGCAAAGAGGCATTAACTCAGGCACCGCCATCAACGCCCCCGACAGCCTCCTTCCCTTGGTAAAGCTTGGCCTGCTGCTCATTTACAGGTTTGCAGGATTGCAGCCTTGCGGAATTCCCCCCATGTGGGGCTGCTTTCCGGTTCCGCGACTCCCGCGATGACGGGACAAGTTCTGTTCATCACTTCCTGTATCCTTGCTCCATCTGACTCCACCTTGCTGTAAGCTTCTGATCAAAGCAGAGAGAGAAGTTTACCCACCAGTTCGTAGGCGCGGCGGGCCTCCATCTGCCTGGCATCCGAGTCGGTCGCATTGTGAAACTCCACGAGTTGCTGCCAATGTGCGGCTCTTCGGCGTCCGTGAGCAACAGGTCCGGCACCCAGCCGCCCACGATGACTAGACCGTCCTCGAACTGCGCCAATACCTGCCCCACGTCTACCAGTACTCGGCGCGCGGCTTCGACCTGTCGCGCGCTGTAGTCATCGCTCTGGCGGGCTTCCGGGTTCATGACTGCTCTCCGTGCGCGGCCCAGGCGCCTTTGAGAACTTGCTCCAGCAAGGCTTCGGATGCTTCCTCGCCCCGGCCGCCGCTATGGCACAAGTCCACGTAGGTCTGGACCGGATTGGTGGCCGGGAGTCTGAACTGGCCACCAGATGCGCCTTGGCACAGGTAGAAGACGCCGTCATCTTCGGGAATCAGCACGACCACGTTCTCGCCCGAGTCCACCAGCTTGGCCTCTACGTGCTGGCGGAACTCTTCCTCGACATTGGCAGAAAGTATCAATTTAGCGGGTATTGGCAATTTCATGCGGAAAAAAGTTGAAAGAAAACGAGAAATGAGTTGAATCTCACGTGGCGAGGACGAAGTTTCCTTGCTGCGGTTTCGCCCTAATTTTTCACCTGACGCCTATCGGGAATCGAGGTGGTTGTTTCTCGTCATCTCTGGCGTTGGTATGTTTGTTTCTCGCAAGAAGTATCTCCAGGTTGTCGAAGAAAACGAGCGGCTTAGGGCGGAGAACGCCCAGCTTAAGGCGGAGTTGGCCGCAGTTCGAGAAGAAGCCGAGCGCCTTCAAACACAATTGACGGAAGTGTGTCGAGAAAACGAAGGGCTCCGAGCGGCGGTCGTCCGTCTGGAAGCACAGATGGAAGAGTTGCGGCGGACCGCCAAGCGCCAGGCGGCCCCCTTTTCCAAGGGGACCCCCAAGGAGAATCCCAAGACACCGGGGTGAAAAGAAGGGCATCCGCCCGCCAATCGTCCCACGCCTCCGCCAGAGACGATTGACCGGGTCGTCGAAGTGCCACTGCCCAAGGAGTGTCATCACTGTCAGAGCCGGCTGGACGGGGCGAAGTGGCCGAAGGACGAGGTCGTTCATCCGCAGTATCAGCAGGACCTCAAGTTTGAGGTGGTCACCACCCAATTCAACGTTCATTGTGGGACCTGCCCGCAATGCGGGGAACGAATTCAGGGTCGCCATCCCGAACAAATTTCGGATGCGCTGGGTGCGGCAGGGGTGCAGTTGGGTCCCACGGCTCATGCACTGGCCTTGGAACTGAAGAATCGGCTGGGGCTTTCGTTCGGGAAAGTCCGAGACCTCTACCAGAATGTCTTCGGTCTTCCCGTGAGCACCGGGGCATTGGCGCAGGCACGCCATCGTCATGCCAAAAAGCTCCTGCCCACTTACGTGGAAATCCTCAAGATTCTCCAGGCCTCGGCCGTGGTTTACATGGACGAAACCGGATGGCGGTTGGACGGATTGCCCGCCTGGCTTTGGGTGGCCACCAACGAAGCGGTCACGCTTTATCTTATTGACGAGAGCCGCGGGCACGAAGTGGTGGAATTCATCCTCGCCGAGAGTTTCGAGGGAATTCTCGTGACCGATTGCTTCCCCGCCTACGACCCAGTGGAGGCCGACAAGAGCAAATGTGGTGGCCACTTTCTGCGGGCGCTCAAAGAGCTTTCCGAAACCAATTCTCCTCAGGCACTCCCATTCCCCAGAGAGGCCAGTGAGATTTTCAAAGACGCCATGGCGCTCAAAACTCACCGAGACGAATATACGCCTCACGGGTATGCGGTGGCCTGCGGCCGAATCGAAGCCCGCATGGACCGACTCCTGGAGAGAGAGGACACCTCCGAGGGAAACCGGAGGTTGGCGAACCGTTTCAGAAAGCACCGGCCTCATCTTTTTACCTTTCTCTATCACGAGCGCGTCCAAGCGACCAACAATCTCTCCGAGCAGCAACTTCGCTTCGCCATCCAGGCTCGCAAGCTCTCTGCGGGCAACCGAAGCCCCTTGGGAGCTTTCGCCTATTGCGTCGTGACATCCATCATCCAGACCCTGCGACGCCACAGTGTTGACTTCATTGAAGTGGCCAAAGAGGCGCTTCGCTCTCCACTGCCGGTTCGTATCCACTTGGCGTTCCCTTCCATTCGTTCCCCATGATTTGCTAGCCCCGGGACGTGCGAGCCTCTCGCGCCGCGTCATCCCGCCTGACAGACGAAGGGAGGGACCCCGTCGATGGCCCTCTCACACCTTGCGGACCCCTCAAGCCATTTCTCGCTGCCAGAACGAACATCGTTTGTCTGACCGACAAGAAAACGTCCAATGATTCCTGGTTAGTTAAAAACGAACCTGCGGCCCGAATGCGCTAAACTGGTACTCAACTGACTTGCTTGGCCTAAGCCGAGGTCAGGCGGACGTTCTAGCTGTGTCACCACGCTGCCTTAGCCCGCACTTGGTTCACAACAGTAACCCAATGCGGCAGCTTGAGATCCCGCTTAACGTCATCCCTAGCTTCTAGGCCCTGAACGAACTCGTTCTCAACCTGCGAGTCGGAAGGGAGAAGGTCGTACAGCGCTCTGTCGTCGCCGGTGGGGACGACGTTTTTGCTGAAAATGTTCAAATCCCTCCTCATCCAGGATTTGCTGCATCTCGTCTTGATCATCTCCTCATCGAGGTTTGCTCTTGGGCAGGGCATACCGATGATACCCGATGGACTTGTGTCCATCGAAATGGATCAGGTGGGAGGGGAAGGCGGCGGCCCTGACTTCCGTCTTCCACACAAAATGGCCAATCCTGCAGTCCCGCAATGCGGCAGTCCGGACCCCGCCGCGAAGCTTCGGCGGCTGCCGAGTAGTGCTTCACTCCAGAAGATGGAGAGGATAGAACCCCTCGAAAACGGGCTGGCCGTCAATCTTCATGATCCCAAAGTGCCGCAGGAGGGATGCGTCGCTGATGTCGTCCGTCTTGTACTCCTCGGGCGTTCCATTCCGAGGGGAAATCAGCGTAACCGCAAGATGGAAGCCGCTTCCGGATTGGTAGGTCATCCGAAGGGACCTTATCTCAGCCCCCTGGATAATGCGCCACGCCATCAGCAGCATTGGAGGCGATCCGGTAGCCCCGAGCGCCTGAAGGAACGCCGCCACCTTGTGGGGGTTGCGTTCGTACTCCTTGGCGAGGAAGTGTTCCGAAAGCTGGGTGCCGTCGTTCCCAAAACGGACCCTCGATTCCTCCTCGACCGCCTCCAGGGTCGCAGATAGAGCAGCCAAGGCCGCGGGGGTATCCGCGTACGAGCCGACCAGCCAATCGAGCTGGCACTCGTGAAGCAGACGGGCGAGAACGCTGGATGATTCCGCGATCATGCTACTTTCCTCAACTGCGCTGGGAGATTAAGGATATCCATACGGAGGCCGGCCTCGATGGATTGGAAAATTCGGCTGACCGGACCAGATTCAAAGGAGTCCGCGACCAGCGTCAACTCATCCTTACGCCCGAGAAGATGGATCATGGTGTTCGCGAGCGCAGGGATCGCCCCATGTTCGTTCCAGCTCTGAGCGATTTCCTGATCCCGGTAGACGAACAACTCAGTCAAATCCCGGAACGACAGGGACTCGTAGCTGGGGTAGACCACTCCCGTCGTAGCGTCTTCGAAGACGGCTTTAGGCCACTCCCTCAGGATGACGCGGACGCACACGTCCAAAGCCGTGACTCCCGCCTTCGTGGGTATGACGCGATCCGTTCCACCAATCATTGCAGGGCCTCCAGCGCGGACTCTCGAGAGCCATGGAATACTTGCCGATCCCTGGTCACCGTGTAGTCACCAGGACTGTAGAAGATAAACTGTCCTCGGCCTCCCGGCAAGGGACGCAGGTCAGATTGATCTTGGAAACAGAACAGGAACTCGGTTTTTCGCGTGGGCACTCGGAGTCTGTTTGCCAGGTTCCTGGTGGTTGGGTCAAGATTCGTGAAGTAGGCGCCGTGAGGATGGCCTCCCGGAGCCTCCGAAGCCATGAAGACCCAGTCCGGCTGGGAACGGATCCCGTTGTAGCCGTCATCATCAGTGTAATGGAACAGGTGCTGCATCGTCATCAGCCCAGTTTCGTCCCGCCACGAGGTGGGAAGATTTCGGTGTCGCCCAAGTGGATCAGGTGGTCGGGCTCTTGGGCACACCAGACCACGGTTTCCCAGTCGATACCCAGGATGTACCTCATGGCTTGTTCCACTCAATGACCACCATGTCATGCACCTCGAAATCGCGGAGTTGCCCCGTGACGGCGCTTTCGCTGGGCCTGAATGCCACTTCCGTGTTCGTGTCCGGATAGAAAATCCGCTTCACCGTTTTCCCCGTCGGCGGATGCACGGACAAGGCTGCCCCCTTCACTCCCCGCGATTTCACGTCGTAGTCGAACAGATGCACCATCCACCGGTTCTGCGCCGGCTGCTGCCGCACGGTGACCTCGATCTCCCTTGAAACGCCGGTCACCTCCACCGGCAGAGCCGTCCCCTGATGCGCCAGGCCGCCCTTGACCATCGCGGCGAGCAACTCCCGGACGTTGGGCCAGAACGTCAGGGTGTTGGGAAGCATCTCCCATTCCGATGTGACGTGGCACAAGCCGGGGTAAAGCGGCGTCCAGAAGTAGCACAAGCCCTTGCCAAATCTGTTCACCGTCAAGGCCGGATCGCCGCTGACGAAAGTCGCCAAAACATCCGCGGTCGTCGGCTTGGCCTTGTCGTAGCCCAGCGGCATGTCGTACTCGCAGGTGGCGCCCGCGGCCATGCCCGGCAGGTATCCGCCGGCGTTCCCGGCCACCGTGTAGGTCCCGATGGATTTCACAGGCTTGAGGTCGCGGTGAATGTAATTTTTGAAGTTGCCGGGGTTCAGTCCGGGCACGGTTGGCTCGGCTGACGAGCCGCCCTGAATCCAGTAATACGTATCGTTTTTCGAGGCATCGGAAACGGTCCCATGGCCGGCATAGTTCACGCCCAGGAGATCGGCCATCTGGTAGTCCTTCTGCGCTCTTCCCCAATCATCGAACAGCGAGGCCGTGCCCGAGGCGATCAGCGTGCCGCCGGCATTGACCCAACTGCGCAACGTGGCGGCCTGTTCCTCGGTCACGATTCGGGCGTCCGCCAGCACCAGTACACGGTAACGCTTGAGCTTCTCGGGCGTCAGCGTTTCCGCCCAGAGGACGTCCGTCGGCACTTGGGACTGGTTCAGCGCCGTCCACAGCGCGGACTGATGCTGCATCCAGCCGTGGCCCAGACCGCCGACATACAGGTTGATGGGGTCGAAAGCCAAAACGGACCGTTCGCTTATCACCAGCCCCACATTGGCTGCTGATTCGGGGACGGCCAGATACTCCCGGATGTTCCGAGCTTTCCGGAACACCTTGCCCGCGTTATCCCAGCGCGAAGCGTCCCAACTCCACAGGTCATAAGGCTGCAGCTCGAAGATATGGGTCAGCACAAAATTGTAGAAACACTCGCCGTGCATCAGGTGCTGGGCGAATCCGCGAATGTCATGCGCCGGGGACGGGCTGTACCAGTTGTAGAACTCGCTCATGGCCGGGCGCGCCTCGCCGTCCTTGAATAGTTCCATGAAAAAGGAATTGAAGCGGCCAAAGCATTGATAGGTCTCGGGGCCGTTGACGTCGATCACCGCGCCGGCCTTGGCCGCCACGCCGGGGTATTTCACCGGCTGGGCCTCCGAAACGCTGTAGGTGAAGGCGCAGCCCTTGCGCAAGCCGTGCAGCCAGTCCTGGGATTCCTGCCACGAGCCGAGCAGCCGTTCGGCCGCGCAATTCAGGAATTCCACCTTCAACGTCTGCGGGTACTCCGTCTTGCTCCAGGTGGCCCATTCCGTGCCGGCGACGTCGAAATCCGGCGGAACATCGAGTTTTTTCCGAAACTCGGCGCCGTGCTTGTTCTTGAGCCAGGCCTCGAACTCGGCGCCGGGCACACCCGTGTCGGGATAGGTCTCCTCCCACCAGAAACCGTGGAACGCGGGCACGTCCTGGTATCTCAGCAGCACCACGTCAGCGCCAGGTTTCTCAACGCCGTGCGGCCCATACCCACTGGAGACCTGCCTGCCCCCGAACGTATTGCTGCCCTCCGGCATGATGTCGATCCAGAGCAGGTCGAACTCGCTCGCGGCTTGAACCAGCTCCACGTATTTCTCGGGATCGGGATTGTCCTGCTCGCCCCACGCTTGGTGGACGCCGGTGAATCCGGCTTGCCACAGATACGGCCAGAGCGCGGCCGGTTCGTCGGTGAAATTGGCGTTGCGCAGGATGTCCGTACGGCCGGCCAGGGCATTGAACCGCCGGGTCAGCCCGTAAAATTTGTCCTCAGCGGCCAGGAAATCGGCCTGTCGGATCCCGATTTCGCTGCGGCCGCCCACCTTGATTTCCGCGATGGCCAGGGCTGCGTGGCCTTTCAGGCCCAGCGATTGGGCCGTGGAGTAAACATTCGTGATGCCTTTGCCGCCCCGGCGGCCCCACGGGAAATCGTCCGTCTCCTTTTCCAGCTTTTCAAGCGCGGGGAGAGCCGCGGGGTCCCCGATGTGGCCGATGGCCCGGACCGCGGCCAACGCCAATCTGCGCTGCCGACGGTCTTTCTGGTCCAGGCCGGTGACGATCTGCAACAGCGGAGTGACCGCCGGTTTCGCCTTGAGCCAGCCAAGAGCCAGAATCGCGTTTTCGGCCGTGTAGAGGTCCGAATCGGCTATGCGATCCATCAACGCATCCGCGGCCTTTGCGTCGCCGATCTGGCCGAGCGCCTGAACCGCGCGGCGGCGCATCACCACGTCGTCGCCTTGCGCCAGCTTGATCAGCTCCGGAACAGCCTTTTTCGACTGCATCCAGCCCAAGCCCAGAATGGCGTTGACCCGCACCCTCTCGTCCGCGTCGTTCAGCATCTTGAGCAAGGTTGGAGCGGCTTTCGGATCGCCGATTCGGCCAAGCTCCAGCGCGGTTTCACGCCGAATAGTGACTTCGGGCGAAGAGGCGTTTGCTTTTAGCTTTGAGACTCTGGCGAGGTCCTCCTTATGTTCCCTGGCGAGGCGTTCCGCCTTGGCGGCCTTCACGAGCGGGCGCAGTTCGTTGATCACGGTGTCCGCTCGTTTCTTGACTTCGGCCAGGCGAGCCGCGGGGAAAAACGTTCCGCGCATGGCGTCCCTGGCATCTGCCGCCTTGTCGGCCAGCAGTTCATCCACGCTCATGCGCCCGATCCGGGCCGCCGCGTCGGCTAAGGCTTTCTTCGTGTTGGTATCCAGTAGCTCGACCTCTTTTCTCAGGGCTTCGTTTTCGGATAGGGCGGCATCGCGCTTCTTGCCGGAGAGGAACTGACTCATGTACTGAAGGGCGTACTGGCGGCTCTGAAGGGGAATCGCAAGGCGGCCGCGGACAGAGGGAATGACTCCGCAGCCGCGATCGGGTCCGCGTTCATTGAGAGTCCAGTCCCAGAGGCGCTCCCGGCGCAGGAACTCGAGGTCCGCTTGGGACTGGTGTTTGACTTTGTCGGCGTCGGAAAGCTTGGGCGCTGCGGCCAGCCATTCCAGCATCTTGAGCAATGCCTGTCGTGAAGTCCCCTGCATCGGCTCAGTTTTGGCGTCCATGCCGATAAAAGCCCCGAATATCAGGTAGCGGCCCCCATGCACGTCCCCGTAAACCCCGACCGGGTCCGCGCCGCTGACGGCGAACACCTTGCCGAGCGGGCCGACCTTGACCACAAGATGGTCCCACCCGTTCGGGCAGAACGGCTTGTCAATGGCTTTGGCGAGGTCGCTGTCGCCAGAAGCGGAAATCCAGGGGCCGTTGACGCGGTTATAGGTGGCGCCTACCTCTGGGAACAATGGCCGGTTGGCCGTGCGGACGTAGCCGCTGCGGAATGCGCCGGCCAGGATGCCCCTGCCGCCGGCCACGAATTTGACCAGGCTGCGCCGGGCATTGAAGTCGGCGAACCAATACGCATTCCACCCGCCGGGCAGGAACACGACGTCCAGGCCCGCGAGCTTGGTCTCATCGGACAGGTCATTGCCCTGAAGGATGGCAGTCTGCCAGCCCGCGTCGGTCAGTGTCTTCAGCATGCCGTCGGAGATATACGATCGTGCATCCTTCCACAGGCCAACCGTTCCACCCCACACCGTGCCTCCAGCAAGCAAGATGGCCAGCATCAAGCATGATTTCGTTCCGTTCATACTGCGCGCTCTCCCGTTGTTTTGTCACGTCCCACATCAGTCAAGACGCGCAGATTTATGGCTCACCGGGCGACTAGACGCAAGCGGAGGAAGATTGAAAGCCAACTTCGGCGCTTGGACCGACGACGAGGTCTGGACAGGGGGGACAGGGGTCTATAGCCCTCCGCTCAAAAGGACATGGGCGGCGGGATAGGAGGACCGGCCCCCGGTGGGTCCGAGAATACTTGATAGTTAGTTAGGATGTTACCCGCATCTCCAGTCCATGGTCTTACCGTTGGATTTGGGATTGAACATAGGCACGCCGAGCGTGCCGACCTGTCTGCGCCGCGGGCGCGGCAGGCATGCCCGCCTTCGGCGGGTAAAGTGTGTACTGCATGTTTTTCTGCACCCTATGGCCCACTTAGATGCCCGTTTTTCGGAGGCGCGAAGCGCCTCCGAAAAACGACTAACAGTCTCGGAACCCCTTTCAAAATGGGTCGTCGTTGGCTCGCGATTGAAATTCCGAGACTGTTAAGTCCGTAGTCCGTGGTCTTGTGGTCTGTTGTCTCTCGGTGGGATTTGTCTCCTCGGTCCCACAGGCCCACGCTCCTACGGTCTCACTGTCCCTCCCGACGATTGTCCCTGGAAGCGGTGGTTCACCTGGATTAGCGTTTTGATCAAAGCCAGACCCCAGGATGATCTGAACTTGACCAACTTCGTTGACCAAGTATACTGGTGGCATGAAAACTCTGGTTATCTCTGAATTCAAAGCCAAGTGCATCGCCGAGCTAAAGGCGCTTCGGGAGACCGGCGGGGAGTTGGAAATCACCCTGCGAGGCAAACCGCTCGCGCGAGTGATCCCCATCCGTGATGGGGCACGCCAGCTTGGAACACAAGCCGGCAGCATGGAAATCCGCGGCGACATCATCGCCTCCGACTTCGATGATGACTTCAGAGGAGAGGAAGCCACTCGCGCGGCTCAGCGCTCCAAGGCATGAAAGTGCTCCTCGACACGCATGTCCTCATCTGGACGCAAGACTCCCCAAGCAATCTGGGCAGAAAGACACGCGCCCTGGTCATTGATCCGGGGAACGAGATTCTGGTTTCCGCGGCCTCGACGCTCGAAATCGCGCGGCTGGTCTACCTGGGACAAATCGTCTTGAAGGTCGGGCTTGACATCTGGCTGGCCAAGGCCTTATCCACCCTCCAAGCTCGCAGCCTCGCCATCGATCATCGCATCGCGCAGGAAGCCTACAGCCTGCCGGGAAACTTTCACAAGGACCCTGCGGACCGGCTCCTCGTGGCCACAGCCCGCCTGGAAGGCGCAACCCTTGTGACCGCCGACGACCTGATTCTCACTTATCCCCATGCCCAGGTGCTTGACGCGCATAAGTAGTTTCTTGGGAGCTCAACCTTCCTCCCACCGCCGCATCACCCTGGAGGCGGTCATCGATGCCCTCTGGATCGGTGATTCAGCCAAGGCCGTCCTTCTCTTGAAGAAGATGCGATTCGGTTACACCTACCAGCGCCAATTTGGCTGCATAAACGTCAATGGCGACCCCTAAATCGGTGAAATCACCCCTCTCGCCTGCGGCGGGCAAGTCTCACCCATTCGCCTTGCCTTAATATCATGGTTTCTTACCATCGTGGCCGAAGCGGATTCGATGGCAATGGCTCAGCATGAGAAGCCTCGACTCCTGGAACAGGTGCGGAACTTCATGCGGCTTCGCCACAAAAGCCTGTTCGAGGCCCTGGGTTCGTTCGAGGAGCGCGGGCTCTCCGAGGGGGACTTCGCCCTCAGGGCCGCTGAATTGCTCGATCCGGCCAAGACGCCGGGGCTTTCGAACGCCATGGCCGCGGGGAACGCCGCCGCGGTGCTGGACGCCGTGTTCGCCGCCTGCCGGGCCTGCGCCCCGGAAAATGAGCGCCCTGCCCCGTCCGCCAGAGAACTCCAACAGGCACAAAACATCCTGGAACATCGGTTCAGCTTTTACGATGAGCCGCACCAGCTTCCCGCGGATATCGACTGGGACTTCAATCCTGGGACGGCCCACTGGGGGCACGGTCTCAACCGTTTCTCCTTTCTTTCCCCTCTCGCTCGGGCATGCCTCGCGACCGGCGACGCCCGCTTCGGCCGCAAAGCCGTGGACCTCATCTTGGACTGGATTCACACGAGGACAAGCTGGGGTTCTGGCTTTTCGCCTACGGCCACCATTTCCTCGTGGACCCCGGCAGGCACCTTTACGACACGTCCGAAGTTTCCTTCCTGCCCCACCTCCGCAGCACTCGCGCCCATTCGACGATTACGGTGGACAACCAGGGCCAACACAGCAGAGGAAAACGAGATACCTGGATCCCCAAAGGGCCGGCCGCGCTCAACTGGTCGGTCGGGGAAGGTGAGGCGCGGGCCTCAGCGGCCTACGACCTCGGTTACGGGGAAGACAATGCCCTGGACGCGGTTCATCGCCGGGAGATGGTGTTCGTGAAGGAGCGCTTCTGGGTCGTCTTCGATTGGGTCGAGGGACAAGGAAAGCGCCGGATTGACTCCCGATTTCAGTTCGGCCCGTGCGATCTCGAATGGGATGGGGTCAGCGCCCACACCGGCTTCGAGGATGCGAACCTGCTCCTCTGGTCCATCGGGACGAAGCCTTTCGCTTCCGTGGAGGCCAGGGTCGGCCGCAAAAACCCCCGCGAGGGATGGTATTCGAGAAGGTACGGCCTGATCGAGCCGGCGCCATGCCTGGTGTTCTCGTCAGACCAGGAAC
>JACPCR010000030.1:851-20458 GCA_016179685.1 Planctomycetota bacterium | reverse complement strand
CTCCCGGGCTCTGCACCGGTCATCCGGACCAGCCGAGGACATCTTCACGCTCAGCAGTGTCGAACTGGCTTGCGCATCGGAGATTCTACCCCCTGGACGGGCTCGGCACCGTCCGACGCCGCGAGCTCGGCGGCCAGTTCCCCGCTTACGTCTGAACTGCAGTTAGATTTTGGCCTGCTTGACAGAGGGTTCTAACTTGCTATCATCCAGGAGTTTATAACGCGATGGGTCAGAAGGCTTCTAACCCGCATTTCTACCACGGTGTGTTCGAAATGCGCCCTCCGGGCTTCGACTCGAACGACTTGCGTCGTTCTCGCTTAGGGTTAGCTTGGAACGAGGTGCCAAGAAGGCCGAGAAGAAGCCTGAATTGCAAGGAATCCCCGCACAGGGGAAAATGGCTTGTGCCGGTACGCCTTGCGGGAAACCCGGGCTAGCCTCGTTTGCAGGGGCGCCAGGAGACAAGGATTACCCCTGACGTCAGGGACCGGGGTGTTTTTCCGTTTCGGCGGGGCCATGACCGAGCAGGCCGTTCCGTAGAGGTTTCATCATGAGCCGTTTCAAGATACTAATGAAGGGTCTGAGGTGGTCGCGGCACGGCGCCGACGGCAGCGGGCCGGCAGTTTTGAATGGGGAGAGGCGGGAAGAGCGCGGGCCCGAGGCGGCGAAAGTCATTCCTTCACCGCCTGGAAAGACGGACGCCGAAAAGATTCAGTATGCCAAGGCGGTCCTTTCGAGCCGGAAACTTCCGACCAATTTCTCGATCACGCTCGGCGCTGCGCCGTGCAACCATAGTTGCCTCTTCTGCCCGCAATCCGTGGAGAAGCCGAAGAAGGCCGAATGGCTGGATTTGGGCCTGCTGGCGAAGGTGTTGAACGAGATGCCCGAGGAGAACCTCTTGATCAACATCTCGTCTTACAGTGAGACCCTGGGGGCGCCGAACCTGGTGCCGGCCGTCCGCCTGATGAAGTCTCTTCGCCCCGCGTTGCCTATCGCTCTGGCGACGAATGGAACTTTGTACCGAGAGGATGTCATCGGGGCCCTGATGGATCTGGGGCTGGACATCTACTCCTACAGTTTCGACGCAGCGAACCGGAAGGACTATTTCACGATCATGCAAGTGGACGACTACGAGCGCGTCTGGAGGAACCTGGAGCGCATCGTGAACTTGAAGCGAGAGAAGAAGGCCCCGACCAAGATTTATACCCACATCATGCATTTCAGAGGCGTCGAGGAGGATTTTGAAAAGTTCAAGGCTTACTGGCAGGACAAGCTGGACTCGGTCTCGCTCCGCAGGGTGGGCAACTGGGGCTCGGACGAATTGGGCCTCATGAGACGGCTCGAGGAGAAGGGATTTCGTTCGGCCCATGAGACCCCGAGGGACCGCTACCCGTGCACGTCGATCTTCATGCACTTCAAGCTGAACTATACGGGGCATTACTATCCTTGCGTGGCGGCGATCCCGGCCTATGAAAAGCACGAGGTGCCCGCTCTGGGGCACGCGCGGGAGATGACCTGGATGGAAGCCTGGGGTCGGCTTGCCGAGATGCGCCGGGCGCACCTGGAAGGGCGATGGGAAGACTATGAGTGTTGCCGGACGTGCAACATCTGGAGCATGTGGGACAACTACTGGTTCGAGGGCCCGCGGGCCGGCAACGGCCACCGTTCCTTCTTTGTGCCGGAAGTGGAATTGGCGCGGTAGGGCGGGCTGATCCACGGGCCAGCGTGACGAGCAGACACGGTTTCGAGGGGCCCCGATGTCTCCCTTCCGAAGGCTTTATAATCGGCTGATCCAGAAACCGAGCGTGCTCTTCTTGCATCAATCCTACTACCATTTTTATTATCTGGCCCAGGCCCTCCGCCTTCGGGGCTGGGATGCCCTCACGGTGAGCCTGGAGGATCCGGAAAGTCCCAATGCCAAGTACTATCATGGCAGTGACGTCAATCTTTACTCGCCGGACCCTGTAGAATTCAAGAAGAATATCCTGGAGTTCTACGAAGAGGCGCTGCGCCGATTTCGTCTCTTGCACTTTGCCGGGGACGGACTGATGTCCTTCTTCCCGGAGCATTGGAATCACGGGGCGGAAGCGGCCCCGGACATCCTGAAATGGCGGGAGCAGGGGAAAAAGATTGCGTACACCGTCAGCGGGTGCAGCAGCGCCGTGTCGCAGTCTTCCGTCGCTCGATGGTCCGGCCAAGGGGGGGCCGTGGTTTGCAATGTCTGCCCATGGCGCTCCCGGCCAGAGGTCTGCTCCGACCCTAAGAATCTCTCCTGGGGGAAGAAGGTCAACCAGTACTGCGATCTCGTCTTTGGTGAAACGGTGCCCGCTCTGGACTATCTGGACTCTCCGAAGGTGGTCCGCGAGCCGACGACCATGTGTCTCGATTCGGACTTCTGGAATCCAGGCCTGGAAGTGCCGGAGGAGCATCGAGTATCGAAGGCTGCCGGGGAGCTTCTCGTCTATCACGCCATGGGAAATCACGAGACACGGACCGTGAACGGAAGGAATATCAAGGGGAGTCATGCGGTCATCCAGGCCGTCGAGCAGCTCCAGTCCGAGAAGGTCCCGGTTCGGCTTCTCTTCGTGACGGACCGGAAGAACACCGAGATACGATTCTATCAGGCCCAGGCGGACGTCATTGTCGACCAGTTGAATTACGGTCGGTATGGGGCCACGGCCCGAGAAGGCATGATGCTGGGGAAGCCGGTCATCTGCTACTTGAATCGCCATGAGATGAAGCCGCGCCAGGAGCTGGTCTCCATGCGTGAGGTGCCGCTTGTCTCGGCCACGGAAGCCTCGATCACCGAGGTGCTGAGGAACCTTCTCTTGAACGAAGCGAAACGGAAAGAGATTGGAAGGGCGTCCCGGGAATACGCTCTGAAGTGGCACAGCGCTGAAGGCTGTGCTGAACGTTACGAAAAAATCACTGAGAACCTCTGGAAGGGGCGGCTGGCTGAGTATCCCTTCCCCCGCCCCTCGAGATGTCATGTCCGTCCTTGAGAAGCTGAACATCGCGATGAGGCCCGGCGAGGGACCGAACGTCGCCTCCACTCGTCAAAGGCAGACGCAGGAGGCCTTCGCCTTCAAGTGGGCCCGGCGTGGAAGCTATGAGTCCCCGACCTTTCAGGCCAAGATCGGCCGATGGCTCATGGAGCGCTACTGCGATGGAGATGCCTCCCGACTGGACCGGTGGCTCTCAGGAGGCCGGAAGATCATTCTGGATGCCGGATGCGGATCGGGCATGTCGGCGGTCCTTTTCTTCGGGGAGCGTCTGAAGCATCATGACTATTTGGGCGTGGACCTCTCCTCAGCCGTCGAGGTGGCCCGGGAACGCTTCCGGGAGCGGGGATACCCGGGCGACTTTCTTCAGAGGGACCTGATGGACCTGGACGTAGAAGAGGGCCGGGTGGACCTGATCTTTTGCGAGGGAGTGTTGCATCATACGGACAGCACCGAGGGGGCACTGAAGCATCTGACCGCGATGCTGAAACTGGGCGGTCGCTTCCTTTTTTACGTGTATGCGAAGAAATCTCCGCTCCGGGAATTCACGGATGACCACGTCCGGCAACAATTGGCATCCCTCACGGACGAACAGGCCTGGGAGGCCCTCAAGCCCCTGACTCAACTTGGCGTGGCCCTGGGAAAGCTGGACATGGATGTGGACGTTCCGGAAGAGATTCCCTATCTCGGCATTCCGAAGGGAAAAATTCCACTCCAGCGGCTCTTTTACTGGCACGTCTGCAAGATGTATTACGATCCCTCCTTCAGCCTGGAGGAGATGAACCATGTCAACTTTGACTGGTTTCGGCCCCTGAATTGCCACCGGCATACCGTGCAGGAAATCGAGTCCTACTGCTCTGCCGCCGGCCTGGTCGTCGAGCGCCTTAGGGCCGAAAACTCGGGTATCACCGTGGTCGCCAGGAAAGGAAACGCCTGATGAGGAAGCGAAGCGCTTCCTCAGGAATGACTTATGAAAAACGCCGAGCGGTATCATTTTTCGGATTTCACCCGGTCGAATTACCGGCGTCTCCTGGGACTGGCGCAGGAAAGTTACGTATTCCGCCTGTTCACGGATTTCAGCAGGGACGAGCGCTTCGTCCTCTGGCGGCACGACGTCGATTTTTCGGTGCACGCGGCGTTGAAATTCGCCCAGATTGAGGAGCAAGAAGGCGTCCGCTCCACCTATTTCCTCCTGCTCCACTCGAGATTCTACAACCTTCTCGAACGCGAGATCGCTCGGAGCGCCCGCGAGCTCGCTCGGCTGGGCCACCGCATCGGCCTGCATTTCGACTGTGAGTTCGACGGCGTCCTGAGACCCGAGAGTCTGGCCCCGCGGCTGCTCCGCGAGAAAGAGATTTTACAGGACCTGGTGGAGCAGGAGATTCACGTCTTCTCGTTCCATAACCCGACCGATCTTGCCCTTTCCTGGCAAGATTGGGAATACAGTGGATTGATCAACACCTACGCCCGCTACTTCCGGAACGACGTGGGCTACTGCTCCGACTCCAATGGATACTGGCGGCACGCCCGCCTCGAAGAGGTCCTGAACCGGGCGGAAGACGCCCGCCTCCAGGTTCTCACCCATCCCGAGATGTGGACGGAAACAGAGATGTCGCCCCGGGAAAGGGTCTGCCGGTGCATCGAAGGACGCGCCGCAAACGCCAAACAATGGTACGAGGCCTTCCTGAAGGAGCACGGCCGGGAGAACATCGACTGGTGAGTCGGGAGAATTCACGTTTCCTCGTGCATTCTCCCGGCTGACCTTGGGGGTTTGCAGGCCAGGATGATCCGAACGACGGTTGATTTTCGAGGTCGTGCCTGCCTGTATCGGCTTTCATGAGGCCTGCACAACCCCTGATTCCCGAGGTCACCGCGAGGGGTCTCCTGGCAACCCGCGCTGTGCGAGAAATTCAAGATGCTTCGATCGCACCACGTCTACCTATCACCCGTTCTGGAGAAGGACCTGCCCACCCTCTTCCAATGGATCAACCAGCGAGACCTGGTCGTGATGGGCGCACCCTACAAGCCCGTCAGCGAGTCTGAGCATCAGGAATGGTTTCAAGCCATCCAAAAGCGGAAGGACGCCTTCCTCTTCGGCGTGCGGCTGGTCGAGAGCGACGATCTCATCGGGACGTGCCAGCTCCACGGCATTCACTGGATTCACCGGACGGCCGAGCTTCAAATCCGCATCGGCGATCCCGAATCGCGTGGAAAAGGGTACGGAACGGAGGCGACTCGCCTTCTGGTCGAGTTCGGGTTCAGGGACCTGGGGCTTCGAAGAATCACTCTTCATGTGGTGAAGGGGAATGCGGCTGCCCTCCGCGTCTACGAGAAAGTGGGCTTCGTTCAGGAAGGAGTTCTTCGACAGGCCGCTTATCTGGACGGAAACACCGTCGATCTCATCCTGATGGGATTGCTGAGGGAAGAATACCGTGAGTCCTGAGAAAGTCGTGGCCATTCACCAGCCCAATTTCTTTCCATGGCTGGGCTACTTTGACAAGCTCCGCCGGGCGGACGTCTTCATCCTCCTCGACCACGTCCAGTTCCCCAAGAAAGGTGGAAACTGGACGAATCGGGTCCGCCTGCTCGTCTGCGGCAAGCCGTTCTGGGTCACCCTGCCCATCGTCCGGGCCTACTCCGGTGTGCGAAGGATCAGCGAGATGCGGATCAACGACTCGACGCCCTGGCGTGAAAAATTCCTGAGGACCCTTCAAGTGAATTATGCACGGGCGACTCATTTCCGGGCCGTGTTTCCATGGGTCGCCCGTTTGGTCCAGTGGCCTACGGATTCGCTCTCCGACTATAATATCCAGGCCATCCGTTCCGTGAGCGACGCCCTCGAACTCGGGTCGCCGAAGATCGCGCTCAGCTCGAGCCTCGGCGTCCAGGGGCAGGCGACCGACCTGCTCATTGCGCTGGTGAAGGCCGCGGGAGGCGATGCTTACCTTTGCGGGGGCGGGGCCTCCGGCTACCAGGAGGACGAGAAGTTCCCCGTGGCCGGAATGCAGTTGATTCAACAGGGATTCGTGCACCCGGTGTATCCTCAGCCGGGCGCGGCGGAATTCGTCCCGGGTCTCTCGATCCTCGACGCGTTGATGCATTGCGGGTTCGAGGGCACCCGAGCCCTGCTGGTCAGGCCTTGAGCCGGAGGATAGAGGCGTGGACAGGGACCGATTGAAGATTCTGGTGCTGAGCACGTTTGACGGGAAGAACGCGAACGTCATCCGCGACTTTCTGCTCAGCTTCAACGCGTATTCCCGCCACCGCTATCACTACGTCTTCAACACCCAGATTCTGGACAAGGAAACTGACTTTTCGCCGTACGACGTCATCCTGATATTCTGGAGCGTCTACCTCCTGGGGGAGTATCTCTCCCAAGAGGCCATCGAGGGCATCCGGAATGCTCCGGCCCTCAAGGTCCAGTTCCTGCAAGATGAATACCGAGACGTCCGGGCGATGAACCAGGCCATGGCGAAGCTGGGCATCCAGGTGATGTTCACGTGCGTCGAGGAGAGCCAGCACGAAATCTTTTATCCCCAGGCCCTGATTCCCTCGCTTGAGGGTACCTATAGCGTTCTGACCGGCTACGTTCCGGCCTACCTGGAGAAGGCGGCGCCCCTCGGAATGGCATCGAGAGCGCTGGACGTCGGATACCGTTCGAGGAGCGTTCCCTATTTCCTCGGCGACCTGGGAAGGGAGAAGACGCTGATCGCCCATCGCTTCCAGGACATCTGCTGGAGGAAAGGGCTGAGCTACGACATCAGCGTGCGCGAGGAGGACCGCATTTATGGCCGGGCCTGGCCGAGGTTCCTGAGATCGTGCCGGATGACGCTCGGGACGGGCAGCGGCGCGAGCGTGGTGGATTTCGATGGCCAGATTCGCCGCCGGTGCGACGAGTACCTGAAGGCGCACCCGGATGCCTCCTACGCCGAAGTCAAGGAGCGCTTCTTCCAGGACGTGGACGGCCAGGTGGTGATCGAGACCATCTCGCCGCGGTTCTTCGAGGCGGCGGCTCTCGGCTGCACGCTGGTCCTGCACGAGGGCCCCTACGCGGGGCTGCTTGTTCCGGACCGACATTACATCCCGGTGAAGAAAGACTACTCGAACGTCGAGGAGGTGGTGGAAAAAATCCGCGACAGCGGCTTCTGCGAGCGCTTGGCGGCGCAAACCCGCGAGGACCTGATCGCCAGCGGGAAACACAGTTACCGGAAGTTCGTGGAGCGCTTCGACGCCATCCTGGAACGGCACGCGTGGAGAGTCGGCAGGGGCCTCGGGCCCTCGAAATTCTCCTTCTATGCGCACCAGTATTTCAGGCATCAGCAGCTCCTCGTGCCCGTCGGCTTGGATTTCTTCCGCCTCCCGTCGAGGGTGGCCATGCTGGTCCGCCGATTCCTCATGCCTGCCGCGCAACGGCTCGCCGGCATCTTCCGCCGACCGGCCTCATTACTCCAGATATCGCCGTTGGATTGTGTGCCCTTCCGCTGCTTCAAGCTCCTCCTGATCCTTCGCCTGGCATGGAAAGTGGCGTCCGTCCGCTGGATGCTCGCCCGGGCCGTCTTGCTGCCCAGTTCCTGGAGGCGAGCCTACTATCGCGATCTGTGGCGCGACCTGCTCCGGATTGCCCTGCTGCACTCGGGCAGGGCCTGCGGCCGGGCCGTTCCGGGCCCGGTGCGACTCCAGCCGTCCCTCAGCCGGGCCGAACGCCAGCTCGTCTTGAGCGCTTTCGCCGGCAACGGAAAACGAACGGCCGATGGAGCCCCCGTCGCCGCGGGGCCCGGAGAGCCGAACGGCGACCGCATACTCGATTGGTCGGCGATCCGGTCGGACCTCGCTGCTGGGCGTGTGAGCCGCATCGAGCTGGATTACTCCGCGGTGGACGAGTTCCTCTGTTATCCCGTGTCGTCGCAAAAGAAGATGGCCCTTTATCTGGATCGCGGCCGCCACCGGTTCGCGGCCCTCGAGACCCTGGTGCGTTCGAATCCCCAGCAGGCCGCGGGGGTGCTGAACTGCCTATCCGAGTACTACCGAGTCGATGGTTGGGCCCATGAACAGGACGGCCCCGAAGTCACCTCAACCACCTGACGGAAAGCCACTCGTTTGCCGGTTCAGAAATGCTACTGCACTTCTGAACCGGCAAACGAGTCGAGGATGAGAAGGCGGAGACACTTGCTCCCCCAAGTCGTCGGCCATGCGCCTCCCCTCTGTCGGCTCATCCTTTTCCTTTCCCAGCCTTGCTGGGTTGCGGGCTTTGCGCGCCTTGAGAGGGGTCCAGATGGAACAGCAGGGGATTGACCGGAAAAATACCGAGTTCTGGAACGAGCTTTGCGGCGCGCATATGGCCAAGGCCATGGGAATGACGGAGGTCAGCCCGGAGAGCCTCGCCCGCTTCGATCAGTTCTATTTCGCATACTACCCTTACCTCCTTCCTTACGTGACCCGCGAAAGATTGGAGGGGAAAAAGGTGCTGGAGATCGGAATTGGCTATGGCACCGTCGGACACGCGTTAGCGTCCCGACGGTGCGACTACCACGGCGTGGATATCGCGCCGAATCCAGTCGCCATGATGAACTACCGCCTCCAGCTCCTGGGCCTGGACGCGGGAAACAAGGTGAGAATCGCCTCTGTTCTGGAACTTCCTTTTAACGATGGAACATTTGATTACGTCTATTCCATCGGTTGCCTCCATCACACGGGTGACCTGCCGAGGGCGGTGAACGAAGTTCATCGGGTCCTCGTTCCCGGAGGCAGGGCGATCGTCATGCTGTACAACCGATACTCTTTCCGCAGGCTGGTGCACGTGCCGTGGCAGGTTCTGCGACGTTTATTCTCGCCGCATCCCGATGGAACACGGGATCGGACGCTGAGGGAGAGGATCGGGGCTTTGTATGACACTAACCCGAAAGGCGACGCGGCGCCCTGCACCGAGTACGTCTCCCGCTGTCGAATCTGGTGGCTCTTTCGCCGTTTTTCCAAGGTCAGAATCGACACCCACAATTTCGACACTTACGTTTTCAGCAATGGGAAGCGCGTGATCCACCGCGAGAAATTGCTCAATAACATCGCGCGTGTCCTGGGCCTGGACCATTACGTCGTGGCCGTCAAATAATCATCGGGTTCGCAAGTGCACCTGCACTTGCGAACCCGATGATTAGGTTGAGAGACCGGCCACCCGCAGGACCAGGCGGCGGAGGGGTCTGAGCCGGGCCCGGCATTGAACAGGCACGAGGGAAGGGGCGGCGGCTTCGAGCCGAAGGATGGTCCAGGAAAGGGCATCGCGTGCGTCGAGGAGGGCTGAGGCCATTCGGCCCGAAGGCGGCACGCGGGAGGAGGGCTTCCCCCTCGGGGGAGACGCCTCATTCAGCATCGTTCGCTCGACCTCCTCGACGAATGCCCGGTAAGAGTATCGGCCCGAAGTCACCACGTGTTCGTACGCGGCCCGGGCGATCTCTTCGGTGCGGGCGGGATCGCGCACGACCTCGACCACCTCGGCAAGATTGGAATAGTCGGGCCTGAGCGGGACATAATGTTGACCCGCCTCCAGGACGCCGTTGTATCGTCCCTCGAGAAGGACCTGGCAGGTCCGCGTGGCGCAGGCCTCGAGATGGCGCGGGGAGATGCACGCCAGCCCGAGCGAAGGATCGAGGCCGGGAAAACAGGCCGAACGCGTCTGCTCGAACGTGGCATCCGGATGTTCCGCCAGGTAATGCTCGACGCGGGCTCGGATGCCGCCGTCCGCATCCAGCACGCTGGCCCCGCCTTCGACCCCGAGCGTGGCGCGGCATCGAAGGAGAAAATCGAACCAGGCGTCTCCGACAAGAATGTCCTTCTCTCGCAGCGAGATGTCAGTCCGAAGGCCGGCGGCCCGGGCCGCCGGCCCGACGCGCTCGGCAATCCAGGCCTTCTGCATGCCGTGCTCCCCGAGCGAGCAAAAGGGCATCCACGCCCGGTAGCCGATGTCCATGTCCCGGACCGTGCCCGGCCTCCGCCGCTCGATCCGCCGGAGACTTTCGTCGTCGAGATAGCCGGTAAGGACGGTGTGGAATCGGACGCCCGAGCGGCATAGGCCGGGATAAATGCGTGGCCAGTCCGAAGGCCCGGCGCAGGAACCGACGTGGGTGACCCCGGCCGCGGCCAGAAAGTCGCCGAGGGCCTCGGTATAGATGAACTCGTCCTGCGGAAAGGCGATACGAACCGCGTCCCGGTTGTAGAGCGGCTGGCACAGGCCCGTCACGCGCTCGAAGGTGGGATGATGCCAGCGGGTGGAGAGCATCGTGGTGTGATAGATGACCCCGTGCAAGGGAACCTGGTCGATGAGCCGGCGGGGGAATCCGTAGGCGAGATTGACTTGCATGACCCGGTAACGGGAATAGCGACGCCAGCAGAAGAGGTGGGCGCGGATGGTGTCCCGGAGCGGATATGTCCCGCGGCTATAATAGAGGAGAAGAAGGTTTCGGTTCATCGCGATTCATAGAGGTCCATGAGCCTTCGGCCCTGGACCTGCCAGTTGAAGCGAGTGCGAGCGAATTCCAGGGCGTTGGTCCGGCACTGCTGGAGGCGGACTTCGTCTGCGAGGATTTCCTCGAGCGCGGCCGGGAGGGAGCCGGGCCGCACGCTGTCATAAACGTAGCCGCACCGGCCATCCTCGACGACCTCTTGAACGTAGGGAAGGGCGTTGGTGAGGATGGCCAGGCCGGCGTGAAGGTACTGGGAAAGCTTGTTCGGGCAGGCGAAGCGATAGCCGAGAGGCTTCGGGCTGTAGGGGATGAGACCGACGTCCGCTTCCTGCGCCGCTTCGACGAGCAGACTCTCCGGGACCGGGGCAAGGAAATAGACGCTCTTTCCGAGCAGGTCCAGACGCCCCGCGAGGGCGAGAAGCTCCTGTTTCCACGGACTGTCGGGCCCCCGGAGGAAGAGGGCGGCACGGCCGCCTTCTGCCCGGGACCAGCACTCGAGGACCTCTTCAAGGCCGCGTTCGGGCATGAAGTGACCCTGAAAGAGGAACTTCACCCTGCCCCGGGCCAGCGCGGTCATCTCTCCTCTGGCCGCGGGACGGCATCGCTCGCGCCAGGGCTCGGCATTGGGCACGACCTCCACTTCGGCCAGGCGGTAGTCCTCTTCGAGGCGGCGGGCCAGAGGCGTGCTGACCGTGACAACGGCGTCGGCATGGTGGACGAGAAGGCCTTCGAGAAGGGCAAAGAAGCGCACGTGGTATCCCGGCGCAATGACGTTGCTATGAGGCCAGTACTCGTGGGAATCCAGAACCAGCCGTGCGTCAAGCCGGCTGCTGGCCCAGACTCCGGCCAGAAGGGCATCCAGGTCATTGCAGTGCACGACTCGAGGCCTGCGGGGCAGAGCCTCGAGCGCTTGGCAGAGGGCGGAGGTGCTGGTCAGCACGTGCCGCAGGGTCCAGCAGAAGATCACGAAGCGGCCCCAGTGCCCCGGCGCGGCTTCCTCGGCCAGGCCGGACACTGCATCAGAATCTCGGTTTCCGCGCTTCAGCAGCCGCTTGAGCGACTGGAAGGAATAGACGAAGTTGCCCGAAGCGGTGAAGAGAAGCAAGAGGAGAAGGGCGGGAGGCATGAGAGCGAGCCTCAGGAGGGGCCGGTGGCCGAGGCTCTGAAACACCGTTTTCCATGCCTGGAGCGCGGTGGAAAAGCTCATTCGTTCGGGTCGGGGCATCCGGCGGACGTCGTAGTCGTGGACGCGTTCGGCGGCCGGGCCGACGGAGTTCTTCGAGGCGACTCCGAGAACGAGGACCTCGAATTTTCCAGCGGCGCTCGTGGCCTCCCAGTCGATTCTCGGGTCCAACGTGGGATCGTGGGCCACCAGCATCACGATGAAGGGTGTCGGCTCTTGCACGGGCGTGATGCGGAGATCCTCCGCCGATGCTTCCAAGGGAATCGTATTCTTAGCGAAGCGCTTGCCGTATCCCGTTACGTTTCTGATCCCTCGAGCTACACGGGCCGGTTTGAGGCAGCGCTTCGCCAGGAATACGATCAACCTGGCTCACCACCCTTCCCGAAGATCACGGGGCAGTAGGCCGGATCGTCGATAAAGCGGGCGAGGCCCTGCCGCTGCCCCCCCAGGGGGCGTGATCGCTCCGTGCGCAGGTGGATCGCAAAACTCCGGCGGGGTCGGCCAGAATGATTGGGACCGCTGCCGTGGAAGGTGTGGTGATGGTGGAAGGAGACCCCGCCCGGCGGCAGCACCGCCGTTACCTCTTCCCACACGGCCCCCTCCGGCAGCCGGATTCTTTGTCGTTGCGACTCGGTATCCTGGCCGTAAAAGTCGCCTCCCTCCAGCAGGCCCCAGCGGTTCGACCCCCGGATGAATTTCATCGGACCGGCCTCCTCCGTCACGGGTGTCAGGCCGGCCCACGCGGTAAAAAGCTCGCTCCCTTCCTCCCAGACCTTCCAGTACTGCCGGTCCTGATGCCACCCGACACTCGGACTGCCCTTGCCATCGTGGGCCGCTGACGGCTTCATCAGAAGCTGGACCCACCAGACCTGCACCATCTCCGCTCCCGTCAGTTCCGCGGCCAGCTTACCGATGTTCGGATGGCTCACCAGATCCCGGATCGACCGGTTCGCCACCTGAGGCATCTCGATCTTGCAGAGCTTCTGGGGATCGTCGCCCGGCTTCCAGAAGGAAGGCTGGGGCGGCACACCGGTCTCGTACTCTCCTCTGCGGAGGGCGTCCATCCCCAGGATGGCACGTTCGACGAGATCGAGGGGCAGCAGCGGTTTAGGCGACAAGTAGAATCCCTCCATTTCATACTGGCGGCGAGCGGGAGATAGGGTCGGTATAGCCATAACTTGTCCATCAAAAAGCGGTATGATAACGACTCGTTCCGAGTGAAATTCCTGCGTCTCCTCATCTTCATGCTTGCCGTACAGTATATCCGCAGCGTTCCCCGCTATCTTCTCACTCGTCTCCTCGGGCCGCGCCTGCCTTCTCTTTATGCCGGACCGCTGTCCGTCATCCGGCTGGCGGAGGTGGATGCCCCCAGGCTGCCCGGACCCCGCTGGTTGCGACTGCGATGCCGTTTGAGCGGTATCTGCGGGTCCGATCTCGCTACGGTCTGCGCCAAGGGGAGCAGTTACTTCTCGCCGCTCATCTCTACCCCGTTCGTCTTGGGACACGAGGTGGTCGGAGACGTCCTCGAGGCGGGCCCCGACGTCACCCGGGCGAAGCCGGGCGATCGCGTGGTTCTCGAACCCGCGCTCGGCTGCGAGGTGCGGGGGATTGTGAACCTGTGCCCGCGCTGCCGGGAAGGACGCTACGCACACTGTGAAAACGTCACCGGTGGCATTCTGGCCCCTGGCATCCAAACCGGGTACTGCCGGGATACGGGTGGCGGGTGGGGCGAGGAGCTGGTCGCTCATGAGTCGCAAATTTTTCCCGTGGCCGATAGCCTCTCGGATGAGGAGGCGGTGCTCATCGAGCCCTTCAGTTGCTCGTTGCATGCCGCGTTGCGGGGCCGGCCCAGCGACGACCAAACGGCGCTGATCCTCGGGTGCGGGTCCATCGGCCTGCTGCTCCTGGCGGCTCTCCGGGCCGTCGGATGCCGAAGCCGGATTCTCGCCGTGGCCAAGTATCCCCACCAGCAACAATGGGCCGAGGAGCTGGGTGCGAACGAAATTCTGAAGCCCGGCAGCGACTTCTACCCCCGCCTGTGCGAGCGCGCCGGGACGCGCCTGTACCAGCCGGAGCTGGGTCGGCCCACCGGCATCGGCGGCGTGGACGTCACTTTCGATTGCGTCGGTTCGGACCGCAGCATCGACGATGCCCTGCGATTCACCCGTGCTGAGGGGCGCGTCTTGCTCGTGGGCATGCCCGCCGTCCCACGAGATATCGATTGGACCGCCATCTGGTACAAGGCCTTGAGCGTGGGAGGAGTGTATGCCTATGGCTGGGAGGAGCAGGGAGGCCAGCGCCAGCGCACTTTTGACCTCGCCCTCCGGCTCATGGCCCAAGAAAAAGGTAAACTGAGAACGATGGTTGGGGGCTGTTTTTACCTCGACCAGTACCGCCAGGCGATCCGGTCAGCCCTCTGGACCGGCCGGTCCGGAAGCGTCAAGACCGCCTTGAGGAGCGGCCGATGATGAGCGTTGCACCGAGAGAATTGACGGAAGGGGACCGCCGGCTGGTGGCCCTGGCGCGGGAGAAGGCCTTTATCCTTTACGAGGGCCGGCAGGTGACCCACCACAGTTGCGGCATTTGCCTGGCCCGGACGTTCAATTTGCCGACGGCCCCCTACCAGGCCTTGAGGCGAGGCGGCATCACCGGTGAGGGTGAATGCGGGGCCATCAAGGCCGGCGAGCTGGTCCTCGGGGAATACTTCGGCGATCCTCACCCGACGGGGGCCGTGACGGAGACTCTTCGGGCGGCGATGCGCTTTTACCAGGCAGAATGGAAAAAAAGGTTCGACCTGGGCCGCTCTCCGACTATTATATGTCATAGCCTGACCGGCCAGTTCGGGGACTTCCAGAGCCCGGAACGATGGAGCTTTTGCACGCAGATGGCCGCCCAGGTCGCTGAGTTGACCGCCGAGACCCTGCTCCGGTTCGGTGCGTCTTTTGACATCACTCCCATCGAGGAACTCGCCGGCCCCGTCACACCCCCTGTGGCCTCTCGTCCGATTTAGACTCCCATTCCTGCCGGGAACGCTTGCTCCCTCTCGCAACCCGCCAGGGCGCACGGCCGGAGACGCATCAGGCCCGAGTCGGTCTGCCGTTTTGTCGTTTTGCGAACCTTCGGGGCTAGACAAGATTTCAAGACGATCCTATCCTGAATAAGGAAGCTCCATGTTCCCCGGTGAGGTGCACCGGCGAAGAAGGGACCCTCCCAGGCGGGGCGCGGAACCCACGGAGCGAGGAAGGAGAAACCGGATCATGTCTGGAAAGACGCAAGTCCTGGAAATGGCCGAGAGAGGCCAGATTCCCGACGTCGATTTGCTTCGCATGATGCTTCTCTCCCGGGAAGGCGATCGGCGCGAGGCGATCCTCATGCGCCAGGGGAAAAGTTGGATTCAGATTCCCTCGATGGGCCACGAGGCCGTCGCCGCCCTGGCCTACCATCTTCTGCCGGACGACTACCTCTTCCCCTATTATCGGGACCGTCTGCTGTTCCTGGTGCGAGGCGTCTCCTTGGAAGAGCTGGCGCGTTCCTTTTTCGCCAACGCTCGCTCCTCGACCGCGGGCCGCAACATGCCGGTCCATTGCACCGCAAAGCACCTGAACCTCTTCCCGTCGACCACGCCTACCGGGTCGCATTATCTGCCAGCCGTCGGGGTCGCCTGGGGCATCTCCAAGGCCCTCTCCAGCCAGGTGGTGTTGTGCACCTCGGGAGATGCCAGCGTACGTCAAGGTGAGTTCTACGAGGCCGTCTGCTTCGCCGTCCAGGAGAGCCTCCCCATCGTCTTCGCCATCGAAGACAACGGATACGGCATCAGCACGCCCACAGAAAACCTGCTCCCATTCCGCCTCCGGATTTTTAATGAAAAATTCGTGAGCCGGGTCAATGCCCGATGGGTCTCCGAAGTCTATGATAAGGGCGGCCAGGCCATCGAGAAGGCCCGGAACGGAGGAGGCCCCACGATCCTGTGGTGCGAGGTGGACCGTCTCGGCTCGCACACGAATGCGGACGATCACCGGCTCTATCGGCCCGCCAAGGAAATCGAAGCGATGATGAAACGCGACCCGCTGAAGCTCTACGCCGAGGAGTTGATGAGGTCCGGTAAGCTGACGCCCGAGGAATATCGCGTCATGGAAGGAGAGGCCCGGCAGCAGATCGACGCCCTCTATCTCCGGCTGGACCGGGAACCTCCGCCGGACCCTGCGGATGTCCTCCATCACCTCTATGCTGCCCCCTGTTCTTCGTATTCGCCGGTGACGTTCCAGCCGGTCGAAGAAACCATCACGATGGTCCATGCCATCAACCGCACCTTCGACGCGGCGCTCGAGAAATACCCGGAGATGATCTTCTTCGGGGAAGACATCGAGGACCCGAAGGGCGGTGTCTTCGGATTCACCAAAGGCTTGAGTCGGAAGTTTCCCGGCCGCGTCATCAATGCCCCGCTCGCCGAGGCCACCATCGTGGGGACCGGTGTCGGCCTCGCCAGCACCGGCTACCGGCCCGTCTTCGAGATTCAATTCATCGACTTCATCACTCCCGGATTCCATCAGCTCGTCACTCAGGTCGCCACACTACGCTGGCGTTCCACGGGGGACTGGATTTGTCCCCTCGTCCTTTACGCGCCCTACGGCGCTTATCTGCCCGGCGGCGGTATCTGGCACAGCCAGAGCAACGAAGGGTGGTGGACGCACATTCCCGGACTCCGCGTCGCTGTCCCCAGCACGCCGGAAGATGCCGTCGGGCTCTTCTGGTCCGCCTTCCAGGACGAGGACCCCTCCCTGATCCTCGTTCCGAAACATCTTTTCCGGAAACGCATGCCGGTACGGCCCTTTCAACCGCTGCCCTTCGGCCAGGCTGCCGTCCGGCGCGAGGGGCGAGACGTCTCCTTGGTGGCCTGGGGCAACGGGACCGAACTGGCCGAGGAAGCGGCTCGCCTCCTCGAGCCCGGGGGCGTCTCAGCCGAAATCATCGACCTTCGGACCCTGATGCCGTGCGATTGGGCGGCCGTCGAACTTTCTCTGGCTAAGACGGGCCGCCTCGTGGTCATCCAGGAGGACAACCGCACCTGCGGGTTCGGCCAGGCCGTCATCGCCGAAATGGTCTCCCATCCCACCCGCTTTCATCATCTCCTCTCTCCGCCCCAACTGGTGGCACGGAAGGATGTTCCCGTCCCGTACCATCCCCGCCTCGAATATGCCGTCCTCCCGGATGTCGATCAGGTCGTTCAAGCCGCCCTCAAGACGATGGAGTGAGCCTGATGCCCCTGGTTGATATCGTTGTGCCCCAGTTGGGTGAGGGCCTCCAAGAGGTCCGCATCCTTCAGTTCCTCAAGCAGACCGGCGACCCGGTGAAGAGGGACGAGCCGCTCTACGAGATGGAGACGGACAAAGCAGCGGTAGAGGTGGAATCCCCCTGCGACGGCAGGCTGCGGGAGTGGGTGGCCCGCGCGGGCGATATCCTTCCCATCGGGGGCCTGATCGGCCGAATCGAGGTGGAGGGCGATGTTCCCCGGCCCGAAGCCGTGCCTGCGCCCCCTCCTCAATCGGCGATACCCGCCGTCTCTGTCCCGGCGGCTGCCGGAGCTTCAGGCCCGGCAGCCCGACCGGACCGGGAAGCCGGAGACGGTCACTCTGGACCTTTGATCCCGCCCCGAACCCGTGCTTACTGCAAGCAGCTCGGAATCTCCGAAGAAGAGACGCGGGTCATACCGGCGCAAACGGGCAAGCTGATGCCGGAGGATGTGGACCGTTACCGAGCGGCAAAGGCATGCCCGTCCGAGAAGGGCGAATCGCTCATCCCGCCCACGCTACCCACGGGATTTCGAGATATTCCTCTTTCCTCGCAGCAGCGCGTTCTTCTTTACCGGCTCAAGCGCAGCGCCCAGCTCGTCATCCCGGCCAATCTTTCTCGGCCCGTCGAATGGCACGCGATTCGCCACAGCGTCCAGACATGGAAACAGCTTCAGGTCGAGCCGCATCCTTCCGAGTTTCAGACCTTCGCCTATTGCGTCGCGCAGGTGGTCCGCGGCCACCCGCGGTTTCGTTCCTCTCTGGTGGGCGAGGAAACCATCCGCGAGCACGAGCACCTCCATCTGGGCATTGCCGTGCAACGGGAGAACGAGGACCTGGTTCTGGCGGTGGTGCCTCGGGCCGACACCCTCGACTTTTTGTCGTTCGTGGGCGCCATCCAGGAGCGGATTCGGGCCGCACGGGATGGCCGGGACCAGGGCACGGCCCCGGCCCAGCTCCACCTGACCTTCATGGGCCCCTTCGAGATTCGCGATGCCATCCCGGTCTTGGTCGCCCCAGCCGCCGGTGTCCTCTTCGTCGGCTCCGCCTATGAAGAGAACCAGAAGCTCGTGGCCCATCTCTCGCTCACCTTTGACCACCGCTTCATCAACGGCGTCGCCGCAGCCCAGTTCGTCAAGGGCATCGCTGAACAAGTCCAGAAAGTAACACCCGAGTGGGCCTCCCCTCCGAGCCCAAGGAGTGGCCAGAAATCATGAAGGAATCTTCAGACACCGCCTATCGGACCATCCACGTCGGCTGCGGCACCCGAGGCGCGGTCCACCTCCGAAATCTGATGGCCATGCCGCACTTCCGACCCGTCGCCCTGGTGGACGTGGTCGAACAATACTTTGATGACGCCTGCTCCCGTCACGGCTTGTGCCGTTCGGCTTGCTTCAAGAGCCTTGGGGATGCGCTTCGCACCGTCGAGGCCGAGGCAGTGATCATCAGTTCCCCGGCTCCTCTCCATGCCTCCTCCATCCAGGAATCCCTCGAATCCGGCCGGCACGTCTGGGTGGAGAAACCCTTCACCTGCGACCTGGCCTCAGCGGAACGCTGCGTCGCTCTCGCCCATCACAAGGGGCTGAAGATCATGGTGGGCAATCAGGCCCGGCTCGCCCCGCCCTTCCGTACCTTCCGGAGGCTGCTGGCGGAAAAAGCTCTGGGGGAGCCTGGATACGGTCTCCTCGTCTTTCACAAGGTCCGGCCAAAGCCGTACAACCCGAGCGTCCACGAACAGCTCTGGCAGATGGATGTCCACAACTTCGACACGATCCTCTCGATCCTCCAACGGCCCCCTCTCTCGATCGCCGCACGGAGCTTCGTACCGCCCTGGAGTCAATACCGCCAGTCCGCCACGGTTTCTGCACTCATCGAGTTCGAGGGCGGCCTCCATCTCAACATGCTCAGCAGCTCCGATTCCAAGGCCATGGAATACCGCATGAGGATCGAATGCGCCCAGGGCGCCGTGGTCCAGGATGGCTACTGGGACGGCCGTATCCGATTGCTTCAAAAGGACAAGGTCACCGATGTGCCGGCCGACCCCTGCCCCAACGGATGGTCCGCCGACGTCTGGCAGTTCCACCTCTTTTACGACTACCTCAGCCGCGGTATCGAGCCGGAAACCAGCGGTCGTCTGAATTTGCCTACCATCCGCCTGTGCGACGCCGCGCAACGTTCGTCCGAAACAGGTCAGACCGTCCAGCTCGTGGCCATGGAGTACAACCGAGCTCGATCTTGAAGTGACGATGATCTCCTGAATGTGGGGACTTCGATGGTCGGAGGCCACTGTATTCCTTCCCGAAATAAACCGGTCTGAAGGGGTTAACCCGGATTTCTCACAAATCGCAACGGCACGCTCGATATCCTCCTGTGCAGCATCCGTTGCAATGCAGGCTTCAACGCGGCCTTCCTGGCACCTCGATCCGGGTTAGCCCTGAGCGAGAACGGCGCAAGTCGTTCGAGTCGAAGCCCGCAGGGCGCATTTCGAACACGCCGCACTGAGAAATGCGGGCCAGCCACACCGGAGGTGACACCTACCGCGCGAATTTTTCTTGACACGGCAGAATCCACATGATTGAACCCTATCTGATAGAGCAAGCGATGGGGTTGAGGTCAATACTGTTCAGTTAAGCGCCGGAGCCGTCTGCGGAGGGGTTGGAGTGGCGGCTTTAGCCGGTGCTTG
>JACPCR010000030.1:0-840 GCA_016179685.1 Planctomycetota bacterium | reverse complement strand
TAGCCGGTGCTTGAAAAGACCACCGCTGAATCCCAACGGGATCACTCCGGGAAACGGGAGCCCTCTCATGCTTCTTCCTGCGGGAGGGACAAGTTGGGAGCGCGGTTTACGAAGCTCGCGGACTCGCGCCGTTGTGACAGGGAGAAACTAGAGGTTTCGGTTACTGAGGAATGGCCAATCATTGTGGCTTTTCGTGAGCCTGCGCGTGTCGGGGTCGGGATCGGGATCGACGGAGTTCTTCTGCCATTGCGCCATGCACTGTTGGATGTGTCTTAGGTGGCCATCGAGGAAGCGGGATTCTCCACCCTGAGAAGTCTCGACCCCGATAGCGATCCCGACCCCGATTCAGCGGGTAATAACGAAGACGAATGACCCACGGCCCGATGACGTACGTGCGCACGTTCGCGATGCCAAGAATGGGTAACTGTTAAGTGCTTGTATAAACGTTTTATTCGTTTGTTTCCCAGGAGAGCCCCCAAGGGGCGAAATACTAAAGCCCAGGCCAAGTCCGCCGGACCTGTCCCCAGGGGAGGCGGATGCCGGCTTGGGTAAAGATTTACTTGTGAAAGTTTGCGTCATGTGCGTGTACTTTGTTTTCCCATCCGCGGTTTTTCTGAATCCGTGGGGAAACTCTTCTTCGGTTGCGGATGAAATCCGCGGTAGGAGGGGAGTTGAAGGAATGCTTCCGAGCCTTCATAGCGGGCCAGGGCTGAAGAAGATGTATACGCGGATGTGGAAAGTGAGAAGCTTGGCGAGCTTCTTGCACACACACACACACACACAATTAGTTCTACGGGCCGCATCCGCCTGACAGTGCCGGGGTGTCAATCGCCTCAGGCG
>JACPCR010000029.1 GCA_016179685.1 Planctomycetota bacterium | reverse complement strand
ACCTTGATATCCCCCTTCCTGAAGCCTTCCAGACTCAAAATCCGTTCGTAAGTGACTATAAGTAAATAACTAACAAACGCGCCCAGCGAGTCACACACGGTCGATGTGTCCGCGCTGACGGATGGCCTGATTCGCTTTATCAAGGCAGGTGATGCCCGGGGCCCAAAAAGGCCCGGAAAGGTGTCAGGTGTCAGATTTCAGAAAACATCCGGCTACGACCGGCTCAGCCAGGTCACCGATGCATTCTGCAACTAGTGGAGGAGTTCGCAGGTGCAGGTGCACTTGCGAACTCCCCTACGAGGAGGTGCAGTTCTACGGCAAGAATTCGAACCTGTAGCAGTTGGAGCGTTGTGTCGCAGGCGGAGCGGTCGCGCGGCGACCGCGCTACGGGTGCGGCGGCGTGTCGGTCCTGATCGGAGGGATGGGGCCGCTGGGGGTCGCGCGGCGACCGCGCTACAGGTGCGGCGGCGTATCGGTCCTGATCGGAGGGATGGGGCCGCGGGGGTCCCGCGGCGACCGCTCTCCACGTTTGCGGTCTGCTGGGATGAAAATCCCGTGGCATCGGCTAGACTTTGTGGGCTGCAAACTGCTTCCGGTTCACCGGTCTGGAGCAGGAAGCGGGAAGCGCGCAGGAGGGGCCATGAGGATGTGACAAAGTGAATAGGGGAGGGAGAATGGAAGGGTGTGGGGGTGTGGGAGCTTGCCCCGTAGCGAAGCCAGGGTGTGGGGGTGGTTCAGGTGTCGGGTTTCTATAATGGACACCTGACACCTGGAATCAGGTCGGGGCGAATAGAAATTTTGCCTCAATCTTCGGGTGAAAGGAGAGCATTCAATGAGAATGCCGAGGTTAGGTATCGGGTTGATTCTGGTCACCTTTTGTGGATGCGGCGGCGATGCCTCGCCGAAATCGTCCAAGCCGGCGACTCCCTCGGGTCCGGCGCAGGAAACGCCGGCAGCCGCTGTGCCCGAGAAGGCGGAAGCCCATCCTGTCCCTGAAACGACGGCAGTGGACGTCGACAACACGTCGCCGGACGCGTGGAGTCTCCAGGTGGATGGCGGCGCGAAGGTGGTGCTGCCCGCGTACACGATCAGCCGTGTGCCAGTCTCTCCGGGCCGGCACACCCTCAAGGTCATGAGCGGCGCCGGACCCGTGGACGAGGCGGAGATCGATATCGGCCGCGGCTCGACGGCCGTGTTCAACCCGAAGGGGATAGGGAGTTACCTCCTGCTCACCGTTCAGTACAGCGACCTGATGGCGGGGATAGAGCCGGACCGGAAGACGTTCGAGGGGCAGCGGGTGGTGCAGGGCGAGTGGACGTCCGACTTTTTTGGTGAGGAGCTTCCGGAGACGGTATTTGCCGGCCGCGGCGAGAAGGTGATCAAGAGCAAGTTGTACAAGCTGGCCCCCAAGGAGCTGCCGCCGGGCCAGGCTTTGGCCCTCTTGACGGTGAACGCGAATGCCTACCTGCCCCACGAGGCCAAGCGCGCGTTCAAGTCCCTCGGGGGAGCGCCGAAGTCAGTGGAAATCCGCCAGGCCCTGATGAACCGGGCCGGGTCCGGACGGCGGGAGATGGTGGAGGACGCTTGTCATTCGCTGGTGCGATATGCGGGAGAAATTCCCGAGGAGACGCTGCTGAAGTGGCTGACCGAGGAGCCTGGGGGCGGCAGCCATCAGCCCCCGGATTGCGAAAGGGTGAAAGGAGCGGCAATTCTTCTGCTCGCTGCGGGCAAGGCCTCCGTGCTGGCGGAGCAGTTGCCGAAGGTGCCCGACATCAATCGCATGCAGATCGTAGCCGCCGTGCCGGAGACAAGGGGTCAGACGGGCGCTGGTCTATCGACCGCGCTCGAGTGTGCTTCGATTGGTGTTCTGCTGGGACTGGTCCGGGACCATCCGGGGGCTGATGATACTGCGGCCCTGTTGCCGGGGCTCGAGGCCCGGATTGGGGCCATGCCTGGCGAGCATCAGGAAAAGCAGCGGCTGACCAATTTTCTCCTGTCGGTGAAGTCGGCGGTGCGGGAAAAGGCGCGGGCGCAGGGGAAGCCGCTTGCGGAAGCGGCGTCCGGCCCCGGGGGTGGGGAGGCCTCCACTCGGGTTCCTGAAACGGGAAAGGAGAAGGGCAAGGGAGGTGCGAGCGGCTCTGGGTCGGGAGCGAAAGCCGGGAAGAAGCCCTCGGGCGTCGCCGAGGGTGAGAAGAAGGCGCAGGCGCAGCTCGGGCTGGCCCGGAATCTGGCGGCCAACGGGATGAGGCAGAAGGCGATCGAGGCGGCCGAGAAGGTAAAGCAGGACTACCCGGATACCGAGGCCGCGAAGAAGGCCGACGCTCTCATCGAGGAGTGGAAGGGAAAGGAGTAGTAGGGATTGGAAGCGCCCCGCGTTTCCAATCCCTACTACTGGCTTCATCACGGTGGGCAAGAAGCGAGGAGCCGGAAGCGAGCGGAAGAACGCGCGAGCCTGCGTGTTCGTAGTCCCTGCCTGCCGAAGCGCTGCGCGGCAGCGCTTCGGCAGGCAGGCCTTCAGCCTGGAGGATTGGGCATGGTGAAGTTCCTGATGGACCTCTCCGGGTTGCTGGATATCCGCATCCGCTTTATGGCGGAGGTCTACCAGGGGGCGGTCCCAGCCTCGCTGGTGCAGATATCCGAGACGAATTGTAGGCTTGACACGCTTGGCAACGGCGCATTACCTCGCTCCTGGTCTGCCGGCAATTTTTTTCTTGGCGCGGTCGATTACACAGGATTGAATAGCCCCTATCCGATAGAGCAAGCGATGGGGTTAAGGTGGGTGTCGATTCCGAATGTGTGTGGGAGCGGAGTCGAGGTGATGCGCGCGAGCCTTCATAGCGGGCCAGGGCTGAAGAAATCTTCTACGCGGATGTGGAGAGCGAGAAGCTTGGCGAGCTTCTTGCACACACACAATTAGTTCTGCGGGCCGCATCCGCCCGACAGTGCCGGGGCGTCAATCGCCTCAGGCGGGCGAAGCTATGGCCCTGAAGCCCTTGCCCCTGTCGAAACCATGAACTCGGGAGGTCATTCCATGACACCGAATTAAAAGCAGCGTTGGGTACCACGGGAACCATGACGGTCTTCCGGAGGCTAAAAGCTTTGGGGTATCTCTCCAGCTACTCCCACCGCGGCAAGTATTACACGTTGAAGGATATCCCCGATTTTGATGAATCAGGACTTTGGTCGTATGAGTCGGTCTGGTTCTCCAAGTATGGGAATCTGGTGGAAACGGCAAAAGAACTCGTCGACGAGGCGGAAGCCGGGTTTAGCGCAAGCGAATTGGAAAGCATCCTTCACGTGGAGTGCAAGCGTCCTTTGTTGGAGCTTTCCAACGGAAAACGAGTTCACCGGGAGAAGCACTCCGGAGTTTACACCTACTTTTCGACGGACAAAGGCAAGCAGCGAAGCCAGAGACTGTTGCGCCGCGAACAGGTGGTGAATCTCGAAATCGGCGTCGCCCCTGAAATCGAAGTCCTGACCCATGAACTCAAGGCGGCCATCATTTTGTTCTTCAGCCTCCTTGATGAAAAGCAGCGACGCCTCTACGCTGGACTGGAAGCGCAGAAGATCGGACACGGGGGAGACCGAAAGATCGCCGATTTGCTGGGACTCGACGTTGGGACCGTCGCCAAGGGACGCCGGGAACTCTTCGGAGGTGAGATCGAGAGAGAAAGAATTCGCAAAGAGGGTGGAGGGCGAAAGTCGCTGGAAAAAAAACGCCCGATATTTTGAGTCGCATCACCCTACTGATGGGCCTGAAGTGGACGCGGAAAGCGACTGGAAAAATTGCCAAAGAACTTCGGAAATTTGGCATCCGGGTCTGCGCCAACACGGTGGGCCGCTTACTAAAGTCCATGCAATACTCGCTACGAGTCAACCACAAGCGGCTCGAATCCGGAAATAAGAATCCTCCCAAGCCGAAGGACCGCAACCGCCAATTCAAATACATCGCGCAGAGGCGGGAACATTTCCTCCAGAGCGGAAACCCGACCATCAGTGTGGACACAAAAAAGAAAGAGCTCATCGGCCCTTTCAAAAATAATGGGAAGACTTGGCAGAAGGACGCCATTGCAGTCAATGACCATGATTTTCGTTCCGACGCGGTGGGGATTGCGGTTCCTTACGGCATTTACGACAGCCAGGCCAACTCCGGTTACGTCTCTCTGGGAAAGTCCGCGGATACACCCGCATTTGCCGTTGACTCCATCGAGCACTGGTGGGTGCATGAAGGCCAAAAACAATATCCTCACGCCACTGAGCTACTCATCCTCGCCGATTGCGGAGGGAGCAACAGCTCAGACGGCTCTCAACTTCATCCAGACAACACGGACCTCAACGGGACTTCGTGTCAAGGCCATCATGGTCAACAAAAAATACCCCAAAGGCGAGAGGATAACGGAAAAGGAAATGAAAAAACTCTCCCTCAACAACCATAAAACCTTCCCCTATTGGAACTACACTCTTATTCCGTCAAAATAGGAAGTTATTCTTGATTGAACCCTTAGTGATCGTCACCGGAGGCCTGTTTCTGTGAGTCCCGTAGGGACGTCCGAAAATAGCCCAGGGCACAAGTTCGCCGAAGCCCCGCGAAGACGAACGCAGCCCTGGGAAGGGGAAGTGCATCAACCACAACAGTCCCGTAGGGACGACAGAAGTTTTGGCTAAGGAGTTACCTACCGGCAGCATCGTGGTTGAAGTGGACCCCGAGCAGGAGGCGAACGACCTGAATCGCTACAACAACCGCGTCGCGATAGCGCTTTGAATTGAAATCGAGAGGCCTTCCCATGTCCACGTCCCTATCCGGTGTTTTCCCCATCCTGGTGACGCCCTTCGATGAAGCGGGCCGACTCGATGCGGCAAGCCTCGAGCGTCTCATCGACTTCTGCCTGCGATGCCGCGTGCACGGACTCGGAGTCTTCGGGCTGGCGGGCGAGTTCTACAAGCTCACCGCGGAGGAACGCCGGACCGTTCTCGATACGGTGATTCGTAGAGTGGACCGGCGCGTCCCGGTCGTCGTGGGGACCGGGGGTCCGAGCGGCGAGATCGCTGCCTTGAACAGCCGGGAAGCCGAGTCGGCGGGCGCCGATGCCGTCCTGGTGATCCCCCTGTTTGTGACGGGAGGCGGCCCGGAGAGTCTCTACGCCTACTTCAAGGCCGTCTCGGAGTCCGTTTCGATTCCGATCATGGTGCAGGACGCCCCGACGGCGACGGTCGGTCCCATGCCGATCGCCCTTCTGGCTCGCATGGCACGCGAGCTGCCCCACCTCGGGTACGTGAAGGAAGAAGCGTCGCCTGCCGGCCCCCGCATCACGGCGATCCGAAAGGAAGCCGGCGATGCACTGCGCGTCTTTGCGGGAAGCGGGAATCTCTACGCGATCGACGCGCTCGACCGCGGGGCCGTGGGGCTCATGCCCGGCCCCGGCCTGGCGGACTTCCACGTCCGCCTCTACGAGCGTTACGCCGCAGGTGCGGTGCACGAGGCCTTCCAGGAATACCAACGCTTGCTTCCCATCCTCGTGCACGAAGCCACCTGCTACATCCCCCTGGTCAAGGAGGCCCTGGTCCATCGAGGCGTGATCCGGTCCTCGCGCCTGCGCGAGCCGGCGGGGCCCCTTCCCGATCACCTCGACGTGGCCTATCTCGCGCGCCTCCTCCAAGAGCTTGGCTTGTGAGGTTGATCCCTTGGATGCATTTCAGAGGTGAGCATGCCTGATTCGCAGCCTCAACCTTCAAACCACACCTTCTGGGTCTTCTTGATCATGGCCATAGCCGTCCTGGTCTCCGGCGGCTACGTGCTTTACGACGCTCTCGTAGGCTCCCCGGCCAAAGGCGGAAGCGGAAGAAGAGTGGCTCGAACAGGCCCAATCGTCCAGTGTTGGCTTCTGGTCCAACCCAACCGCAAGGGATCGGGTCGTGAATGACCTTTTCCGCTCCAGCTACCGGTGGGGCCCGAGCCACAAGGCATGGCTGAGAGTAAACATTGGGGCCGCGCTAAGCATTGGGAACGCCGGACAATCAAGCTGGGGACTCCGACCTTTACTCGATGCGATGAAATCTGGGGACCCGGAACTTGTGGCAGTCGCCAGCTACGGACTGGCGTACCTTGGCGATCCGCGGGCCATCGGGTCGATGATCCGAGCTATTCCTGACGGGAAACTCGCACCACAAGCGAGAGTATTCAGTGACAACCTCTGCGACCTGGTCACCCAACAGGGCTCATTGGAAGGTTTCCCAGATTTCAGCCCTGTGGTCTCGTACCTGACAGACCCTGACGGCGTAGTTCGAGTATCAGCGGCCCAGATTCTCGGTCATACCCAGTGTCTTCAAGCACTCGAGCCGTTGAGCCTTGCGCTCAAAGATCCTTACATCTTTGTCAGGGCCGCAGCAGGAGAAGCCCTCGGGACACTGGGTGGTCCGAGGGCGGTTCAACCCCTTCTGAGCGCTCTCCTTGACGATAACTCTGTGGTCCGCAACTCTGCCGTATTGGCCCTTGGAGCGGCTGAAGACCCATCGGCAATCGAGGCTCTCAGGAAGGCGTCGAGCGAGGACGACAGGATGAGAGCCTCAGCTTGCCGCACTCTCGTCTGCCTCGGGGTTACGGACCTCCAAGACGAAATCGCTGAGGTCTTGAAAGATGTCCCATCCGATGACGACGTGTCAAATTGGCAGCAGGTCGCTGAGGCGCTGGGGTTTATCGGGACCGCCGATTCCCTGGAGACGTTTCTGGTCCTGCTCAGGCCAGCAATGCCCGCTCCGCATGAAGACTCTCAGCAAAAACTTACACCAGAAGTCACCAGCGCTATTCTCCGAGCCATGTCCTATCTGGAGAAGCCCCCCGACCTCGAAGCCATGAGACGGTTGTCAGACATTTCATCTCCTTGTGAAGTCGAAAGCCGAGAAAGGCTTCTGATCCTTCGTTACTTCCCTTTCCAGGGAACACCCAGCGATCTTGAGGCGGGACTCAACTCGGACAAACCGTCAGTCCAGCTTGCCGCGGCCTCGACTCTCGCCATACGGGGGGAAAGGGTAGGTCTTACGGTGATAGACGAAGTTTTCGAAAGGATTAAGCTAGGACAATTGAAAGATGTTGCATGGGGTGGCAAGCAAACCGAGTACATGGCCCCTGGCCAGCTTGTCGCCACCGCGGGTGAGAAAGTCCTTCCATCCTATCTCCTTAGGTTAAGTTCCCCGGTTTGGCACATCGGTCTTTATGGCCCCGTGACCCTCTCACGCCTACCAGAAGAGGCGCTGCGGAAGCACTGGCCTAAGCCTGACGGCGTCTACCGGCTCGAACGCGCCTTGTGTCGTCTGGAGAAATTTCTGAAGCTGCGCCACGCGGGCGAGACCCGAGACCTCGCGACGCTGCGCGAGATGGCCTTGTCGCAGGATATCGGCCTCTCGATCATCGCCTGCGGATTCCTCTACGAGAACGAACCGGACGACGCGGTCGAGCGTGCGCGGAGCTGGCTGTACCGCCGGCCCGAATGGGTAAGAGAGTTCGCCTGCTATGCCCTGTACGTCTACGCGGACCTCTTCCAGGACGAGTTCCTGGCGCGACTCCAGGACGGCGTGTCGCATCCTTGGAAGGCGGAGATTCGACGCCTCCGGCGCTTCATCCGCTTGTGCCGCCAGGGACGCTAATGAAATCCGCTGCGCCCTCCGGGCTACGCGGATTTTAGATAAAGCCGTCACTCCAACTTGGGTTGCGGCCAAAGGCCGCGGTAGGAACACGGACAACGGACTAGGGGCAGCAGAACCCGGACACAGGGACGCGGCGATGGGCCTTGAGGGTTCATCGACGACGATACGAAAAAGGCGCTCCGCGCCGCGCTGGAGGCTGAAAAGGCGGCCAGGGCCTTGAGCAAGCCAGTCAGGCCGATAGGAGGCTAACCATGGCTGCCACAAAGCGGAATATCGGCAGCGAAATCCTCGCAGGCATTGAGGACATGCGGTTTCGCCGAGAAGGCAAACTGACCCTTCGGACTCACAAGGAACGTCAGGGCCTACCGACCCGATTCGCCTCGATGTAATCCCAGCGGATGCGATAGCCGAGTCCGGGCTCCTGGGGCACGCTGACAAAGCCATCCGAGTCCATAGGGTCGCCGATGGCCTGGAGGTAAGGCGGGGGCGCGTCGTAGTCGAGGCCCGGGGCCAGGAGGCCGCGTTCATAATACTCGCAGGTGTCTTCAGACGTGGCGGCCAGGAGCTGCAGATTCGCGAAGCCGCTCATGTGAATCTCGCACTTGACGCCGAAGGCCTCGCAGACGGAGACCATTTTTTTGACGCCCGTGATGCCGCCGCGGAGGACGTCGATGCGGCTCATGTCGGAAGCTCCCCGCCGTATCCAATCGGCCCGCGTGTAGAGGCTGCCTGCGGCGATTTCGGGCGACAGGATCGGGATGCTCAGTTCGTTGCACAGCTTTTCATAGGCGGCGACACGGTACTCCGGCATCGGATGCTCATACCAGTAGAACTGAAGCCGCTCCAGCTCCCGGCCGACTCGCAGCGCCTCCTCATAAGTCCGGTAAGTGCCCCAAGGATCGAAACTCAGAACCATGTCGTCGCCGGCCGCCGCACGCACGGCGCGGCACACCTCGAGGTCCTGCTCGATGTGAGACGGGCGGCCGGGGTCCGGCGCCTTCTTCACCGGGTCCCAGAAGTAATAGGGATGAATCTTGTAGTGCCGGTAGCCTTGGGCCTTGCACGCGGCGGCATGTTCGGCGTACTGCTCCGGCGTCCCCATGTTCGGGAAAGTACTCGCATAGGCCTTGACGCGGGCCCGGCAGCCCCCGAGCAGCTTGTGCACGGGCAGCCCAAACACACGGCCCTGGAGGTCCCACAGGGCCATGTCCAGTACGCTGAGCAGATTCTCATCCACGTTGGCTACCCACATCCAGTGCCAGAATTTCTCGCGGTCGAAAGGGTCGTGCCCGACGACGAGGTTCTTGATGTGGCCGGTCATGGCGGCGATCTGATCGGGGGCCATCCCGTCCTGGTCGCCATGTCCCCGGCCGCCGAAGTAGTAGCCCTCGGCGCCCTCGTCCGTGATCACCTTCGTGAGGGTCTGAAGGACGGACGTTTCGGGAAGGCACTGCCCGTTGTGGAACGGTCTTCTCGGCACACGAAAGGGGATCACCTGCAGGTCCGTGATTTTCATGGGAACTTTAAAGGGGTCAGGTGTCAGATGTCAGGTGTCAGAAGGATCCGTCGAGTCCGAGGATCCTCGCAGGGCAAATCGCTGTTCTCAATTCTTATCGCATGGGACTTTCCTGACACCTGACACCGGATCGAAGAAGTGACAGTTCAAGGCTCTATCTTCCTGAAGTTTTACGGTATTTTCTCGTGCTTCAACGTCCAGCCGGGCAGGGTGACGGATTCCTGCGGCTCAACGAGCTTCGCATACAGCTCGGGCCGGCGCGCCTTCAGGTAACGGTAGCCCGACGACACCGGAATTTTCTCCGCGGTGAGCAGTCCGACGACCACGTCATCCTCGAGGGCGTGGCTTTCGGCGAGGATTTCGCCGAAAGGGTCGATCACCATGGCCAGGCCGGGCCGCACCGAGTCATAGTCCCAGCCGATGGGATTGCTGAAAACGGCATAGACGCCGTTCTCGTAAGCGCGGGCCGGCAGCCAGCGCATGAGCCATGCTCGCCCCTTCGGCCCCAGGAACTCCTGGCGGAGACGCGCCGGGTCGCGGCGTCGGTTATCCCACAGCTTCCGGTCCACCACCCCCCGCCCCGGCATCACAGAGGGCAGGCAACCCGTGACGTGCGGCATGAAGATGATCTCCGCGCCCATCAGGGCGGTGATTCGAACGTTCTCCGGGAGGTTGTTATCGTAGCAGATCAGGAAGCCGATCTTGCAACCGAGCAGGTCGATGACGCTGTAGGCGCTGCCCGGGGTGAGGTGCGGATTGATAAAGGTGTGCAGCTTGCGGTGTCGGGTGATGAAGCCGTCCGGCCCGACGGTGACGTAGCAGTTGTAAGCCCTGTTCTCCGAGTCCCGCTCGACGAGTCCGGCCATGACGACGGTTCGGAACTCCCGTGCGATCTGGACCAACTGTTGCGTCGAAGGGCCGTCGGGAACCGGCTCGGCCACCGCGAGAAGCTGTTCCCTGGTCAGGGGTTGCATCCAGGTATAGGCGGGGACGCACACCTCGTGGAAGCTCACGATTTCGGCGCCTTGCTGGACCGCCCGGCGGGTCAACTCGTGGATTCGGGCCAGATTGAAGGCCTTGTCGTTCTCGCGGTGCTCGAACTGGGCCGCGGCCACTCGGATGTCTCTCATCGCGGGCACCCTCCGGCTGTCAGGCCGGGAAACGGTTCGTCTGGCTGCGGCGAAAGAGCCCGCAACAGGAACTATTCCAGGCTTTCAAGAAACCCGTCCGGCACGCGGGCGGCATAGACCTGCCCAATCAGATAGGGGTCGGCATTGTACACCACGTGCCGGTTGTCCGCCGTGAAGTAGGCGTGCGCGTGCGAACATGCGGGGCCGCCGCACGTGGCCTTGCAGTCGGAGATGATGGAGCGGTATCTGCCGGTCTTGAAATTGCCCACCACCAGCGGGCACGGCCCTGGGATTTTTTCGGGATAGGAATCGCAGACGAAGTAACGGCCGCATCGGGAGACGCTGACGTGATTGAAGCGGTGCTCAGGCGCCTGAAAGACGCGAGGCGCGTCCTCGCCCGCCGCGGCGGTGAAGAGATTGCCCTGGGGCCACTCCGGGAAGAGCTGCCAGGTCTTTGAGTCCCAGGGCGTGGAGAAGGCGATCCGGCCCGTCGAAGCGATCCAGGCGCTGTGGCCGTTGTTGGCCCGGACCACGGGAGGACCCGAAGGGAACGTGCGAAAGTTGCCACCGTGGTTGTCCACCACGTAATAGCAGGTGCCCGGCTGTTCGGTCGGGAAGTTCACCATGTGCCAGTGATGGTTGATCTTCTTCCCGCGGTTCATGAGGCCCATGATTTGGAACTGGGCGTCTGGCCCCGTCTGCGGCGCGTACTGAAGGTGGGCGGCGAAGATTTCCGGGCGTTCCAGCAGCACCTTCCAGGTTTTTTCTTTCAGGTCCACGCGGATCAGGGCGCTTTCATAGCTGGCCTGGGGCAGGATGCCCACGAGGTAGCGGTGATCGGGCGAGACGGACTGGAACATGAGCTCGGGAGGAAAGGGCCACCGATTCCACACGATCTGCTTCTCAAGGGTCGAGACGTCGAGCCGGATGAGATCCTTGTCCGCGGAGGTGTAGTAGAGGATGCCGCTCCAGGCCGCGGTGGCCACCAGGATGCTCTGCACGTTGCGGTCGGCGGCCTGGATGTAGAGCCGCTGAAGGTCCGCCACGTAGAGATCATAGGGCGGGAGCCGCGGATCGGCTTCGGGCGATCGCATGATCGCGATCCATCGGCCGTCCGGGGAGGTATAAGGTTGCTCGCCGTAGATGTTGACACTGTGCTTGGCCGCCTGGGTCAGGCGTACAATGAACGCCCCGCTCTCCGGATCGGGATACTGATCGCAGGCTTCGCTTCGCCAGGTTACGGGCATGGGGATTCTCGCCGGGCGTAAGATTTCTCTGAGCGGCGCAAGCTGTTGAAATTCCGGGACCGTTAAGCCAGCGGTCCCTCGATCTGGTCCACCAGGCCAACGGTGTGGATGACGTCGCGCAGGTCGGTGAGCGCAATCCTCCGGTTGCGGACGCAATCGACGAAGTGCTCGTGCATGGTGAGCACGCCCTCGTAGCGGTCCACGTCTTTCGGGTCCGCACCATCCACATCCCATCCGCCGAGTTTTCGAGCCTTGTTGTTCTCCAAGATTTCGATCTCTTCGGGGATTTTCATGTAGCAGCCGATGCCGATCCCGTGCAGCTCCGCCCGCAGCACGCGGCCGCCGGAAGACCGGTTACCCATCACGACGCCGGTCGCGCCGTTGTTGAAGCGGATGAGCGCGGTGTAGCAGTTCCGGCTCTGGCTGCCGAACTTATCGCGGTAGGCGGTGACCTCGGCGGGCTCGCCTCCGGCCAAGTATCGGACGAGATCGACGACGTGGACGACGTCGTTCCAGAGGGTGGTGGTGAATTCTTTACCATCGCGGCCGAGAATCTGCTTGTTGAACGAGGCGGTGGCGAGGGTGACCGGCCCCTTCGCCCGGACGCGCTGCATCGCCTCTCGGGTGACCGCGGCGAAGCGCCGCTGGAGGCCGACCATGGCCGTAACGTTGTTGGCAACTGCGGCCTCCAGGAGCTGGCGGGTCTCGTCGCTGTTGACGCCCGGGGGCTTTTCGATGAAGATCGACTTGCCGGCCTGAAGGCAGTCCAGGGCGGGCCGCAGCAGCCACTTTTCGTTCATCACGCAGTAGATGATGTCCAGCTCGACGGATTCGAGCATCTTGCGGTGGTCCGTGAAGCGGTGGGGGAACGAGTACTGGTCGGCGACCTGCCTGAGCCGAGCCTCGTCCATTTCGCAAACGGCGACCATTTCGACGTCCTTGAGACGCCGGACGTTCGGGTAATGGGCGCCTTGGCTGCGGGGTCCGGCTCCGATGAATCCGGCGCGAAGCATGGGTGTCTCCCTGAACGAGAAGGATGTAAGCTCCTGGCAGCAGGCGGGGCGGACCTCCCTCCTGTCTCCACGAGGAAATGCAGTGTATGCTCTCGGAGCCCGGGATACAAGACAATGTCCTTCTCCCGGCCGCAGGACGGCTTCGTTCTACCCAGAGTCTCCGAAGAAGGAATTCAGGGAACCGAAGCGACTAGCACGGCAGCGTTGGATTATGGCGTAAGTCGTTGGCGTGAAGGCTTTAGCCGTTGTTCGAGCCGTGTCACGCCTGAAGGCGCAACTCCAACGAGGATGGCCGTCCTGCGGTTCGAGAATCAAGTCTTCGCAAGAATCTAGCGTTGGTGTACTCTTCAGGTCATCAAGCTGAATCCCGAATGGATTCTGTTCGGATACTGAAGGAAAAATATGCGCGATCACACAAAGCGAGACGGAGAAAGTGTTGAATGGACTGATTCGGTCGTTGCGCCATGGATGACGACATGCCCTTCCGCCCTCAGCCTTCAGCCTTCAGCCCATCCATCTGAGCCGTTGCGAAACGAGGGTTGCCCATGACCCGAGAGGAAATCCGGACGGCATTGACGGGCCCCATGGCTTCGCTGCGGACGCCGTTCCAGCGCGACGGCCGCATCGACTACGGCGGGGTTCGCTCGGTCATCGATTTTTCCATGCAGGCGGGTTCGCGCGTGACGCTGATCACGGCCGGGGACAGTCATCTGATCTGCATGAGCGATTCGGAGATCGCCGAATTGACGCGAGTGGCGGTGGAGCACACGGCGGGCCGGGCGATGGTGGTGGCCGCGGACTGGGAATTCGGGACGGGCCAGGCCGTGGAGTTTGCGATCACTTGCAAGGCGATGGGCGTGGATGTCTACATGGTGCGCCCGCCGGACTGGGCAGCCTCGGCGACGGCGGAAGGCCTCGTGAACCACTACACGGCCGTGGCTCAACACATCCCCGTCATGATGGTTACCAATGTTTTCCAGGACCGGGGGATGCCCTTCGGTCTCCAGGTCATCCAGGCCGTGCGGGACCGAGTCGATCAGGTCGTGGCGCTCAAGGAAGATTTGTCGCCCGACTTTGCCCGGCAGGTCTGCCTCAGCGTACGGGATCGATGGGCCATGTTTTCGGGAGGCGGACTTCGCAATCATCTCAACCTGTGGCCCTACGGCTGCGTGGGATTCATGGACCGGTTCATGAATTTCAAGCCGGAGGTGAGCCACCGCTACTGGCAGGCCTTGCAGAGGAACGATCTGGCCGCCGCGGTCAGCGTGATTCGCGACGTGGAGCTGCCTCTGGAGACTTTCCTGAACGGCTTTCCAGGCGGGCGGGACGCCGCGATCCACGGGCTCATGGAAATCTACGGCATTTGCGGCCGATGGCGACGCCCGCCTTACCACAGCCTCACCGATCACGAGATGGAGAAGCTGAGAGGTTTTGTGCGAGAGATGGGACTGCTGTGACTCAGGTCGCCACACGGCTGGACTGCCGAATTCTTCTCACGAATCGTCCGGGCTCAGGGGCTGGAAGAAAGTCAGGTCCGCGCCGGGATGGTCCATCGCCGTCGCCGCGGAACACCACGCGGATTGGCCGCGTGTGAAGATGTCGCCAGTATTATTGCACTCCCCATGTTCGGTCTGAGGCTCGCGGGCCAGTTCGGGTGACCAGCCGATCTCATCCCGCATTTCACATAGGCCGTTGTCATAGAAGGCCTTGACGCGTAGGAGGAGGGGGACATCGTTCAGCAACTCGGCCGTCTGGGCGAGGGAGGGAAGCACGCAGGCGACGGAGTGCGAGTGCCGAGTGATGAATCGCTGCGGCGTATAGTCGCCGCCGGTGAGACAAGACTCGGCAATGGCCCTTCCCTTGAGAAGCAGGGCGAGTTCGAGGGCCTTGGCCGAGCGGGTGGTGCTGTAAAGCTTGACGAGGGGTCCGAGCATCCGCGCCACGCCATGTATGAAGCCTTCACACGGGCCGTAGTGAAGGCCCATGGCCTCGAGGCGTGGAACGTCCCAGCCGCGCTTCGGAGTCCATAGACCGAGGATGGCGGCGATGCTGCGCTCGGCCAGCTCCCGTGCGGGCACGGAACTCCGGAATCGAGCGAGCGCGGCAAGCGCGTGGAAGCCTTCCCACAAGTTGTGCGGGCAAAAGAGCTTGAGCGGTCCGCCGATCGACCATCGGTTCAGAGCGAGGGCTGCGGGGCCGCTGTAGGAGAAGAAGGCTGCCGAGGCATGCAGGTCGATCGCCTGCTCTTCGATGGGAACGCGGGCCGCATCCCGGCGTTGAGAAGGGCGTTCAAGTGTCGGCCGGTGACATGGGCTTCGCTGTGATACCGCGACAAGGAAAATTCTGACGCCGGGAGGAGTTGAGCGCCGAAGAAGGCGACACGGCGATCCTCATCGGCATTGAAGACGCTCTGCATCGTCCGGCAGCCGAGGTTGATCGCCCCGCGGAGGTCCGTCGTGTTCACATCATGAAGTTGAGCCATGGGGTGCATCTGCCGAGTCGAGTCAAGAAACCTATCGGAAAGAACAGTCAAGAATAGCCCGATAGGGTAAATACCCGGCACCTGAAAGGGGCTACGGTCCCGTGTCAGGTCCTCGGAAACCCATGCCTCCGTGTGGCGCTGGTCCCGATCGGAAGCTGTCCCAGCCCGTCTGGGAGAGAACCACGCGGAATCCGAGATAGACGTAGCCGGAATACACAGGGTTGTTGTACTCCCGGTCCGCGCATCGCTGGCTGAAGTTGTAGTAGCCGAAGGACCCGCCGCGAATGACCCGGAAATTGCTCGGGGTGAGAGCGCATGGGTCGGTCTGGGCCTCCGAAGTGTAGGGATGATACCAATCGCTGCACCATTCAGAGACGTTGCCGGCCAGGTCCATGACGCCGTCCCGGCTCGCCCCTGCGGGACAATCGCCCACGACCAGGGTGCCGCTTGATTCGCGGCTGCGGAGGTGGGGATCGACGGCGATCGCCGCGTCGCCAAGAAAGTTGCCGCGCCGGGCAGAGGGGGCCTGATCGCCCCAGGGAAACCGCCGGCCCTCGCCCCGGCCGGTGGCCACATGCTCCCATTCCGCTTCCGTGGGCAGACGATATCCATCCGCCGACCGGTCCAGTTCCCAGGTCTTTTCATCATAGGCCTTTTTCAGACCGGTCTTCTCCGAGAGCCAGTTGCAGTATTTTGCAGCATCGGTCCAGGAGACGTAGATGACCGGCTCCTGGTCGCGCCAGGAATAGCCGTCCCGGAACTGGCGGTGGCCGGGATCGAACTGCTCATACTGCTCGTTAGTGACTTCGTACTTGCCGATGGCGAACGGCGAAAGGGTGACCCGGTGGGTGGGGCTTTCATCCGGGTTGCCGCCTCCCCGCGGGGAACAGCCCATGGTGAAGCTGCCGCCGGGTATTTCCACCACCTCCGGGAAAAGCCGATCCCGCTGAGCGGGTATCGTCAGTGGATCGACTCTCACCAGATCGATGGCGTCGACGAGCACGCTGCCGTGGTCATCGAATTCAGGCTGGGGCTTCGCACCCCAGGTTCGGCCGAGTTGCCATTCGAGTTTCAGAAAAGAGGTTTCCTTGTAGAGCGACCAGAAGAACGAGGTGGTGGCGAACCGGCCATTCCCGGTCGGCGGCAGGAACGCGGGAACAAAGTAAGGGAACTCGCCCGGAGCCCTCGGCGGCCCGTCCGCCACGAGCGTGAGCCGGGCTTCGTTCGTGGATGGATTGCAGTAAGTCATGCGGATGTTGTAGGTCGCGGTCGCCAGGCCACGAAGGGGAAGAGTGAAGCCGCTGCCGTCTTTCTCGGCCGTGGAGACCGCGGTCACGCCGCCCAGCCGAAGGATGCGAGCGGTCTCGTGAAGCTGTCCCGATTCGGCTTCCAAACGTAGTGCGTCGCCAAGGGCGAACCCACCGGTCCAGGTTCGATGAGCGAGATGGTAACCGCGGGGGCTGTTCTCCGGCGTCGGTTCTGAGATGATCTCTTTCCGTCCGATGATCTCAGCAAGGGTGGATCGAGCCCTTTTAAGCGAAAAGAGAGGGACTCCGGCTGAGATACGAGCCTTAAAGTGCGAAAGTCCCGCAGATGGTGTGAAATTGAAACGGGCCTTCCCCATCTGAATCGACAATTCGGCCGGCGCCGTCAGGAACGTGGTCACGTAAACGAAATCCTCCACGTCATCGTGAATCTGATCGTAGGGCCAGGCCGTGGCCATGATGTCCACCCACTTCGCATCCTTCTCGCTCCAGACGCGCTGCTGCCAGCGGGAACGGTTTCGGTAGGCATAGTAAAGCTTGTCTTGCAGAATCGGCGGTCGCACGCCCGACTTGAACCAGGCGCTGTAATAGCCCGTCACGTCGAGGAAGGATTCATCCCGGACATAATAGGGCTTCTCCTGTCCCCCGGGCCAGCGGAACGGCATCAGGTTCGAGTCCTCGACGTAATCATTCCAAGTGACGATTTCGACCCAATCGGCGGCGTCGCGGATGATGCCCTCCCAGACGGCGCCGTAGCCATGCATGCCTTGGAAGTCCCGCAGGTTGGCGCTGTTGTACGCGGGTGCAACGCCGGCCATGAAGAGCTTGCCGAGGGTGAGTGTGACCCTCCGCCCGTTGGCGTTGTTGTTCAGCAGATTAGCTACCGAGCCGTCGGCCCCGAAGTGGAAGAGGCCATCCATGTGCGGGTGGCCGAGCAACATGCGCTGAGCCTGCTCGAGGCTCCAGATGCTGGCGTACTTCGGATTGTAGACGAAGGGCACGAAGCAGAGGTCCAGCCCTTCAGACTCGAGTTGCTGAACTGCGCCGGCGTACGACTCTGGCCCGCCGCCCCATCCGGAGAGAACGGTCCGGCCTTCGTGCCGGAACTGGTTCGGATGGTCCTTGAATTGGCGGACCATATCCCCGATGTTCTCGTTCAAGTTGCCCAAGCTGTTGAGGTCGGGCGAGAAGAAAAGCTTGAATCCGGAGTCCAACTCCCGAGCCGCCTGGAAAAGCCGTTGTGCAGCCTTTTCATAGCCGCTCCCCTTCCATTGCCCGCAGTTCAGCGCAAAGCCATCGATCCCGTGCCGTTGGGCCAGCTCGATCTCCTGCTTGTAGCCTTCGACGGAATTGAAAAAACAGACCATGTAATGTACAAAGACGAGCCGGGCCGGCCCGGATGCCGCCGGTTGCCGATCGGGCTCGGCTGCGCCCAAAGCTGAAAGCCAAACCCATGCGAACATGTAAGCCGCAGACATTCTCATGGTAGCCCATGCCGAAAGAGTCGTTGGGTGTTACTTCTCCGCGCCCGCCCGCGGGCGCCCGGCGGAGACCTTTTCAACCTGTTTTTTCTTCTTTCGTTGCGCCGCCCTGGGTGGCGCATTCGAAATGACGCGCCCGCTTCGCAGGCACCCCGGAGGCCGGGGGCCGACGGCCGCCAATTTCAGAAGCGCCTGCCGTGGGGGGCTGGCACGTAAGAGTACTTCAACGTTTCCCCAGCGGCCAATCAGTATAATCCTTTGAAAAGGCATAGGGAAATGCGACCAGGGGCCGAGAGTATTGGCGCGGACGGCAAACTTGAAAACCTTCTTAGATTTGTGCCGGCTCACCAAGATCCTTCCGAGGTTATGAAGCTTCTGCTTTTTGCCAAGCATCGCAGCTCCCGTCGGGATGGCAGATTTGAAATCCGCCGCGCCCGAAGGGCGATGCGGATTTCATTGGGCGTCTTCGCGCTTCTTTCCGCCTGGCTCGCCCCCATGCAGGCTGATGAGCGTGAAAAGAAGGTCTTCGCACATTACATGGGCTGCTTCCCGGCGGCCAGCGGGGCGCTCTGGTATCACCGCCACGTCAGCGTGTTGAACCTGCGTCACGAGAGCCGAGACGCCGCCGACTCCCGCGGAGGACACTTGCGGAACTGGGACCTGACACCTCCGGCCCTCCAGCTTTCTCTGGACGAGAGTGCTGACCTCGAAATCCGGCGGGCGATGCGCATCGGGATCGATGGATTTGCCATGGATGCCTGGGCGGGAGGGGAGCAGGCCCAGCAGATGTTCGAGGCCCTCTTTCGAGTGGCGGAGGAGAAGGATTATCCCTTCGAATTGACCGTATGCGTGGACATGGCCTGCGGGGGCGACGTGGCAGCCGTTCAGGAGATGCTGGCCGCGCACGGCAGGAGTCCCAAGCTGGCACGCCGGGACGGCAAGCCGATCGTCTTCGGCTACCTTTCCATCTTCTGGATCGAGCGGTACGCGGCGGCCGCACTGAAGGCTCGGCCGGAATGGCAGGCCGTTTTCGAGCAGGAAGCATTGGAGGGCTACACGCTCTGGAATTCCCCGAAGCTGAGGGCGACGCCCGAAGGCTGGACGGCGCTGGGAGAGGTGTTTCGGGAGTTTGACCGCCAGATCGGCCAGGCGATCTACTGGCACATGGACCTCAATTATTTTTTCCACGAGGTGAACCCGAAGCATGTCCAAGAAGACTCACTGGTCCGTGCGAGCGGGATACTGGCGCGCCACGTCCAGGCTCTGGGTGGCTTTGCCTGGCTTGGGCCGAGGCAAGCTGAAATCGCGAAAGCGGTGATCGCGGCCGGCGCCGAATGGTCCTGCCCCGTCGGACATTATCAAAAGGAGAATATCCCTTTCGAAGTCTACGCCGGCAAGGGGACTGACTGGCTGCGCGGGAGCTGGGATGCCGCCCGGGCCCAGAATGCCACTCTCCTCCAGATCATCACCTGGAACGACTACGGCGAAAATACGATCGTCGCCCCTTCCTACAATGCCCGCTACACCCTCTATGACCTGACGGGATACTACATTCAATGGTGGAAGACCGGCAATCCTCCCGTTCCGGACCGGGACCGGCTTTATCTCATTTACCGCAAGTATCCCCGCTGGGTGAAAGTTTTCCCATTCCGCAGCGCCGTTTACGTGGACGGGGCCCTCGAGGTCCTGACCGTGCTTCCGGCCGCCGCCACGGTCCGCCTGCCGGGTCGAGAGGTGGAATACGATGCGCCGGCGGGATTAAGTTGGAAACAGTTTGAAGTCACGCCGGGGCCAGTGGCGGCTGAGCTCCTGCGGGACGGGAACGTCGTGTTTCGGGTGGAGAGCCCCGAGCCCATCACGGACCGTCCATTCCGTGAGGACAATGGCATGGTGTGCTATTCGAGCGAATTCCTGCGCCATTGGAAGGCAGACTTTGGCGAAACGCCGCCCCTCCATTACAGCGAGTACGGCGATCTCGACGGAGACGGACTGCCCAACTGGTTCGAAATGTACTGGTTCAGCAAGGAACGCGGGTTCAGACCGCGGGCGGCCGATCCGGACGAGGCGATCGATGAAGAGATCGAGGGTCAGGCCGAGAAACCCCAGTTCACGCGATGGCTGGATTTTTCCACCGCTACGTATGCCGAGCCGAAGGCCGACCCTGATGGAGACGGGAAGACGAACTTGGAGGAGTATCTCGGACAGACCGATCCCACCCTGTCATCCGCCGGTCCCGATACCGACGTTGAGGGGCTGGGCGGGGAGGGGGACGACGAGGAGGATGAGAGGTGAGACGAGGTCACCGGCGGGAAGGATTGCGACCATGGCGGGGCCGCCAGCGGCCTGCTCAATATTCGAGAAACTCGCGGGGATAGTGAGTCAGGTCGAGCTTCTCGTCCCGCGGAAGCGGGATGATGCCCCACTGCTGCATCGACAGGGCTCCGAGGAGTATTTCAATGGGCCTGCCCTGTTCGTCCCTTCCCAGGCTGCCGATCACCATGGCCTGAGTAGCGATGAGATGCCCTTGAATCTTTCCCACGAGGAATGCGTGTTCCCTCACCCTCTGAGTCGACCCTCCCAACGCGGCTGGAAACGAACGGGGGAGCTTCTGGCTCACCAGGAGTCTGGCCACCTCGGGAATGACGTAAGTGTTTCGAGCACCGGTGTCAAAGAGTGTCCAGCATTTCCGGCCATTAATCTGGATATAAGCTCTGATGCGCCCCATGAGCCAATTCTTCGCCGGTCCCTCATCGGGATGGGTTGACGGGAAACAAGGAAATGACCCTAGCCCGGATTTCTCACAATTCGCAACGGCACGCCCGATATCCGCCTGTGCAGCAATCCGTTGCAACCCAGGCTTCAACGCGGCCATCCTGGCAGCTCGATCCGGGTTAGCCCTGGCGAGATCGACGCGAGTCGTTCGAGTCGAAGCCCGCAGGGCGCATTTCGAACACAACGTGTGAGCCATGCGGGCTAGCTGACCCTGGCGGAGAGGCAGGGATTCGAACCCTGGAGGCAGTTGCCCACCTACACGCTTTCCAGACGTGTTCCTTCAGCCACTCGGACACCTCTCCGGGGAATGAATTCGCCAGCAGGGAAGTGCGTCTGCACCTCCGAACACGAGTGCTACGCCAATTTCTTTTGATAATACTCCGGAAGGTGTTCCTTCACCAAGGCTTCCATCTCATCCTCCGAAATGGCGGTATTCCGCCCCGTCTCATACTGGTCCATCACCCAGCGTGCGATCTTCACGAGCTTGAGCTTGCCCAGGCGTTCCTCGCCCTTGAGTCCGAGGTAGCTGTTGACCCAGTGGACGACGCCGTCAACGCCGGATTTGTCGGTGATGCCGACAAGGGGCGGTCGGCCAAGGATTCTTTCGGTGTTGAAGATGTTGTAGATGCGCTCGTCCTTGTTGAGCCCATCGGCATGGATGCCTGCGCGGGTGACGTTGAAGTCCCGGCCCACGAACGGGTAGTTCGGCGGGATGGGGAAGCCGATCTCCCTGCGGAAGTAATCGGCAATCTCCGTGATCACTTGCGTGTCCATTCCGCCACTACGGCCCTTCAGCCCCACGTATTCCATGACCGCGCCCTCGAGAGGCGGGTTGCCCGTGCGCTCGCCGAATCCCAGCAGGGTGCAGTTGACGAAGTCGCAGCCATAAAGCCAGCAGGAGGAGCCGTTGATGTGAACCTTGTGGAAGTCGTTGTGGCCGTGCCACTCGAGGCGCTCCGGCGGGCAGCCGCACTCGTGGTTCATGGCGTAGACGAGCTTGGGGATGCTCCGGGGAAGCTGGACACCGGGAAATGAAATGCCGAAGCCCATGGTGTCGCACAGGCGGACCTTGGCCTTGAGATGCTCGGGGGCGCTCTCCGAGAGCCGCATGAGACGCTGGACATAGGGGATGACGAAACCCGGAATATCGGCGCGGGTAACGTCCTCGAGGTGGAGGCGCGGCCGGATGCCGTTGGCGATGGCCTGCTCGGCCATGTGCACGTAGAAATCCAGCGCCTTCCGGCGATCCATCTTCAGCTTGTAGAAGATGTGATAGTCCGAGCAGGAGGTGAGCATCCCCGTCTCGGCAAGCTTCATCTCCTTGACGAGCCGGAAGTCGCCCTCGTGGGCACGAATCCAGCCGGTGATTTCCGGGTAGGCATGCCCCTGGGCGCGGCAGGCGTCAACGGCCTCGCGGTCCTTCTTCGTGTAGAGGAAAAACTCCGACTGTCGAATGATGCCGTTGGGCCCGCCGAGCCTGGCCAGTAGGTTGTAGAGGTCAGCGATCTGCTGAACCGTATAAGGCGGCCGCGCCTGCTGCCCGTCCCGGAAGGTCGTATCCGTGATGTAGAGGTTGCGCTGAATCGCCTTTCGGGGATCGAAGGCGACCGAATGGCCGTCGATTTCCTCGACGATCATGCCGTCAAAGGCGATACGGGGCACTTCTTCATGGGGGAAGAGGTCTTCGAGAAGGTTCGGCTCGGATACTTCGGTCAGCTCGCGCACCTTCATGACGTGGATACTCCGTGTTAGAATGGAATGAGTTCCAGGTGCAGACGATTTAAGCAGGAGAGAGTCTGGGATGCAAACGAAGACAAAGCGCCGAAGAATGATCCAGGGGCTTCGGCACGGCGCATGGATGATGACGGGATAATCAGGCGGATGACAGAGGGAGAGAAGACAGCCGAGGAACATGTGAGCCATACGCTCTTCACCTTCGCGCACGTGACGGATGCGCATTTGTATGACGTCACGGACTCGCCCGCCTATTCGCGTGAGTCCTCCTACGGGCCGACCCTGGATGTCATCACCCCGCTGTTCGAATCATTAAACGCCGAGCGCGAGCATGCTCTCCCGAATTTCGTCGCGTTTGGCGGCGACAATATCGACGGCGGCATTCCCGGTCCGTTCGATCACGGGTAACTGCTTAGTGATCGTCACCGGAAGCCTGTTTCTGTGAGTGCCGTAGGGACGTCCGAAAATAGCCCAGGGCATCAGTTCGCCGAAGCCCCGCGAAGGCGAACGCAGCCCTGGGAAGGGAAAGCGCATCAACCGCAAGAGTCCCGTAGGGACGACAGATGTTTTCGCTAAGGAGTTACGATCACGGGATGGCCTGCGACCGTGAAATGCGCCGCCTGAAACGCATGTTGGACGGCCTAAAGTCGCCGGCCTACGTCGGGTCCCGGTGCAGGCGCCGCCCCGCTCGCCCATTTCGGGGAGGAGGCGTTTCGCCGCGTGATGGCTTTGCCCGGCGATTTTACTGCCATTTTCATGAGCGAATGTCAGATGGAAAGCGGAGACTTCGCCACGATCGAAAAACGGCTGGATTGGCTGGCGCGCGAATTGGAGAAGGCGCGCGACCGATGGGTGCCGTTCTTCAGCCATGTGCCCGTTCTCTAGCCGTGGCGTCCGAAGGCCAGTCCTTCTTTCCCCGCCCAGTCTGCGTTTTACAATTTCGGCCGCTCGCATGGCCCCTTGCGGGAACTGTTTGCGCGGCACGGCCGGGTCCTCGCCCAATACGCGGGTCACTTGCACGTTCATGGGCATAGGATCGGTGTCAGACCTGCGCATTTGATTTAGCCTGATTCCTGAGAGGAAGTCAGTTTGAGAGTCGGGGCCCGTCTGTCACGGCACATCGGAATTTGAAATAGAGGAGTAGTCCGGCTCATGACCTTCGACTCGGACTTCGAGAAGGCGGGGTTCATCATGCTACCGGGCCGGCTAGAGTGATGAGGAGTCACTCGGATTCGTTTTTCCCATTCATGCCGGAGTGCTGGGATGTTCGCGAGCGCTTGGTGAAGGGACCGTGACCCCAACGATACCACCATCTGGGGATGGCGACACGAAGCGGCCGGTGGATGCGGCGATCCTGCACGCGCCATCCGAAACGTCGCCGGTCTCGTCACCACCGTCGCTCGCGTCTGGGCGGGCGCGCCATCCGGTCCGTGTCCTTTCGGTAAGGCTGCATGAAACGCGGGGGGCGGTTCGGGTATGCTTCCACCATCGGGAAATGACCCTTTCCAACCGGTGGAGGACACGGCATGGCAGTTGTCACCGTCGGTCGGCTGTGTACCAGTTATCCGGTCACAAGCGGCCACCGGTCTTCTTTCCTTTTTATCTCCTTCGAGCTGATTCAAAGTCATATTTC
>JACPCR010000076.1 GCA_016179685.1 Planctomycetota bacterium | reverse complement strand
TGCAACTGTGGAGCGCGGTCTCTGCGCACACCTGTTCAAGTGTGCGCCGGCCGCGGGGTCCCGACTGCCCGCCCCACACCTGTGCAACTGTGGAGCGCGAATCGCTGCGCACACCTGTTCAAGTGTGCGCCGGCCGCGGGGTCCCGACTGCCCGCCCCATACCTGTGCAACTGCGGGGCGCGCTCCCGGCGCACGCGGGTGGGACGACGCACTGCACTGTTTACCGCAAGAGTCCTGTTTTTTTTGAGTTTCCCAATCCTCCGAGTTCACCCATGAACCCCCTCACCATCCTCATCGCGGGCCGCAACACCCGCCGATTCCTCGATCTCTGCCTGAGGTCCGTTCGGGAAAATTTCGCATGCCGGGCCCACCCGGTGCTCGTCCTCGACGACGCCTCGACGGACGGAAGCGTCGAGTGGCTCGAGGAGAACCGCGCTCGCTTTGAAATCGAACTCGAACTGCACAAGGGACCCGAACGCATGGGCATCGTGGGTGCATACAACCGGCTGGCCGAGTCCGCGGAGACGCCCGCTATCTTCATGGTCCATACGGACATGTACTTCGCGCCGGGCGCCGACGAGGAGACCGCGAAATATCTCGCGCCCGCCACCGTGTGCACCTGCACGCGCATCGAGCCGCCACTCTACCCCCCTGCCCCGTACAAGATTCTGGCCAACCTCGGCGTCGAGCCCGAGGAGTTCAAAGAGGACGAGTTCCTCAAGCTCGCCAAGGCCAGCGCCCAGCCCGGCCGCTTCACCGAGGGCATCTTCGCACCGGTCATGTGCTTCAAGGAGGACTACTTTGCCGCCGGCGGATTGGACCCCGTCTTTGCGCCGCAGAGCCGGGAAGATTCCGACCTTTTCAACCGCATGGCAGCCGCAGGCTATCGATTCCGGCAGAGCTGGTCCGCCTTCTGTTACCACTTCAGCGGCCGGGGATCGCGCAAGAAGGACGGCGTTCAGACCGACAGCACGGAATGGCAGGCGACAAACCGCAAGAACGAGCGCAACTTTATCCGACGCTGGGGTTGCACCGTCCGGCACGACGAGTATCTGAAGCCACAGGTCCCCAACGGCGAATCGATCTCGCTAGTGGGCCTGCTCGGGAACGAGCCGGAGAACGTCATACCCTACCTCGAGCACCTCGAGCCCTACTTCAACGAGGTCGTCCTGGTGAGCGACGGCCCGCAACCTGCTTGTTTACAGCAAGTTGAGGAGTACATGCACCGCGAGGAGACTGCGGGCCCCACGCTGCTCCGGCGCGAGGCCATCCGAGTGGTCGAGCGACGACTCGATGGCGACTTCGCCGCCCAGCGCAACTTCGGGCAGCAGCATGGCTCGTGCGAGTGGGTGCTGCACGCCGACCTCGATGAGCGATTCGAACGCGGCATCCTCGAAAGCCTGCGAGATATCGTGCTCCTGATGCGACGAAACGGAAAGACCGTCTGCGGCTTCCCGAGGATCAACACCCTCGAAGGCGTCGTCGTCAACGATATCCCCCGCGAACAGTGGACTCCCGAGGGGCTGGTCAGGTCGCGGGAGAGCCGCCACGACGCCACCAAGGGCGTCGCTAAGGGGACGTTGGGCAATCTCGACCCCCAATTCCGCCTGCTCCGACGCGGGATTCCATGGCGCGGGCGCGTGCATGAAACGCCCGAACCCGTGGGCCGCAGACCCGAACAAGTGATGCTGTGGCCCGACGCCGCGATCCGGCATCCCAAGACGCTCACGCGCCAACACGAGCAGGACGCCCGGTACGAGGCCATCGCCACCGGCGCCTCGCTCCGCTCAAGGCAAATCGGAGACCCCGGCAACGTGTCCCGAGTCACATCGAGGGGACTCGAAGCCGGCTCGACTTCGGCCATGTCCCTGCTTTCGCAACGAGAAATTACGCCCCAAGAAGGTCCATCTGTTCCGGCTCCGAAGATTCCACTACCTGCGGGCAAGGCACAGTCAGGGAGCCTTCGGATCTTGATGCTCGCGACCGAGTACCCGCCTGCCCAGGGCTATGGATTGGCCAGGTATGCGAGCGAGCTCGCGGCAGCCATGGCCTCACAGGGCCATGAAGTCCATGTCATCACCTGCAACTGCCTGGGCGAGGGTCCCACGCGCATCGAGGACGGTGTTCACGTCCATGACATGCTTAACCCAAGTCCCCTCAAGCACTTCGAGTGGACGGGGGACGCCATTCTCAACAACATCCCCCTGCTGGAGCGCGGCCTTGGCCTGGCGTCACAAGCAGGCCCGTTCGACGCACTCCTGTCCCATGACTGGCTTGCGGGTTTCGCGGCCCACGCGGTCAGCTCCGCCGTGCGCTTACCCTGGCTTCTCATCATGCATGACACCGAGGCGGGAAAACGGCAAGGCCAGCTCGACCCGCCCCAGGCCTATATCGCCGAAATGGAGACCTGGCTCTGCGAGCGCGCCCGCCACGTCTTTACCACCAGCGAGTTCATGAGCTTGGAGCTAAAGCGAACCTGTGCCGTTCCCCAGGCCAAGATTTCCATCGTACCTTGCGGAGTCAATCCCAAGCGTTTCTCCAGCCGCACCCACGTCCCCGATTTCCGCAGACTTTTCGCCGGGGAAAGTGAAAGACTTCTCGTGTATGCGGGCCGACTATCCCCCATGAAAGGCGTCGAGGACCTCGCGGAAGCCTATTTGCTTCTCACCGCAAACGATCCTCACATCAAGCTGGTCATGGCCGGGGAGGGCCCGCTGCGCAAGCCCTTCGAGGAGCGACTTGCACACTCCCCAGGAGAAGGCGCCGTCTTCTTTCCCGGGCACCTCTCGGACAAGGTCCTCGGCGCCCTTTACCGCGCCGCGGACCTGGTCGTGATGCCGAGCCGGTACGAGCCATTCGGCATGGTCGCCCTCGAGGCCGCCTCGTGCGGTGCACGAGTCCTCGCCTCCGACGTCGGCGGTCTGTCCGAGATCATCCGCAACAGCCAGGGAGTCATCCGGGGCGTTCCGCCTCATGACCCCACCAGACTCGCCGAGACGATTCAGCAAATGCTTCGGGAATCGACACCGCAGTCCCACTCGTCCACGGCGCATCTCATTGCACATTATTCCTGGAGTCACGTCGCCAGCCAGATCACGTCGGTCCTCACTCAACTTCGGGCCCCATCACCCGCGGGTTCATCGCCGGTGCACACTTAATCCGGATGTCTGGCTCATCGCGATTCAGCGCGCGTCTTTCTCTGACCCGTGAGAGATTACGGCTGGTCGTCGGTATCCAAAGCGCGGCCGGGATCGGGATCGCTACCTGTCTGCGCCGCGCCCGGCGCGCCTGCCTGCCGCGCTGTGCGACAGCACGGCGCAGACAGGGCAGGCAGGTCGGGATCGACGCTCTCCGTTCGGTAGGACCCAGCTTCCTCGTGAACGGAGTATCCCCGTTCTCGTTGGCCACCCGATAGACACCCAACTGCTCATGGCCCAATGGCATGAAGATTCCTTCGATCCCGATCCCGATTCCGATCCCGACGGGCATTGGAACGCGAAGAGTCAAGAGCTTCCAAATGTCCGCCTTCTTTTTCAAGGACCAAAGACCGCCGAATCGCGATCATCCTCAAATTTCGAGTCGTCAGATCCTGGACTACTCATTACCCGAAGCAGGCTGTCAGTCCATCAGATGCCGGGCTCCCAACCACGTGCCACTAACCACCACCGGCAGGCTTCTGGAGCGATCGCCTCTTCAGTTGACCGCTAGGGGCGCGTTGCCGTCCTGCGTCTCGACGGGACAAGTCACGACAGGAAATTATCTTCGTTCGACCATGGGCAGGAGCTGCTGGGCGATCCGGGCAATGTTGCGAACGTCATCCGCCGCGCGGTGATGCGTCCCGGAGAGCGGGAGACCCAAGACCCGCAGGGCATGCTTCATGCCGCAGGGCTCGATTCCCTTCCAGGCGGCGAACTCCTGTTTGAGATTGACGTGCCGCTCGAACGCCGCCGGCAGTTCCATGCGGTGTCGTGCACAGTCCGTGCGAAACTGCTTCAAGTCATAGGCGCCCCAGGAGCCGAGGAGGAACTCCTCGGACCCGATCCAGTCGAGAAAACGTGGGAACACGACCGGGAAGGGGTCTGCCCCGTCGACATCCACCTGGCGGATCGACGTGAGCCGCGTACAGAAGTCGCTGAGGACTGGCTCGGCCACGGGCTTGACGAACTGGGAGAACTCGCGGGCGACGGGTCCCGCCGCGGCGTCCAGCATCACCGCGCCAATCTCGATGATCTCCATGCGAGCGGGCGATGTCCCCTTCTCCCAGCACGTCGCCTCGAGGTCAACGAGCACGTAACGCATTCGGGATCACCTCACCTGGCTGCCGCTTTCGATCGCTCCATCCAGGGTCACGAGCGCCAGCTTCTCCGCCTCCGACGCGGCCAGGAGCATGCCCTGGGACTCCACGCCGCGGATTCTTGCCGGCTTCAGGTTCGCCACGACCACAATGCGCCTCCCCAACAGCGATTCTGGGGCATAGTGCAGGGCGATCCCCGCCACGATCGTCCGCGTTTCCGGCCCCAGCCGGACCGTCAGCTTCAGCAGCTTGTCCGCGCCGGCGATCCTCTCCGCCGCGACCACCTCGGCCACCCGCAGGTCCAGACGCGCAAACTCGTCGTAGCTGATCGTCTCGGTCACCAGAGGCACCTCCAGCTTTCGGGGTTGGACGGCAGGGGCGGGCGAAGTGGCGGAGGCGACGGCCTCCGCCGGCCGCGCCATGCTCTTCAGCCTCACGATCTCCGCCTCGATCATCGAGTCCTCGATCTTGCGGAACAGAATCTCCGGCTGCCCCAGGGCGTGACCCTCGGGCAGGGCCCGCGGGTCCGCGCTCACCCAGGGATGGTCCGCCGCCCGGCCCGGAAGTCCCAGCATCCGCCACAGCGCGTCCGAGGACGACGGCAGGATCGGCTGCGTCAGCGTGGCCAGGACCCGGCACGCCTGCACGCACAGATGGAGGGTTGTTGCGCACCGCTCGGGATTCTCGCGCCGCGTTCTCCAAGGCTGCTGCTGGTCGAAATAGAGGTTGCCCGCCCGCGCCAGGTCCATCATCCGCACCGCGGCGTCCCGGACCTGGAAGTTGTCCAGCAGCGCCCCCATTTCTCCCGGCGCCTTCTCCATCGCGTCAAGGAACGCCGAATCACTCGCGTCCGGCGGACCCCGCACGGGCAGCCGATTCCCGAAATACCGCCCGGCGAACGTCAGGCTGCGGTGGATGAAGTTCCCCAGGATGTCCGCCAGCTCGTTGTTGTGATGCCCCTGGAACTCACGCCAACTGAAGTCCGTGTCCTTCGCCTCCGGCGCTATCCGCGCCAGGCTGTACCGCAGCGCATCCGCCGGGAAACGCTGGAGGTATTCGTGCAGCCAGACGGCATAATTCCGGCTCGTCGAAAATTTTTCGCCCTCGAGGTTCAGAAACTCGTTCGCCGGAATCTGGTCCGGAAGGACGAACCCGCCGTGCTCCATGAGCATCGCGGGAAACAGCAAGGCATGGAAAAAAATGTTGTCCTTCCCGATGAAATGGACCAGCCGCACCGTCGGATCGCACCAGTACTCCTTCCACCGGTCCGGATTGCCCGTCCGGGCGGCCCATTCCTTCGTTGACGAGATGTATCCGATAGGCGCGTCGAACCAGACGTAGAGCACTTTGCCTGCGGAATCCGGGAGCGGCAGGGGCACACCCCAGGGCAGGTCGCGGGTGATGCAGCGCTCCTCGAGCCCCTTGCCGCTCTCGAAGACGCCCTTGCAGAAGTTGAGAACGTTCGCCTTCCAGTGCGGCTTCGACGCCAGCCATTCCCGCAGCCGCTCCTGGTATCGGTCCAGGGGAAAGAACCAGTGCAGGGACTCCCGCGCCTCCGGCTGCGACTTGCAGCGCACACACTGCGCTCCACGGATTTCGAGCGGATCGATGGGCTTCCCGCATTTCTCGCACTGGTCGCCCTTCGCACCCGGCTGCTGGCAGTGCGGGCAGGTCCCCGTGATCAGCCGGTCCGCCAGAAAGAGCTGGCAGCGCGGGCAGTAGAGTTGCTTCACGGCGCGTCGCACCAGCACGCCCTTGCGGTGAATTTGGAGGAAAAATTCCTGCGACGTCTCGTGATGCAGCGGCAGGCTCGTCCGCGAATAGTTGTCGAACCGGATGCCGAAATCCTCGAACGATTTCTTCAGAACGGCGTGATGCCGGTCCACCAGCGCCTGGGGCGTGACGCCCTGGGAGTCCGCCTGCACCGTGATTGCCGTTCCGTGCTCGTCCGATCCGCAGATAAAAAGGACGTCGTTCCCTTTCAGGCGCTGGTATCGGACGAAGACATCCGCCGGCAGGTATGCCCCGGCGATGTGGCCCAGGTGCAATGGGCCATTCGCATAAGGCAGGGCGCTGGTGACGAGGAATTTCTGATTGGGCAAGCCCGTCGATTCCTGAAACAGTTGTTGCCGGGTGATTCCCGAGACGGGACACCCGACGCCTCCCTCAATCGTCATCGGCCAGCAGGCGGACGCCGTGCGCTAGAATCCCGATGCCCTCAATCTCGATCTCGATGCGATCGCCCGGCCGCAGGGCGAAATCGTTCGGCACCATGATCCCCGTTCCCGTGGAGACGACCGTGCCCGCGGACACCGGATTGTGCCGCGAGAGAAACTCGGCAAGCGTTTCGAGCCGGTACTTCATCTGGGACGAGTTCGTGACCCCCTGATACAGGGTCTTCCCGTTCCGCAGGATTCGGCACGTGATTGCCAGCTTCGCGGGGTCCGGCACGCTCGACGGCGTCGCCACGCAGGGACCCAGGACGCAGCAGCCTGCAAAAGTTTTCGATTGTGGAAGATACAGCGGATTCTCCCGTTCCAGGTCCCAGGCTGAAACATCGTCGCAGATCGTGTACCCCAGAATCTGATCCCGCCGGCCCAGAAGAAAGGCCAGCTCCGGCTCGGCCGCCGTCAGCTTGGAGTCTCCTCGAATGCCGGCGTCCCCATTCGGGCCCACGCACCGGCTCGGCGTGGCTTTGAAGAAAATCTCGGGCCTCTGGCTGCGGTAGACCCGCGAGTAGATGTCCTGCGAGGAATCCTCGTCCCGCATGCTGGCGCTTCGCCAGTAGGTCACTCCGCACCCCCAGACTTCCGGCGCATCGACGGGCAGGAGCAGGTGCGGGCACTCCGCGTGGGGCTCACGATTCAGGTCATGGAAACCGTATGATTTTCCGCGGGCACAGCGCCCCAGGATCAAGTCCAGCGGCTCGTGCGTCTCGGCCGCCCGGCGGACCAAAGTCAGCGTGGACCCGGCGTCCGATGCCGTAATGTCCGTCACCGTCTCGCCTTCCCAGATGCCGACGCGCTGGCCCTCGCCGGGCACGTGAAATTGCACGATCTTCATGACTGCTTGACTGGCTCGAAATGACCATCGCGACGTTGCAAGCGGTGGCCTCAGCAAGGGACCGGACCGCACGGCATTGCGCGGAGGTGGTTCTTTGGATGTTAAGCGCTGGCCCGGGTGAAGTCAAACCGGGGTCAGAAGGTAAAGTGAACCGGCCTTCGCGATGAAGCACCCATTGCCTTCTCTCCATGCGAGTGCAAGAAGGACCGGGATACCGGGCACGAGGCTGGACGACTCATCCGAATGGGCGGCCTCGCAGAGGCGATCAGGACGGCGAATCCGGGCTCAACTCGTGTTCGTAAAGGATTCCCAGAAGCGCGCTGATCCAAGCGTTCCCACGTTCACCAGCGGATCGGTGGAGGTTATCCGAGTTACCCATTGAACGCCATGCTCCTCCATTTTCGCCTGCAGCGGGCGCGAAAAGAAAACCGGGCCTCAAAAAGGCTCAGGAAGAATGAGCCTCAAAAAGGCACAAAAAATCGTCGAAAGAGCCGCGATGGAGTTAGACGCTATCTCGTAGAAATGGGGAAAGTTACAGTAACGAACCCGCCGGGCGCCAGCTCCAGAGGGTGCGGCTGGGCCTCGCCCAGCGCGGGGTGAAGCCTCACGGTCACCTTCAGAGGATCGTCGCCCACGTTGTTGAGCGTGGCCCGAATTTCCGACTTTCCATCCGAAAAAACGGCCATGCGCACGTCAGGCTGGTCCGCGAGGACCGGATGACCGGCAAAGAAGCGGTGATGGCCGCGGCGCGTGTCCAGGCTGAAGTACCCCTGACGAATGGCGGGATCGACGGCGCTCGGATACCACTCGCGCCGGTCCAGGTCGAACCAGGCGAAGGTCCAGTTCGGGTTCATGTCGGCCACGCGGACCGGCAGGCGGGCGGGAAGGTCGGCGGCGGTCACGGTACCTGCAAAACCACCATCCTGGGGCTGAAGCTCGAGCAGGAATCGGGTGGCCTTCACCTGTCCTGCTCGCACATCCTTGACTTGATAGCCGGGCGGGCCGCGCAGTCCCATGAGCTTTGCGAAGCTCTCCCACTCGGCGGTATTGGGTCGCTCCCGCGCCCGGCCGTGCAGGAGCAAGAGGCGGTAGTTCAACTCCTCCCCGGCCTTCAGCGAACGGGGCATATCGGCCAGTGAGCCATTGACGTGCACGTTCATCGTCTGGGCATAGACCCCGGCCTGATAACCGTCATCGAGCGCCAGGATGCCGGTCGAGCCCCAGAGCGAGGGAAAGACGCACGCGTAGCTGCCGGGGGCCATCCTGCCGGAAGCGTTGAACGGCTCTCCCGCGGCCAGCCCGGCCACGGTCGTCTCCGGCGTCACCAGGGCGTAGTGATCGGCCTCGCCCGGCTGGCTCGAGTGGAAGATGCTGAAAAGGCTCAGGCTTTCGAGCTTCGCCGGGTGATCGAAGCGCAGCGAGCCCTCCAGAAGAACCACGCCGGGATCGTGCGCCCGAGGCGTGATGTTGAGGTAGCGGTAATGAATCGCCACACCCTCGATGTCCTTCGGCGGGCGCTTGGGACTCCACGCGCTGGCGTTGCTGTCGTCTGGAAAATAACCGACCACGCTGTCGTGCTGGAGCAGGCCGTCTCGGGAGCAGACCGGGACCCCCATCCGGGCTTCGAGGGTGCAGTTCGGCGGCCAGAAGGTTTGATCGGCCACCTGGAAGCGAGGCATGATGTGCATGCCGACTGGCCGCATCCCGCCGTCGAAATCGGGCGGCAGCATGACGAAGTGGCGCTCCCCGTAGCCCGCGCAGATTCCGAAGACCGTCATCTTGCGCTGGTAAGGCGCGGTGGGACCCGTGAGGTATGCCCCGGCGTCGTCCACCTGGATAGCGTCGCAGATGGAGTTGCCGCGATCGCTGCACATGAACCGCCAGTTGAGCCAGTCCCGCACGAACAGGCCGCCGGTGACGGCCCGCTTGCCGTTGGCGTCGGTGATTTCGGCAACGAGATTCCTCTGCTGATCGTGCGGGAGGTCGAACGTCAGCGTCACCTTATCCTGGTTCGGACAAAATCGTCGGAGAAGCGTGGGCCCGTCATGAATGCGGACGTCCGTGATGGCCGCGTCCGAGCGGACCGCGAGCTTCACCCGGTATTGCTCCGTTCCGGGCAGCCACCACGAGCCGCCGGTGATCCGGTTCTGGTTGCACGCACGCCAGTCGGTGACTCTGGGTCCGTCGCTCACGAAACCGCGCGACGAGCCGTAGTAGTTCAGGTCGCGATAGAACTTCGTCAGGTCGCCAGGCTGGTCCTGGGTGATGAAGTTGCAGGAGCGACCCGCGGCCGCTTCGAGCTGCGCCTCGTCCAGGGCCATATCGACTGCCATGGGGAACGGATCGTCCTGGATGCCGTGGAGGTAGCGATACGACTCCAGCGCCTCATCGACGAGTCGGCCATCCCGCGTGGTCCACACGGGCCAGAAGTCGTACAAGGAAAAATCCCACGGGCGGAGCGGGCTGTGGCCCGCGTCATAGGGTCCGTTGGGGGCGCACTGGATGTTGAACCACCACGTCGGCTCGACAATGCGTTTCTGATCCGGTGAGAACACCTTTTCCGGCGGCCAGTCGAAGTCGCCGAACACGACGTAGCGTGCGCCCGCCGCGTCCGCGTAGTCCAGACCCGGGAGAGCGGCGAAATTCGGCGTCGAGGCCTCCTTGCACGTCTTGCGGAGCGATTCCCATTTCCCCTTGGAGAAATCCTCGAGCCGCTCCGTAAACGCCAGCCACTGGAGTCGGAGCGACTTCGCTTTGGCGATGAACGCATCAGGGGCCGCTCCGCCGTCGGAAAGCGTCGAATGTGCGCCGATGACGCCACGGGCCGGGTTCGTGCAGAGATCGCCGCCGAAAGGGTCTCGGCCCCAGTCCGGAACGTCCGGTTTGGCCCAGTTGTTGACCACCGGCGTCAGGTCGCCCTGACCGACTTCCTTCGAGGCCAGCGCCTTTTCAGCGAGCCACCGGACCGCATTTTCGCAGAGCCGGCGGGTGTGGCTGGGTCGGAGTCCGTCGCCGCGCTCCATGGCCACGTCCTGGTAGGCGGGCAGGCCCTGTCCGAGGAAAACCTCCATGGGGCTGATGCCGACCAGGACGATGCGGCCCGCGCCGAGCTCGCGGGCGGCCGCGATGGGCGGGGCCGCGGCGAATCCGCCGGGACCGCTCTGATGCTCCTCGTGAAGACCCCCGACCCGCATCGAGCTGGCCTCCGGCGCCGCCTTCACCAGCACCGTCCAAACTTCGGAAACTACCAGGGGGCTCGTATGAAAAAGAAAGCGCTTCTCAGCAGAATACCAGACGCGGACGACGCCCTCGGTCACGGCGTGTCCCGCCGTGATGCTCTCGGTGAAGGCGTAGGGCAGATTGAAGCCCGTCGGCGACCGGAACGAATGGGCGGGGTCCTGGATCAACTCCCAGGGCAGGGAAGCGCCGAAGGGCTTGAGATACTGGTCCGCCGACTGGCTTTCAAAGGCATGCCGGAAGAACAGGAGTCCGCCGCCCGCTTTAACGAACTGCTCCAAGGCATTGACGGCCTCATCCCGCTTCGCCGGATTCTCGGGTGGATTCTGCCCCACCCCGATGATCAGGTGGAAATGCTGCGCGGTCTCCCACTTCAAATCGGCCAGGTTTCCCTGCCGCACTTCTGCACCCGCGTCCTTCAATCGCTTCACCGCCGGGATGTTCAGCAGGTCGAAATAACCGGCGCCGACCATCACACGGACGCCTTTGAGGTCCATGGCCGGCTCGCCGAAGATGGGGATGACCAAGCTCAAAGCGAGATTCAGGCAAGCAAGAGGAAGGAGCATGACAGACCGTAAAGTTGAAACTCCTAAGAAACAAACGGATAAGAGCCCTCTATGCAAACACTTACGTTTTGCCCCTTTGCTCTGGTTATGGGCTTGGAACACCCCGAACGGAGACTGTGCATCAGCCACCAAGGCGCAGGAACTTTCATCATAGCGAGGATGCGAACTTAAGGTGGACCACGGAGGACACGGAGGGATTCTGATCAATACCTTTGCTGGTTTTTCCGTGCTCTCCGTTGTTCAAACCGATTTTTTTTCTGTCTGTCACTACGGAGCGAGTCCTCAAGCCTCGTAAACCGCGCTCTCAAGGAACGACCTGCACGATTTGCCTCGGCAGCTTGTGGCGGAGGTAAAGTTTCTTGAGAGCGCGGCCAGGGAACACCGCACCGGCCCCGGGACGATCCCCGGGAAACGCCGGAGACACCGCCGGGCCGGCGTCCCCCTGAAGAAAGACGTTATGGAAGAGATAGTCCACAAAAAGCTGATATCGGCCCGGTTTTTCCAGGATGAATTCGGACACCAGAACCTTACCGTTCAGTTCATTGCCCCTGGACGGCGCCGACGCCAGCTTCTCGCCGTCGAGCAGGAAGACGGGCGCCCCCTTGATGGCATCAACGGCCCCCACGGGATGAGTCTCTAACCCTTCCACAGTCTCCATGTTGACAGCCTGCAGACGCCAATACTCGAAGGCGGCGCTACCCGTGTAGTGCGTACCCGTACTCAAGATTTTCATCGTGACCCTCACAGGTTGCCCAGGCCGGACCTGCCTCGGTGCCAAGGAGTCCAAGGCGATGAACGTCCCGCTTTCAAAGCTGCCCGCCCGCACTCGGGAAAGCCGCATGCCGCCCGGTACATCTTCAGGCCTCACGGCCGTCTTTGCAATCTCTCCTCCTTGCAGTTTTTGCAATGTTTCCCGGCTTCTGCTCAACGCCTCCATCTTCGGCCCCACCGCTTCGAGCGCCTGCTGCAGGACCGCCCGGTCTCCGAGAAGGACAGCAGCATAACTGTAAAGCTCCGGAATAGTGACCTGCGAATCTCGGACAGTCAAGACCTGAGCGAGGCCGTCAGGCGATACGGCCACCGCCGCCGAGGGCTCGATTCCCTCGGGCACGGCCAGCCGAATCTCTTTCTGGGCCTCGCCCGTGTAATTGACCAGGCCGATAAGGATGGCATTTCTCGCGCGGGGTTGCCGCAGCACATGGGCGAACACGCCTCCTGCCATGGGGTCCAGCACCTGGTATGAGCGTTTTCGCCGAGGCTCGAGGGCTTCCCGAAGCTCCGCGTTCGTGAGAATCTGCTTTTCCCGAACCGTGACCAGACCTTTCCCGCTTTTCATCTGCCCATCGGAAAATCCATCGCTTCCCCATCGTCCGGCCATCGGAATCTCGGGTCGAAATCGACCGCGCGGAGGCTCGGAGGGGTCCACCTTGAGCGCCTGGGCCTGCTCCTCGAGCACGTCGCCGATGAGCACCAGATGCCCCCCGGCCTCGACGTAGCGTTTCAACCCATCGATCTCTTCAGCATCGAATTCACCTCCGGGAACGAGCAGGGTCTGCAACTGGCCAAGGGCCTCGGTGTTCTCCGGCTTCAGGTCCTCCTCGATGACGACCTCAAAGGGACAGCCGATTTCGTCGAGCTGGAGGGCCAGTTCGTAGCCGTTGATGAGGGTCTCCGTGACCAGGCCGGACCGGATGTTGTAAAGGATGCCGGTGGTGCCGCCGGGCATAGCGTTGGTCAACAGGCCGCGAAGGTCATACTGGAATTGGAGGTAGGCCTGGGTACGGTCAGAAACCCCGCCGGCGACGATGGCGGCATTGAGAGCCAGCGCCTCACCATCATGGATATAAGAGCTGCTGGCATTTCCGGTGGGCCGGCCCCGTTTCGAGGCCATGGCCCATTTCATGAGAGGCGCGCTCTTGCCAGCAGTGAAAATGGGATAGTACTCGACCAGCATCCCTGGATAATCGCTTCCCTTATGGTAGTGAAAGAGGTAGAGCTCCTGGGCGCCCCAGGGCGAGCTGACCGCGCTCCCATTCATTCCCACCGTGCAGTGCCGTCTCCCGTCCAGAGCGGTGCAGGTCTCGGGGACCCCTGTCTTCTGAATGTTCTGCTGGTGGAACTCGTAATAGCGGTCGAGGTAACGGCCATAGGCTTCGGCCCAGAAGCGGACCCATTCCCGGCGGACCAGCTCGTCGGCGTGGCTTGCAGGGTCTGCTATCGCCATGTCAAAAACCTTCTTGAAGTGCTCCTGCCACTGCTTTTGCGAATCCTCCGAGCAGTCCGCCCAATAGGTCGGATTGTCATACCAGAGCATGCTGAGGTGGCCGAAGACCGGGTAGTACTCGCGGCTGGGACCGCGGCCCAGGCGGCTGTCATCGAAATCCACATCGCCGAACCGATTGCTTCCGTAGGGAAACTGGGGATAGAGCGGATTCCCCGTGCTGGCCGCGTCCTGCCGCAGGGTCAACACGGCCTGAGAGACCTCTTCCCGCATTCGGAGAAGCAAGGGGCTGAGCGGGTTGCCTGCCTCACGTTCCGTGCGGGCATTGCCCCAGTATTCGATCATCGGGCGGCCGTCCCGCCTGACGAGGGCGGCCTGGCGGAAAGCAGGGTCGCGGACCCACCAGTTGTACTGCCAGTACCAGGTATGCTCGACCCAGCCGTGTGACGCCGTCTGGTAGACCTTTTGTACGCACCGGTCGTCGCCGAAGAACATGACTGCTTCGAGTCTCAAACTGGTCGGTATTCCTAGAGCCTTTCTCCGGACCACCCACTCGCCTGGACTCCTGGCCCCGTGGAGGTGCATGACCGGCTGCCACTGCGAGAGCATTTCCGAAAGCGGCTCTGGAACCTGCCCATCGCTGCGAAGGAAGATGATCCGGCCCCGCTGGGCCCAGGCCGGAAGCTCCCGGGCTTCCTCCTCCCATCGAGCGCAGGCCACAGGTGTCCAGCCGATCAGAGCGAGAAGAAGGCTCATGAGACGAATCACCAGACCACGTGCGCATCGGGGTCGAACGGCAGGGTCGGCTGCCGGTAAACGAGACCCTGCGTTTCCGTGCCTTCCTTGAACGGATCGAATTCGAATCGGCTTACCACACCCAGATTGCCCAGGAGGGTGGTCCAGATGCGCGTGGCCTTGCCCGACTGCCAGCCCCATTCGAATACTCGGGGGTCGATCTGGCAGAAGACGATCTGTCCCTTCTGACAGGGAATCCGCGCGAGGGCGCCCGAATCCGCAACCCAGGACCCGGGGCTGTCGCAGTCTAACGTGGTCATGGGGAGCGCCCGGCGCCAGAAGAAATCACTGATAGCCAGCCCTTCGAACAAGGGCTCTTCCGCCACATGGCGAGTGAGGTGAACCTGCCTGTCCCGGCGCTGAATCCTCACCGGCAGCGCCCGAGTCGAGTCGGATTTGGAGAAAGGCAGAACCACCAGGATGCCGCCCGCTTTCACGAATTCCTCCAGCTTTTGCTGGAATGGCATAGCGTCGAAGGCTCGGAGGTCCAGCGCCAGGACCGCCCCGGCATCCAGGGGGTCTTCCGGACCTCCCACGGTCTCGGGTGCGTAGCCCAGGTCCTCGAGAAATTGCCGGCCCTGCTCATTTCCGAGGTACTGGAGACTCCTCTCGGGCCCCGGCACGGGCTTGGAATAATGGAGGAGGAGACGCTCCACGAGCCGCGAAGCCACAGGGTCCGTGCCGTATCGGTTGGTCACATCGAGTTGGCAGAAAAGGATGCGACCGCGGCCCAGCCGCTGTTCGAGAAGCGGCGTGTAGAGGAGGTCGAAGCCGGCGTCCATCATGACCTGGTTATTGCCCACCTGAGGCTTGTGGATGCAATACGTGGAGACCATGCCATTATTGCTCCAATGGTAGAATCGGCCCTGCCCGAACTCATTGCCCATGCCGTGCTTGGAAAAATTGCCCTGGGTGTAGTCGCGGGTCCGGTCCCAGTCGGGGTAGGCATCGATGAGATCGGACGCGCCTCGCCAGTCAGCGAGGTCCTCGCTCGACAACCCGTCGAACAGCGGGGAACGCCCGCGCCGGATAAACGCGTTCCGCAGGTCGAAATGCTCGACAAGGAGGCCCATCACCCAGCGTTGCGTTTGCTCGAAGCAGAGGACGTTCATGCCCTGGCGGACTTTTTCGCTGAATCTCATTCCTTTCAGACGCTCGAGAAGGGCCTGGCTATACGTACAGCGTCCGATGACCAGCAGGTCCAGGGGCGGCAGGCCGCCGCCTTCGTCCAGCCGGATGAAAGGCTGGCCCATCTGCCCGAGCAGTTTCGCCGTGTGACCCACGGTGTCGATGAGCCCGACCCTGGCGGCAGCGGGCCGGAACGCCGCCTGTTCAGGGAATACCTGCAGATCGAAATTCTCCTCGGGCAAGGGGCGCTCTTGAACGGTACCCGCAGCGGACAACCGGAGTCGCCGTTTCGTTCGAGCCGCGGGCGCAGCGAACTCCACCGTCTGCCGGTGCAGGGCACCGACGTCCACGTCGAATGCAGCCTCGCCCTGGGTGATCTCTTCCCCTGAATCGAGGTCATGGACCCTCCACCGCGTTTTCACCTGGACCGGCGAGAAGTGATCGTTGCGAACCAGAATCTGTTTTTGGACCTTTTCTCCAGACGTGAACGCGTGGTCCTTTCGAGTGAAATCCTCTGGCGGACCGGCGAGGATGAAGAGGAGTGGGTGGTTATAGCGGGCGGCGACTTCGCCCAAGGCATTGAGGCCGCGGGGACCCTCGCCGCGCAATTCGTCGGGCTTCAGGCAAACATGCACGAGGTAGCTCATGCCCCAGACGCGCCAGGAGCTGAGCACGCGTCGCATGGCGAGAGCCTTCAGACGGGTCCGCACCGGAGGCACGAATTCCGGCACGAAGGCCACATCCCCCGATCCCTCTTCGGAAGATGCCGCACTCCACTGGCCTTCGGATGTCTCCGGCGTGGGGTCCGGGCTCTGACCCGGCACGTTCTGACCTTTCTTTTCCTCTATTTTCAGCTCGCTGGTTTCCAGCTTTCCATCTCCGCGTTTCTGCTGGCCCGCTTCCTGCCCCTTGAGCGGGTCCTGTGGGGCCGCCTCGGGACCCCACTCGGCCTTCGGCTTCTCCTTGAAAGACTTGAAGTGGTCCATCAGGTCCTGGGTCTTGGCGAAGTTCAGGCTGAGGTCCTGATAGGCCTCCTCGCCGAAATAGCGCGCCGCATGCTCCGCGGCAGCGTTGGAGCCGGCGACCAACTCTTTGTTGAAGCCGCGGCCCCACTGCCAGAGCAGGTCATTGAAGAACATCGGCAGGTCGCCCTCGGCCAGCAGGAAAGGCTCCCCGCAGTGCTCGGCCCAGTAGCGCGGCCATTCCTCCCTGGCTTGAAGAGGAATGCCCCATCCCATGTAATGCATGATGCCCCGAACGTCGCCGCCCAGGCCCAGCCGATAGAAGAAAAACAGACGGCCAGGCAAGTAGCGGTGGTACTCGTCCCGGGCCGCATAAGCCTTCTTCACCTCCGGCAAGTCCGGCTCGTAATCCACGCCCGGCGTCGCCCCGATCTGCCGCGGGTGGCCGTGAGGGCCCGGAACATAGCCGTTGCCCCAGACGAACCAGGCCACCAGGGAAGGGTGATTCCACAGCAGGCGCATCTTGCGCCAGAAGAAGTCACGCTCGGAAGCGTCCTGGCTGTCCCTCCAGTAGAAATTAAAGTTCACGTGATAGCATTGAAGCCAGCCTGCCTCGTCGCATTCCGAAAGCCAGGCGTCGTCATGTTCCGGCATGTAACCGGCCAGGTTGCGGTCCGCGTTCAACCCGATCTTTTTCTTGAACTCGAAGCCGCCGTTGGCCGGCCCGCCACCATTATGCGACATGCCGCGCAGGTGCACCGGCTTTCCATTCAGGAGGATGTCACGTCCTGCCGCCGCGAAGGTGCGGAAGCCGAAACGGACCGGCGTGGACTCGTCCAGCAGCCTGCCATCCTCGGAATAGACCCGGACAACAAGGCCATAGAGGAATGCGTCTTCGGGATTCCACCGGTGCGGATGAGGAAAGCGAACGCTGAAGGGATACCAGCGCTCACTGTTGGGTGTCAGGGAAATTTTTGGCCGTCCCAGAGAGACGCGCTCGGCGTCCGGGTGGGAATCAGGCCAGACCAGGGCTTCCAGCTCCACGACCTTCTCCTCCTGCGCGTGGGATTGGATTTCCAGCGTGCAGTCCAGGCTTTCGGGCCCCTCTTGCGGCGTCACCAGCGTGTGTCCGAGCAAGGGGCCCCTGGCGTCATGCATCAGAAGCCAGACGTTCCCGGCGGCAGCCGAATTCGGGAATTCTGGATTTCCCACGAGGAGTGAGAGCCGATTGGATTTCCCGCAGTCCAAGGCATCGGAAAGTTCCAGCGGGAAAGCTTCGTCCCCGAAAAGCTCACCGACGCATTTTGAATTAACAAAGACAAAGGTCGGTTCCCCGGAAACGCCTCCGTGGATACCCAGGTAAACCGCCTGGCCCTTCCAGGCCGCGGGGACCTCGACCTCTCGTTCGAACCAGGCCGCGTCATAGCCGTCCAGGGCTGAGCCAAACCATCGAGGCGGCGGATCACCTTTCAGACGCCAGTCGCCCGGTACGCTCACCAGCATCCATGAGTCGGGCAGCACTCCCCACTCGGCCAGTTGCGCCCTCTGCGCGAAAAAAGCCTTTGAAGTCGAAGTCGAGGTCGGCACATACTCAGTCCAGCCCACCGGCTGGCAGCGCCAGATGCCGTTCAAAGAATAGCGGTGACGAGTGGCGTGGCCGGGCGTCTCTTCAGGCGGAAGCGACGGCGGAGACAGGCCTTTCAAGGCGGGGCGGGTGACCCCGGCGGAGCGGAGAGCAGCTTCGGCCCGCCAGACCCGAGGACGAGGAAGTTTCTCCGCTGGCCAACTGGTGAGTCCCTTCATGCCCCGTTCATAGGCGGCGCGGGCCGTGGGCTCGTCGAGTGGATAGTCCCAGATATAGACCTCGTCCAGAAGGCCGGGGAGGCCGACGCCCACGCTCAAGGCATGGGATACGGGGAGTGGTTTACCATTCTCGTCCAGAGGGGGAGCACGAAAGAAAGCCTTCGCGAGGGTCTCCTCGGACACGAGTTTGCCATCCAAGAAAAGCCGCAAAGAGGTTTTTTCACGTTCCCAGACTGCCAGGATGTGATGCCACCGGCCGTCTCCTCGGATGGACTTCAGGCCGTCGTGACCGGGGCCTATCGGAAGCACGTCGAAAGAAATGAACGATCCGAAGTTGCCCTCTTTTCGACCGGCATCCCAATGAAACCAGAGAGAGAGGCTGCCGGCCTCCGGGCGAATGCAACCGTGGATCGGATAAATCGCGCCTTCGCCGCCGGCGAGAGCCTTGCCAACGATGCCCGGGGCGAAGGCTTGTGGCAGCGGTGCCCGGTTTCTCCGAGCCAGGCTTTTTTCGATCCATCCCGGAGTGAACCCGTCTGTCGACCCGTCGAAAGGGACATAGAGAAGCAGCTCCGGTTCTTTCAAGTCGGCATCCACATCCTCATCGCCGGCTGGGGCATCCGAATCCGTCTCGACGAGGCCTTCCATGTCCTGGGTTGAAACAGACTGAAAAACGAGGAGCAATGCCGCGACGGATACGGCTGCGGAGAAGGCCCGGTGACGCGTTTTGACGAGAACCTGAGACATAAGAAAGCGGCTTCGTGAGGAAGGACCCGGAATGCTCTCACTCAGCCTTCCACTTCAGGTCGCGGAACGGATGGTACTGTGCGCTCCCGGCACCCTCTCCGCAACGGCAGGTCGAGACGTTGCGGTTCACTCCACAGGAGGGACATAGCCCCTTGCAGCCCGAGTGGCACAGGGGCTTCATCGGCAGGAAAAGCTGGATCGCTTCCAGAATCCCCCGGGACAGGTCGATCTCCTTCCCCTTGTAGCGCGTGACCTTATCGTCCTCATCTGAAACGAGGGGCCTCCGGATGTCGTGCCGATACGACTTCGGCGGCTTCTCTGGAACGAACAGCGTCTGGAAGGCCGTGGCCACCTCGAGGCCGAAATTCTCCAGACAGCGGCAACACGACTGCGTGACCACCGTTCGAATCTCGCATTCGACCAGGACATCCAGGCCCATCCGGGTGACCTTAGCGGTCAGGTCCACGGTCTTCTGAAAATCGAAGTCAGAATCACCAAACCCCATGGCCTGCGCGGTGTAATTGGCTTGGAGGACTCGGGAGCCCTCATTGATCCCATCGACGTTGATTTTCACGACGATTCCTTTCTCGGTGAATCCGTCGTGGATTCTGGCAGAAAATCAACCACATAACAATCCAACATTTTTGTGGAAACCGCACAGGTGTGTGGATATAATAATTGGCGTGGCAAGCGTTTCTCTTTTGTTTATATAGAGTTAAGGACCGGACGAACCGTAGGGTGGTTTTAACCAGGTAACCATGTCCCACGCGCCCACTCGTCCGGAGTTAGATAAATAGGCGCCTGGGACTTCAAACTTGGAAAAGCTTTTTAAGTTTGAGTGGCACTTTTTAAAGGTTTCCGTTTCCCCGCCAGGGTTGGGCCGGCGAAGCGGGGCCAACCCTGGCTCTGAAATCAGCGAGCCCGGAGGGCGCAGCGGATTTCAATAGGAGTTTTTTCATGAAGGATTTGACGGACCGGCAGAGCAAGGTCTTCGAGTTTATCTGCCAGCAGCAGGAGCTGCGAGGCTTTCCACCGACTATTCGAGAGATAGGCGAGGAGTTCCTGATGAATTCGACCGGCACGGTTCGTGATTATCTGCGAGCATTAGCGCGCAAGGGGTATATCAGCCGAAACAGCCGGACCTCCCGAGGTATTGAGATTCTGAAGCGGGATGCGCGGAGTCAGACCACGGGCATTCCCATTTTGGGTCGGATAGCCGCGGGCCAACCCATCACGGCTCATGAGGAACTGGAAGGGGAAGTTCCGATGGACCCGAGTTATTTTGGTCGCCCGGAGGAAATCTTTGCGCTCCGCGTAAAAGGAGACAGCATGAAGGATGCGGGCATCCTGGGGGGCGATATCGTGATGGTGCGGAGGCAGCAGACGGCGCAAGATGGCGATATCGTGGCGGCTATCCTTGACGATGAAGCCACGATCAAGTATTTCCACCATGAGGGGGATCGCGTCCGATTCCAGCCGGCAAATTCAGCCATGCAGCCCATCTATGTCTACAAGGACCAGGCCAACCTGCACATCGCGGGCAAGGTGGTTGGCGTTCTTCGAGCGCTCTAATCCAGAGTGGATGAAGCGGGGTAATTTCTCAATAAGTTTGGGGAGGTGGCCCCGCCCGATTTCGTCATCGATAATGATTCAGCACTTCACGAGTTTTCGCAGCGAAGCGCGTAAGGGCTTCGGCTACTTCATAATTCATGGATTTAGCCTGATCGCCCTCCCCGAACTTATTGAGAAGCCACGAAGCGGGGACTCAGCTCCAGGCTCGGCTCAGAGATGAACAACTCACACCTGTGCACGTGTGGGGTGCACTACCGGCGCACGGCAGCGGGACGACGCGCTGTCCTTTCGTTTAAACCATGCGCATTCATCCAATTCTGAGCAAGAAGCGCCGAGTGAGAAGAAGGAAATAGCCATGGAAAGGGCATTGCCAGGGTGTTATCATGGCGAAAAGTGCATGCCTGCGGTGGTGCGGCGCACCCCATCCTTCCGGCGATCGTGCACCATCTGTTGAATCGAGATGGCTCACCAATTCCGTCGGGGTCTCTACCTGGAATCCGGGCACGGCAGTGCAGCCGCGCTTCCGTGCCCGGATTCCAGGCGAGGCATTACATGGAAAGGCCTGGTCGTCGGCCTGGTATTCTGCCTCTTTCTCGCGTGGTGGGCAGCATACGGCGAGATGATTATCCATGCCTCGCCGATGGCGAATGATTACTCCGCCCCCGTGTCCGTCTTTCTCTTTTTCGTCGTGGCCGCGGGCCTCAATCCGATCCTGGGTCGTTTGGGGCCACGCTGGCCCCTGGGCCGGGCCGATCTTACTGCGGTTTTCGTGATCCTCTTGACCGCGGCGGCCATCCCGACTCGGGGCTTCGTCAGCATGATCGGGCCCGTCGTCACGGGTGCCTCCTATTACGCCACCGCTGAGAACCGCTGGAGCGAGCTGGTCCTGCCCCATGTTCAGAAGCAGGATTGGATCGTGCCCCGGGGTCCCGAGATCGTGCGCGCCTATTATGAGGGGCTGCCACCGGGAGATTCCATCCCCTGGCGGGCCTGGTCATCGCCCGTTCTCGCCTGGCTCGCCCTGTGTCTGGCCCTCTCGGCCGTCATGGTCTGCCTCGCTGTTCTCTTTCGCAAGCAGTGGGTCGAACGCGAGCGTATCGTGTTCCCCATGATGCAGCTCCCCCTCGAATTCGTCCGCAGTGGTGAGCCGGGCGCTCCGCGCCCCATTTGGCGTTCGAAGCTCCTGTGGGCCGGTTTTGCCGTCCCCTTCATCGTCTATTCCTACCAGGGATTCGCGTACTACTACAAAGACTACCTGGTCTCATTCGATCTCGCCCAGACCATCCCGCTTTTTCATGGAGAAACCGCGCTGTACCTGCGCTTCAGCCCCATCTCCTTCGCACTCCTCTACTTTTGCCGAAGCGATATGCTGCTCGGTCTCTCCATCTTCCCTCTCGTGCTCAGCCTCCTGAAGGGATGGACACGAACGACCGGAAGCTATCCTTTTGTCCCTAAGCTCGGAATCTGGTCCTACGACCCCGTCGAGGCCTTCTTCGGCGCCGGGGCGCTGCTCGTCTTTGTGGCCCGCATCCTGTATTTTGCCCGGTCCCATCTCAAGAGCGCCCTCGCCGCCGCACTCGGGATCGGGCCAAGAGCCGACGACTCGGAGGAAATTCTCTCCTACCGGGGAGCCTGCATCGGCCTGCTCCTTGGCGGCAGTTTCCTTGTGGTCTGGCTCGTTCGAGCGGGCATGACCCGCTGGGAAGCCGTGCTCTACCTCGGCCTTGCTTTCATCATCTTCATGGCGCTGGCGCGGGTCATTGCCGAGGCCGGTCTGCCCACCGCCCTTCCGCCCGTCGTCGCCGGCGACTTTCTCGTGGGCCTGGTCGGCTCCAGCGCCCTTTCCCCGTCCAATCTCACCGCCATCGGTTTCACGTACCCGTTCCACGCGGAAATGCGATGTTTCCTGCTCTCCCACGCCGCCAATGGGCTCAAGGTGACCACCGACAGCTTCCGGGGCCCCAAGCGCCGGCTCTTTTGGGCCATTCTTCTCGGAGTCGCCGCCACCTACCTGGTCGCTATGTCTTTGATGATCTACTTCCCCTATCGCGACGGGGCGCTGAACCTCGACAAGTGGACCTTCACGAACACCGCCCAGTATAGCTGGCTGGACGCCTCGCGCCGAATCACGGAGGCCCGTGGCCCCGTTTCCGAAGGCTTTTCCCTCATGGCGGCCGGAGCGGCCCTCATGGTCGTTCTTCTCCTCGCCGCCCACTGGATACCCCAGTGGCCCATCCACCCGGGCGCCCTCGTCGTCACTTTTCACTGGTCCGGAAACGTCCTCTGGTTCAGCGCGGTAGCCGCGCTCGCCGTCAAGGCCGCCATCCTCAAGTACGGGGGACCGAGGATTTTCACGGAATCCCGCCCCTTCTTTTACGGCCTCATCTTGGGAGAAGTCGTCACCGCCGCCCTCTGGGTCATCCTGGACGGCCTGACCGGTGTTCGAGGAAACTACATTACCTCCTTTTTCTAGGCACAGGAGACCCTGACCATGCTTCTCGGCATCTCTTCCTTCATCGGCCCGGACATGCTGGCCGCCCTGCATCGGATGGGGCATGGCGACGAAATCGTGCTGGCCGACGCCCATTTCCCCGGCGAAAGCTGCAATCCCCGAGTCCTTCGGGCGGACGGCATCCGCATCGCCGATCTCCTCAGCGGCATCTTGCCTCTGTTCGTCCTGGACGCTTATGACCCGTGTCCGCTAGTCATGATGGCCAGCGTGCCCGGGGACGCCGCTGATCCGGCGGTTGCCGCTGGCTACCGCCGGGTCGTTGACCAGTTCTGGCCCAAGACGCCGCCCATTGCGTTCATCGACCGTTTCGCCTTCTACGACCGAGCGCGCCGCGCCTTCGCGGTGGTGATGACGGGCGAGACGGCCAAGTATGGAAATCTCATTCTGAAGAAGGGTGTCACGCCCTGCTGAATTGTCTTTCCGCAGCACCTGAAATCTGACGCCTTTTCGGGCCTTCAAGTAGACGAGTGGGCAAGTGCACCCGCACTTACTCACTCGTCTACCAGCGTCTCGCTGGCTTTTTCTTGCTGATTCGAAGGTTAGCAGCCCGGGGACCCATGGTGCCGGCAAGATGCCTTCCGGAGGGACTCCGTTTCCCGAGGGGATTCTGCGGAGGGAGGCGCTTCCAGGGTCCGTTCGGCCGTCCAGCGGGCGATCTGCCAAAATCCCGGGCGAGCTTCACACGATTCAAGTAACCAGTCTCAGCGCGGGCGGTAGCGACTCTCCGAAGACCAGGGCCTGCTCATCCTCGTGCAGAGGGACGACTTCACGGACAAGCTGGATGAAGCGGGCCGGGGCCTTATCGGCCCGCAGCCTCTCGAGCACCTCGGCCCTCAGACCGTCTCCCACGTCGCGCTCGCGGTCACCGCTCATCCGGGCTAGCTCCACCAGAGCCAGGCAGGTTCCCGCCGCCGCCGCGCTCCGGTGCGCCAGCAGTTTCCGAATCCAGGACTCCGCCGCTTCGAGGCTCACCACGGTATCCAGGGGGCCGTAGAAGGGCATCCGCGCCCCCAGCCGGCCCAGCACCCAGATTTCATGCGGAAGGACGCGACCGCTGCCCGCCCGGGCCGCCAGCAGGTCACCCAGGCGGCGCTTCTCCCTGGCGGACAATCGTTCGAGGCTCGCCACCGCCCTCCATCTTTCCACATCTTCCTGGGACGGCTTCCGCGTCCCGTGCCCCTGCTGCCCGCCATGGCCATCCGGAATCAGGTGAGGGCACATCCTCCGGAACAGCTCGGCCTGCTGTGCGCGGGACAACCCGCCGGCTACCCGCCTCCACATGATCCACCATTCGATGCGTGCCTGCACGTCCTTGGGATGGGCGATGCCTTCGTCGAAAATCCGCCAGAGATGCCGGATGCGCCATTCGTCCAGGGGATAGCCGTAACCGGGCCGAAGCACCAGCCCAGCCAAATTGAGCCACCGAATCTCCCAGGCGGGGTCAGCCATCCTCCGTCCGGCCGCTTCCAGCACCGCGGGCCAGAGGCCGCGAAGAGCGCCCGGCGGCCAACGCTGCCGGCCAAGTTCGAGGACGGTTTCCAGGTTTTTCATCAGCCCCGCGGGCCGCTGCTCGCGGCCCGCGGTGGCCGGATGCGACGCAAAGGTTTCCCGGATGCGGGCACGGCCCCGCTCGAGCCGAGCCGCATCCACGAGTTCCTCCTCGGCAACGGGCCCGGCCCGGGATGCCTCGGCCAACTCTTGTTCCGCGCCGAGGCGGGCATCGAACCTCAGCCGCCAGCGCCTGCTGCCGTCCAGGCTCACGCACCAGATTTCCAGGGTCCCCACTTCGGTCAGGACCGATTGGAGTCGGACCCGGACCTGCTCCTCTTGGGATTTCCGGCCCGCCTGCAGCACGGTTTGAACGGGCGGCAGCGGCCGCAGGGTTTCGGGCTGCACGGGTATCAATTCGCCCAAGCGGTCCAGCGGCCGCGTACTCGAGGTATAGAAAGGGAAGGCGACGGGACTCTTGATGCGCAGCTCGAATGCTCTGCCGGCCACCTCGACTTCTTCGCCTTCTTCAAGACCTTGTGGCGCAACACAAAGGGCCTCGAGCGGCGCTGTCGGCGCGCCCGCCACGTCTTCCGGGGCGGAGACGGCCAGCCCGATGTAGAAGCTCCGCGCGCTTCCCCCTCCGATGCGTACTCCTCGGCCGCGCCGGACCCGGCCGTACGCGGTCGCGCCCCGGGCCACAGCCAGGTCCAGATCGTCGGCCTCCGCGCGCAGAAGCGCCGGCACCCTGCCTTCCGGAAACCAAGAGACCAGCAACTTCAGAATCCGTTCTTGAATGATTTCGGCCTTGAATACCCCTCCGTTGAAAAGAACGAGATCGGGCCGACGCCAGCCTTCCCCGCCTGTTGTCCCTGGCGTCCTCAGGAACGCGGCAAGATGCCGGGAGACCGCCGGGTCCTGGGCATAAGGCAGTCCAAACTCCTGGAGCGCAGTCCGGGTCTCGCGCCGCGGCATCTCCTTTCGCGCCGTCAGGGGGAAAAACCCGTCGAGCAGACACCGGACCACACGCTCGCGTCGAAGCTCGCATCGAAGCGTGCCGCCCACCAGGGCGCTGCCTCGGCCCGGCAGGGACACGCTCACGCTCTCGGGACCCGCGGGCGACAGGAGAGTCTCCTTGGCCGAACGGCAGGCATGCCGGAGCATCGACCACTGCACCACATCCAGTCGGCGGCCCTGCCCGGCCAATACCGGTTCGAGTTCCGCCGCCAGCGCCAGGTCCATGTTGTCCCCGCCAAGGAGCAGGTGCTCCCCCACTGCCACACGGCGGAAGCCTATCTGACTTTTCCGCGGCTCGACCCGGATCAGAGAGAAATCCGTCGTCCCCCCGCCCACGTCGCAGACGAGGATGAGCTGACCCGGCTTCACCAACTTCTCCCACTCAGCCTCGTGCTGCGAAAGCCACGCATAAAAGGCCGCCTGGGGCTCCTCGATGAGCGTCACGCGGTCCAGCCCGGCCAGCCTGGCGGCCTCGACCGTCAGTTCACGGGCCACCTCGTCGAACGACGCCGGGATCGTCAGGATGATCTCCTGGCGCTCCAGGAGCGCAGACTCGTCGCTACCCGCCACGACTGCGTGCCAGGCCTCCCGGAGATGCGTTAAGTATCGTGCCGAGGCCTCTACGGGCGAGACGCTGGCCACGTCCTCGGGCGCACCCCGGGGCAGGATGGGAGCGTTCCTGTCCACTCCTGCGTGGCAGAGCCAAGACTTGGCAGAAGAAACGAGACGGCCGGGCACCTCGGACCCCCGGCGACGTGCAAATTCGCCCACCACTTCGGCCCGGCTGTGGTCCCAGGGCAGCGCCAGACCGCCCGGTGTCAGTTCGTGGCGGCTGGGAAGGTAAAGGAACGAGGGCAGGCGCGGCCGGCCCTCAACGCAACCCGCCGCAACGACCTGCGGGATGTCCCATACCGGGATTCTCGCGTTCGGTCCCGCAGAACGCCCGGTGTCCCAGTAGGCGACGACACAGTTGGTCGTGCCCAGATCAATGCCAACGATGTAACGGGATGCAGGCATGGCCTGTGGATTCAAATCACGTTATGCTATCGGTTGAAGGGACGCGGGATTCGTCTTCCTGATTGCGAGCAGGGGGCAAACCCTTATGGACGCTCAAGTTAGTTCATCCCGGGTTGAATAAGACGGTTCTCCAGGTTACATCGCCCGGTGACCCATCAGGCGAGAAGGACTATTGGCTCACTCAATCACCAGAGAAACGCCTGCAATGGGTCGAGACCTTGCGTCAACTGAACTATGGATACAGTCAAACCGCCTCCGGACTTCAAAGAATTCTTGAAGTTGTTGAGCGCACATCAAGTTGAGCACCTGCTCATCGGGGGATATGCGGTGGCTGATCATGGCTACCATCGGGCCGCTGCCGACCTGGACATCTGGATAGCCGTCCATCCTCAAAATTTCGAATAGGTGTCAGGTGTCGGGTGTCAGATGATTCCAGACACCAGACACCCTTTTCAGCCTTGTTGGTTTGCGCGCTTCGCCCGCCTTAAAAAGGGGTCGCCCTATTTCGAAATCCCGCTATTCGGCGCGAACATTGAACTCCAGCTTCCACCGAGCTGACCGTTCGCGCCCGACGCACCACAGTTCCAACGTTCCGACCTCCGTCACGCGGCTTCGAAGACGCACCGGCAGGACGCTGCCCTCCTGGCCCGTCCCCTTCAGAACCGTTTCCAGGGGCGATAGCTCCTCGATCCCTTCCTCCTCCCAGGTCTCCAGCAGGGTGCCGACCTGGTCGCCTCGCCGCGTCGTCGAGCTGAGGAAACGGAACTCCGCAGGCTCACCGACCACGAGGCCGAATTCGGGACCCGGAACGTCAGCTTCCGATCCTTCCTCCATGCCGAACGGGACGACGCACAGGGCCTTGATGGGCGGCCGCTTGCCCGGGACCGCGGGCATGGCCGTCTCGACGCCGACATAATAGGCTCGGGCGGTGCCGCCCCGTATCCGAACGCCCGTGCCGCGCCGGACCAGCCCGTAATGCGCCGCCCCACGCCCTACGGCCAGGTCCAGGTCCACCCCCTTCAGCACCCGGGCGGGCTTGCCGCCCTCCGCCTTGAGCCATCGATTGAGCAGCTCCACGATCTGCAGTTGAATCGACGGGGATTTCAATACGCCTCCGTTGAACAGCACCGCCGTCGGGTGCACGAAGCTCGAGCCTTTCCGGCCGCGGCCTTCCGAAGCCTTCAGGCTCTCGCCAAGGAAGCGGGCGATGTGTTTCGGAACGGCCGGGTCCGAGGCATAAGGAAGTCCCAGCTCCTGGAAACCCGCCCTTCGCTGGGCCGAGGGCCGATCCTCCGCCCCACAGGCCGGGAAAAAGCCCCCCAGGATTTCTTTCATCACCTCGTCCCGCGACAGCTCCGCTTGGAGGGTGCCGCCGACCAGGCGACTGCCCCTGCCGGCCACCGTCACCGGCAGCCGCTCGCATTCGGGCTCGCTCAAGAGCCGCTCCTTGGCCATCCGGCATGCGTGCCAGAGAGACAGCGTTTGTCCCATGTCCAGGTGATTTCCCTTGGCTTCCAGCTTCGCCTTCACCGAGTGCGCCAGCGCCAGGTCCATGTTGTCGCCGCCCAGCAGGATATGCTCGCCCACCGCCAGTCGCTGAAGCGTCAGATTCCCGCCCTCCTCCCCTGCGCCGATCAGCGAAAAATCCGTGGTACCGCCCCCAATGTCGCACACGAAGATCACGTCACCGACCCTGACCTCCTTGCGCCAGGCATCGCCCATGGCATCCAGCCAGGCGTAGAAGGCGGCTTGAGGCTCCTCCAGCAGGGTCACGCGTTCGAGTCCGGCGGCGGCCGCCGCCTGCATGGTCAAGTCCCTCGCCACGGCGTCGAACGACGCCGGAACGGTCAGATAGACCTCCTGAAGCTCGAGGCGATGAGCCGTGGCGTCCCGGGCCATCCGGTGATTCCAGGCGTCGCGGAGGTGTGCCAGGTATCGTGTTGAAGCTTCCACAGGCGAAATCTTGGCCACGTCGTCCCCGCTGCCCCAGGGCAGAATGGCCGCCTTTCGGTCCACCCCGCCGTGGCAGAGCCAGGACTTGGCGGACGCCACCAGCCGCCGCGGCACCAGCGCCCCCTGAAGACGCGCCAGCTCGCCCACCGCATAGTCCTGCGCCGAAGTCCACGCCAACTTCAAACTGCCTGCTGGCAGGTCCTGCGAGCCCGGCAAATAAGCAAACGACGGCAAGAGCTGCCGTTCCTGCACCTCGCCCGGATGCACGAGCTGAGGAATCGCCATCACCTGGACCCGAGTGTTCTGCCCCGCCCCAGCGCCTGTATCGACCCAGGCCAGAGCGGAGTTCGTCGTTCCCAAGTCAATGCCTACCACATAGCGCGTCGCTTCCATCTTATGAAATCTCTACTTCCGCTGGAGCTATGATGTGCTTGTCCTGACCTTCCGGAGAAGCCGGCAGCGCCGACCGAACCACGCGCCAGCCGTGGTGTTTCACCGTACCTCGAAAGGGAGGCTGCCCCGCCACCTGCCCCACGAGCCGAACAGCCGAGGGGTCGAAACCAGCGCGAACCGTCACGACCGCGCCTTCCTGTTCCGTCATTACCGGTTCGAGCGAAAAATAGTCATCGAGGACTTTCCGGCATCCCTGGTGTACGCTTCGCACAGCGGCCCCGATCTGCGCGTTTTCGTACGACTGGATATCCTCACGGAGAAAGTCCACGAGACGGCCATCCCTCTGGAAAAGCGAAAGGACGCGGACTGCTTCAAAATTTATATCCCCCTTCTTATCCTCCTTTTCCTCTGGCTCTGGTTCAGAGGCTGTCAGTCGGCAGAGCTTCTCAAAAAAGGTCGTATCCGTGAGGATTCGACAAAAGCACCGGAAAGCGAACCACGGGCGACACAAGGTGAAATTCCTCCGTTGAAGGCAGTTAGACGCTTGGGGCGACAAAGTTGAAAGACCCTTTTAAGTTTGAGTTGCAGTTTCACGGTTTGAGAACTCTTTCGATTTCGATCCCGACGCGCATTCAATCGAGATGCTCCAAGCTCAACACCGGAGTTGGGAATTTGAGTTGGAAACTTCTGCTGACCCGCAGGGTTGGGTCGGGCGAAGCCGGGCCTACCCGGGCTCTGAAATCCGGGAGCCCGAAAGACGCAGCGGATTTCAATAGACAGGATAACCGTATCGCAGCACGGGTGTCAATCACACAGGTCTTCCCTGAAGCCAGCGGTTACTCCCCCGATACTCCAGAGGACTCATTCCGCAGAAGGCCTTGAACAGGCGGCTGAAGTGGAAGGGGTCCCGGTAGCCCACACGCCGCCCCACTTCCGCGATCGCATCGTCCGTCCGCGCCAGCAGCAACTGAGCCTCCTTCAACCGCAGCCTCTTCACGTAGTCCATGGGGGCCAGCCCCGTCGCATTCTTGAATACCGCGTGGAAGCGCGTCGGGGACAGGTAGACCATGCTCGCCAACTCCCCTCGAGAAATGCCCCGCGCCAGGTTCTCACGGATGTAGCGCAACACCGGCGAGAGCCGGGAAGCGCTCTCCAGGAACGTGTCCCAGCCAGGTTTGAAACTCAACTCGGCCAGGATCGCCGAGAGGAAATGGAAACCGAGAGCTTTCTGTCGGGCCACACTGTCGAGCATATTTTCCCTGCGGCCCAAGGCCAGTTCAGCCAGGGCCCCATGGATTTCCCCGATTTCTTGGGCTACCGGTCCGGCCAGCACAGGCGGGACATCCAAGAATGAGAAAAGGTCCACAGAACCGAAGAGAGAGAATCGAAGGTGTGACCAAGAGGAGACGAGCCCCCCTCCATTCGGCGTCAGGCTGATCCGATGTTGACAGCCCGGCGGGATGATGAGGGCATTCCCAACTCCCGCTACCCGCCCCTCCGCCGGATGAATCTCGAGCAGAGTCTCCCCGCTGACGATGTGCACGGCGACCGTGAAGGGAAGCTGACGCCAACCGGTGCTCTCCGGGTAAACGGCGGCCACAACCGCTTCCCCGTCGAGGTATTCGAAATTCAGCGCCTCCTGCAAGACCAATTGGAGCCTATGCATTTCATCTTTCGTCATACGGATCAGTATAATTCAACATGAGAACAGGACAAGTCTATATGGACAGTTGTTCACCAACAGTTAGAATATTTTAAAATATGAAAATTCTTCGATATTCAGGCCTTCATTTTGGGCACATATCGTGCGTCGGTCTAGAAAACCTCGGACCATTCCAGGTGTGATGTATCAGCATATAAGAGTTTTAATACAAATATGTTACATGTAAAGTGTGGGTTTAGATTGGTGATCTGGAATGAAAATCATGCGACACCTAAATTTGTGCGCTTGACAGATTATTATGCGGGTTTTTTCTGTCATTTTTGGCCTCTGGTTATCGTGGTCAAGCAAATATACTCATTTCGTGACAGAAGACATCGCAGTAGAATCCTTCAGTTTACAGAGTTTCGTCAAGTAAGCTAGTTCGGAAATAGTGCCAAGTTAATTCTGACCGGTTCAGCTAGCTAGTAGACGAGTCAGCAAGTGCATCGGCACTTGCTGACTCGTCTACCAAATGAAATCCCTCCCGGGGGGCTTCGAGGCGAAATAAGGAAACTCGATATTCCATAAGTGACCAATTTAAAAGGGTTTAAATTGAAAGTTTTTCAAGTTTGGCGTCACAAGTGCCTAACTCTTCACCACTGGAACTGGCCATGACCAAAGAGCAGCGGATTTCTTGGCAGAATGCTGGTTTCGTTGTCGTTGAAGACGCCCTCTCTCCCGAGGAGCTGCAGCGGGCGCGCACGGTCTTCGATAGCGAAATGGAGAAGGCTCAGGCGGCTCGTAAGGAGAACACCCCTGGTAAGGTCGAAAGCTTCTCCCTGGCGAACCCGTTGGACCTGGATGACGTATTCGTGGACATGGCCGACAACCCTAAAGTCCTTCCTATACTCACGGCTGGTATCGGGCCAGACCTGGTGCTGACCATGGTCCAGGCCTTCACGACTCCGCCTGGGGGTTCACCCGTTTACTGGCATTCGGACCTTTGGCACTTCGCGGGTGTAGACCTTACCCACGACTGCTACTTCGCCCGCGTCATTTACTTTCTGGATGACGTGGAGCCGGGCGGAGGCGCCTTCGCTTATCTTCCCGGAAGCCATCGACTGGACACCCTGGCGCTCGTTCACCCTCCCAAGTTCGACGATCCGAAGAAGATGCCCAACTGCGTGGAATTCGCCGTTCGAGCGGGTACCGCGGTCATTTTCAACGCCTACGGCCTTCACGCTCGACTGCCCAATCGGTCCAACCGGACCCGCAAGGCGGTTCAATACGGCTACTGCCACGCTTGGGTCAAGTTCCTCGATAAGCCTCAGTCGCCAAAGGATACCGATCGACTGGCCCGCAATGATCTTCGCAAACAGATTTTCGGACTCAAGCCCGTCGAGTACTCCTACGAGTACATCGACAAGATGATCAAAGAGAGGCAAAAACTTTCTGGGGGGTAAATTGACAAGAACTCGACACCCCTCGCTCGAACGCTTTCTGCCGATGTAGGCATGGATGATGGGGTGATGCGCCGCGGTCGCGGAAGAACTCGGGTCGACTACTCCAGTGCATTCTAAAATGGAACTCAAGGACCTTTTTGATTTTCTGGACTTTCAATACCCGGGACTGGAGGGGGTCAGGGCAGCCCACGAAAGCGGCGATGATAGGAAGGCTGCGGACCTGTTGCTCGGTTATTACCAGATACACCGCAGCGCCCGCTGCGTCTCCATCTTAGATAGGATGGGCCAGGAGGCCTTTCCTCCAATGCCATGGGGCGCAGCTCCCGACGCCAGCCAGCTCTGGAAAAACACGCCAGAAAATGTGGCCGCGGGTTTCCTTTACTCATCGGGCCACCTCTTTGATTTCTCCAAGCCCGAGGGTACCGAATGGCGATTCGATTATTCGGCGCTAACGCAAGGCACAAGCAGAGACCCCTACGCGCAGGCGCGATTACTTCTCCACCGCATGTGCTGGCTTCGGGCCCTTGACCTCGCCTATCTCCATGGCTCGGAAGCCTTGCAAGAGCGGGCATCACACCGTTTCGTCAGCCTCATTGAAAGTTGGTGGTCCCAACCCGTGGATACCCACACTGGCGAATGGTCCCTTACCGCAGCATGCCGGCTCGGTGGAAATCCCCTGACGATCTCGGGCCTTACCTTTTCCTGGTACACATTTCTGAATTCCTCATCTGTTCCCGAGGGATTCAAGCTCCGCCTTTTTCTGGATATTCTCCGCCAAGCCGAAGCCATCCAGAAACGAGGCCCGGAAACCCGTGCATGGGGACTTCACATCGGATGCGCGCTCGGTTACGTCGGGATGCTGTTCCCCGAATGCAAATCCGCCAAAATGTGGGTAAGGCAGTGCGCCGAATATGTGAATGGCTGGATTGTGGCGGAATCCCGCGAAGACGGGACCTATGATACCCACGATTTTTGTCCCCATTATCAAACAGCGTTCTGCATTCCCGTCGTCTTGGCCCAGCACTTGAGTCAACTGGGCTGTCCCGATCTCCTCGAGCCGGCGGCCCGAAAAGCCCTCGAACGCTCCATCCACTGGCTCGTCAACGTCCAGAAGCCAGACCACACACTCCCACAGATCAATGCCTCCGACATCCAGGGCTGCACTCCATGGTTGCGGACAGCGGCCAAGTTCTTCGACCGGCCGGACTGGCTCTATGTGCTTTCCGCCGGCGAAGAAGGAACGCTGCCCGGCCACACCAGCATTCTGCTCCCCAACGCAGGCGCCTTCATCTTGCGCGACGGCTTCAAGCGCGAGTCCATGGTTGCCTGCTTTCATAACGGTAACGGGCTGGGCTGCAAGGAACGCAGCAGTCTTGCCATCGACCTCTACGCCTTCGGGCGAACCTTGGTCACCGGATGCGGCCGATACGGCTATTACAAGCCGGAGTGGTATCACTATTTCATCAACGCGGGCTACAACACCCTCATGGTGGACGATTCCTTCCAGCAAGAGTGGGGCGTTGCCACGCCCATCCAGCGCTCACCCGGCCTTCAGAAGAACACCTGGCATTTCAGCCCAGACGTTGACTTTGCCTGGGGCACCCACCCCGCAGGATTCGACAATGCCCCCGACGTTCGGCATCAGCGAGGACTTCTTTTCGCAAAATCTCATTACTGGCTGGTCATCGATGCTGTGCAGGGAAGCGGCCAGCACGGCTTCTCATTGCGCTGGCTGCTCACACCTTCCCGGGTTGTCATTCAAAGTGACGGCCTTGGGGTGCATACGCAAAATGACGACGCCAACGTCCGGATTCTCCCTTTTCTGCCGCAGGCCGCGCATCTCCGCATCTGGGAAGGCTCCAGGGAACCTCTTCGCGGCTGGTTCTCCCCTGAAAACGGCACGATGATCCCGGCGCCTCAGCTCGAATACACTTGGCAGGCCGAACTGCCCCTTATCGTCGCGACGCTTTTCGTCCCCTATAGGAAACGCGTGCCCGGGTTAGTTGCCCAGATATCGAACGCCCCTGATGGCCGCACCACAGTGACAGTGAAATTCAAAGGTCATGTTGATCGGCTGACGATAGGCTTGCAGCAAGGGGGATCGGCTCAGTGGTCCCGCGATGGCCGAGAGGGCAACTTGGCCCTTGATCTTCTTCGTGATGTGGAGGCTCCTTCCCTTGAATGACGTTTGCGCCGCACAGCAGGCCTGTGATGGGAATGCCATGTCCCACTGTTTTCCAAAATAAGTAGGCATCGAGTGTCACCTTTCATCTCACCATTCATCCCCCATTGGGCCAAGACGTTATGAAACCCCATTTCCTCTCCGGATGGCCATGTCGTGTGACCCTAGCGGTGATGGCTACATTCGCTGCCGCGTCCCCAGGGGAGGTCAAGTCGGCTTCCCCGGTCTATTTGAAACTCGAGGTGGAGGACTTTGAGGGTTTCGGCGCGTACAAGGGGAAGGAGGTCTGGACGCACCGCATGGCCTGGTGGCCGCAGTGGAGCCGCGGAGGCGATTCGGGTTGGTGGGCCGCGCAAGGCGACGCGGCCGCGGTCGAGGGCGAGATTTCGATCCCCATCACGGTGCCGCAATCCGACGTTTATACGCTCTGGGCGCGGTACGAGGATTATCTTGGCAAGGCCGAGCCGTTCGATGTCGTGGTCCAGCACCCCGGCGGCGAAGCTCGGGCCGCCTTTGGACGCGGCGACGTCGTGGCGGCTGCCGCGCCGCCCTTCCCATGGAACTACGCGTGGGACAAAGGGACCGTCGGCCTGAAGAAGGGGCCTGCCATGGTGCGCGTGGTGCTGGCCGGTGCGGGGCCGGTACGCCGGGCTTTGGACGCGCTGGTGCTGACCACGGACGCTCATTGGCAGCCCCAAGGGCGCGCTTTCCCGCCGATGGCCTACGCCGAGTACCTGCTCCAGTGGGCACAGAACCGCCAGCCGCTCCCACCCCTGGTCGCGTCGCCCAAACCCGCCGTGCCCCAGGGCTGGACGCTCCCGGCCGTCGCTGGACAGGACTTCTGGTATCTCGGTGGTTCGCTGGATAGCCGCTTTCCCCGGCTGATCAGCGTCGAGGGCATGAACGCGCCCGAGACGCTGCCTAACTTCATCAAGGCCTACTCCGAAAAGCCCGAGTCCGCGCCGGTCTTCGGCTCGCCCCGCTGCGCCGGGAGGTTAGCCATCGGAGGAGTCGGGGGCCTGCTCAAGCCCGACGACCCCATGCGGAAATACGTCCTCGAGAAGAAGGTGCCTTTCGTGATCGGGGGCAACTATGCCTCCGCCGGAAAGGTCCCCGACTCCTACAACGAGATGAAGAAGGTCTTCGGCGACCTGTGGGTCGGCATCATCTCCGGCGAGGGGAGCTACCTGGGCGTTCCGCTGACACCGGAGAACGTCCCGCTCGGGCCAGACTTCAAGGAGTCGAACTACCGCTGGATTCTCGGCGAGGGCAGGGGCGTCTGGCAAAACCGGTTGAGCGAGGACTGGGCCACGCCCATCGCTGATCCCTTCGCGAAGTTCATCCTCTGCAGCAGCGTGGGCACCCTGCCGCACATTCACCGCTGGGCTGAAAGCGGCGTCCAGGTGCTCGGCGCGGAGTCGGCCGGAGCGATGCCCTACATCGACCTGCAGATGGCATTCGCCCGCGGGGCAGCGAGGCAATACGGGCGTCGCTGGTTGTGGTATTTCGGCGCGTCCTTCGGCGACGCCATCCGCACCTTCACGGCCGAGTACGCCTACGTCCTGTCACTCGAGGGGCTGAGCGTTGACAACCGCAACGAAAAGGTCGGCCCGTCGCTGGCCCACATCCGCCGTACTCTACTCCATGCTTATCTCCAGGGCGCCAGCTTTTTCTACCCGGAACAGGGCTATAACCTCTTCGCCGCTGACGGCACGCTCAATCCCATGGGCTGGTCCTATGACGAGATGATGCGCTTGGCCACACGCCACCCCGATCGCGGCGTAACCTATACGCCCGTGGCTGTGTTGCTCGACCACGCCCACGGCTGGGACAAGTACGAATACACCGGCATGCACGTCTGGGGCCGGCAGGCGCTTCAGCGATCAGACCGGATGATCGACGGCTTCTTCAACGTCGCGTACTTCCCTTTCCCGCACAACGAGGGCGACCCAGTGGACGATCTCAACGTGCCTTGGCCGAACGGCTATTTCGGGGACATCTTCGACATTCTGGTGACCTCGCCGACCATGACCGACGCGGTCAACGCCTACCCCGTGGTCTTCTGCGTCGGCGACACCCGCCTGGACGCCAGGTGGGTCGAGGCGCTCAAGGCCTATGTCCGCAACGGCGGCACGCTGGTTCTCAACGTCGAGCAGGCGGCTGCTGGCATGGATGAGGCCTTCCTGGGCGTCACGTTGAGCAAGACCTGGAAGGAGGATACCGAGGTCGAGTGCCAGCCTGACGGACAGAAACTCTCGGGCACGGTTTTCCCGTACCTGCTGGTGACGCCAAAGGCCGAGGCAAACGTCATCGCCAAAACCCCAGGCGGCGACCCGGTGGCAGTGATCAGCAAGGTCGGGAAGGGGCAAGTGATCCTGACCACACCCTCCTACCTGCTGGGCCACGACGGCGTCCCCATGCCTTACATGGCCCGGCTGCTGCAGCAAGTGACCAGCGGCCTGCTGCCGGTTCAGGTGACGGGCAACTGCCAGTACTACGTCAACCTGCATCCCAAGGGCTACGTCGTGGTGGTGTCGAACAACGAGGGCATCGCCAAGCTTTCGCACTCTGCGGCCGTCATGGACGCGGGTAAGGCCTCCACGGTGACGCTCCGCCTGCGAGAGAAGCCGCTGACCACTCAGGACTGGCTGGGCGAGCAGCCGCAGGCCTGGTCCTATCCCAACGAATGGCTGCCGCAGTACACCCAGCCCATCCAGGTCGAATGGAAGCAGGACGGCGGCGCCACCATCAGCACGGTCACGTTGACTCCTGGCGAGATTCGGGTGCTGTTCATCCAAACGAGGTAAGACGAGCCGCAAAATCCCACAAACTTTCTGCTGGAATATAGCGCCTGACGGTTGATTTTGCGTGTTCGGGCCAACTCTTGGGAACCCAGACCATGGCCAGCGAAAACCAGGATGAATCCCTTGAAGATGTTGCAGAGGACCTGGACAAGGAATGTCCTCCGGGCCGGGACGAAGGTCTTGAGGCGGCCGAGGTGACTTCGCTGAATTTCGTGCTACGGGCTTCCCAATGGCGGGCCAAGATTGCCGAATATGTTCGGGCCACTCCCTGGTGGGTCATCTCCATCGCGCTCCATGTCGCCGCGATTCTCATCCTCGGCAAAATCGTCATGATGTCGAGGCCGCCGCCTGAAGACGATCTCATCGTCACCACGGAAATCCGGACGGAAGACATCAAGCCCGTTGACCTCAAGAAGATTGAGCGAGTTTTCCAAAACACCAAAGTGGAACAGACCGAGCCCGTGGTCCACGCTCCCACCCTGGTCCATCAGCCAGTGACGGAGGTTACGGAGACGACGACCGTGGAAACGAGCGATCTGGTGCAGACAGCGGAGAGCATCGTTCCGGCGGATGAGAGCTTCACGGGAATCGAGGAGACCGGCGAGATCGGGGATGGCGCGGGCATGGGAGAACTCGAGTCCACCGACGTGATCGGCATTGGAGAGTCCGGCTTCAATGCCCGCGGCGCCGGCTACCAGGGCATCATGCGCCACCTGACAGGCCGCCTCGGCAAGATTTCACGAGGTGGCAGGTATAACGGGAACGTGCTTCTCGTTTGGGTCATCGATGCTTCCCTCAGCATGCTGGATGACCAGCGAGCCATCAAGGAACGGCTCTGGGAGATGGATCGGAAGTTCAGGGAACAGGAAGGCGCCGGAGAGCTCATGCAGGCGGTCGTCTATTACAGCGACAAGCCACACCTATGGCTCAAGCCCACGTCGGACGTGGACCGGGTGATGCAAGCGATTGACGCCATCGAGCTGAGTCCGCCCGGGACAACAGAGAACACGATGGCCGCAGTCATCTATGCGGCGAATACGTTTGCCGAGAGCACGCACAAGGGGAAAAAGGTGCTGGTGCTGGTGGACGACGACAGCCCGGACGACAGCGATCTTTTGGAAAAAGCTCTGGCGGAATTGCGCAAGACGCAGACGACCCTGTTCGTGATCAACCGCGAGTGCCCATTCCAGAGCCAATACCTTTTAGAACCCTTTGAATTTGTCGATAGGGATGGCGAGAAATTTTCAGGCATGGGGACGGTCCACAGGGGCCCTGAAACCGCCTACCCCGAGGGTACGGGTGTCTCCTGGGGCGGTTTTTATAGTGTTGAAAATGTCTTGTCTGGCTTTGGCATCTACGACATCAGCCGCCTCGCCTTTTATTCCGGCGGGGCCTACTACATTCTCGATCCGATGCCGGAGGCTGAAAAGCAGACCATGTATGACTGGGACCTCATGGAGGTTTACCGGCCGGAGCTGGTTTCGAGAGAAGAATATCAGAAACGCACCATGAGGAATCCTTATAAAGCCGCCGTCGAAGCGGTCATTCAAAAAATGAACACGGGCGGGCCCCGATGGGTCTGGTTCGGAGTATCGGAGGCCCGCGTTCAGATCGCGGACTGCAACAAGAAGTTGAGCCTGACGGGGGACCTGATTCAAGGGATGGAGCAGAATGCGATCATGCCCACCAGCCAACTGGAAAACCTCACTGAAAACCGGCGCTGGCCGGCCAACGCCGATCTCGTCATGGCCTCATTGGTCTTGGCGCGCCACCGCATCCGTCAGTTCAAATTGTGCCTGGAGGACTTCCTGGAGGAGACCCATCCCCTACCCGCTGGCAACGTCATTACGTTTGTCGCCAATCAGCCAGTGAAGGCCACGAAGGACGAGGCCAATGACCGGGAAATGGTGATTCGGGCCATGCGTTTTGTAGCGGACCGCCATCCGCGGACGCCGTGGGGCCGCGTGGCGTCACAGTTTGATCCGAATTCGAATGCCTTCTTTTACGGTTTCAAGTTTTCTCATTATCGTCCTTCGCCCCCGGCCTATTGCGCCATCGTCGAGACCAGCAGTGGCCAGAAATACCAGGCCACCGTGAGCGAAGGAGACCACAATATGATTACCATTTCGGTTGCCAATAAAGGGTCGAAGACGGTCAACAAAAACCTGATCAAGAAAATTACACCCATCCCCTGCCCGGGTAGCTCTAGCTCTTCCGGAGGAGGGGGTGGTGGCAATCCCCGAATTTAGTTCTGCGAGTCGGAACGTCATAAGGCTTTGACCCCTTTGCGCTAGGAGCCCATAGCTGTGAACTCGTACCCCTCGTTCAAATGCTTTTTACTGATGATGGCGTGGATGCTTTCGGAAGGCATGGGGTCGGTCCTTGTTTTGATACTTGGCTATTCTTTCCCTCCGCCGACAAACACCAAAACAAGGACCGACCCCATGGCCCCCCCTCTGTTACTCCTACCCCGAAAGGGTTGAACAAGCAAAGCCCAGGGCAGCCGAGCGAGCCGATGGCCGCCCTGGGTAGAAGGCCAATGGAAAGGAATGCCCCATGAGAAAGACAGATTCCCGCGTGCTCACTCTGGTCGCCCACGGCAGGCCATCCAGCCTGATCGTGCTCGGGCGAAAAGCCACCCCCACGGAGAAACACGCGGCTGACGAACTGAAGCGCTATGTGGAACGCACGAGCGGCGCAAGGCTGCCCGTGGTCCAAGACGGTGAGACCACCACGAGGCCGGGTCAGACGGTCATCCTGATCGGCAGGCCGGAAACCAACCCGAGGATCCTGGAACTCGTCCTTCAGGGGGCTCTCAAGCTTTCCGGAGATTACCCCGGCGGGGATGGATTTGTCATCCACACCGCGGGAAATAAGCTGGTCCTCGGCGGGTCCCGCGACCGCGGCACCCTCTATGCCGTATACCACCTGCTCGAAAAGTTCCTCCATGTCGGATTCTTTTCGGACGGGGACCAGGTCCCCAAAACGAGGAACATCGCCCTGCCCCGGATCAACCTGCCCGAGAAGCCCCGCTTCTCCCTGCGTTTCTCCTTCCACGGCGGATGCGCGGCGGGTTACTCCTTCGGAAGCCTCTGGGGTTTCGAGGAATGGAAGACCGAGCTGGACTGGCTCGCGAAAAACAAATTCAACGCGGTGATCCCCAGCCTCGGCCGTCCCATCGTCGACAAAATGGTCGATGAACGAATGGGGCTGCCTAAACGTGAAATCTCGAAGGAGGATCGGGAATCCATGCGGCTTGCCCGGCGGGTCTTCGGTTACATGCGGACCCTCGATATGGATGCCATCACCCCGCTTCCGGGCACGAACGTCACGAAAGAATTTCAGAGTCGCCATCCTCAGGGACGCTATTTCCGCCAGGGGTGGACCATCCCAGAAGGCTCGGCCGAAAAGATCGCACTCCATCCCAACATCCACCCAGCCGATCCCCTCTACCGAAAGCTGGTCGAAACATTCATCCACACCTGGACGGAAGTCTACGGGACCTGGCATTTGTACTGGGGCGTCGACCCGGGCAGCGAAGCGACTTTTGATACGACCCCGGAGGAGCGTGACGAGGTCCTTATGGGCCTTCCCAAGGGGGTGATGGCCGGTATCCAGGACGCGGACCCCGAAGGCATCTGGATATTCAACGACTGGGGCTGGGTCTTTAATTTCACCTGCGCCTGGTCGAAGGAACTCATCCAGGGCTTCCTGAAAAACGTCCGTCCGTCCGAGAGAGCCCTTGTCTGGAACAACTGGATCGAATGGACCGCACGGCCCATCTTCGAGGAAGCGAGGGTGGACTACTACGCGGGGCGGCCATTCGCCTTGGGCTTCCTCAACGAGTTTGGAGGCGACGATTACCTGCACGGCAACCTCCCCAAAAGCCTTGCCCTCGTTCGAGACCTTGACGCGGTCCCGAAGGCGGCCGGCTGCCGCGGCTTCGGCCTCGTCAACGAGGTCCTGCATTACAACGTGCATTACTACGACTTTCTGATGCGCCTGGCGTGGCAACCCCAGCGCATCGGATACCCATCCCACCTCGGCGATCTCGCTCTCCGCCGATATGGAAAACAATCGCTTAAAGAATCGCAAAAGGCCATCCGGGTCCTCGCCGATGCCGTTTACCGCGATTGGGTCACATCCAGCGCCATGTACCAGCATCGCCTCTATCCCCACCAGCAGCCCATGCCCAACTACCCCGTGCGCTTCATGCCCATGAACTGGTCCGTGCGGACGGCCCAATACCTGGGCCGCTTCATCGAGATGGCGCTCTCCCTGCCCCCAGCCGTCCGCGCGAATCCCTTCCTCGGCCACGACCTGGTCGACGCCTTCCGTCAGTACGCCACCGAACTCTTCAACGTCCATTTCCTCGGCCTTGATTCCGCCTTCTCGGCCAGAGACGCGGCAAGGTTCGACCGCCACGCCGCGGCCATGCTCTTCCTCCTGGATCATGTGGAGCGGGTCCTTTCCAGCCGGCCAAGCTGCCGCGTCGAGGACCTGGCCCGCTCCCTTTCCCGCCACCGGAGAAATCCCCGCCTCGACAAGATGAGGGAAACGGTGCGTAAGAATCTCAGCTTCGCCACTTCCTATCCCAGCATCATCGACTACGGAAGCAGGGACTTCTATGAACAGCTCAAGTTCTATTGGCGGCCTCGGGTCGAAGCGTTCCTCAAACTCATGAGGGAGAAAATGATCCTCGGGGCCCGGCCCACCAAGGAGGAGTTGGACACGCTTTACCGGGCCATCGAGGTGAAATGGGATGAGAGGGGCTATGATCCGCGGCAGGCGCCGCCCTATCCGGGCCCCATGTGGCGGGCGGTCAAGGCCGCCTTCGACGCCGTCCGTACCCATCACGCCGTCAGACTGCGGCCTACGGACATCCGGGTGAAGGCAGGACCCGTGGACCACTTGGAGATTGTCAGCGGCAATCATCAGAACGGCAAGGTTGGCGAAAAGCTGCCGGCTCCGCTGGTCATAAAGCTCTGCGACAAGGATGGCAATGGGGTCGGAGGGTTCATGGGCACCATGGACATCGTCCGCGGGGCCGGCAAACTCACCTCGGTCGTCTTTACCACGGACCTCGACGGCCTGGCGCGGGGCGAATATACCCCCGGCAATGTGCCCGGCCGGCACACCATCCGCGCCCAGGCGATCCGCGGCCGAAACCGCGTTACTTTTGATTTCATCATCCAACCCCCATAGGACACCCGATGAACCTCTTCTCCAGCTCTAACCGCTTTCTGCTGATGATGGCAACGAGTGGCTGCCGCAGTACACCCAGCCAATCCAGGTCGAGTGGAAGCAGGACGGCGACGCCACCATCAGCACGGTCAAGCTGGCCCCTGGCGAGATTCGGGCGCTGTTCGTCCAGACGCGGTGAGGCAAGTCCTATGAATCCGAAGTGTACCCGATCGCGGCCCCGATGGATGTACACTAAGCCAACAATAATAGTATCGGAATTTCAATCGCGAAGGGTGGCTATAGGGGTTGCCATCCTTGGTATCGCCCTTTGTCGCCAATTACTGGGCGGCACCCTGGGGGATTTCAAGACCCGCCTGGAACCCTTGGAAAAGAACATTCCGAAGATTAGCCTTGTCGCCGAGGCCCATGCCGACGTGGTCATGGATCATCCGGATGCCATCCTCTGGGCGATATGGCAGTATGAAAACGGATTCTTCGACGAACTGCATAACCGTTCTGGTGGACTGGCGCGAGTCGTCCCACTGGGCAATTTCACGAAGCCGAATACGTCCGAGGATCTCGTCATCGCCAGCATCCGCTCCTGGGATGACCCCCGAACGTTCAAACTTGTCGCTGATTTTCTGGCGAGCAAGAAAGAGCACAAAAGCAAGTTGCTCCTGTTTGCCTCCCGATCCGGGATGCCGAAGGATTTCAATGCGCATGACTTCCACGGAGAAATTGATTTCTTGATCGATAACTTCGCTCCATCGGGCGACAAACGCCTTGCGCGGGTAAACGATCTGGCCAACACCATGAACTCCTGGATGTGGGTCTGCGAATTCGCCGCCGCCATGACCCGGCGGGGTAAGTATCCCGGTATTTTCCGCTCGATCCAAGCCGAGGGTGGCGAGGAGTGGACGCGAAACATCCAGACGGACGAGGGGCGGTACCGACTGTTCGACTATGGCGGCGCGCCAATACCTGCCGGGAGACTGGCGGCGCAATACGCGGCTCGTGTGCGACGGTTGCTGGAAGAGGTGTCCAACAAGAAGACGGACGAAGAATTGTCCAAGGCGGCCGAGATCATCGTGGCGCGCATGAAATCAGGGCGGCAGGTTGGGATTTCCGGCTGTTGTCACGCCTTTGGCGAAGAGATCATCGGCGATCATATTTCCGGAATCAAGCCCTTCCAAAATCCCTATGGCGATACGGGCATCTTCAAAGAGAACCTCGCGGAGGGAGACCTCCTGATCTGGTTCAGTTACGTCGGAATGATCGCCGGCGTGGACAAGCATATTGACGAGGCGCAGATCGACAAGATCACCTGCTATGTTCCCCCACAGGACAACGAGGCCACTCAGCCTGCGACCACCCATCAGCAATGGCGCGGCGTGGACGCGTCCGGCGCTCTTGCGCATGTGGACCAGCAATGGCGCGGCGTAGATTCGGAGGTCGAGATTCCATTTCCTCCAAAGCGAATGGCCGCCGTCAGCGGGTTAAACCAAATTCTCCTGTACCACATGCTCGACGAAAAGATCGCCGCACTGCTCAAGAAAACCGGTCAGACCAACAAGATCGTGCCGGAATATCTCGACGAGGTGAAGTGACAAGATGAAATTCCTTCCCCTACGGCGTGGACACATGATGAAGGGAGATTCATGCTGAAACCAGACCCCGCTCTTCGCGTTCCACATCCAGGGAGTTGAACGCCATGCCTAAACCATCCTGCACGGCCTGGTCTCTCCTCCTTCGTTGGACTGTTCCGGCCCTGCTGATTCTGGCCATGTTTCACCCGCGCGGACATGCGGCCTCCGTCAGCCCCGAAGAATACGAAAAAAATTTCAAAGATTTTGACGGGACGGTCTACGTCCGTTTCAAGATCGACGAGCCCAAGAATTTCCGTTATTCCGTGCTCGTCCAGTGCGAAGTCAACCCGTACGGAGCGGAATTTCAAAAAGTGGGGGAATTCTCCCGGCCGGTCAAGCCGCCCGAAGCCGCCAAGTCACCCGGGCTTGAACCGGGACAAGGGGAGGACGAAAGCGAGGCCGAGGAGAGCCCCGAAAAGCAGGAATCAGGGGAGGATAGCGGCCTGCTGAGGGCCGGGGAGTATTCCCAGTGGATTCAACTTCCTCGGTCGGGCAGTGCCCAGTGGAATACCTCCTTTTTCGTCAAGCCCCCCCAGCCAGGCATGAAGCTCCACCTTGAATTCGCCACCAAACCATCCCAAAAGTTTATCTTCCACGCCTATGACGAAGAGCTCAGCTCGGATGGCATTGCCGGCGTACTCATGCCCACTGGCGGAGGGCTGGAGCAACTCAACCGTGTGATGACCTACACCGAGTGGGCGAGAATGCGCTACGAGGGTTTGGTCAAGGCCGTGGGCGATCAGAAGCCGGCTCATCTCAAGAAGTTGTTTGTTGGAACGAATGTGGATGTCGGCCCGACGCGTTGGTTTGGGGGAAAAGTCAGCCGGGGTCGGGCAGAAATGGAATTCCAGATCATGGAAATGCTGGGAGTCAACGCCCCGGATTTCGGCATCCATACCCTGCAGGGCATTGAAGACGCCTGGTGGAGTGAGCTGGCGCCGAAGTATGGCCTGTTGACAACCGGTTTCAGAGGCTGGGGCGACTATGGCGGAATCGTCCGTGTTCCCTGGCAGCAGTTCAACGACAAGGAAACGATATGGCAGACGCTGGATAGGGTCAATGACGAGAGCTTCGCCTTGCTGAAGGAGAAATTCGGAGCGGGCGCTGCCTTCCAGAACGCCCGTTCCGTCAATCTCGGAGATGAGGTTGGCCCGGCCATTGACGTAGGCTATCTCACGGTGCCAAAGCTGAAGGATGCCTTCCACCTTTACCTCAAGGAGAAGGGATTCAGCCCCGAATTTTTTGGCAAAAAGTCCTGGGACGAGGTGACGGGGCTGGAGGTTCGGCCAGCCATCGCAGGGCCTGGACAGCCCGCCACCGGTGAATTACAGCATTACTACTGGACTCGCCGATTCGTCAACCACTATACGGCGCTCTCATACCGGGCAGCCACGAAAGCCGTCCTGAAACAGTTTCCCAAAGCTGAAATCGTTACGGTTAATCTGCAGGCTGGGCCGGTCCAGATTGGCGTCATGGGAAACAGTAACGGCCTCGATGGTCCGAACAACATGGATATCTTCGAGCTGGCCCGGCTCGGGGCTTTCGAGGGTCTTCAGGTGGAGGATTGGGTCACGACCAACGACTTCGCCGTCGGCATGGTCTGCTTTGGGGCAGACCTGCTCCGCTGCGCAGCACGGAAGCGAAATATGAAAACGGTGGGCCTCCTCGTCGGTTTCTGGGCCGAGCCCCGCTTCTTCGCCTGGATGATGCAGGGCTGCAAAGACATCGGCCTGTATCTCTATGGACCCGTGACGACCATCGGACCCGCTTGGGCGGACTCCCCGGGCGAGATGGCCCAGATCGCGGGCATGACGCGGCTCGTCTCGAAATTCGAGGATCTCATCGCCGATGGGAAAGTCAAGACGGCCAAGGCCGCAATACTCGTTGCCAATACGTCCGATATCATGCAGGTGAACGGGCTTTACTTCGGTCCTGAGCGGCAACACCTTTACATCTGTCTGAAGCACGACTACCTGCATGTGGACTTGATCTCCGAGGACGATATCCTGGAAGGGGATGGCCTCAAGAATTACTCACTCCTCTTCATCACCGATCCCCAGGTCCGGGAGGCGGCTCAGAAAACAATCGCAGAATGGGTCGGTGCGGGCGGGCATCTCTGGGCCGGACTCGGGGCCGCCGGTTGGAATGAATACAACCAACCTGCCGAGATTCTCAACCCTGTCTTCGGTATAAAGCGCCGGCACATGCAATTGCAAGAGGGCTGGCAGGTCTCGCCTCGGGCGCCGTGGCTCTCCGGATTGTGGAAGCTGGGATTCCGTAACATCGATACCCTGACGGTGACCGGGAACTCCTGGATGCCCGCGCTGAAGCTCCCTGTCATCGGGGCCAAAATGGCCGCCGAGCCCTCCACGGGGACGGTCCTGGGGCAATATGGAGACGGTCAGCCCGGTCTCATCTACAACCCGTTCGGGAAAGGCAGCGCCCTTCTCGTGGGCGCGTTCGTGGGCGAGGCCTACGTCAACCTGCACTGGCAGGGCGGGAAGATGGGCTATGGCCAGGTCGAGCGAATGGACTTGGGGGCAGAGGCAAGGAAAATGGCCACCGTGCTGGCCGACCCTATCGGCCTCGAGCGGCCGCTCACCGCATCGGTGCCGGGCCTTTATACCTCGCTCATGGAAGGCCCCCGGGGCTATGTCATCTGGGTGGTCGATCTCGGCGCCAAGGAGTTGAAAGGTGTCGAGTTCAGGGTGAAGCACGCGGGCCCGGTCAAGAAGGTCTCGTCCGCCAGGTATGGCGATTGTCAATTCAGGATGGACGGAGATGACCTGGTCGCCGTCTACCCGCGGGTTTCCTATACTCATCTCATCGCAGTCGAAAAGTAGAAGAGATAGGAACAGCAAAATTGAAATCCCGAGTCGGTTACCTCATGCGGAAGATCAAAGCCATCCTCGCCTTGTCCATGCTTGCCCTATTACCTCCCGTGCCAGCGGCCGGAGAAGGGCTTGACCTCGACCGTTTCAAGAAGCTCCGGGAAGAAGAACGCTACGCCTACGAGCTGGCGGAAAGGGCGTATCAATCCGGCAACATGGAGCTGGCTCTCAACGAGTTCGACAAGTTCCTGAAACTCTATCCCAACATCCCCGCTGCCTCCTTCGCCCAGTTCATGATGGGGGTGTGCTGTCAGCAACACCGTCACGTCTACACGGCTATCAAGGAATACCAGAAGGTATTGGATTACTATCCGGATAGTCCCGAGGCCCCGCAGGCCCAGTGGGCCATCGCACTTTGCTACGCGCGAATCGGCGAGCCGGAGCGGGCCCCGGCGGAGTATCAAAAGCTCATTGACGCTTATCCCCAACATCCCCTGGCGGCCCACGCACTGTGGACGCTTTCGGACCTGAATCTGACGGAGGGGAAGGCCGACATCGCCCTTCAACAGCGGAAACGCATCGTTTTCGAGTTCAAAGGCCATCCGCTCTATCGCCAGGCGATAGACTGGCTCGTCGTCCGTTATGCGCTGGAGGAAAAGGACCCTGTGGCGGCGCGGGAGATGAGCTGGCGCGTGCGCTCGAAAGAGGACACGGAAATGCACATGGCAGGGCTCTACCGGGGGCGGGGGAAGGAACTCCGGGCAAGAGACAAGCACGGAGAAGGGAATGAGTATCTTCAAAGGGCCATAGAAATCTATCGGAATTTTGGCATCAACTTTCCCAGGGAACACGATCGTGTGATCGGCTGCCACTTCCTGGTGGCAGACTGTTTCCTGGACATGGAGAAACCCGACGAGGCGGTGAAGCAGTATCAGGAGTTTCCAAAGCGGTTTCCCAAGGAACGCGAGAAGATCGTTGAGAGTGAATTCCTTGCCGCGGGCTGTTACGTGGGCATGGGCAAACACGAAGAGGCGGTAAGGTGGCTTCAGGAATTCCCCAACCGAAACCCTTGGGCCACCCGGCACTTCCCCTCCTGTCTCAAGAGGATTATCGAAATCTACAAGAGCCTCAAGAATGAGGATTTGGTCCGGCAGTGGTATGCGCTTTACCTGAAGAAATGGCCCGGGGACGACGGGACCCGATTGGAATTCGGGCTCTACCTGGAGAAGCCCGCCGGGGCATGGGACGAAGCACGGTCCCAGTACAGGAAGATGGAGAATAAGTTCAACGGCCAGTGGGAGGTAGCCGCCTCATTCCATCGCCAAAAAAAAGCCGAAGAAGCAGTCAAGGCCTATGAAGACGTCCTGAATAGCGACTTTGGCCGCATCAGCATCGCCTATTATCAGATCGGCCAGGTCCACCAGTTCCTCACCCAGGACTACGAAAAAGCCATCAAGGCCTATACGCTCAGCGAGTATGAGTCGCCGACCCATCTCTTCCGGGTCGCAGAATGCTATTGCGCCTGGCAGAAGTGGGACCGCGCGTTGGATACCTGCCGTGAAATCATCAATTTTTTCGATGGCAGCCGCATCCCAGCCATGCAGTTCATGGTCACATCCATCTATGAGGTGCGCAACAGCGCCACCTTCAAAGACAGGGAAAGCGCAGTCGCCGTGTTGAAATCGATCCTCGACCACTATCCCGGGACCCCGGCAGCCTCTTGGGCCCACTTGAAGCTCGAAGATTACGGGTTGGTGGTGACCGGCGGCGGTGTGAGCAAGGACTGAGTCATGCGTAACGACTTCATTATTGGGGCGTAGTTTAGAGTCTAAGGCTGTAACTTTGCCGCGCCCGCTAGCGCGGGCACCCGGCGGAGATGTTGAATTCACGCCTCCCGGACCTGTCCCATTGGGAGGACAAGTTTGGGAGGGATTTAAGCGTGGTGTTGTTCCGACAACGGCTAAAGCCGTTACTCCAACTTGTGTTGCGGGCGATAGCCCGCTTAAGAGGTCCCAATGAAGAAAGACAAGCTGCCCTCCTTCACGGTCGTACACGAGGGTAAACCTCACAGCATCCTCCTCCTCGGCCAAAAGGCGACGGCCACCGAGAAGCATGCGGCTGGGGAACTGTCGCGCTACGTGGAGCAGATGAGCGGAGTCCGGCTGCCCATCGCCAGGGAAGGCGGTCAGCCCATCCCCACCGGACACGCGCTCATTCTCATCGGCAGACCTGAAACCCACCACAGGATTCAGGAACATGTCCGTCGGGGGGCAGTGCGCTTGACCAACACCTGGCCCGGCACGGACGGTTTCATCATCAAGACGCTTGACCGTGACCTCGTCCTGGGCGGGTCCCGGGACCGTGGCACGCTCTATGCCGTTTATCAGCTCCTGGAAAAATTCCTGCACGTCGGATTCTTCTGGGACGGCGACCATGTGCCCAGGATGAACAGCATCCGACTGCCCAAAATCGACATCTCCGAACGCCCCCGCTTTCGGCTCCGCTTCTCCTTCGATGGCGGATGCGCAGCGGGCTATTCTTTCGGAAGCCTGTGGGGTTTTGAAGAGTGGAAGACCGAGATCGACTGGCTCATGAAAAACAAGTTCAACGCGATCATCCCCAACATCGGCATGGCCATGGTGGGGAAAATCGTCGAGGAACGGATGGGACTGGGCCAGCGGCCGATCCCCGAGAAAGACCTGGAAGCGATGCGATTTGCCCGGCGCATCTTCGATTACCTGCGAACGCTGGACATGGATGCCATCACACCCATCCCCACTACCGGGGTGACCGTGGAATTCGAGCGGGCCCACCCTCAAAGCCGCTACTTCCGGCAGGGATGGTTTTGTCCCCAGGGGGATGCGACGGAGCCCACCTTGTCACCGAACCTTTTCCCCACTGATCCCCTCTACCGGAAGCTGGTGGAGACCTATGTTCGCTGCTGGACGGAAATCTACGGGACCTGGCACCTCTACACCGGCAGCGATCCCTACAGCGAATCGAGCTTCAACACGAGTCCCGAGGAACGAAACGCCATCATGATCTCCCTGCCGCTCGGGGTCATGGCCGGAATCCAGGCGGCGGACCCGGAAGGCATCTGGGTCTTCAACGACTGGGGCTGGGTGTTCAATTACACCTGTGCATGGTCGAAGAAAGTGATCCAGGGCTTCCTCAGGAACGTGAACCCTCCCGAAAAGGCCATCGCCTGGTGCCAAGGGATCGAGTGGACCCCCAGACCAATCTGTGAAGGGGAGCGGGTCAATTATTACCGAGGGCTGCCCTTCGCTTTGGCCTTCCTCAACGAGTTCGGAGGCGACGACTATCTCCACGGCAATATCCCCAAGAGCATCGAGACCGTCCAACGCCTGGCCGGCGACCGGAAGGCGGCTAACTGCTGCGGCATCGGCATCGCCACGGAAGTCCTCCGCTACAACGTGCATTATTACGACTTCATCACCCGCCTGGCGTGGCAGCCAGGCCGAATCGACTATTCCAAGCATCTCGCCGATGTTGCCCTTAGACGATACGGAGCACAGAACGCTACGCGCGGCGGGAAGGCGCTCCGGACTCTGGCGGACGTGGTGTACACCGATTGGGTCACCTCCAGCGCCATGTACCAGCATCGGATGTACCCCCACATGCAACCGCTTCCCAACTACCCCATCCGCTTCATGCCCATGAGCTGGTCGGTCCAAACCGCTAGACGCCTCGAAAAGTTCTTCGATGCCGTGCTGCCTGTTGCGGCCAGCCTCCGCGATCAAGAGTGCTTTGGCAACGACCTTGTGGACGCTTTCCGCCAGTATGCCACCGAGCTCTTCAACGCCCACTTCCTGGCGCTCGATGAGGCCTTCGCTGCCAGGGACGAGCGCCGCTTCGATCGGCACGCCAGCGCGATGCTTTTCATCCTTTCCCAGGTCGAAGGTGTTCTGTCCAGTCGACCGAGCTGCCGCGTGGAGGACCTGGCACGTTCCCTGGCCCGGCATCGAAGGAATCCCCGGCTCGCGGCCATGAGGGAAACCCTGCGGAAGAACCTCAGTTTTGCCACGTCCTACCCGACCATCATCGATTATGGAAGCCGCGACTTTTATGAAGTTCTTCGCTTCTACTGGCGTCCCCGGGTTCAGGCCTTTCTCCAGTTGACCCGGGAAAAGATGCGGAAGGGTGAAAAGCCCGGGAAAGAGGAACTGGACAAGCTCTATCGGCCGATCGAGCTGGCCTGGGATACGGAAGGCTATCCGAAGCGCCAGGCGCAGCCCTACGATGGACCCATGTGGCACGCCGTCACGGAGGCCTACGCGGCGCTCCAGTCCAATCCAGACGTCAAGCTGCGTCCCTCGGACGTTGCGGTGAAGGTCGGCCCGCCGGACCACCTCGGAATACTCAGCGGTAATAACCAGCGAGGCCTGGCCGGACAGAAGTTGCCTGTCCCTCTCGCGGTCAAACTCTGCGACAAGGACGGCAACGGGATTGGCGGGTTCATGGGCACGATGGAGATTCTCCGCGGGGCCGGGCAACTCACCTCGGTGGCTTTCACGACGGACCTCGACGGCATTGCCCGGGGGGAATATACCCCAGGGAGCTTGCCAGGCCGACACCGTATCTCAGCCCTCGCGGTTCGAGGCCGTGGGCCGGTGTTTTTCAATTTCGACATCCGCCCGCCTGAGGCAAGAAAAGTGACCCCATGAGGAGCTTGAAGGGCCTTGCCGCGTTCTCAACGCCGGTTTTCCAGCAGGAAGAAATCCGGGACCGTGCCGGTCTCGACGTCCAAGCCGATTCCGAAACTGCGATAGCCGAAGTTGGGCGATTCCTTCGGAGGCTTGAACCAGATTTTGTTATCCGCGGCCAAGGCCGAGGGCTTCTTCGCCGCGGTGGTGAAATCCTCCTCGAGATACTGGTCTTTGCCTCCGACGTCGAGGAGCAGGCCGATGGAGTTGCCATAGAGGCTGTAGGGCCCGTAGGAATAAGAAGGCTTGGCATAGGAGTCCAGGAAAGTGGCCGACCCCATCCCTTCCGCGCCGGGCGGGAGGCCATAGGTGTCATTGCCGCCGAGGTCGATGAGGAGGGCGTTGGAACGAATCTGGGCGCAGCCGATGCTGATCATCCGGGCCGCATAAAGGTCATCGCCTCCCTTGTCGATGAGGAGCGCGACGGTGAAATCCCAGCCGAAGGCGATGCCCGCTCCGCCCGTTTCATAAAGGATGTGCTGGTCCTTGCCGCCCTCGTCGATGATGACGCCGATCGAGAAGTGAGCGCCCGAGGCCTGGGTAAAGTAGACGCTCCGATACATATCGTCGCCCGAGCCGTCATAAAGGATGCCGGTCCCAAACCAGTAACCGGTCCCTATCGACCAATTGCCGGATTCGTATCTGTCGTTGCCCTGGATATCGATGAGGACGCCGAGTCCGCCGGCCCACGCATGGCCGTGGGAGCCGTCGGCGCGGCTGCCTGCTCCACATCCCTGGGCCTGGCTCACCGCGATCTTCATTTGCGAATGGTAATCGGGCCGGCCCGCCTTTTCCGCGAGCGGCTCCGCCGTATAAGTGTCGTTCCCCGTCTGGTTTGCCAGCACGCCGACACCGCCAGGCCCGCCGAAACCTTGTCCGTCGCCATAAAGGGAATAGGTGTCACTCCCCTCTCCATCCAGATTCAGACCGATGCCGAAGTAGCCCGCTCCTTGACCGGAGTATTCGAGGATGTACTGGTCATCGCCCTGGTAGTCCACGAGCATTCCCAGGCCAAAAAGGCCGTATCCCTGCGCGCCTCTCTTCGCCTGGTAAGTGTCATTGCCGGCAAGGTCGATCAAGACTCCGGCCCCGAAGATAGCCGCGCCCTGCGAAATCTGGCGCTCGTCGTCGCACCGGTAGACATCGTTGCCGGAGAGGTCGATGGCGATGGAGATGGGCACGTCGAGGGAGGAGGTCGCACCTGTGGCCCCGATGAAGGTATCATCGCCGCCGAGGTCCACCAGCACCGCACAGTCGCCACTGGAATGCGTCTCGTTTCCCGTTCCAGCGGCCACGATCCTCCCCAGTGGTGTGAGGACATTGATCGAAAGCTTCTTATATTTATCCGGATTCTTGAGGACAAGCGCTTTGAGCCCACCCGCGGCGTCCTGAGCGGCCTGAACCGTCTTTTGCGCCGCGTAGTAAAGCGATTGCTCATCGAGGTCTCGGGCCGCATCATCCACCTGAAAGGGATAGCTCTGACCATCCGTCGAATGCCCGTGAAAGTCACGCATGGCGAAGACGGCACGCAACCTTTCCGGATGAGCGTTGCGAAGCGCAATCTTGCGCCAGGCGTACGCGTCCACCACGTTCAGCAGCAGAGAGGCGAGGAGTTTTTCCATCTCCGTATCCACTCCTTCCATCTGCTTCTTCAGGTCCGCCTCCGGGTCCGGCCAGTCCGCCTTCTTGCCAAAGACCACGGTCCGCATCTGGCTTCCCGTGACCTCATAAGCGCGCCGGACCGCGGAAAGCAGCGGAGCATCGCCCGCCGGCACGGGGTCCAGATTTGCGCTGTAGCCACGGAAGCCGCCGACCTTGTGTTCGATGCCGAGAAAGAAGCACAGCTTGAAGAGCGAATCCGGCTCTTTCTCAAGTCTTTCAACCGAAAGACAGTCGCGGACCGCCTGAGCCAGGACGAGGGTGAAATCGTAGACTCGGAGCGGCTCCGCGTACAGGGAATCGAAAAAATGCATCTTGTAAGGCATTCGCTGAGGGTCAGGGAATCGGGACCAATAGCCCTTCGGGCGGAAGCCCAGATCGGCCTTGTCCAGCCCCACACTCTTCAACGCCTCGGCGAGGCGATCGGACGGCCGGGTCGTTTCTTCGGACCTCGCCCGAGTGAGCCCCAGTCCGACGGCGAAAGCCATAGGCCAGATCAATTGTTTCATAGAACGGTTTCAAAATTTCAGTTTTCTGTGCAAAAATATAAGCATAACAAGTTCAAAGGATTCCAAAAGTGTCCGGAGTTTTCCGTGAGACCCATCCTTCTTGGCGGGGCAGCCTGGGCGCTTCTCAGCTTCCATTCGAGCGGGTGGCCCCGAGGTCGGGCCTCGTTTGTGTTTTGAGGACGAGAGCGTAAGATGGATCATGTTCAAATGAAATGCTTGAAGGTCCTTGCCGCGTTTTCTTTTCTCCTCGGCGTCGTGCTCATCGGGCGCGGCCCAGTGATCCTCTCCACCGCCCTGGCCCAGGAGGTCAGACCCGCCAGCGGCTTCAACCTCGTTTCAAACGGCGGCTTCGAGCTCGACTGGGACAACCCGCGAGGCGAAGTCATGAGTTGCCCAGTCCAGGCCCGCGTCACCTTCGGCCAGGCCGACGGAGTGCCCGACGGATGGGTGACGGCTCGTGTCCAGGGCGAGGACATGGCCTGGTCCGGCCGCGCCGTGATCGAAGGCTGCCAGCGCGTGTCCGGCGGGCACTCGGGCAGCTACGCGATGAGGGTGCTCCCGGGCAAGGCCCTGTCCCAGGCCGGAATCGGCTACGGGGTACATACCTCCGGCAGCGTTCCCTCGGCGCCCCTCGCTCTCTCTTTCTGGGCCCGAGGTACGGCGGACGGCGACTCGCTTTCAGTCTCCCTGATTCTCACCTCGTCTGCTGGCGTCGAGGTGACACGGGCCGAAAAGACTTTCTCGTGCTCGCCCCAGTGGGCGCGGCATGCTCTCGAACTGGCCCAAGAGGCCGCGGGCATCGCGCTCAAGAGCCTGGAGAAACCCGCCGGGGCCATCTCCATTACGCTCTCCCTCAAGACCAGCGAGGCATCGAAGGACGTGCTCGTCGATGACGTCTCCCTGGAACGGCCAGTCCTACCACCCCCTTATTCCCTTGCCGCCAACCCGGGCTTCGAAGAGACGGACGCGTCGGGATGGCCCGTCGCCTGGCGGCCCGTCCGGAAGTCCCTCCGCCATGTCGGCTCCAACTGGTACTACATCTGGCGCTCCTGGTATCACTATCTCGGCGAACCCAGGGGCGAGAACCATCTCGACTCGCTCGTCGCCGCCGCCGGACGCCGATCCCTCCGGATGAACGTTGCGCCGGGAGATGAGAAATACGTCGAATCCGAGCCGATTGCCCTCAATCAGCCTGGCCCTCAGCGCATGGCCATCCGGTTCGATTACAACGCTTACTTGCTGGCCAACCTCCTCATTCAGGTATTGGACGACCAGGGCAGAGAGGTCTTCTTCGACTCCCCCTCCCCGGGCACGACCGGTGGATGGCACGCCTACCAGGCCGAGTTCATCCCGCGGCCCATCAACCCGCGAGCCACGCACGGCGGCGTCGGCGAGGCCTCCTACGCGGGCGATCCGATCGCCTTGAAGTCCTGCAGCGTCCGCATCGGCGTTCGCGGGGTCAACGGCTCGAATCACGACGACATCAACGAGTGGATCAATGTGAACCATGCGGGAGTCCTGTGGATCGACAACGTTGCCTTCCTCGAGGTGGATACGGCTGCGGACGCCGTGCGGGCTCGAGGCGCCAGGACATTCGAAATAGCTGCCCAGCCCGCGGGTCTAACCGTCGAGAACATCGACCTCGGCGAACGCCTCTTCGGCGAGAACGCCGTCTCCGTCACCTTGGTGAACAGGGGGCAAGCCGCCGCGGCCGGCAGCGTTCAAATGACCCTATTGGGCCCATTCCGGGAGGACGACCCCCGCAAATCGGGGTATGCCATGGGGGCCGCGGGTCAGGACCGCCTCCTGCCGCCCCCGGCCCGCCAGCCGGACCAGTCTGCCGCGTTCGCGTTCAACCTGGGATCTGGACAAAGAACGACTGCCGTGCTGCCCTACACCTTGACCCGGCTTCTTGAAGACTGGCGTCATGAATACCGGGTTCGCGTCGCCGTAGATGGCGTCGGCGACACCCTGCTCACCTTCGGCACCTGGAGTCAGGCCGCCCTTGTCGAGGTCGAAAAGTGCTACCTTTCCCCCGACGAAACCCAGCAGACGGTCTCCTTGAATCTCGGAATCGCGCGGCCCAGGCTCGACCGCACGCGCACCCTCCGACTCGAGGTGCGGCGCGCCCGTGACGATCAGCGCGTCCTCAGCAGGGACGTCGGGGACTTTCAGGCGCTGGCCGCCGGCTTCAACCTTTCCCCGCTGCCCCAGGCCTGGCAGGGCGACAGCACGAACTTCTGCCAGTTCAGCCTCGACGTCGCGGCACTCCCGATCCACCCACAAACGAAGCCTGTCCGAGACCACTACATCCTTGCGCAGGGCATTGACGCCGCGGGCCAGGTCCTCTTCGAGGGCCGAAGCCCCAGATTCGGCCGCATGGAAGTCCACGACGAGAAATTCGAGCCCATCCAAAAGGTCGAGATCAGCCCCGACAATTACCTCCTCGTCAATGGCAAGCCCTTCTTCAATCGCGGGCACATTCGGATGCCGCAGCACTTCGGTCCCTCCGCATTCTCCCGCAAGCCTTTTGTCAATTGGCGGCAATACGGATTCAACACCACGGGGGTCGGCCGGCGCTACACGCCGGAAGACCTCAAGACGGCCTGGGATGCCCTGGGCCTCTACGTCATCACGCAGATGGTCGAGCCGGTTCCTCCCATGAAGGATGAGACCCGGAATACGGTCAAGGCCGATATCACCCATCCAGGGATTCTCGGAATCAATTTCATCGAGTGGGAAAGCGCTCCGAAGGGCGGCAGCGCCGACGACAACGTGCGTTACGCCAGGGAGATCAAGGGGCTCCTTGGCGGCCGGCCGCTCTGGATTTCTGCCGGGTGGTACTCGCCCACGGTCAATGGCGTCGTTTATCCAGCCTATCTGGAGCACGACCTGTTCGCTCCCGAGAACAACTCCTACTTTCAACCCTCACAGCTCGCCCAGGAGGTGGGTGCCAAGAAACGTGCCCGCGGCGAGCGTTACGTCCTCAATACCTATCCGAACGTCTTCAACGACATGCCCTGGAAAGTGCAGCGGTTCGAGCATTGGACGGAGATCGTCCGCGGCCACACCGGCTACACGATCATCGGCATTCCTGGCGACAGCACCCTATTTCGTGGCATGAACGGCGAGATTCGATTCATCGAGCCCATCCTTTTCGGCAAGGAGAAGCCGAGGGACGTGTCGATCGAGCCCGCCGTCGAACACCTGGTGCGTGCCTGGGAAGGCAGGACATACATCCTGGCCACGAACGCTGGCCCGGTCATTGGCGGCGACTGGCAGTGGAACACCGAGATCCGCGACCAGGGCGCGGCTTCGCACTCGGGCGACGCCCTGTGGAGTCGATTCCATGACTTCCTGAAGGATTACCACAGCCATTTCTACAGGGATGGCCAGCCAAGGTCCGTACAGCCTGGCGATACCATCGTCCAGTACCTCTTCATCCCGCCTGGCGTTCCCATCTCCTCCCTGGTTCTGATGGTTCGAGGGAACGGTGACTGGAGCCACCACGCCGTCTGGGGCGCTTTCGATCACGGGCAATTCACGGACAGCGGCGTGCGCATGTGGTTGGCGAAGGACATGCACCAGATGTTCTGGGGGACCGTCGGCTTCTGCGGGCCCGAAGGCTCTGACCCGCACCAGGAGAATCTGGTCAAGTTCATCTTTACCGCCGAGCAGTTCCATTCCCTGGGGGCGCTGCCGCCGGCGGGAAAATGGGCGCGCCTCGAAGTGCCCGTCCAGACGCTGGGGCTCGGCGGCAAGGTGATCGACGGCTTCGGCTTCCTCAGCCGTGGGGGACGCGCCTGGTGGGAGCGCACCCTCCTCGTCCAGGGCGGGAAGGAAACCGTCTTGTGCGACGGGTCCGTCGGCGTCCCGCCGGACCAACTCCGGCGCGTGCGGTTCAACGTCCCTGGCCTGGCCGCCGGAAGCCGCGTACAGGTGGTCTTCGAAGAACGGGAAATCGCGGCTCAGGATGGATTCTTCGAGGATGACCTGAGCGGCGAGCCGGGCTATCAGAACCTGTGGGTCGGCATCTACGGGGACAAGTTTGGCGACACGGGCTATTACGGTGATGGCGTTTTCTACAACTACAACTGGGGCAAGGTCGCCGCAAGGCTGTATGAAGTTCCATGACCTCTCCCGAATTCGAAGGGGACCCTCATGCTGACCCGAGTACAAAAGAAGCATTACGACCGTGATGGGTACCTCGTGGTTCGCCAGGTCCTGACGAGCAATGAGGTCGATCTCATCCGGACCCGCCTCGAGCAGATCGTGCTCGGGACGGTTTCAGGAATTCCGGCCGACTTGGTGACGGTTCGTGACGTGCCGGGCCGGGGCAGCTTCGGGAACGTCTCCTCCAGGCCGACCACCTCGCCGGAGCCGCCGCAGCAGCACACGGCCACGCACCTCCGCCGAGGCACCCAGGTGTTCCCCGTCGGCGGTGAGCCTTACGCCGAGCAGCTTTGGGGCCCCGTCCAGAATCCCCTGGACGCCGTCAGCCACCTCCGGGTGCTACGACAGGACGAGGTGCTCGGCCCCTTCGTGCGACACCCGAAGATCGTCGATGTCGTCGCCGAGTTGATGAGCCCGAACATCAAGCTCTATTATGACCAGGTGTTCGCTAAACCGCCGTACGGGCCCGCCAACCGCTACCACCAGGACTCGGTCTTCTGGAATTTCTTTGCATCCAAGAACCTCCTGACCGCCTGGATCGCCATCGACAACGCCACGGTGGAGAACGGATGCGTGCGCTACATCCCCGGCAGCCACGAGTTCGGGCTCATCGACTGGGATCACCTCCCCTATTTACTCACAGGGGATGTCCTGGCCGGAGAAAGGATGACTCCACTGGATGCTGGTGACGTCGTTTTCCACCACAGTCTCACGCTGCATTGCAGCGGGCCTAACCCGACCCCCCAGCGCCGCTGGGGCTGGGCGCTCCACTATGTCCCCGCGGAGGCCCGTTACATCGGCACTCCGCAGGACGACGCGCACCTGTGGAAAATCCACGCCACGGACCGACCCGACCCGCACAACGGCTTCCCTCTGGTCCGCGGCCGGGAGTTCCCCGGCTGCGTCTGATGAAATCCGTTCCGCCATCCGGGCTCCGCGGATTTCAGGGACGGGGCTGGTTCGGCTTCGCCGAAGCAGCCCCGCCAAGAGAGAGATCGCATAACTTATTTATCTGATGAAGTCCACCAGCGCGGTTTGCGCGTCGCCGGGAAAGTTGTCTTCCTCTCCGCTCTTTGCGTCCTTGGCGGTGATCCTCTTCCTGTGGAGCACGGGGCGGGGGCCTTCGCCTCACTCGGCCCCAGATGCCGAGAAGGATGCCGGGTGCTAAAATATGAACTGCCGGGGCTTCGGCTGTCTGAAGCCCACGACGTCCATCCACCAAGAGATACAGCCAATGCGTCCCAAGGTCATCCTGGATCTCAATCCCTGGGTCTACCAGCACTGCGTGACTCCCGGCAACTGGGAGCGATTGGAAAAAGTCTGTGAGCCCGTCGGCCGCGATCGGCGGGACCCTTATACGGACGAAGAGTTCTGCCAGGCCGCTCGTGAAGCACATGGCCTCATGAAATGGGGCGATCGGACGCCGGTGTTGACCCCGCGCCTCCTGGAGCAATTGCCGGCCCTCCGTATCGTTGGCCTCTGGGGCGATCGATTCTCCAAGGAAATCGATTTCGAATCGGCTCGCCAGCGTCGCATCACCATCACTGACGTTTCCAATATCGCTTCTTCCCAGCCCGTCGCCGAGTGGGTCCTCGCCTTGGTCCTCGCCTGCCTTCGCAATGCTGGCGAGGTCTTCAGCCGCATGATCGAGGGCACCGAGCAATGGGCCGTCACCCTCAACGCGGAATTCGTCAATGGCGAGCTCACCGGGCGAAAGGTAGGCCTCGTCGGCTGCGGCCACGTGGGGCAGCGACTCATCGAGCTGCTCGGCCCCTTCCACGTCCAGCTTCGCGTCTGCGACCCTTTCCTGCCGGAGGAGACCGTGGCCCGGCTGGGTATCCAGCGAGCCGACCTCCCGCACGTGATTCGCCATGCGGAGATTCTGGTCATCCAGGTGCCCCATACGCCCTCCACGAAGGGGATGATCGGCGAACGAGAGCTCAACCTGCTCCGCCGCGGCTCGATCCTGATCAGCTGCTGCCGTGGCCCCGTCATCGACCACCAAGCCCTTCTCCGCAAGTTGCAGAAACGTGAGATCATCGCCGGGCTCGATGTCTTCGATCCCGAGCCTCTGCCGAAAGACAGCCCGTTGCGAAAACTCCCCAACGTTTTTCTTTCGCCCCATATCGCCTGGTACGCACCGGACGCATTCCCTCGTTACTTCGACATGATGGTGGACGAGTTCGAACGTTTCTTTTCCGGCCAGCCCATCCATTATGAGCTGACCCCGCGAATGCACACCCTGCGGAATAACCCCGCGTGACCCGGCAGGATTCACCGGCGTCCCGGGCGCTGTCGCGGAATCTGGCCGGGGCGGCCGGATGGCTACCGCCAAGGGATCTCCTGTGGACGAAAAACTGGAAAAAACCTCGACCCAGTCACCGGAGAAGGCGGCCCCGAAGACCCGTCCGCTCCCCGCTCCCCATGTCGCTCATTGCGGCGGATGGCTCTATACGCTCTGTCCTCAAAAAAACTGCATGGAGATCGTCTCCGTCCCCTGCCTCGACTCCGGCAAGGAAACGGCCTGTCCCCAGTGCGGGACGCGGTATCGAATTTCGACCTCCTACGTCCCGTACACGTGCAAGTGCGGAAAGGCCTTCCGGATCGCGGCCGGCTTTCATGGCATCGTCGTCAAGTGCTCCTATTGCGGGGTCACCAGCAAGATCATCGAGGGGGATACCCCGGCCAGGCCCTGCGAGCTTCACGGCTTTCTCTACTTTTATTGTTCGAATCCGCAGTGCCGGACGCCCCTGATCCAGAAAGAGAGCTACCGGGGCATGGACACCGAATGTCCCAAGTGCAGGACGCGTGTGACGCTCCCTTACCAGTCCGAACTGGACCCCCTGCGGGAAAACATCTCGCTCCTGCAATTCCTCATGCCGGTCGCCCAGCTCAAAGAGAAATGCCGTGTCTGCGGACAGCCTATCGAGGGCAGGTGTCCGACCTGCGCCGACCTGAGCGTCGAGGCCACCGGCAAACTTCTCCTGTATGAAGCCCACATTCTTCAGTTTCTCAAGGAGCCCGATTTTTCGGCCAGCGCGGTTCTCCGGCTCGGTGAGGCCAGCGTGGACATCGCCGATCGGAATTTCTACGCTGCCGGGACCCTCATCCATTATGAATTCGTCGGGAAAACGGGCGAGACCATCGGAGAGGCCGCCTTCAAGGTCAAATCGCTCTCCCCTTTCGTGACTCAGAACCGTTTACTTCGATACGCCCTGATCCCGGTCCCCAACGTGGAAATCTGGAAGAAGAAACGGGAATACGTCCTTGCCCGCCTACCTGCCGAGATGCAAGAATCTCTGTTTCTAGCGAGCGAGCCTTGATATGCACGCACCGACGAGCCTGGAAACGGCCCAGTTGAGTCCCGGCTCCCGCGGCCGGATCGATCAGGTGCTCAGGATTCTGGCCAACGTCACCAAGGCGTGTAAGTTCGCCAGCATGTACCCGGGCGGGCACCGAAAAATCGATACGGTCCAAGAGATTATTCTTCAAGACCTCCAGGACATCTTGGAGAAGACGCCCACCCTGACTCTGAGCACGATCACCCGGCGGCTGTCCGTCAATGGAATTCCCATCCAGGACCTGGACAGCCCGGTCCAGACGATCCTGAAGATCATTGACAACCTGAACGTCGAATCGATCCAGTTCGAGAAAGGCGTGACCCTGGCGGAGATTGCCGTGCTGACCCGCCTCTTCTCCCTGCGGCCATCCGACGTGCTCGTCGGAGGAAGAGTGGCTGACGAGCACCTCCAGGGACTCACCCATATCCGGATCAACAAGCTGAAATTGGGGATTCTCAAGGGAGGCAAGACCAGTGCGCTCGAAAAATGCCTCCATGATATTTTCGATAGGGATATGCCGGTCGAGTCCGCCGAGAACGCCATCTCCATGCCGATGTCCGTTATCGAGTCCCTGGTTGACGGGCTGGCCCAGTGCTGCAAGGAGGCCATGGACGCCTTTCATGAGACCGGCGACTCCGAACGCGTACGGTCCATCACCCGTCAGTGCTTCTATGCCGTGATGCCGCTCCTCATGAGCAAGGACCTCGGCGACGTCCGCCATGTTTCCACACGTATCCTGGATACCCTGGGAGAGGACGGCTTGGAGCTCATCGTCGGTGAAAAAGTCACCTTGGCTGAGGCCGTGCACCTGGTCCTCAAGGGCATTCCTCTCGAAAAAAGGTCCGCCATGCTCCTCGACGAGGTGCGAACGAAGGTGGTCGACCCCCTCGCCATGGGGCAGGACTTGGTGGGAATCTTTAATGCGGAAGAGCTTGGCGACCTGGCTCGACTCGGCAGCGACCGGGTCATCCAGATGAATGACCGCCAGGACAACCAGAAGCAATGGGAATTTCTTGAGAAGTTCGTCGGATCGTTTTCATTGGCCGTGCAGCAGCCGTCGCCCCTGGCGCTGTTTCTTTTTGCCCGGGACCTCGAGGGAAGCGGGGCTCTGATCGAGGACCTGAACAAGCTGGGAGTGAGCTGCATTGTTCTCAAAAGCGGCAAGAAAATCCTTTCTTATGCGGAGAGCTTCCAGCCCCCCTTCATCCTGCTGGATGTTTCCCAGATTGACGATCCCAAGACGACGCTGATCGCCCTGAGGTCGCTCTGCCCCGCGAGCTATCTTCATCTGCAAAACCTGGATGAAAGCCTTTTCTCCGAGGAGGAGCGAGACGAGCTTTACCCCTGCCATTTCGAGAAGCGGCATCTCTTCTGCGGGCGTATTCTCGACCTCACGCTCCAAACGCTGAAAATCAAGGAACCGGCCCGGGTGGAGGAGAGCCCAGACGTGGTGCGGGCCCGAGAAATCCAGCTTTCGCTCCTTCCCGAGGCCGTCAATTCCATGGAGCCTTACCAGGTCTCCTATTTCTACGAGCCGTGCCTGCACGTGGGCGGGGACTATTACGACATCATCGAGGCCCCCAACGGCGAACGCATCTTTGCCGTGGCCGACGTCTGCGGCAAAGGCTCCGCCGCCGCCATGCTCATGGTCATGATCCGAAGCGTGCTCCGCATGCTCGCCACCCAGGGCCTTCCGGACGACCAGCTCGTCAAGGCGCTGAATCGGCACATGGCCCAGGACTTGAAATGCGACCTTTTTGTGGCCGTTTCCCTCCTCTTCTATCACCCGCAAACCGATTCCTTTTCCCACTACCGCGCCGGCCAGGAACCCCTCATCCGGGTGAAATCGGATGGTCAGGCCCAGATGGTCCGCGAGGCCAAGGGAATGGCCATCGGCATGGCGGACGTTGACCTCTTCGAAAAAACGCTCAAGCCGGTCGAACTGAAGCTCGAAGAGGGGGAGTTTCTCTTCGTTTCAACGGACGGCACCAAAGAAGCCATGAATGAGAATCATGAAGAGTTTGGAAACGACCGGCTTCTGGCGGTGCTCCAGGCTGCCCGACAGCTCCAGGCTGACCTCATGGTGCAGAAGGTCGTGGAATCGGTGGTGGCCTTCGAGCACGGCGCACCTCGGCACGACGATATCACGCTTCTGATCATCAAGAAGCAGTTGGCCGGAGCATCCTGAAAAGTCGCCCGTTTCCCGGTGCGTCATTGCTCCGCCACTACGGAAGCGGGAAACTCGATAGAAAGCCCTGCGGTCGTCATCGGGCTTGAGAGAATCGGGCTACACGGAGCCAGTGTTCCACGTCGCCCCAGCGCAAGATGCCCGGCACGAGGGGCAGGGTTCCCGCAGCGAACGTGCGGCCTCCCGCGTCCACGTCGAGCTCCCGAATCCGGGGGTCCAGGCATGCGGCGAAAACCGCTGCCGCGGCTAGGGGGCCACGGGCTACAAGTCGTACATAGGCTTGGGGCGACCCGAGACGATCGAGCACACCGTCCAGCACCGCACCGAGGTCCGTCACCGCCATGCCCGGCAGCGGCCGGCCCCACAAGATGCCGTTCCGTGTCCAAAACTCCGTGTATTCCTTGTCCAGCGCCTCGTCTGTTGGGGCTGCAATCGCAAAGGCAACCCGTTCCTTGCATCTCCCTTTCAGGACTTCGAGGCTCAGAGCGCCGACGAACCGGACGTCGGGCAGGACGACGAGCCATCCTGACCGAGCCTGATCCAGGATCTCAGGGTCATCGGCCCGTGCCTCTTTGGACGCCTCGTCCAAACGGATGACGATGCCACGGCGGGCGCCATCGCTGCCCTGCACGAGCAGGGTCGGAACGTGCAGCGGCCCCTCCGAGGGGAACGCCACGCGTTCCAGCGCTAGGCCTCGAAACTCCTCGAATCCGCCCGTCACAACGCTGCCGCGGCGCGGACGCGCTGCACCCATCCCCAAAAGGTCACGGAGAATAGCACGCTGCCGGTCCGTTTCCTGAGGCCTCCATCCGCCAACCGGTGAAACTCGGTCAGCTTGGCATCGCTGGCGATAGTGCTCACGTATCCGATTCTGCGCAGCATCCAGAACCTCCTCCTTCGGTCCCGGGATGCAAGCGCAAAGCTCTTCGAGACGCGCCGGGAGAAAGACCAGAGTCTCGGGCTCGGCCAGCGCATCCCCGCATTCCCTCCCGCCGCGCAGCCAGCGCTCCATCCAGGCATAGGTCCGCTCCCGTTTCGGCCGGTCATAGAGGTGCGGAGTCGGCCAGTACTGGTGATCCACGCGCTCCCCGATACCGTGCGCTTCATAAAGCGCTCGGACCGCCCGCAGATTGTCACGCCCAAAATTTTGGGTCCAGTCGTTCATCGTCAAAAACTGGACCGGCCTGGGCAGCGCCAGCGCAGCGATCTCCGGCTGGTCCGTGAACTGCATCGCGCCCGGCCAGTGATTGCACACGCAGTGCGACCGATACGGGAACAGAATCTCACGGTAGTCGCAGGTCAGGCCAACGATCGTCGCCGCCCCCACACGCTCGTCCAGCGCCGCCAGCATCTGCGTCTGCAGACCCCCTCCAGACGCCCCGGCACAGCCGAGCCTCGACCCATCTACACCCGGCAGACCCTCGAGAAGGTCAAGTCCCCGCATGTTGTTCCAGATCATCAGCGTTTGGTGGGAGAACCCGGCGGCCAGGTCCTCGAAATGATGCTGCGTGGTGCAGAGAACCACGTAGCCCAGCCGCGCCAGGTTCAGACATCGGGCCTGCACGTCCGGGTGCGTGCTTCCGCCCTGCCAGTGCCCCACGGGGCACAGCATGCCGGGCGCAGGCCGCTCCGGCAGAGCCTTGGGCCGGTAGAGCAGCGCCCGGGCGCGGATGCCCGGCCAGAGCCGATAGGTCACCGCCCGCACCTCGCACCAGGGATGCTCCAGGGGCGATGAGAACTCAACCTCCAGCGCAATCCGGTCCGGCAGCGGATCGAGTCCCACGCACCGAAGAATGCGCTTCCGAAGCTTGGCCTGGTGATACCGAAATTCATCGCCTTGCCGGACCACGAACGGACGCGGCTCGACCATCTCGTTGTAGTAATCCATGAGCATCTGCTCGGCGGGAGCAGCGCCGCACTGAGCAGTCGTCGCGTCCATCAGCAGGCCTCCTCCGTTTTCCGGTGCGTCCGGCCGGGACACCCCGAGAGCCCATGGGCTTGCCAAGAAATTACTGTGCAATTTGGGGGCCCAGTTGTCAATGTCGGTTTGAGGATGTACCACCCGTCGGGCGGCCGAGTACCACGCGTCGGACGTCGGTGTACCGTGTCCTTTCGGTAAGGGTGTACAAGGCGGAGAAATCCGCGGCGGGAGGCGGGTGGGCGGGTGTTCTGAAGGGGATGACGCAGCCATTCGGCGGGTGCTCGGTCCGGCGGTAGGCCCCGTGGGATAACGCAGGCAGTTCTGGCGGTAGGCGGCGTGAGACTTGGGATTTGGCGTGGGTCTCGGACGCTGCGCTTTAGAGTCTTAGGCTGT
>JACPCR010000075.1 GCA_016179685.1 Planctomycetota bacterium | reverse complement strand
CTTCTCCTGCACCAGGATGGTAGAGGACTTGAATGTGGGGCTGTTCTCCCACATTCTCACCTCCAGACGCCGAGCATGCCCGGCACACGTAGGCGAAGCGCTTCCGGGCTTCGCCGGAGCGCAAATATGCGCGAAGTGCTGAATCATCATCGGTTACGAAATCGGGCGGGGGCCGTCTCCCCGAACTCATTGAGAAGTTACAAGAGTCAGTCAAGTCGTGATCATGGTGAGGATGCAAACCCAAGGGGAACCACGGAGGACACGGAGGATTTCAGATCAATAGTTTTGCTGGTTTTCTCCGTGGTCTCCGTGGTCTCCGTGGTCTCCGTGGTCTCCGTGGTCTCCGTGGTCTCCGTGGTTCGTGCCGATTTTGTTTCTCTCTGTCAAACCGAGACGAGACCGCGAGGTTCGTACTGCTGCTCCGGAGAAGTTACAACGCGGGACTCTGATTCTCCGCCGTCCAATCCAGGACGACGGCGCCGGCCCGGCCCCGGTCATCGAGAAGCATCTGGTATGCCTCCGGCGCCTTCCACCACGGATACCGATGGGTGATCAGCGCCGCCGCGTCCAACTCCGCCCGAGCAACAGAGTCGAAAAACAGCTCGATGTTCCGGCAGGTCGTCCACGGGTTATAGGGCGTCTCGTGGGCCGGATGCGAGCTGTTGTGCGCCCCGATGATGCTCAGGCTCGGCGAGTTGCACAGGTCGTGCAAGTCGATCAACGTCTTGGTCCTCGGACTGCTCACGATGACGATTCGGCCCTGCCTCCGCAGCAGCTCCATCTCCTTCGGAATCAGCTCGCCCACGGCGGTGACTTCGTAGACCAGATCGGCCAGGCGGCCGTGGTTGGCGGCCTTCACCTGGTCCGGCAGGTCGGGCGCGTTTCCGTCCAGCACGAGGTGGATGCCGAGCCTCCGGGCCAGCTCGCGCCGCGTCGCACTGACATCGATGCCGACGACGGGCCGGCAGCCCGCGAGACGGGCGAAGACCGCCACGAGCTGGCCGATGACGCCCAGGCCGTAGACGACCGCGCACTCGCCCCACTGCGGCTGGCCCCGGCGCACGCCGTTCATGCATATCTCCGCTAGGCGGTAGAGCGCGGCCGCCTCGTCGGTGACCGCGTCCGGGATTCGAAGAAGGTTGGGGTCCGCCGGCCGGACCGCGAAGTGGCCGTGGTGACTCCCGCAGATCACGCGGTCGCCCGCGGCGTAACCCTCGACGCCGGGCCCAACCTCGACAATCCGCCCGATGCTCGAGTAACCGCTGCCGGAGGGATAGCGGGTGATCCGATCCCAGACTGATCCGGTCGGAAATTCGCCGGTCAGGATGGTCAGCTCCGTCCCGGTGCTGATGGCGGAGGCATGGTTGCGTACGAGCACCTGGCCCTGTGCGGGCCGAGGAACAGCCACCTTCTCCAACTCCACCTTTCTTTTACCCGTAAAAAGGACGCGGTAGTTGTCCATGAGGTGGTGTCCGGTCTGACTTGTTAGGGTGTCGAGCCTTGCAGACGGCTCAATGGAATTGCTGCCCGCTGCCCTATAAGGTATCTTGAGATCATGTTCAAGACAACCGTCTCTCTCGAACCTGAAGTGGCCATCGCCATCCGGCAGCTTGCCAGTGTTCAGGGGAAGAGTCAGGCCGAAGTGATCCGAGAGGCGTTGGCTCTTTACACTCGGAAGGTATCGCCGCCAAAGCCACAGGGCATCGGAGCTTACTGCAGCGGCCGAACGGACGTATCGGCCCGAGCGGAGGACCTGATGCGCCAGTCGGCCAAGGATGGTCAATGGCCCTGATAGCCGATTCGGGCGCACTTTATGCCCTCTATGATTCAAACGATGCTCATCACCTTGCGGTGCAAGGGGTTGTAGAAATGCAACCAGGGCCGATCGTGATGCCCGTGGCGATTCTGGCGGAACTGGACTACCTTCTCCGGGTCCATCTTGGTATGGATGCTGACTTGATTTTCTCGAAAGTGTCTTACAGGGCGCTTTTGTACTCGAAACACTCAGCGTGGATGACTTGATCCGATGTCGAGAGCTGGTCAGGCGATACCGCGACCTTGACCTTGGGCTTGCGGATGCGGCAGTGGTTGCGGTTGCGGAGCGCCTTCAAATCCGCCGTGTCTTGACTCTGGATGAGCACGAGTTTCGAACGATGCTGCCCAAGGATGGCAGGCCATTCATCCTTCTGCCCTCGGATGCCGCATGAACATCACCTGGAATTACCGGCCGGGAGCGTGTTTGGACTGCCACGATCACGGCGGGCTGCTCTGGCGCTACCAGTTCACGCCGGAGATGCCCAAGGCCTTCTTTCATCCGGTGCATACGCCGTCCGGCCGGTTGGTCACCTGCAGTCAGCCCTGGGACCACCATTGGCACTACGGGCTTTGGTTTTCCTGGAAGTACTTGAACGGCCACAACGTTTGGGAGCTGCCGGAGGCGGGCCCTCGGCAGGAGGCCGGTGGCCGCGCCTTCCTGGTGGGCAAGGAGGAGGTGAACTTGTACGGAGGCCGAGGCAGCGTGACTCTGCGCCTGCGTTACGTTTCCGGAACAGGATCGGTCCTCGCCACCGAAGTGCGGGGTGTGGCTTTCGGGGGCGTGCGCGAGGACGGGAGCTATGCCCTCGATTGGACGATTGCCATTTCGGCATCGAGGGAAGCGCCCCTGACCCTGGACGTCACTCCCATCAACGACAAGACGCCCTGGGGCGGCTACGGGGGAATGTCCTACCGTGCGGAGAGGTCCATGGCGGTCTCAAGCTGGAAAAGCCATGACAGCGAGGGGAGGCAGCATGCCGCCATCGAGCACCAGCGGGCGCGTTGGGTGGATTATGCTGCGCCGGCGGACGGGGGCGTCCCGGCCGTGGCGGGCGTGGCCATTCTGGACCACCCGGGCAATCCGAGGCATCCGAGCCATTGGCGGTATATCGCGAGCCCAGGTTTCGGATACATCAATCCCTCGCTGGCGATGCGGGAGCCTTTCACGGTGGCGGCCGGCGGGACGCTGACGCTCCGATACCGGGTGCTGGTGCACGATGGGGAGCGCGGCCGGGCGGTTCTGGACCACGAGTTCGAGAAGTGGTCACAGGAGTCTTCCTCCGCGGTCTATTGAATGACCTGAAACGCCTTGATATACTCTTGTGTTTTTCCTGCAGCCGGGCACGATGGGGCCCCGGCCAGCCGGCATTTCTCACACGGTGTGTTCAAAATGCGCCTTGCGGGCCTCGACTCGAACGACTTGTGTCGTTCTCGCTCAGGGTTAGTCCGGATCGAGGTGCCAGAAAGGCCGCGTTGAAACCTGCATGGCAACGAAAGGGTGCACAGGCGGATACCCGTGTACCCTTTCAGCTCAGTTTGTGAGAAATCCGGGCTAGTAGACGGCAGAGACAGGGGACAAATGGACCTTCTTTGGGAGGGGGGTGACGCGAGAGCCTCATGGACCAGGCGGTTCAGAAGGCGGCGGTGCTGATCGAGGCGCTGCCGTACATCCGGTGTTTTCAGGGCAAGCCCGTCGTCATCAAGCTCGGCGGGAGCAGCATGGACGACGAGCAGCTCGTCGGGTCAGTCCTGCGCGACATCGTGTTCATGCGGGTCGTCGGGATGCTGCCGGTGGTCGTGCACGGAGGGGGTCCGTTCATCACCCGGGCGATGGCCGAATCGGGCCTGAAACCGGCGTTCGTGCACGGTCAGCGGGTGACGGACCTTCGGACTTTGGAGATTGTGGAGCGGGTCTTGTTAGGGGAGGTGAATGGCCTTCTGGTGGATCGCCTCCGGAAGCAGGGCGGCGATGCGAAGCCCTTGCACGTTCGGCTCGCTCCGTTCCTGCGGGCGGAGCGGAAAGAGCTGGCGCTGGAGAAGGGAGGCCCGCCGGCCGATCTCGGCTACGTCGGTTCGATTCGGTCGGTCGACCCGGCCCCGGTCGAGTCGGCGTGCCGCTCGGGCGGGATACCGGTCGTGGCCCCGATGGCTTTGGGGCCGGAAGGGGAGCTTTTGAACGTGAACGCGGATGATGCGGCAGCGAGGATTGCTGTTTCTCTGCGTGCGGAGAAGCTGGTCTTCTTGTCGAACGTATCCGGGGTGCTGCGCGACGCGAGGGACCCCACGAGTCTGTTCTCGAGCCTGAGAGAGACGGAGGTGGAGGGCCTGGTGAAGGAGGGGATCATCCAGGGCGGGATGCTTCCCAAGGTTTCGGCATGCCTCGCGGCCGTCCACGACGGTGTTCAGAAGGCGCACATCCTGTCCACCCTGATCCCTCATTCCCTGCTGCTGGAGATTTTCACCGACCAGGGGATAGGGACGCAGATTTTGAAGTAGGGGCTTCCATGCGAACGAAGCATCTGGTCGCTATCAAGGATTTGTCCACCGAGGAGATTCTGGAAATCTTCCACTGGGCAAGAAAACTGAAGGGGCGGTGGGCGCAAGGCATCCGGGAACGGGCGCTGGAGGGGAAGGTCGTGGGCATGATCTTCGAAAAATCCTCGATGCGCACGCGGGTGTCCTTCGAGGTGGCGGTTCTCCAACTCAGCGGCCACAGCATCTATCTGGACCGGGACAGCATCGGCCTGGGGGTCAGGGAAACGATCAAGGACGTCGCGCGGGTCATGTCCCGGTATGTGGACGGCATCGTCGTTCGGACATTCGAGCATCACGTGGTGAAGGATTTGGCCCGGTATTCGACGGTGCCGGTGATCAACGGGCTGTCGGATTATCTCCACCCGTGCCAGGGCCTGTCGGACCTCTTTACCATCCAGGAGAGATTCGGCTCGCTGGAGGGTCTGCGGGTAGCCTTTGTCGGGGACGGCAACAACGTGGCGCGCTCCCTGGCGACGGCCTGCGTGAAGCTCGGGGTCCACTTTGCGATCGCCTCGCCGGCAGGGTACGTGCTCGATGCGCCGTTCGTGTCCAGGCTTCAGAAGCTGGCGGCCCGGACGGGGGCCTCGACGCGCCACCTGAGGGACCCGGTGAAGGCCGTGCGGGGGGCCAACGTGATCTACACCGACGTCTGGACGAGTATGGGCCAGGAAGACGAGGCGGAGCAGCGCCGGAAGGCCTTCAGCCGGTATCGAGTCACCCGGGAGCTCGTCTCGGCCGCGGGCAACGGGGCGGTCGTCATGCACTGCCTGCCAGCGCACCGCGGGGACGAAATCACGGATGAGGTGATGGACGGGCCATTCTCCATCGTCTACGAGCAGGCAGAGAACCGGTTGCACGTGCAGAAGGCGATTCTGCGGTTGCTTCTGGCCCCCCCGGCGTCCTCCGGGCCGGCGGTATCGCCGTCCGCGGGTTCGACGCCATCGGTCCGGGACCCTGATGAACCGACGGAACGTTGAGTTGAACTTGGCCACGAAATATCAGCGGGTCGATGGGCGGAGGCCGGACGAGCTGCGCCCATGCCGGATCGTCCGCAAGTTTCTGAAGCCGCCTCCGGGCGCCGTGCTCATCGAGTGCGGCGAGACCCGCGTGGTCTGCACGGCCACGGTCGTGCCGCAGGTTCCCGAGTTTCTCAGGGGCCGGGAAGAAGGGTGGCTCACGGCGGAGTACGGCATGCTGCCCGGATCGACTCCGGGCCGGAAGAGCCGCGAGCGCGACGGGCGGGCATCGGAAATCCAGCGTCTGATCGGGCGCTGCCTCCGGGCAATAGTGGACCGCTCGCGGTGGTCGGAACATACCGTGTATCTCGACTGCGACGTCTTGCAGGCGGACGGCGGGACGCGCACGGCGGCGATCACGGGCTCGTACGTGGCCCTGGTGGACGCGATGCGGTGGATGGAGGCGCAGGAGCTGTTGAGGGGGTGGCCGATCCTCGATGGCGTCGCGGCCGTCAGCGTGGGCCTGATCGGGAAGGCGCCGATCCTGGACCTCAATTATGAAGAGGACTCCAAGGTGGAGGTGGATATGAACGTGGCGATGACGGGCACGGGCCGGTTCATCGAGGTCCAGGGCACGGGCGAGAGGGGCGTCTTCACCGAGCGGCAGCTCGGCCAGCTCCTGCGGCTTGCCCGAGGCGGCATCCGGCAGCTCCTCGATGCCCAGAAGAAGGCTCTGGAACGCCCATGAAGGCCCGCCCGGAGATCCTGGTCGGCTCGCGCAACGCCGGTAAGGTCCGCGAGATTCAGGCCCTTCTCGAAGGCATCCCCGTGGTGTGGCGCGGCCTGGCCGAATTCCGCGGAGCGCCCGAGGTGGAGGAATCCGGCGCAACCTTCGAAGAAAACGCCGGGGAGAAGGCGCTGATCCTCGCCGCGCATCTGGGACTCTGGGTCCTGGCCGATGACTCCGGCCTCGAAGTCGACGCGCTCGGCGGCGCACCCGGCGTGCGAAGCGCCCGGTACGCCGGCCAGCACGGCGACGACGCCTCCAACATCGCCAAGTTGCTCCACGCCCTCGAAAATGTCCCCGATGACGCCCGCACCGCCCGATTCCGATGCGCCGTCGCCCTGGCCGCTCCGGGCCGGATGCTCTTGACCGCTTCGGGTGTCTGCGAAGGCCGGATTGTACGGACACCCCGGGGAGACCGCGGCTTCGGATACGACCCGGTCTTCCTTTATCCTCCGGCAGGGAAGACCTTCGGAGAGCTGGAAGAAGAATACAAGAACCGGGTCAGCCATCGGGCAGCGGCGTTACGGCGCATCGGGGAGGCGCTGATTCCATTTCTTCAGTCAACGGAAGCGCCCGTTCAGGAGACGCCTGCCGGGTGACCCCGTGACGGTGTGGCAGGGTGGCGAGCGTACAGCGGCCGGAGTCTTCTATTCAAAAAAAGGCGCTGGACCAGGAATCCGCTAGAATAACGCCTTTCCGAACGCGCGTGCCGGCACTGCGAAGATGAGGCTTTGCCCTATGGGGAATCGTCGGACGGCCCCAAGCCGAAAGCAATCTGCAAGTTTGGCGTCGCCAGTCGCTGGTGCGGAAACGAGGCGCGTCCCTCACACCGGGACGCCTGATGCTGCCCCGTTCATGCCTGTGGATAAGGGACGCCCCTCAGCGAAGATTACGGCAACGCGTGACGAGGGTGAGCGGACCAGCTCGATCAGTCTTATCCGCAATTTCTGCATCATCGCGCACGTCGATCATGGAAAGTCCACGCTGGCGGACCGACTGCTCCAGAAGACGGGCGCGATCCCGGACCGCGAGTTCCGGGACCAGGTACTGGATTCGCTCGAGATCGAACGCGAACGTGGGATCACGATCAAGGCCGCACCCGTGCGGTTGCACTACGCACGCGGGGACACGGAGTACCGGCTGAACCTGATCGACACGCCCGGTCACGTGGATTTCAGCTACGAGGTGACGCGCAGCCTGGCGGCCTGCGAGGGGGCGCTGCTCCTGGTGGACGCCAGCCAGGGCGTGGAGGCTCAGACCGTGGCCAACGCGCATCATGCCATGGAACGCGGCCTGACCATCGTCCCCATCATCAACAAGATCGATCTGCCGAGCGCCCGGCCCGTAGAGGTCATGGAAGAGATGGAGACGGTGCTGGGCATCGATTTTGCCGAGGTGCTCCAGGTCAGCGCGAAAATGGGGATCGGAATCGAGCAGGTGCTGGATGCGGTGGCGGACCGGATTCCCGCGCCTTCGGGGGACCCCGAGGGCCCCCTGCAGGCGCTGATCTTTGATTCCGTCTACAACGACTACCGGGGAGTGGTTCTTTACGTGCGGCTGGTGAATGGGCGTCTGAAGGCTGGGGACAGGATGCAGCTCGTTCAATCCAAGCGGGAATATGAAGTTTCGGAAGTCGGCATCTTCCGGCCGAAGATGGAGCCGGCCGGCTGCCTCCTGGCCGGCGAGGTCGGTTACGTAACGGCTCAGATTCGAAGCATCCATGATGTCAAGGTGGGGGACACCATCACGGAGAGCCGGAGGAAGGCGCCGCCGCTTCCAGGCTACGTCGATCCGCACCCGATGGTCTTCTGCGGGCTGTATCCGGGCGACAGCGGGAATTACGAGGCCCTGAGGGATTGTATCGAGAAGTACCACCTCAACGACTCCGCATTCACGTATGAGCCGGAGTCGTCCGAAGCGCTGGGGTTCGGCTTTCGCTGCGGTTTCCTGGGCATGTTGCACATGGCCGTCGTGCAGGAGCGCCTGGAGCGGGAGAAGAACCTGGACCTGGTGCAGACGGCCCCGAACGTGACGTATGAGGTCTTGCTTCGGGATGGCAGCGTGCTCTACGTGCGCAACCCGGCCCAGCTTCCGGACCCGGGAAAGACCGAGGAAATCCGGGAGCCCCTCGTGAAGGCCTCGCTGCTCGTGCCGACGGAATCGATCGGAAACATTATGAAGCTGGCGGAGGAGCGCCGCGGCGTCTTCCGGGGGACGGAATACCTGGGGCCCCAGCGGGCGATCCTGCAATATGAGATGCCGCTCTCGGAGATCATTTTCGATTTCTATGACAAGCTGAAGTCCTCGACCCGGGGTTACGGAACGATGGACTACGAGTGGCTGGGATACCGTGCGGACGAGCTGGTGAAGGTGGATATTCTGGTGGCGGGCAGCCGGCTGGACGCTCTTTCGATCATCGTGCACCGGAGCAAGGCGGATGTTCGGGGCCGGCGGCTGGTCAAGAAGCTGCGTGAGGAGATTCCTCGGCATCTCTTCGAGGTGGCGATCCAGGCGGCGATTGGATCGAGAATCATCGCCCGAGAGACGATCCGGGCGCTGACGAAGAACGTGACGGCGAAGTGTTACGGCGGGGACATCACTCGCAAGCGGAAGTTGTGGGAGAAGCAGAAGGAAGGCAAGAAGCGGATGAAGAGCGTGGGGAACGTGGCGGTGCCGCAGGAAGCTTTTCTGGCCGTTCTGGCCCCGGACGAGGAATAGCGCATGGCGGCGACACGGCCGGATCAGACCACGGAGGAGTTCACGCTCGAGAGTGCGCGCCAGGTGGCCCGGGAGTGGGGCGAGTCCCTGGGCATCGCGCTCGTCCTGGCGCTCATCCTCAGGCACTTCGTCGTCGAGGCCTTCAAGATTCCCACCAAGTCCATGGAGCCCACCCTGGTCGGCGACACGGCGTCCGGCGATAAGATTCTCGTCAACAAGTTCGTTTACGACTTCTCGAGGCCGCAGCGAGGGGACGTCATCGTCTTCAAGTACCCCGAGGACCCGTTCAAGAACTACATCAAGCGCCTCATCGGCCTGCCCGGGGAGGAGATCTGGATCGCCCGCGGGGACATCCGCATCAACGGGCAAATCTGGAGGAAGCCGCGCTCCGTCCAGCGCGCCCTCTGGGTGCCCGTCAGCAACGACGACCTCCTGTGGGACGAAATCGCTGCGGAGGAGCTGCACTACCCGGTGAGCAACACGGATATCGAGAACTGGCAGCTCCAGCATTGGGGCGAGCGCGCCCAACGCGTGGCGGCCCGCCGCCTCAATACCGCCTGGCTGCCCAGCGGGATGCAGGAATGGACCTCCCACGAGGACGGCTTGCGGGCGCGCCAGGACGCCTCCGCATCCGAGCCCGCACTCGTGCGCTACCACCTCTCGAAGGTCTACGACCGCACGCTGGAGTCGAGCGGCAAGCTCAAGCCCCTCTTCCAGGATCGGCCGGGCTCGCTGAACCTCCTCGACGACCTCGCTATCCGCTTCTCGGTCGTGCCGGAGACCGGCGAGGGAGAAATCTTCGCCTTCCTGGCCGACTCGGACCGGTCCTTTACGGCGCGCGTTGCGCTGGGCCATCCCGCGCCCGTGGTGGTCGAGGCCCGGCACAAAGGGAAAAAGGAGGCCGACCCGGAACGCATCGAGGGCCCCCCTTGTGGGCTCGCGCCAGGAAAGTCGGCCCGCCTGGCTCTGGTGAACGTGGACGACGCCGTGATCCTGGAGGTGGACCACCGGCCGCTCATCACTCATCCGTACGAGTCCGCGGCGCATGAGGGTGACGGCCACACGGTCCGTGCCGAGGTCGCCTTCGGCCTCCTGCATGGGACGGCCTCCTTCACGAATATCGCCCTGGAAAGGGACATTTATTACGTGTCGGACCTCTTCGGCATCACGAGCCCGGAGGGCCGCTGGAAGATCGGTGAACGCGAATATTTCGTCCTGGGCGACAATAGCCCGAACAGCAAGGACAGCCGGCTCTGGGAGACCGGACCCGCCGTGCCGGAAGAGAACCTGGTCGGCGAGGCCTTCATGGTCTTCTGGCCGCCCAAGCGACTGCGCATCATCCGTTAGCGAAGCGCTGCCTCAAACCACCCGTGTGGCTCGAGCGGTCACAACCGTCAGAGGATACAGCAAGCGCTTAGCCAAGAAAGGGATGCCCCGAGCAAGTCTCTACAGAGGGGAAATATGAAAAGTTGGGAGCTCGTACTGGAGGCTTGCACCCTGACTATTTCGGGTCCAGATTTGTCTTGTATTCGAGTACTCGTTTCCCTTTTCGGAAGTGCTCCCGCACTTTTCTACTGAAAAATTTAAAGAACTCTCCCATCACCGGAGAGACCCGAGCAGGTCTCCCCCCGGGCATTCAGGCGCCCACCCTTCCTGCTCGTGTCCACGGGCCGCCCGTGATTTTCCAGGTCAGCCACGAAAATTTTTTCGGCCTTCTCAACTCTGGGTGTTGCTGCCGACCCGTTCAGACCTTCAACCCAGAAAAACCCCATTGCCCGACTTGCGGCCGCGCCCCATGAAGGAGGTACCTATGACCCCATCCAAAGACGATCAACGGACTCTCGACATGGTCCTTCACCAGATGGACAGGGCTACCGAAAAGCTCCATCTGCCGCAGAGCCTCCTGGCGATCTTCAAGGAGTGCCATCGCTGCCTGACGGTCACTTTTCCGGTTCGAATGAGTGATGAGGACGTCCGCGTTTTCACCGGTTTCCGCGTCCAGCATAACCTGGCTCGGGGGCCGGCCAAGGGCGGACTCCGTTACCATCCGGGCGTGACGCTGGACCACTTGAAGGCCTTCGCCATGCTGATGACCTGGAAGTGCGCCGTGGTCAATATCCCTTATGGCGGGGCCAAGGGCGGCGTCGTCTGCAATCCGAAGGAACTGACGCCCATCCAGAAGGAACGATTGACCCGCCGATTCGCCACGGAGATCAGTCTGCTGATCGGGCCCCAGCGCGACATCCCGGCGCCGGACGTGGGGACGGACGCCCAGGTCATGGCGTGGATCATGGACACCTACAGCATGCACGTGGGCTACTCGGTGAGCAGCGTGGTGACCGGGAAGCCGGTGGACGTCGGAGGTTCGCGGGGCCGCGAGGATGCGACCTCGCGAGGATGCCTTTACGCTTTGGCGGAGGCGATGAGGGACCAGGGGAAATCGCTCGACGGCCGCAGCGTCGCCATCCAGGGCTTCGGCAACGCCGCAGGCAACCTCGCGCGCCTGCTGCCGGATGCCGGCGCGAAGGTGATCGCGGTGAGCAACTCGAAGGGAGGAATCTTCAACCCGTCCGGGCTCGATTACCGCCGGGTCGCGGAGCATTTTCACCGGGAAGGCACGCTCGAAGGCGCGCCCGAATCCGTGCCGATCACGAACGAGGAGCTTCTGACGTTGGACTGCGACGCGCTGATTCCTGCGGCGATCGAGGACCAGATCACCGAGGAGAATGCCGGCCGAGTCCGCGCGCGGATGATCGTGGAGGCCGCGAACGGCCCGACGACCTTTGAGGCGGACCGCATCCTCGAGGACCGGGGAATCGTCGTGATCCCGGACATTCTCGCTAACGCGGGCGGCGTGACCGTGTCCTATCTGGAATGGGTGCAGGACATCCAGTCCTATTTCTGGACCTCCGACGAGGTGTATGAAAGGCTTCGGCGCATCATGACAGAGAGCTATGGCGCCATGATGGAGATCAGCCGGAGGCATCGAGTGAGCGCCCGCACGGCGGCCTACATGCTCGCCATGGAGCGTGTCGCCAAGGCCTACGAATGGCGAGGCATCTATCCTTGAATCGCGCAGCCCATCACGAAAGCAACGGAGATGAACGGCTCTTCACCACCTGACTCAACCCACCGAGAGGCCCCCTTCCTGCCTTTCGGCAATTCATCAGAAAATTTGGCGCGCGACCGGTTTCGGCGTAGCCCCGCCCTGTCTGCGTGCGGCACCTGCCCGCGCCGCCGCGGCAGGCAGGCGCACAGGCAGGCGCTCCGCGCCGGGCCAGTTTCCAACACTGCGGTCGCACAGCGGCCGCGCTACACCAACCGCCACCTTTTCTTCCGTGCCGTCTCCCATACCCCGTCGGACCAGATGGCTGCTCTCGGTGGTCTCTTCACCGTCTGTATGAGCCTCCGCTTGGGATCGACCGGCTTGGCATCAGAAAGTCCCTGCATCTGGTTCTCACAGGGTGGGTTAACGAGGCTTCAGAGCTCTCCTGATGCTACGGCCCCGAAGTTCGCTGGCCTTACGCCGGCAAAGGCGTTTCCGTTCGAGCTTTCACCTCAAGAGTCACTTCCATGAGATGTCGAATGGGGCTATACGGCTGACAACCCTCTGCCGGTGCCGGACTTGCACCGGCAAGATGCGCAGCCTCGTGGGCTGCAACGATCCTGATTCCCGACGTGCGCAAGACCGCGAAGAGCCTGCCTTAGGCGTGCCCGGAAGAGCGAGCGGAGCGGACTCTGAAGGGCGTCGCCTGAGTGCCTTTGCTGGAAAGGGCCTACATCCGCTGTGAAATGTGTAGCCGCCCCGATCGATGTCCGGGCTCGGAAACGTGACAAAGCGCAGTTAAAATTCTGAAACTGTTCATGGGGAAACCACGATGGGCACGCAAGACCCCGATCACCGTGCCGGGACGCTGCCTCCACGGCTGGCTGAGCTGTTCCTCCGGCCCGTGCCGGAGACTCCGGAAAATCGGCGGTATCAGGGGTTGCTGGACGAGGCCGTGGAGGCGCAGTTGAAGGACTTCGATTTCGACCGCGGACTCCTCTTTCCCTCGGGGCAGGACCGGCCAGCCCAGTTCCCCGATCACCGGGCCGAATGGCCGCTCGAGGAGCGTCACCGGCTGGCCAATGATCCCGGCTATTACTGGTATTACGGCCATGGCCGGGGCAGTGCGGCGCTGCTCGGCCAGATGGCCTTCTGCTACCGCCAGCCTCTATCCCGTCATTTCCGTTCCGAACGCTTCTTGGAGGGCTTGCGCCAGGGCTTCCGGGCCTACCGCGGGCATCAGCTTCCTTCGGGTGAATTCGCCTTCTGCCCGGTGCGGTACTCGACCCTCTGGGGAACGCACGAAATGGCCTGGCGGCTCGAGCCTCTTCTTTACGCCTACTGGTGGATGGGGAGGGACCTGCCGGAGGGGGACCGCGTGGCCGCGGAAGGGATGTTGCAGAAAGGCGCGGAGTTCCTGCTCCCCACGCTGTGCGACGATCCGAATAACCGCGGGTGCGTGTGGTCCGCCCTCATCCAGCTTTGCGGGCTGTGGCTGGGAGAGGAGCGTTTCCTCGAGGCCGCGCGCCGCGTCTGGAACGTCTGCAAGCCTAACGTCCTCAACCCCAGCGGACAGGTCACGGAGCAGGGTGGGCCCGATGCCAATTATTCCTATACGGCCTTCTCCTACGTCTTCCTCTACTGGCTCTATTCCGCGGACGCATCGCTCGATGACGCCATCCTCCGGGCGCTCCAGTGGTTCACCCTGACGCACACGCGAAGCGGGTATCCCTTCGAAGGGACGTCGAGCCGGAAGCGGATCGTGTTGGACCGGCCGCGGGCGGACCTGCTGCCAGCGCTGATCCTGTGCAGCCGCCGCGAGCCTTACTTTCGGGTCATTGCGGAGAGGATACTGGAAGAATATCGAAGCTCCGGCCGGCACGTCGGGGGACACATGGTCTCGCCCCTGATCTGGATGATGCTGCTGGGGCCGGGGAGCGTGACGACGCCGGAGGCCGTCGCCGAGCCCGCCTGGCATCGGGAGTCCATCCTCGACTGCCGGACGGACCTGACGCGGTACTCGCTCATCCGGAAGCCCGGCTACCAGACCTCGGTGACCCTGCGCAGCCTGCAGCCGATGAAGGGACTTCAGACGTGGGCATGCGGGGACGAGCCGCCGATCGTCCATCCGGGCCTGGGAGTCTGCTCGGGGACGCGGGCGTGGGGGATCGACACGGCGTCGATGAACGTGAGCACGCGTCCGATGGCGGCCAATTTCTATGATCAGGCACGCGGCGCCGACCCCGCCCCTTGGCTTTCCTACCGCCAGGAGCATCTCTGGACTCATTACCTGTTCACGGCGCTGACGACCCTGGTGGTGCTGGACGGCAAGACGGGCCGGAGGGCGACCACCTGGGCACTGAACCGGGCGGCCGTTCCCGTGCCGCTGGTCCGGCCCGGAGTGGTCGAGTTCCCCGGCCGGCGGGGTCGGCTTCATTATCTGGGCGATCCCCCGAGGTGCGGAGAAAGCGTGGAGGCGGGGGTCTGGCGACTGGACTTCGATTCTTCCGAGGAGCTGACGGTCTTTGCGTTCTCGGACGATTCGTTCCGGCTTCTGGAGTGGGACTGGGCGATGCGCCGATTGGCCTTCGAGGACGCGTCGGGCCGCTTCCGTTTCGAGCTTGCACCGCGGCCGGTCGCGGACCCGAGTCGGACGGACAGTTCGGGATTCGGGCTGAGGGGTCTTTAGAGACACATACGATGATGATATTCCCTTGTATTCTTTGAGGTGAATAGTCATCAATACGAGGGAAAATCTTACGAGTAGCCCTCGAGGACTTGAAGCTGGAACGACCATGGATCGTCTATCCCGGCCAGGAGAGCTATCCGGTCCACCATCGAGTGGAAGTGCTTCCCCTGGCCATCGCCGAGGGGAGGCGGGTTGGCCTGAAACTCAGTTGACCTATGGGCAGTCCGCCACGGCCGGACGCGCCTGGGGATTCCCGGTGCGGCGGACTACCGGGCCATGCGCATGATGCGCCGGCCATACTCGATGTAGATGGCCGCCGCGGCGCGGACGTTATCGACCTGCTTCCCCGCGTGGATTTGGGCGGAAAGGTGCGGCTCGATGGAAATCCACCCGTCATACCCTCTGCCTTTAAGGTCATCGAAGACCCTGGCGGGTACGCTCTCACCGTCTTCGTCCGGGTAACAGGTCTGCTCCTTCCCATCGACGGTCCGGGTGGCCTTGACGTGAATATGAACCACGTGATCTCGGACTTTCTGGTAGAAGTCCCAGAGGCTGCCGCCGCCGTGGGGCTTGTTCCCCGTGTCGAAGATGAGCCGGAAAGCGGTGTTCTCGACGGCTTCGAGGAGTTCGAGACACTGGCCGGGCCCCTCGCCCCCGTAGCCGTTGCAATTCTCATGGGCGAGGATGACGCCGCCGCCGGACGCGATGCGGGCCAGCTCCTTCATGCGGCGGAACACCTCCTTCTTCCACTCGCCGACGGGCCGGGGCGGCTTGTCGTTCGGATAACTCATGCAGCGGATGAACCTCGTGCCCGTGCGAAGCATCCGCGGGATGTTCCGCTGGAGCTCCAGGACGTCGATCTGAAAGTCGGTGCGGATGGGCCGGGCCCAGTTGGCGATCTGCGAGCCGAAGCTGGCGATGCCGACGCCAGCCTTCTGAAGCTTCTCCCAGGCCGATTCGAATTCCGGGTCCGTCAGGTCGCAAAAGTGCTTCCCACCGCACTGCCGGACCTCGATGGCGTTCCAGCCCAGCTCGCGGGTGACCGCGATCTGCTCGTCGAGCGTCTTGCCCGCCTCGTCCGCAAAGCCCGTGAAGCGAAAGGCCATGGTGATTTCCACAGTTGAAGGGAAGAGACAGGGACCGGAAACCGGTAGTATCCGGCGGCGAGCCGGGGTGTGTCAACTTTTGCCCCGAAAAATTTCATGAACATAGGCGCCCGCTTACGTCTGAATCACAACTTGTTCGATGGTAAACCCTGAACCAGACTCTTATAATCCGCCAAGTGCAATGCGGTGCCCAGCCTGGATCTTGCGGCAACCGGCGGTGTCATCTTGAACTACCACGTCAGGAAGGGATTCTTGATGGCCGAAAAGGAAGACGCTTTCCGCATCATTGATAATGAGACGGTTACCCTTGCACAAGAGATTGTTTCCGCTCTCGCTCAGGCAACGGCTCTCGATGTTGCCGTGGCCTTCTTCTCAATCACAGGCTACAGCCGGATTATTGAGGGTGTTGAAGGCCTGCTGAACAGAAAAGGCACACTTCGCCTTCTTCTGGGTTACCATCCCAGTCCCGGGGCGAAGCAATTGCTTGAAGTTCTCCGGCGTGAACAAGCCAACCGCGGCGATGACCAAGTGGCTGTCCGATTCGTCCTGCCAACGCCTGACCGCGATTTTCACGCCAAGGTTTACCTCATCAAACAGTCGCAAACAGCAACCCTTGTTGTGGGTTCGAGCAACCTTACGGAGAAGGGCCTCGTCAACAATCTCGAACTCAATTACCGGGAAGTGCTGCCCTTGGACTCCCCCAAGTACACTGGAGTCCAACGCTGGTTTGATAACCTCTTTCAGACTGTGGGAAAGGAACTAAAGTGGGAAACGATCGAAGAGCTTTTCGCACTACCCCCTTTCCAGCCTAAGCCCAAGCCGCCGGCGCCAGAGCCTTTCCCCAAGGCCCTCGACTACACCACCCACTTCATCGCTCTCCAACTCCGGCACCTCGACGTTCCTATCGGCGGCCGCATTGACCCTTTCTGGTTTCAGATGCGCAACGTTCAACAGGTCTTGAATCACTTCAAGACGAGAATTGAGCATGCTGGCATCATGATTGCCGACGAGGTAGGACTGGGCAAGACCATCAGCGCTGGCATGTGCATCAAGGAGCTGTTGGCTCGCCGCGCCGCCAAACGCATCTTGGTCGTCTGCCCGGCTTCCGTCGTTCCCCAGTGGAAGCGCGAACTCGACGAAAAACTTGACGAGCAGTTTGTCGTCATAGACAAGTCGATGGCGGAAGGCGCTGAGGAGCTTTGGCGCAATGGCAACCGCCTGATTGTGTCGGTTGACCGCCTCCGCGACGAGATGGTGACTCGTGATAGCCCTCGCTCCTCATGGAGGCCAAGCAATTCATGGGAGAAGCTGAAGCTCAACTTCGACCTCGCTATCTTTGACGAGTCCCACTACGCCAAAAACCCCACTTCCAAGCGGTACGCGGCTCTTTCCCGTCTCGACTGCGACTTCCGAATCCTTCTGAGTGGCACGCCAATCCAGAACAAGGAACTGGAACTCTTCACCCAACTCGCTCTCGTCATCCCCGCTCTTCGGCCAGCGGCGGGACAGTCCATGGAGTCACTCTTCAATCTCATCAGGGAACTTCCCGAATGGCAGGAAGCCAAGAAGCGAGTCATTCTTCGCAAGCTGCGCCGGGATGCAGACATCAAACCGCTGTTTGCCAAGCGCCAGAGACCCGATTGGGTCGAGCACAGGATGTCGGCTTCCGAAACCATTCTCTATACCGACTTCGAGCTCTACATCGGCGAGCAGTCAAAATACTACGAGTTGATAAGCGTCCAGGCTACAGCCCACATCGTCCCTTTCATCAAGATCACCTACCTCCGTGAATTCTGCTCCAGTTCCGCCGCCATTCTTGCCGCATTGGTCGGCGAAGACACAGACGGAAGCCTGGAAAACGAATGGAACGCCCAGCGTACCCCCGAAGGAAGAGTCGGCGGGTCCGATGAACTTGCCGCCCACATGCGCCTCAAGGGCAAGATTCTTCGCGCCCTTCGTGACGGCTTTATCGACATTTATGCGAACGAAAGCGACGCATTGGCTCGAATTCAGGAGGAGAATCCGGACCTCGACTTGGAGCAGGTCGAGGAAGACTCCATCCGCGTTACTCTTTCCACGGCCGACGAAGCCGCCCTTCTCGCCGAAGTCAAAAGCCTCAACGATTTCGCTCGCCGTATCCAGAAGTGCGCCCCCTTTGCCAAGGAGCGCAACTTTGTAGAAGCCGTACGGCGTTCCACTCTCGAACACTCGCCCCAGAGAAAACTGGTCGTGTTCACGGCCTATATCCGCAGCGGCCAAACGCTCATCCGGCTACTCAAGGAAGCAGGATTGCGGGCCGATTTCTACCACGGCGGCTTGGATGAGGGTGAGCGAGAACGCCTCATCGACCGATTCTGGGAACGCGGCAAAGGGAAAGATCGCCCGCTGGACGTCCTGGTCGCCACGGATGCGGGCGGCGTGGGGCTCAACCTCCAGTGCGCCAACCACGTCATCAACTACGACCTCTCCTGGAATCCCATGGTCGTTGAACAACGCATCGGCCGCGTCCATCGCATCGGACAGTTGGCCAAGAAGGTCTTCGTGGACAACTGGTACGCCGACGTGAGCGAACCGCCCCTCGTCAAGGCAGGGCGCCCCGTGGTCCGTTCCATTGAGAGCGAGAACCTTCGGGACAGCCTTGAGGAGAAAATTCGGCTCATTCAGGAAACGGTGAACCTGTCCGACCCCGTGATCGCCGACGCCATCCTCAGCAACGCCCAGTACATCCGAGCTTTGCTCAAGTACCAGGCCGGGCGCATGTCTCAGGAGGAGTACGAAGCGGTCAAGAAGGAAGTGGTCGAAAAAACGAAAGACAAACTCAAGGCCCTTTCCGACCTCCAGGCCCTTGAAAGTGTCGTGGATGAAGCCAAGCGCCACGAAGCCGCACAACACGCCCTTCTTTTCGATGAGTATTCGGGCCGAATGCTGCAAATCCTTGCCGGCTTTCCTGATGTCGAATGCGTCAGGCACAAGGATGGCACGGTGAGTCTCACGCCGCCTTCCGAAGCCCAGATTCCGTCGGCCACGCTCACGACCGACCGCAAAGTCGCCGATGACCGCAAGGGCGAAGTCCAGTTGTTCAGCGTCCGCCACACCCTCATGGGCTACACCGTTGACCGCCTGCTTGCTGAAACTCCCTCGGAAACCCGAAAGGCCATCAAACTGGCCGATTTCCCCCCGGACCGCGCGGAGGAGGATTCCGGGCTGACTTGGGGCGAAGTAAAGGAAAGGCTCGAACGTCATACCTCAGCCGCCCAGTGCAACATCCTCTTGAGCTACGAAATCCGCCGCGGCGCCAGCAAACCCGAAAACGTGGAAAAACTCGTCACGATTCTCTTCCTCGATGACGGCAGCACGGAGACCAGCGATGTTTTCAACGGCAAGCTCAACCTCCTGCCCGCTCAAATTACCACCGGCCAATCTTTCGTTACCGAGCAGCAGAAAGAGGCCGCCATAGCTCGTGCCCGCCAAATCCTCCAAGAGGAAGTCAAGGACGCCAACAAGAACAGCCTCGAGGAAGTCAGGCTCTCGTACGAGCGCCGCCGGGTGGAACTGGAAAGCGAAAAGCAGAAGGCCGCGGAAAAGCTCCTCGAACTTGGCGAAAAGAGAAAGAAGCTTGAGGGCAGCAACCGCCCCAGCCAGGAAATTGCCGCAGAACTCAGAGAAATCGATTCTGATATCGGCGATGTCCGTGGCAGATACTCCAAACGTGACCGTGAACTCCGGGAACTTGGCATGAAACAGCACGACCTCTTCCAGGATGCTGAGACAACCGCCCAAGTGACCGGCGAGCCCCGCCTGATCTCATCTTGCCTGTTTGCCTTCGAGTAGCCCAGCCATGGCATCCACCCAAACCATCACCGAGCTTGTTAAGAGACTCGAAGACGACAAAGCGGGCGGCCGTTTCGGCCCAGTCATCGAGGACGACGTTTTCAATCGCTTCCTCAAAGACTTCCTTTGCCTGCCCGAAATCGGGTGGGAATCCCTGGCTGGTTCCTGGAATCCCATCTTGCGCTTCCTCGAACTGTCGGAGAAAGTCCGCCTCTACGTCTTCCGGGGCGGCATGGCTACCGACGAACGCGTCCAGCGAGAAGCCCGCAACGACAGCATCGTCATCCTCGACCTCGCCATCGTGACCAACTTCGACTACTGGGAGGTCTGGCACAAGGGCAACATCATCGCCCAATACAACGCGGCTCAGTTCGCCACGGATGACTTCTCCGCTCCCACCGCCAAGTGGCAGGAGCTTGTCTCCATTCTTGCCCGCGAAGCCATTGCCTGCGGCCAATACCTCGCCCATGTTGACGAACTCGCCAGGAGCAAGGAAGACCTCATCGAGCCGCTCCTCCGGCAATTCGAGCGCCTGCGGGAAGAAATCGGGTCCTTCCTCATCAAAGACCCCCGCGCCCTCAAGCTCCTCAAAATCACCGATAAGGACGATGACGGGACACTCAACGCCATCGTCCAGCGCATGATTGACCGCTTCATCATCTTCAAGTTCGCGGAGGACAACCGCATCCTGCCTTCCAGCAGCCCTCAGCCGCTTCGGACCCTGTACTATCAGCACCTGCGGTCCGAAGATGAGAGCAAGCTCAAGGGCCAGCGCATCGTTTGGGGCAAAATCTGCGGCGTGCGCACCCGGAAGAAGGAACGCCACCCGGGTCTGTTCGAGGAATTCGCCGAAAAGTATAACGGCGGCATCTTCCTCCCTCTCAACGGCGCCAAGGAGGACATCATTTACGGGCTTCCCCTTACGGACTGGCACGTCAAGCGCATCTACGAAAAGATCGTCAACATCCCCTTCCAGCAGGAGTTGGCCAAGATCATCGGGTTCATCTACGAGAAGTACATCTGCAAGAAGCTCTACATCAAGGCCTTCAGCAAGACCAATCCTGAGCGCAACCAGGTCGTCCTCGAAAACACCCCGGAGAAGAAGAACCAGGGCATCTACTACACGCCTGAAGACGTCTGCAATTACATCGTGGATAACACCGTGGGCGTTCTGATCCTGGAGCTGGACCGGAAGCTGGACGCGGCCATGGAGAAGGAAGGCCAGGAGAAAGTCGCCGCGGTGCTCGCCGTCTTTGAGGAAGCCCGGCAGACCACGGTGTGCGACCCCGCGTGCGGCGGCGGCTCGTTCCTTGTGCCCGCGCTCGCCCGATTCCGGACCTTCTACTCTCGTCTCCATACCGCGATGGACAAGGTCAAAGTCAGTGAAAAGGACCCGAACCGGGACGTCTTCCGGAAGGCCTTGCGCCAGTTGGAAGCCCCCGGCGTCTTCGCGCTCAATTGGAATATCTACGGGGTGGACATCGACCCGAAGGCCGTGGAAATCTGCTCGGTCAGCCTCATGATCCAGGTGATTAACGAACTGCGCCCCAAGAACGGAGACAGCACGGTTCGTTTCCCGTCCATCATGGGCGAGAACATCAAGTGCGGGGATAGCCTTATCAGCGGCGTCAAGAGGGATGCCGCTGGAAGAGCGCTCGGTGACTTCTTCCAGGAAAAGGAGCGTTTCGCCCGTCTCGTTGCCTTGCGGAAGGAGTTGCGGGAATCCGCCAGTGACGAGCGTAAATACGAGCTTCACCGGCTGATTTCCGAAGTAGCAGAGCCAGTCATCAAGAGCCTGAACGCAAACCTGACCGATTTCTTCAGGAATCCCACGGAAGCAAGAGCCTTCCACTGGGAGATGGAGTTCCCTGAGCTTTATTTCAATCCCGATGGCTCCTTCAAGGGTGATGCCGGGGGACTTACCGCAGTCATTGCCAATCCGCCGTGGGACATCGTGAAGCCCTACACGCAGGAGTTCTTTGATGTCTACGACCCCGAATTCCGCACCTTGAGCAAGCAGGACGCGGAGAAACGGATCAAGCAGCTCTGCCGCAACCCGACAATTGCCAATCGCTGGCAGGAGCACCTTTCCACTTACGAGGCGAAGTCGGCGTTCTTCCGCGGCGAGGCCTTCCACCATCAAGGCGGCGGCGACCTCAACCTCTACAAACTGTTCACCGAACGCTTCCACGCCCTTGCCCGCGGTGACGGCTACTTCGGAGCCGTGATTCCTTCGGGCGTCTACACTGACGAGGGTACCCAGGGCTTGCGTCGGCTACTGTTCACTCAGAACCGCGTCCGGGGACTTTTCTCGTTCATCAATAGGCACGACCTCTTCAAGGGCGTCCACAACAGCTTCAAGTTTGCCCTGCTCACCGTCCAGAAGGGCGGTGAAACCGACGCCTTCCCCTGCGCCTTCATGCTGCGCCGGTTCGACGAACTCAAACGCGAGCCGCTCATCGTGAGGGTTGACCAGATTCGGCGCTTCTCGCCCGACACCGAAGCCCTCATGGAGTTCACCGCCAAGGAGGACATCGCTGTAGCGGACAAGACCTTCCTAGCAGCGCCTCTGCTCGGAGAAGTACGGGAAGGGGATTGGCACGCGAGATTCCTGAATGAGCTGCACATGACGAACGACAGCGACCTTTTCAACAACCGGCAGCAAGGTTGGTGGCTTTACGAAGGGCGCATCGTTAACCAATTTGACCACACAGCGTTTGGATACGTTTCCGGCCACGGACGTAGCGCTGATTGGCGGGAACCAACCTGGAACGAAAAGCCCACACGAGAGAATTGGCGTCCTCAGTGGTGGGTCGCAGGAAGAAATGCCAGCGAACATTTGAGGGCAAAATACGGTGACCCGATACCATGGCGGGTCGCCGTGTGTGATGTGACGGCTCCTGAAAACTCCAGGACGCTACTTGCGACGGTTGTGCCCAAACATGGCATCTGCGCTCACTCGCTTAACGTTGGGCACGTTCTCGATGTCAGTCATGACGAAGAGGCAGGCACGGTGCTTTACTTGACCGCAATGCTGAACAGTTTCGTTCTGGATTTCTGCGCGCGCCCCAAGATTAAATTGCACGCCAGCCTCTTCATTCTCTACCAGCTCCCCATGCCCCGGCTGCGGAAAGGGGATGCGACGTTCGACTCCTTGGTGGTGCGGGCCGCACGCTTGGTCTGCTACACCGAGGACTTCGCGGGTCTCTGGGAGCAGGCGGCGGGAACTCGCTGGACCCGCCGCTCCGCCGCCACGGCCCCCGACACCCGCGCCCAACTCCGCGCAGAAATAGACGCCCTCGTCGCCCGTCAGTTTGGCCTGACTCGTCCCGAGTTCGCCCACGTCCTCAGCAAGTTCCCCCTCATACCTGATGAGGTCAAGCAAAGGACCCTGCTTGAGTTCGACAAGCTGAAATGAGAGACTTTCCCCCATGCTAGCCGACCAATTACTCAAGCTCTGGGAAAGCGAAACGGTCCTGAACTCCACCTTCTCCTACGATGAGTCCTGGGTGGCGGGGAGGATGCTCCTGCCCATCGCAGTCGAGCACTGGGGCTACCCCCGGGAAGCCTTCTTCAAGCCCGAAGCCCAGTTCGCCCTCAACCCTCAAAAGGACGACATCCTCGGCCGGACCGAGAACTACATGGTTCCCGGGCTGAAGGACCAACTCCGCAATGAAAAGACCATGGCCTTGCGGCCTGACCTGCGGCTTTTCATGCTTCGCGGGGGCCTTTACGGCCCAGACACCGCCATCGGCCGACACAAAGCCGTCGAGTATTCCAGGCAGAATCCTAAGCACGTCGCCGTCCTCACCTCGTTCCACGTGGTGGACATCTACGTCGCCGGCCAGCTTGTCCGGCAGTACGGGATATGGGACTGGGAACGGCGGTTTGAGGAATTGAGCAGCATCTTCAAGCCCAAAGGCTATGAAATCCCGGCTCCGCTCGGCGAAGACGAAGAAGCGGCCCGTTTCAGCGCGGCCATCCGGGACATGTACCCCATCCTGGCTGAGGAATTCTCTGGCCGGAAGAACACCAGGATACTCGCCGGCGGCAAGCTTGTTCCCGCCACGGCCGCGGTCCAGGCCCTCGCCTACATCGTTTTTCTTCGCTTCCTGGAGGAGCGCTATCCTTTCTTCCGAAGCCAACTGCGCCGCTTCTACTACTCTTACCTTGGCGACGGTTTCCAGGCCTACGCGGACGTCTGCCTCACCGGCCACATCTGGGTGGACCTCAACCACGTCATCCGGTACATGCGCTACGGCGAGATACTGGACACCTTTGTGGGGTACGAGTTCCCGGACCAGACTCTGCGCCACAAGCTCTGGAAGATGGACGTGAGCAACGAAGGGATGCTGAGGGTTCTTGAGCCGTTGGTGAAACAGAGATACAGCACCCTCCGCGCCCCGCTTTCCGGCCTTTTGTTCGGACGCCTTCTTCAGAGGGTCCGGGCGGGCGCGTCGGAAGACCAAGAGAGCGCCCGACCGCCGCTCCTGGCCGCTTTCTCACTCGGCGAAGCCTTCAAGCCCATCACCGTGGCTGACTTGAGAGAGCGTCTTGATGATTTTTTTGTCAAACGGCTCCAGCCCGCCTTCAAACGCCGGGACCCGGACGCATTCCGAAAGGCCAGCGCTGACTTTTTGGCCATTCGGGTTGCCGAAGAACATAAGGGTGGCCCGATATACTTGGCCTGCGCCGCGTCCTGCCTCATGGCTGTCCATGACCGTGTTCAGTCCCTCCGCCAGCAATGGCTGACCGAAAGCCAGCAGAAGACCCAAACGCTTTTTGGCGCGCCGGAGATTGCCCACTTGGGCCAGGGGTGCAATGCCATTCCCGAAATTTTCAGGCATCACCTTTACTGGCACTACCAAGCTGCGGGAGACAAAGAGCTCGCGGAACTGGCTCTCAATGTTCTCTCCGTAATTCGAGCGGACGAAGCCGCTCCTTATCCCGAAAATCTCAAATCGTTGAACCTGGAACCTCTGCCGACCCGAAAGCGTCCCCAGGCTGACACATCGTCCGAACCTTCCGGTGGGCTGGAAATCAAAGAAGAGGAACCTTCGCTCGTTGCGGATCCCGGAATGGAAAGCCCTTCCGGCTGAATTTCGCCCCCCACGTAATAGCTGAACTTTTCCCGGGTTGAACATAGGCGCGGGAGCGCCGCCCCGCCTGCGGCGGGTAAAGCGGCGGGGAAAACCCTTCTGTAGAAGGGTTATTCCCCGCGCCCTTTTTCCAAGACTTTTGAATAATTTTGCTACTTTCTCACGCATTTCTTGCCCAAAAATACCTCCTATGCACTCAGTTGATGTCTCGTTCTTGCTGCAAGGATGTCATTCTTGGGACAAATTGACCCTTTCAAAAGCAAGATCGCGATTGAAATTCCGAGGCTGTTAAGGAAGGTCTCCTTGGACTCCACGACCAGGCCACCACCGCCGAATTTCGCCCCGGCGACGTTACGCCGCGTGCCTGCGCCGCCGCGGTAGGCAGGGCAGCTTGCGCCGTGCGCGCAGGCATGTCCGCCCTCTGGCCCCCGCTTACGTCTGAATCACAGCCACCCAAGCCCCAGGATTGAACCGGCGGAAACCGGGGGCTATAATCCGGCTCTTTCCGAGGCACAGCGACGCATCCTGGGATACCAGAAGGAGGCCCGACGATGGCCGACCCCAACCTGATTCACAGCCTAGCTTTCACCGGCCACGGGGGATGCGGGAAGACGACGTTGATGGAATCGCTCCTGTTCAAGGCGGGCGCGATCAACCGGCGCGGCACGGTGCTGGACGGCACCTCGGTGGGCCTGGTGGACCCGGAGGAGAAGGCCCGGAAGATCACGTTGAACTGCAACCTGTTCCATGCCTCGTGGAAGAATCACCAACTCCAGTTTCTGGATGCGCCGGGCTACACGGATTTTGTTGGCGGGGCGATCGAGGCTCTCGCTGCGGCGGACATCGCCTTGGTCTGCGTCTCGGCCCAGGCTGGCATCGAGGTGAACACCCGCAAGGCGTGGAATCTGGCCACGGACCGGAAGATTCCGAGGGCGATCGCGATCACGAAGATGGAGATGGAGAACGCGGATTTCGGCAAGGTCCTCGCCGCGGTGCAGGAGACGTTCACGCCCTCGGCCATACCCATCTATCTGCCCAACGCATCGGGCTCCTCCTTCTCGGGCCTGGTCTCCGTCCTGGACCCGCCAGCGGGCAACGAAGAGGCGCAGGCCCTGCGGGAGAAGCTCATGGAGGCCGTGGTGGAGTCTGATGACGCGCTCCTCGAACGTTACCTGGCCGAGGAGAAGATCAGCGAAGAGGAGATGGCGAAGGCGTTCACTCAGGCGATCCTGGCCGGGAAGGTGGTCCCCGTCATCCCCTGCTCCGGGCTCAAGGATATCGGGACCGAGGAGCTTCTCAACGCCGTGATCACGGCCTTTCCGAGTGCGGCGGGCCGCGTGGTGAAGGGAAAGGGGCCGGGCAGCGAGGAGCTCACCCGGGAGCCCAGCGCGGACGGCCCCTTCAGCGCCCAGGTCTTCCGCCTCGTCAGCGACAAGTTCGTCGGCAAGCTGACCTTTTTCCGGGTGCTCTCCGGCATCTATGCTCCGGACAAGCCGATCTACAACGCGCGGACGCAGGCCCGCTCGAAGGTGGGCGGGCTTTACCGAATCCAGGGGGGGCAGCAGGAGGCGGTGGACCAGGTGGGGCCCGGCGACATTGCGGCCATCTCCAAGGTCGATGAGATCGCTGTTTCCGACACCCTCAGTGACGAGCGCAGCCCGATCCTTTTCGACCCCATCTCGTTTCCCACGCCCATGGTCTCGCTGGCCGTCGAGCCGAAGGCCCGGGGCGACGAGCAGAAGATCAGCCGCGTCCTCGGCATCCTCGCCCAGGAGGACCCGACCTTCAAGACGAGCCGGCATCCCCAGACCCATGAGATGATCATCAGCGGGGTCGGCACCCTCCACCTCGACGTGATGATCAACCGGATGAAGAGCCGGTTCGATCTGCAGGTGGTGACGAGGGAGCCCCAGATTCCCTATCTCGAGACGATCACCGCCAATTCCGAGGCCCACTACAGGCACAAGAAGCAGACGGGCGGCCGCGGCCAGTACGGCGAGGTCTACCTCCGCATGTACCCGAACGAACGCGGCAAGGGCTTCGAATTCATCGACGCCATCAAGGGCGGAACGATCCCGAACCAGTTCATTCCGGCCATCGAGAAAGGGATCGAGGAGTCCATGGAGCGGAGCTGTTACGCCGGCTTCCCCGCCGTGGACCTCAAGGTGGAGGTCTATTTCGGATCCTACCATGACGTCGATTCCGACGAGATTTCCTTCAAGATCGCCTCGAGGGAGGCGTACAAGCAGGGCTTCATGGCGGCCAAGCCCGTGCTGCTCGAGCCCATCGTGAACCTGGAAATCTCGATTCCCGGCCGGTTCATGGGGGACATCACGAGCGACCTGAACCGGCGGAGGGGCCGGATCACCGGCATGGATTCACTGGGGGACATTCAGATCATCCGGGCTACGGTTCCCCTGGCCGAGATCACGAATTATTCGACGGAGCTGCGGTCCATCACGGGTGGTGAAGGCGATTTCGCCATCGAGCCTTCGCATTCTGACGTCGTTCCGCCCCATCTCGCCTCGCAGATTGTGGCCCGGTACAGCAAGAAGGGGGAGGAAAAATCCTGATGAAATCCGCTGCGCGCTTCGGGCTACGCGGATTTCATTAGAACGAATTCCCGGGAATAGCCCAGTCGAGGCGTTTCATGACCGCGTAGATGGTGGATGAAAGCCACCGCGGTCCCCAGAGGGCCCCCGTGGTCGTTGAGCGCCCGGATGGCCTTCAACTCGGCAAGCGACCAATCCACCCGGTCGAAGACCCATTCTGCTCAGGCTCCGAGGCTCATGGGGCAACTTTCTCCGCCAAGGTCTTGCCCGCCCCTGTCATGAGCTTCACCTCATAACCGGCCCCGCCCCGGTCGAAAGGAACCACGGTATCCCTGTCTCCGGCTACCGGACCCGTTTCCGGCGGGTCCGGAGTGAGCACGACGCCATCCTGTCCTTTAAACCGGGAGCGATTCCCGCGGGATTCAAAACTCCTCATTTCCCCGAGCCGCGCCGAGTTGTTGGAAGAGGTGCCAGGTTTCCGGTGCCGGATGTGTCCTGACACCGGACCCGCCTCCCACTGGGACAAGTCTGGCGGGACACCTCTCCCAGCCATGCTGGGTTGCGGGCCTCGCCCGCCTTGAATGCCATGACCGCTGACTCGGACACTGTGTCGCACAAGTTCTTGGCCGAAGCTTTGTGAGAAAGGGCGGCAAGAGATAGACTCTATGTTGTCGATGAATCCTTGTCCATTGCAGAGGACAGGATTCACTCTGCAGCCGCACAGGAGGGACTATCGATGGGGCTGACCATTCGTTACAAGCTGCGGACTTCCACGACCAGCATCACGAAGGTTCGTGAGCTGGTCGGGCAGCTCCGCCAGCGTGCGCTGGACCTCTCGTTCAAGAAGGTTGGCGAGATCGTCGAGGTCGAGGGCGAGGCCTGCGACTACGAGCGGCGCGGCCGAGATGACCCGCTCCTGTCGCTTCTGATCGATTCGAATCAATACATCGAGCGTGCCCGGTGCTTCTACACGGTCCAGGCCCGGCACGTCATCGCCTTCTCGGCCTGGGCCGGTGAAGGGTGCGAGCAATCGGGCTTCGGCCTCAGCCTCTATCCGCCTAGCCTCCAGACAGGAAGCAGCAAGCGGTTGAGAACCGGCCTGAAAGGATGGTCCTGGAGCAGTTTCTGCAAGACACAGTACGCCTCGGACGGGCGCTACGGAGGCGTAGAGAACTTCATTCGTTGTCACTTGTTGCTGGTTCATCTGCTGGACCACGCCAAGAGCCTGGGCATCCTCGCCAAGGTCGGCGACGATAGCCACTATTGGGAAAAACGAGACGTGAAGGCGCTCGCCCAGCAGGTCGGTCTGTGGAATACGATGATCGCTGGGTGGGTGGGTCGCTTGAACGATGCCACGGGCCGATCGGGTGAATCGGCGATCAGCAAGTTTCCCGACTACGAACACCTGGAAGCCAAGGGGCGAGAAGAGAAGAAGTCGTAGACGAGTTCGTCAGTGCGCCCGCACTGACGAACTCGTCTACTTTGGAAACCCCTGATTTCCCGGAAGAAGCGCTTGTTGAGCTCGGAGCTATCGAGGGTTTTCTGCCAGGCCGCGTGGAGCGCGACGAAGTTGGTGAAGGAATGCTTCTGCTGGAGCGCGTCGAAGGAGAGGTCATGGAAGAAATCTTTTCCACCGACTTGCAGCAAGTATTGCTCGCCGACGAAGATGAAGTCACGGCCCAGTTCGAGGAGGAGCTTTTTCAGGTTGGAGACCAGGCCCTCCTGCAAGTCCGATTCGGAATGGTCTTCGGGCAAGTCGAGGAAGTCGAGCAGATAGGTGTCCTTGAAGATGGTCTCGGCGCCGGGGAGTAATTGTGTCAGCGTTGCTGACACTTTTGTCGGGGAGAGAATTGTGCGCTGGAAAAGGGCACCGTTCATTTGCCGCTCCAATTCCCGGCTGTTCCAGTTCTCGCGGATGGCGAGCCGCAAGTAAAACTCCCGCTCCTCTGACCGTTTGCACTTGCTCAAAATGAGGAGGTTATGGGTCCATGGCAATTGTGTCACCAGTGGTGACACTTTCTTGTGGTTCCGGTAAGTCCCGTAAAATTGGCGCATCCTAAAGAGGTTCCGTCGGGTGAACCCCTTTATATCGGGATGATGCCGGGCGATGTACCTGGCGAGTTGTTCCACGACGCCTTCACCCCAGGCAGCCCTTTCGAGCTTGCGGGTAATGTATTTGCCCACCTGCCAGTAAAGGTCAATGAGTGCAGTGTTGACCGTACGAAGGGCTTGGTGACGAGCTTTCTCGATAAGAGCGACGACTTCACGGAAAGCTGATTCGTGGGAAGTGGCGGACGGCAAAACGGTCTTCTTTTTCACAAGTTTCATGGCGCTTTGATGACGAGCCAGGTAACGAGTTCAAAGTCGCTGTCCTCTGTGGGCTGTTCCTGCGATGACCGCGAGGGCTTCATAGGTCTTGCCCAGGCCAACGCTGTCGGCAAGGATACAGCCGTTGTGGGTGAGGATTTTGTTGATAGCGCCCTTGACCCCGTCCTTCTGGAACTCGAACAGCGTCTTCCAAATCTCCGTGTCGAAGAGAGTCGTTGCGCCGAGGTCCTCATCGGTCTTGCGGGCGTCACGCAGGAACTTCTCGAAAATATGGTAGATGGTCTTGTAATAAACGAACTCAGGGCAATGATTTTGGGTAACTCCTTAGCGAAAACTTCTGTCGTCCCTACGGGACTCTTGTGGTTGATGCGCTTTCCCTTTCCAGGGCTGCGTTCGCCTTCGCGGGGCTTCGGCGAACTGATGCCCTGGGCTGCTATGTAAGGTGGCAATGTCCTTGACGTTGCCACCTTGCATAACCCGTTGTATGTAAACGGTCTACGTTTAGCATACGTAACTAATTTCGGACGTCCCTACGGGACTCACAGAAACAGGCCGCCGGTGACGATCACTCAGCAGTTACTCCGGAGCGATTTCCCGAGGCGGCAGTGGGGAATTGTTATCCCCGGCCCCACCCTCCCGAGATTCCAGGAAGTTCAGCTCGGAGGCCGGTCGCGGTAGCCGTGCACCGCCAGGGCGCCCGCGCCGATGATCCCGGCCTGCCCGGGTCCGAGCGACGTCGCCTGGACCACCGGCTGGCGGGGGAGCAGCCTGTCCTCCTCGAGCACCGCCTGGATGCCCGGCAGCATGAGAGGCAGGGAACGGGCGATGTTGCCCGAGCAGATGACGACGTCGGGACGGCAGACGCGCTTGAGATTCCAGATCAGCTTCCCGAGGCTTCGCCCGACCAGATCGTAGACGTGCCGGCATCCTTCGTCGCCGGACTCTGCCGCCTTGGCGATCGGGAGCGGATCGTAACCCTCCGGGCTTTTCCCGATCTCCCTCAGCTTCGAGTTGGGGAACTTGATCAGGACTTCGCCCCCGATCCGGCGAATGGCCACCTTGGAGACGAACGCTTCTGCGCACCCGCGGACGCCGCACCCGCAGAAGGGCGCGTTCTTGCTGGTGTCGATGCGGATGTGGCCCAGCTCGCCGGGCCTCGACATTTTCCCATCGATGACCAGGAAGCCGCCCAGGCCCGTGCCGAGCGTGAATCCCACCAGGACGTGAACGCCGGGCTGGCGGCCCGCTCCATGAAACCATTCGGCCCATCCATGCGCCTTGGCGTCATTCTCCAGGAACGTGATGGCCGTGGGAAACCGCTGCTGAAGCCCCTCGCGGATGTTGAACCCGTTCATCCCGGGGATATTCGGACTGAAAACGATGCGGTCAAATTCTGCGGGCTCGCGGGCGGCCTCGGGCCCCAGAATTCCGGCGCTGGCCACGCAGATGCTCACCACTTGTTCGGGCCGCAGGCCGCGGCCGCGGAGCAGGCCTTCCGCCGCGTCGCATAACTGGTTGAACAGATCGACGCCAGGCCGTTTCCCGTCCTTGACCGGGCTCGCTGTATGCTCGAGGAGATTCCCCGTCTCCACGTCGAACAGGCCGAGCTTGCAGGCTGTCCCGCCGAGGTCAAATCCGACGGCAATGAGTGGACTTTGGCTCATGGCGTCTCTCCCGATGGGGAAGCACTCGTTTCGGTCACCCCTCGTCCCATAGGTGCCAAGTTAAGCGAAATCACGGGCTGATTGGCTTCTTGCTTTCAATCTCACTTCTCATCTTCCTTTTCTTAACAATTGGTTCACAAAGAGCTTAAGTACAGATTGAAGGTAAGATGAAGAGCAAAAGATGAAACGACTCTGGTTTCACTTGACACCCATGCCCCTCGTCCCCACCCGACCGGCCCCTGCCCCGTGGCCGGCCCATCGCGCCCGGACGGCCGTTGAAGCCTCACGCCTTCGATAGCCGCTTAGAGGATGAACGCCAGTATACGGCGTCGTGCGGGGAAAGGAAATGCCGCCGGCTTATCCCTGGGACCGCACTCGGCTGACGGCGTTTTTCCACCCGCGGTACAGGCCTTCGCGCTGGTCCGCCGACATCCGCGGCAGGAATCTGCGTTCGGTCCTTCGATGCCGGGCTACCTCTTCCCACCGTGTCCAAAACCCGCAACCCAGGCCAGCGAGGAATCCGGCCCCCAAGGCGGTGGTCTCCAGGTTCGCCGGGCGGTCAACCGGGATGCCGAGGAGATCGGCCTGGAACTGCATGAGGAAATCATTGGCCGCAGCGCCTCCATCGACCCGCAGCTCCTCGATCCGGTATCCGAGGTCCCGTTCGGCGGCCTCGACCAGGTCGCGCGTCTGATAGGCGATGCTTTCGAGGGCGGCGCGGACAACATGCGCCCGGTTCGTCCCGCGTGTGATGCCCAGCAATCCGCCCCTGGCTTCCATGTCCCAATAGGGAGCGCCAAGGCCGACGAAAGCGGGGACCAGATAGACGCCTCCGGTGTCGGGCACGCTGGCCGCGAGGCTCTCGGTCTCGGCAGACTGGCGGATGAAGCCCATCTGATCCCGCAGCCACTGCACGGCCGCGCCGGCGATGAATACGCTCCCTTCCAGCGCCAGCACGGCCGAACCGATCCGATCGCACGCGAGCGTGCTGAGGAGACCGGAGCGGGACCGAACCCGTTTCGTCCCCGTGTTGATCAGGAAAAAGCAGCCCGTGCCGTACGTATTTTTGGCAGAGCCGGGCAGGACTCCCCCCTGGCCGACCAGGGCCGCCTGCTGATCGCCGGCGATCCCGCTGATCGGGACCGGCTTCCCGAGAATCGCCGCGTCCGCTTCTCCGAAGATTCCGGCCGAGGGGCGGACCTCTGGCAGGAGCGCTCGCGGGATTTCCATGAGCCGGAGCAGCTCGTCGTCCCAACGCTTCTCCTCGATGTTGAACAGAAGCGTCCTGGACGCGTTCGTCGGGTCCGTCACGTGCAGCCGTCCGCCCGTGAGCTTCCAGACCAGCCAAGTGTCGATCGTCCCGAAGGCCAGTTCACCCGCCTCCGCCCGAGCCCTGACTCCGGGCAGGTTCTCGAGCATCCACTGGATTTTCGTGGCAGAGAAGTAGGCGTCCGGAACAAGACCCGTCTTGTCAACCAATCGGCTGGCGTGGCCCGCCTGTCTCAGGCGCTCGCACTGAGGCTGGCTTCGCCGGCACTGCCAGACAATGGCGTTCGACACGGGCCGGCCGGAACGGCGGTCCCACAGCACCGCCGTCTCCCGCTGGTTGGTGATCCCGAGGCCAGCGAGACGGCCCGGAGGGACGCCCGAGCCGATCTCCTGGACCAGGCGGAGGGTCACCGTCCAGATTTCTTCCGGGTCGTGCTCGACCCAGCCGGGCCGTGGATAATGCTGGGTGAAATCCGAGTCCGCCTGGGACACCACCTTTGCCTCGTGGTCATAGAGAGCCACGTTGATTCCGGTGGTGCCCGCGTCGATGGCCAGGATTCGGCGGTCCGGCATATCGAGCTCCTTTAACCCGCATTTCCCATCCCGGCGGGATGGGAAATGCGGGTTAATTCTAATGGATTTGAAGCGCTTATTCTTGAAGCGATCACGGAGTCACGAGCGATGGATTCAGGCCGTGCAGCGTTGCGCTGCCCCGGGCCGATCACCGGCCGGCTTCCGTGGACAAGAATGGACTTTCCGCTGCAATCATTTATCATGCGCGACGGCCCCCTTTGAGGAGAAGATCGAGGCCCAGGAATCTGTCGGGGAAAAGACAAAGCACACGCACGGGATGCAGACTTTCACGAGCCATTCCATACCGCGAGCCGTCGGCCTGGCGTTCCTGGCGCTGATTCCCGGATTTGCCCGGCCCGGCTGGACCAAGCCCATCTCGCTCCGGCTCGTGTGCGCGGACCGGCCGGACACGCTGGTCTCCGAGGTGGAGACGGTCGAGGAGAAGAAGCCGGCGGAGGTCGAGCAGGCCGATTCGAAGCCCCGGCCGCCGGGCCGCACCGTCGGCTGGATGCGCTTCATCACCCTGGACGGGCAGGATGCCTTCAAGCTGACCTACAAAGGCGCGTTCCTGAAGCGCGCGGCATCGATCACGGCCGACCTGTCGGACGGCGAGCACGTCATCGATCCGGGCGGACACCGCTTCACGGTGCGGGGCGGCCGCATCGAAACGCGCGACCGGGACCTCCGCTCGGCGGGCGACGGACTGGACCTCCTCTGCCATCCCGTCACGTTTTTTGCGGTGGACGCCTCGGTGGTCCGCAAGAAGCCCATCCGCCTGAAGAGCATTCCCCTCAACGTGGTCGTCAAGCACGGGGAGAGCATGATTCTCCCGGTGACGAAAACCTTCAATCCCCTCGTTCTCTACATGGTGTCGAACCCCGAGGGGCCGCCCTACCAGCTCATTCCAACGCGGCAGTGTTTCCGGGTGACCGCGGATGGCGTGCGGACCGAGGACACGGAGGAGGCGAAAGCGGTGCTGTCCGGCGTCGCCGTGGAAAACCTGTTCACCGTGGGCATTCCTTGTTACAGCTTTCCTCTGCACGTCACGACGCGCCCCGGGCACAAGGTCGGCGTCAAGGTTTACGGCTTCTCCGGCGAAGGCCAGTTCCTGACCTATTCGGGCGACACGCAGACCCTCCGCGGGTTCTACAGCCGGCAGGGCAGCCAGCTCCGTTTCGGACACGGGCTGCCCAGCGAATCCCTGCCCATCGAAGGAGACGTGGCCGCATTCCCGCACCGCCTGGTCCGGGTCGACGGCCGGGAGCCGGGCTGCGACGAGCCCCGAGGCTTCGTCGCCGCATGGAATCGGCAGTCCTTCCACTCGGGGGAGGTTCTCCAGCTCCGGGTGAGGGTGATGGACAGCGCGGACCGGCCGACGCTCTCTCCGGCGGAGGTGGCCGTATTCCTGCGCGAGCGACCCGTCCTGGACGAAGAGAGCCGCATTCATGAATCCGCCGCTCCGGCCGCCGGCGAAACGGACTCCTGGACGCGCCTGCCCTGCCGCCAGGCCCCGGGGCAGCCCATCTACCAGGCGCGCCTGCCGGTCCGGCCGACAAACCTCTACCTCTTCCGGCTGGCGGTCGACCGCGCCGGGTCGGCCTCGCCCTCCTCGTTTCTTTCCGGCGATTTTTATGCGTCCCTCTCCTCACCGGACCGGTCCGGCACCTTGAGCGTATTCACGGACAGCCTGCGCACGGCGTATGAGGCAGGGGAGACGCTGGAGTTCAACGTGGTGCTGAAGAACCGGCAGCCGATCGATGGCTTGCTGGAGGTCGTGCTGGCCGGGGAGGGGGGCTCGACGACGCTGGCAAGGAAGGAAGCAGGGTCGCAGCCGCCGGGTCATCATACGTGGACGTTTCGGATCGCTCCGGAGGGTACGGCTGCGTGCTCCGAGGGGGAGTTTCAAATTCGGGCGACCCTCGGGCCGCTCTCGAGCGCGCCCTTCCGCCTTCATTTCCGTTCCCCGGTCCCCCGGACGCACTTTCCCATCTTCTCGTTCCCGTGGGGCGCGGGCCACCACCAGCGCACCGTCGTCAAGAAGCGGAACGACGACCCGGCCGCCCGCGAGCAGGAGCTGCGCCGCAACGTGCAGCACCTGGCGCACATGAACCTGAACGTCCTTTGCACGCTGGAGAAGCTCGGGTTTCAGCTCGAGGGCCGCGACTCCGAGTCCTTCCACGCGGTGGCCGAGAAGATGATGCGGGAGGATGCGGGCCTCCCCGCCTCCGAGCTGGTCTACAACCGCACGAACTATGAAATCCTCATCGATGAGATGGTGCGGCAGGGGCAGCGTTTCTTCCCGCAGTCCTGGTGCGGGATGATGCTCAGTCTTTTCCACTCCGTGCCGGAGGACCTGTCGAACACGGCCCGGACGTATGCCCTGCTCGCCCAGGACTACCGGCGCTTCCCGAACTGGATCGGATTCGTTGCCCCCACGAGCCACATCTGCGTCCTGGGCAACTCCGAGGTGGGCGACCCGAGGTGGGAGGAGCGGATGAGGACCCTGGCCAAGAACTTCCGGGCGCGTTACGGGCACGATCAGCCGCGGGAGGATCAAATCATCCGATGGGTCCGTGGCGACCGTTCGACCCGCGAGCGCCTGGCGGACGTCGAGGTGCAGTGGATGCGGTGGATCGACACGATCAACGGGCTGCTGCCGGGAATCTACCGGGACATCCGTGCGGGCGTGGGCGACCTGAAGCCGGACTTGAAGCTGGGGGCGATGACCTTTCAGGCCTCGGACGCCGAGAGCGGCGACTTCATCACCCGGATGCAGGAGGAGCAGGACGTCAACCTGAACTCGGTGGGGTATGGCGATTATGCGCGGCTCTTTCCGCTCGAAGAAATCGTCGAGACGATGCTGGGGCGGGCCGGCGGCCCGAAGACGCACCAGTGGCGGGATATCGGCGATGGGTCGACCTCCGGCCGGACGAACGCCAAGGTCCAGTTCTTCAAGAGCATCCTGAGCAAAGTGGACGGCATCGGCACCTTCAGCTACGCCGGCTTCGAGCTGGGGATGCACCCCAGCAGTTGGTACTACGACGAGTACCGCGAGTTCAACCGGTGGCTCGTGGAATACGGCGACTGGTATCAGAGCCTCGAACTGGAGTCGCCCCTCGCCGTCTACCTCAGCTACCTGGACAGCGCCCACGACCTGGGCACCGTGCGGCACACGGCCGCCACGCCCTTCATCGCCCGGGGCGCGGTCTACGAGCTGGCGCGCGCTCACCGCACCGCACCCATGATCGCCGATGAATTCATCCGGCAGGACGGCCTCGGCCGATTCCGCATCGTCCTCCTGCCCGCCGTCCGGTTCGTCCCGGACGACGTCCGGGCTCGATTCGAGGAATTCATCCGCCGGGGCGGCGTGGTCCTGGCCGACGAGGACACGACGGCGGAGATCGAAGGGGCGACGCGCATTCCGAAGCACTTCCAGACCATGCTCCACCCCTACTTCGTCATCGGAAGCCAGTACGACGGCAACCGCATCTTCTGGGAGGCGTATCAGCGGACGCGGCCCGAGGTGGCCAAGCTGAACCGCATCCTCGAATCGGCCGCACCGCCCTTCGTTTCAGCGCCGAGCAGCCGGGTGCTGACGAGCACGATGCGGCACGGCGACGCGCGCTACGTTTTTGTTGTCAACGATGAAATTCCCTACTGGACCGAGGCGACCCATTTCGGGGCGCAGCAGTTCACGCTGCCGATCAAGACGCGGGTGACGGTGCGCGACGCCGAAAGCACGGTCTACAGCGTGCTGGAGCGGAAGGCGGTGGACGGTGAGCGGACCGGCGAGGGTCGTGTTTTGGACGTGGACCTCGAATTCTCGGGCGTACAGATTTATGCGCTCCTTCCCCGCCCCATCGGCAGCCTCCAACTCACCGCCAGCGGGAGCGTGTCGCCCGGCCAAGCCATCCGCGTCGCCGCGCAGGTTCTCGATTCCGCGGGCCAGGCTCTTCGCGCCGCCGTGCCGCTGGAGCTGCGGCTGGTCGATCCCGCGGGGCGCGTCGTTCATGAGATTTACCGCACGACGCGGATCGAGGGCTACTCGGAGAGCCTCCCGATCGGATGGGACGCGGTTCCCGGCGACTGGCGCCTCGAGGCCCGGGAGACCTTCGCCGGCCATCGCGCCGCGGTCGAGGTGGCCGTCGGCGGCGATCCTGCCCCGCTTCAGGCCTCCGAGACGGGCGAAGTCATCGTCGTGGAAGGGGCCAGAATCCGTCGATTCCTTGAGCAACTTCGCGAGAAGGGCCAACCCCTGTGGATTCTGCTCGGAACGGACCAGTCCGTGGCCCTCCTGCCGCTCGCCCGCCGGCTCGCCGAACCGTTGCGCCAGAAGGGCATTCGAGCCGAGGTCCGCCTCCTCGAGGACCCGAAGGTCGTCCGGCCGCCCGGCCGCGTGGAGCGCCTCGATCCCCAGTCCCACGTGGAGCAGCATGTTCTTCTTCTCGGCAGGGAAGGGGAAAACGCCCTCATCGAGGAGATCGCCGATACCTCCATCCTTTTGCGCCGTTTCACCCGAAACTATCCGGGTGACGGCCGCGCCTTGATCGAGATGGCTCTCAGCCCCTTCTCTCTCGATTTCCACGCCCTGCTGGTGCTTTCCCCCGACCTGCCGGGCCTCGAGAAGGGCGTGAGCCGGCTGCTCGATTTCGACACCCTGGACCGCGAGCCGGACCTGTTGGCCCGAGCGGCCGCGGTCGAGAGCACCGCACCCCTGCGGGCCTCGGATGGCCGGGAGGCCCAGCCGATGCGCAGCCGCATCGAGGAGGAAGAGGGCCTGCCGCCCAGCGCCATCGCCTTCTCGCCCGATGGCTCCCACTTCGCCGTCGGCTGCCACTGGACCTTCTCCAACCTCTTCCTCTTCGAACGCTCCGGGAAACTCCTCTGGAAGAAGAAGGTCGGCCGCGTCGAGGTGAACCAGGTTTTCCTCAGCCCCGGGGCCGAGCGCCTCGCCGTGAATACGGACCTCGGGAGCATGCTTCTCGACAAGTCGGGCCGCATCCTGTGGCGCATGCGCCAGCCGGTCGTGATGAACGCCGCAGGCGACCTCCTCTTCTCGGCCGGGGCGGACCTGACCCTCGCCTTGAGGCCAGACGGCTCGGCCCTCTGGGTCAACGATCCCTGGCTGGAAGAGACGGACCCCTGGCGCATGAACGACTCGAACAACCTCTCCGAGATCGCCTTCCTGTGCGACCAGAAGACCCTTCTGCTGCGCCACGGGGCCCGGATCGAATTCCGCGACGCCGCGGCGAACCGGGCGCTCTCCGATTTCGTCCCGGAGGCGCTGCTTTCCTCGGGACCCGATGATCCTCCTCGATGGCGCTCCTTCCGAGGCGAGAAACTTCGCGTCACGCCCGACGGCCAGTTCATTGGCATGGTCTACGCCCAGGGGGAACAGGACCGGGAAAGCTATGGGCGGCCGATCATACTCCCCTATGCCTTCGTCTTCCGCCGCGGCGGCCAGATCGCTCAGAAAGGATTCCTTCCCCCGCCTTACTTCGCCGACTTCCATTCCACGGATAACCTCTGGATTTCGCCGGACGGGACCCTCTTCGTCCTTTGCAAAGATACCGTCTACCGGGTGCGGCCGGACGGCACGGCGGCCTGGCAGTACAGCTTCCGCCGGCCCCTGGTGTCCGGCGGCGCTTTGTCTCCGGACGGACGGCGGCTGGCTCTGGCGTCCTGGGGGCGCAGGCTCGTGCTGCTGGACGCCGCTACGGGCCAGCCCCTCTGGGAAAAACCGCTCGAGAGCGGGGCCGAGGTCGCCTTCTCGCCCGACGGGCAGGTCCTCGTCGCGGGCGGCAAGACCGGCGTGGTCGCCGGCTACAATCTGCAGGGCGACGTCCTGTTCCAGTCCGATCTCCGCCGCGATTCCTTCATCCCCGGCATCGAGGAATTCTGGGCCAATCAGGATGCGGCCGTCCCTGAGCTGCAGTACGGGAAGAATCCGCCGTGGCATGAGACTGTCCGCAGGGACGTGCCCCTGTCCCCGAACCTCTTGAGCCTCCCGGAGATGCCCTACACGCTGGCCGAGGCGGTGGAATTGACCCTGCCCGGCGAGAGATTCGGCACCTATCTGCTCACCCTGAAGTATCGGGCTCGGGAAGGGAAGGCCGGTTTCCACGTCCGCATCCAGGAGCAGGACGCGGAGGAGGCTCTGCACGAGATTCGCAGCGGCAGCTTCGAAGCGCGCCCTTTCCTGTCCGGCCACCACTCCGTCTTCAAGCTGTCCGACCGGCCAGCCCGCATCCACGTGCGGCTCGAGAACGAGGCCGGCGGCAGCGAAGTGATTCTCGAGGATTTCCGCCTCGAAAAGCTCCAATATCCTTCCGAGAACTACCTGTACCACCGCGGCGGCTACGCCCTTGGCAAGACCCAGGAAGTGATGGACAACGCTCCCGTCAGCGCCGCCATCTACCACATGCAGTGGGGCTCGCACTCCACCGTCGAGGTGGACCCCTTCTACCTCATGGACGGACGGGTCTTCAAGCCGCAGAAGGAACTGGACGACGGCTGGTGGTTCGGCGGCGGGGCCGGCTCCCAGGCCTCCCGCAACAAGATCACCCCCTGCGCCATCGACTTCGAGTTCCCGGAGCCCAAGCCCATCTCCCACATCGTGCTCTTCGACGACGAGGACGGCGAGCCGGTCGAGCGCGTCGCCTTCCAGGCCTGGGTCGAGGCGCGGGACCTTCGCCTCAACAAGACCGAACGGGAGGAACGGCAGATTCGGCCCGGATACTGGCGCACGGTGGGCAAGGCCCGGTGGAACGATGCTCCCTTCCAGGTGTTCCGCTTCGAGAACCTCGTCACCGACAAGATTCGCTTCTGGTATCTCCGGGGCCCGTTGAAGCTGGACGAAGTGGAAATCTATGGGCCGGAGAAGCCGAAGACCACGGATTGGCACGACAAGGCCTGGATCGCCCGCATCCCGGTGAAGGTGAACCGCGTCACCGAGCTGGCCGAAGTGGAGTTTCAGCCCCTCGGCCTGACCCGGGCGGACGGCGCCGACCTTCGCGTGATCAATCCCATGGGCCAGGAGGTCCCCTATGTCCTCAAGCAGCTCGTTCCCTCGGGCAACAGCGTGCTCGTGATGGATACGCGGGCGAGCACCGGCACGTACTTCATCTACCTGGGGAACGAAACCGCCGAGGCACCTTCCTATGACTGGCGGCCCGAGGGTGGCATCTGGATGGAGAGCTACGAGCGGCCCAGCCCGATCGACGGCGAGGACTCCCGGGTCATCTACAACGAGGCGCAGCTTTTCAGATTCTTCCGGGTGGCCAGGGACCAGGCGCTCGAGGCCTGGAAAAAGGCCCGGTCCGAGGGCAAATCGTACGGGGGCGCCCGGATCGGCTTCGTCCGCGCCGTGGGGTACGACGCCCTGCCCAACTCGATCACCCGTTATAGCTTCACCCTCGAGACGCCCGAGCCCCGAAGGCTCTCCTTCCGCGCGGGCGTCAGCTCCGAAATGGTCGCCAGCCTCCTCAAGGTCAACGACCAGGTTGTCTTCGGCGGCTGGAACGCCTGGGAGCCCGGCAAGGCCCCCACCGGTTGGGCCGCCATGCCCGGGAAGCACTGGGGCGACGCGGAGCTTCAGGCCGGAGTCAATCGCTTCGAGTTCACCTACGTCGCCTATCCGGCCAACCCGCTCACCTTCCGGCCCGCGGAAGGCCGGGCCGAGCGTTACCTGTTGACCAGCCGATACACGTCATTCCCGGGCGCGCGGCGGCTTCTGCCGGAATCGATTCAGACCCTGTCCGAACAGGGCCTGGGAGATTTTTACAGAGACAGGGCCGAAAGAGCCATCGAGCAGGACCGGCTCTTCGACGCGCAGGAAATGCTCCTCTACGCCGTGAATTTCCTCAAGGACCCGCAGGCCAGGTCGCAGGCCAAGCTCCTCGCTGCACAAGTCTCGGACCGGATCGCCGCTTCCAACTGGGCCCAGTTCCGGGGCGGACCGGCTCGCACCGGCTGCGCCAAGCTTTCGCCCAGGCCCGGAGAAAAGGACATCCCCGTGAACCCGGGACCCTTCGCCCGTGTCGCCGCATCGGAATCCTTCGAGGAACAGGTCGAAGGCGGCATCGCCGCCACCGACCTCGGCGTCTTTTTCGGCACCTGCACCCACAATATCCACCGGTTCGGAGGCTGGTACTTCACCACCAGCGGGATCATCCGAGGCACGCCTCTCGTCTACGGCCAGCGCATCTACTGCGGCTCGATGGACGGCCACCTCTATTGCCTTGCCGCCGGCCTCGGCGAACTGGTCTGGAAATTTCCCACCGGCGATGGCATCGCCGCCTCTCCCCTCCTGGTCGATGACCATCTTCTCTTCGGCAGCCTCGATGGATACCTCTACGCCCTCGACCCTCTCACCGGGCAGAGCCTCTGGAAATACCGGTCCGACGGATGGATCGAAAGCTCGCCGGCCACGGACGGCCGGCTCGTCTTTTTCGGCAGCTACGACGATCACCTCCACGCCGTCAACCTGCACACCGGCAAGCTGGCCTGGAAGTTCCAGACGCAGCACGACATCGCCTCGACGCCCTGCGTGGACGGAGGCGTGGTCTTTTTCGGCAGCGACGACGGGCACGTTTACGCCTTGAAGGCGTCGGACGGCTCCCTCCTTTGGAAAACCCGGGCCAGCGAGGCCTTCCTGCCTTCCAGCCCCGCCCTCGCCCAGGGCGTCCTCGTCATCGGCAGCACGGACGGCCACGTCTATGCCCTCGATGCTGCGACGGGCGGAATCCGCTGGAAATACGCCACCGAGGGGGGCGTGGAAGCCTCCCCCATCATCGTGGGCGACCTGGTCGTCGTGCCCAGCAACGACAATCACCTCTACGCCTTCCGGCTCGTAGACGGCACGCTGCTGGCGCGGAATGCTTTCGGCGGCAATCCTTCGACCCGGTCGCTCCGGTGTTCGCCCGCCTACCTTCGGGAGTCCCTCTGGCTAGGCGGTACGACGGATATCAAGGCAGGTCAGGTCCAGCGCTGGGAACGCTAATCCGGATTTCTCACAAGTCACAACGGCACGCTCGATATCCGCCTGTGCAGCAATTCGCGGTGAGAAAAGATACTGCAACGCTCGGTGTTTTCAGTGGTCGGTCTGGCCTGGGGCAAGGCCCTGTCACCCGCCCAGGTACGCCTCGATCACCTTCGGGTCCTCTTGGATCGAGTCCGGCGCGCCCTGCGCAATAAGCTCCCCGTGGTCCAGGACGAATACCCGGTCCGAGATTTGCATGACGAGCTTCATGTGATGCTCGATCAGGAATACGGTCACACCGCGGGATCGAATGTCCTGGATCAGCGCCATCAAATCTGCCGTTTCCCGCGGGTTCATCCCGGCCGCGGGCTCGTCCAGCAGGAGCAGCCGCGGCTGAGTGGCCAGTGCCCGCGCAATCTCCAGCCGCCTTTGCTCCCCATAGGCCAGGCTCCCCGCCAGCTCGTGCGCCCGGCTGGAGAGCCCGACGAAGCTCAGATACTTCCACGCAGCCACATCCGCCTCCCCCTCTTCGCGACGCATCGACGGCAGCCGGATCAACGCGCTGAACAGGCCGCTCCGGGTGTGACGGTGCAGCCCCAGCTTCACGTTCTCCAGCACCGTCATGTCCCGGAAGAGCCGGATATTCTGGAACGTCCGTGCGATGCCCGCCTCGCAGATTTGATCGGGCCGCCACCCCGTGATCCGGGCCTCCTGACCCTCCGGCAGCCGGAGACTGAATTCCAGAAGCGATCGAGCGGGATGCCGCAGGGCAAGAGCCTCCTGACCCTCTGGCAGCCGGAGATAGATTTCCCCCGTCGTGGGTGGGAACAGGTGGGTGACGACGTTGAAGACGGTGGTTTTCCCCGCCCCATTCGGCCCAATCAGCGCCGCTATCTCCGTGTCCGCAATGGAAAGCGTCAGGTTTCTCACGGCCCGGACTCCGCCGAAGTCGTGGGACATTTTTTCGATCCGAAGCAACGGGCGCGCCGGAGTGGCCGGGCCGAGCGAAGGCTTCTCCGTCATCTCGAAGCTTCCTTCCTGGAAGGTCCCAGCCGGAAGAGCGACGTGGCCCGTTCGCTCCATGCCCTCGCCAGTTCCGGGGGGAACGGGTCACCGGCCACGCGGTCAGGAAGCACGCCTGCTGGGCGGAAGCGCATCAACGCCACGAGGATGAGGCCATAGAAGAGGAAGCGGGCCTCCGGGGGCCAGGCTTTCCAGACGAGGCCCACCCCGCTGGAGTAGTGGGGAACTTTCTGGCGGAGGATTTCGCCGAGCGCCACGAGCACGACCGAGCCGAGGAGGGCGCCGCGGACGGACCCGATTCCCCCGAGCACCAGGCAGCAGACCAGAAGGATGGATTCCCAGACCTCCATGCCGATGGCGGAGAATCCGTTGGACCAGAGGGCGAAGAGGGAGCCTCCGATGCCTCCGATGAAGCCGGAGACGGCGAATGCCGTCAGCTTGTAGCGGGAGACGGGGACGCCGCAGGCCATCGCCGCCGTCGGGTCCAAGCGGATGGCGGACAGGGCCCGGCCCACACGAGAGTCCCGCAAGTGAATGGACCCGATGATCGTCGCGGTGAAAACCATCAGCACGAGAAAATAGTAGATCGCGCTGTCATAGTAGAGCTTGTACCCGAAGAGCGTCGGCACGTCCGGCGGGTTCAGCCAGAGCGATTGCGGCCCGCCCGTCCATTCCGCCGTCCGATACCAGATATACATGATCTCGGCCATCCCGAGCGTAACGATGGCGTAGTAATCGCCCGTCAGGTGCAGGGTGGGCAGCCCCCGCAGAACGCCCAGTGCGGAGCAGACCAGGCCAGCCAGGGCCAGGACGAGGAGGTAGCTGCCGGGAAAGTGGAAAAGGTGCTCCGCGCCGCGGAGGGAACGCCCGCCCACGGGAATGATCAGTGTGCCCGTCTCGGGGTCCGCCACGGCGACCATGGACACGACGGTCAGGACCGCGCCCGTGGCCATGAAGGTGACGTAGCCCAGGTCGAGCAGGCCCGTGAGCCCGACGACGACGTGGAGTCCCAGGGCCATGACGGCGTAGATGCAGATTTTGAGCACCGTGCTGGGCACCTGGCCGCGGAAGCCGTAAAACAGGGGCACGAGCGCCACCGCCAGGCACACCGCCGCGAGCGTGAACCATTCTACCCGCCGGTTTCGGCGCGACATCACTTCCCTCACTCAGGGGAGACGCCAGCGCGTTCGGGATAGAGGCTCTTCCAGAGCCCGCTGTGGCGGACCGCTGGGTCTTCGTTCCCCTGGATGACGTAATAGAAGAGATAGTAACAGAGGGGGACGCCGAGCAGCAGGCCCCAGACCCCGAAGAAGTGCTCGCCAGCGAAAAGAATCACCAGCACGACAATCGGGTTCATCTTGAACTTCACGCCCATGATGCGCGGATTCAGGACGTAGGCCTCGATCAGATGAAGCAAGGTGACCATGAGAATCACCTGCAGGACGAGCCCGAAGCCGCCGTTCTGCTGCTGGAGGGCGACGAGAGACATGGGGACCGTCGACATGAAGACGCCGAGGACGGGGATGAAGCTGCAAAGGAAAACGACGACGGAGAGGAAGTATTCATTCTCGACTCGGAGGAACAGGAGGCCGCAGAAGGTCAAGACGGTATTGCACAGGGCTATCAGTGTCTGGGCCTGGAACGCCCGGCCCATCACGGAACTGAAGGTGAGCAAGCTGGGGATGATCTCGCGGCAGAAGTCGCGGAATCGACCCTCAGGTATCCGGATGGTCGTGTGGCCCAGCTTCGGCAGGTCCCAGACGATCAGAAAGCTGAACACGATGGACAGGAGGAAGTGAAAGAATAGAGTCACCAATTTTTGCAGATATTCGCCGGCCTTCTCCATGAGCTGGCTGAGCTTGCTGGCCGTGATCCTCAGGGCGCCGTCGATCAGCAGCTCGAAGGCCTCCGTCCTCGACAGGGATTCGTAACGTTCCGGTCCGAGCCACTGGCGCAGAGCGTCCTTCAGAATCTTCTCCTGCACCTCGGGCTGAAGACCCCGGGCGAGAGCATCCTCGCCGACGGAGGCGGAATGCGCATCGCCGCTCTCGGCCTTCGCTGGCGGGGAAGCCGGCGCGGCGTCCGACTCGTCGGCCGCGGACAGCCGGCGCAGGATGTTGCCGGCCTGGTGATAGATGGTGGGGATCAGGACGCTTCCAAAGGCGAAGATGCCGATGACAAAAAGGCCGAAAACAAGAGCCACCACCGTCCGGCGCACCCAGACCTGCTGTCCCCTCGGACCCAGCGGCTCGCAGACCACCTGCACCACGTTTTTCGCAATGTAGCTCAGGATGAACGTGACGATCAGGATGTCAAAGAAGTTGCGCAAGGCATAAATGATCAACAGGAAGATGACCCACGTGGTGATCTTCTCCCAGGGAAGACGCTTGAAGAAGCGCAGCTCATCCCGTGCCTGGACGTCGTGTTGACCGGTATCCATGGCTTTACTTCAGAGGAATTTCGTAAAGGTGCACGGCCGTGGGGCCGTAAGTGTAGCCGTAACCGCTCGGCAGGAGATTCACCAGCTCCCGCATCTCGTCCCTCACGTAGCCGAAGTTGTCGCCCGTCACACCGATCCCCTCCAGTCCGTAGGTGTCGGTCCCCTGGAAATCATCCCTGAACTGGCCGCCGGCGGAAGGGATGGATCGATCCTCGAAGAGCGCCCGGACCGCCGCGCCCTCGGGCATGCCCGAGACCGCGAAGGTGACCCGTGCCAGGCGGGCGCGATCGATGCCGACCGAATCGTCGCACAACACATCCTCGACGCCGCCTCGGGAGATGGCCGTCGTATCCCAGAGCGCCTTTCCCCCGCAGGTACTGAAGCAGAAACCATCGACCCACTTCCCGGCAAGACCGAGGTCCTCCGCCGCTATCTCGATGCGATGCCAGTCGCCCGGCCTGGGCAGCGGGCCGAGGGACTTGAAATGCTCCGCGCGGTAGGTGTGCTCGTCCACGTACTTCTTGTGCTCGTCGCTGTACTTCATGTGCTGGTCCGCCCAGGCCTGCCCCATCAGCCGCACCGCCTTCTGGTAACGCTCCGGCGTGAAATGGCACCAGACCGCGTGCCACGTCGAGTGGTTCAATTCGGTGAACCAGAGCAAGTTGGCCGCGTCGGCCTGAAACCGGGGAAAGGAGAAGCTCCCCAGCGCGACGTTATGGATGAACTGCCCGTCGCCCCGGATGCCCAGAATCACGCATTCCGGCGGGGCCTCGGGGTCGATGCGGACGTACTGGATGATGCGGTCCCCAGCCTGAAGCGGCCGCGCCCGGTCCACACGCCACCCGTGAAGCGTCCAGCCGGGACAACGCCACATGCGGTTGATCGAATCGCCTTCATGGGAAAGCCGGCCGGACTGGGCGATCGCATGCCACTTCCAGACGCCGATCGGGACGGGGCCCGAATTGGTGGCGACAACGTAGGCCTTGTCGGCCAGGCGGCGCACCTGGAATGAGATCGGCGGGTCCGCCTGGACCACGGGCGGCTTCTCCTGCGAATACCAGCGCGACTCGAGGTAGCGCAGCTCCCCGTTCAAGCCACGCAAGAAGGTCGGGTCCCCGATGCCTTGAATCATGGCGTAGCCCGCCGAGCCCCGCAGAAGGTTCTCGTAGGTCTCGAACCTCAGGCGCTCGAACGGGTGGTTGTCATAGAGCTGCGGAAGATAGAGCCAGGCTGCGGGCCACCGGCCGACCTTTCTCTGATGGGGCGCCCAGACCACGTTGTAGTCCATGGGGCCCCACATTTCCGTCTCGCCGCACACGAGATCGTAAAAAGGCGTCTTGCCCAGCCACCAGGCGTTATAAGCGCCCGAGGGCGACCAGGAAACGAGCCGGCCCGAAACCTGCCGGATTTCGTCATTGAGCTTCTGGTGCTGAGCCGCCTGCTCGGGATTCGAGACGTCCATCTGGGCCTCCCAGCCGCCGGTATTGAAGCTGACCACATTCCTTCCGCCGCCCTTGCCGACCCAATCCTTGAACGCCGCACGCTGCTCGTCGCTGAACTGGGCCACGGCGGGAGTGGTGCCCATCTTCGCAACGGGCTTGGCCGCCAGCGCATACAGCCGGTGCTGGGCCCAGATTTCATCCAGGCGCTCCAGGGGGACGTCGCCGACGAGGCGGTGTCCGAGAAAGCCCAGGTCCGCAATCGCCTCGAACGTGTGGTGGAAACGTGTGTGCTGGTGGGTCGCGCCCGTGAGCAGTTTCGGTTGGCCATTGATCAGGACCGCGCCGTCCTCGCGGACCTGTACGCTCCGGATTTCGGGGATCGAATTGCGGTCCAGCTTCTCCATCCGGCCGAAGGCCTGGCTGCGATCGCGGAAAAGCACCTGGCCGGCGGCGTCGGTCGCCGTCGCCTCGAGGAACGTATCTCGCGTGGGCTGATCCTGCGGCCACACCTTCAGCGCCGAGATGTCGAGCCGGAGGGCCAGAAGGTTCGTCTTGTCCGCCCACCAGAAAGGCGTGGGATAGGTGTGCTCGTAACTTTCCTTGACCTGGGTCGGCAGTTGCGCCCGTGTCTTTTCGAAGGCTTCCAGGAGCGGGGCGACCTCGTGCCGGATCAGCGCAGCCCCGTCGGACACTCGCCGGGCCACGATTTCCAGGCGATCGACCTTCTGAAGCGTGGCCTTCGCAACGCCCAGGTTGACGGCGACCGCGAGGGGATTTTCATTCGGATAGCTGTAGTGCTTCGAAAAGTCGAAATCGAGGATGACCGGCCAGGTGTTGAAGGCGTAAGCGACCTTCACCGGTTCTGCTGTTCCCTTCTGGACCGCCAGAGCGAGATGACCCTGGCGATAGAAATTGTCCTCCAGCCGATCGATCCGGTAGGGAAGAATGAGCGTGCCCGTCTCTCCGGGCCGGATGTCCGCTTGGGCGGTCTTTATGGCCGATGCCCCGCCTTGGGAAGCGGCGACCCCGAGCCTCCCCTGGAAGGGTGCGGCCTCCGCTGAGGTGTTCCGCAGCACGAGCCGAAGGACGTTCTCGCCGTACAGACGCTCCCCGAGATCAAGCTCCTCCACCCGATAGCCGGGGTCCGGCCGGGGCGTGGCCGGCGGCGTGGAGACTCCCCGGGCAGCCAGGTCTTCCCCGCGGCTCTCGCGCTCCATGACGCGCCAGTCGTCCCACCAGACCGTCCCCGCCTGGAGGGCGTAGGGCCGCGTCCCGCCGTCATCGAGGGTATGGGCGTCGAAACCGCGGGCGCAGAGTCGGACTCGGACGGTCTTGATCGGCCGGTCGAAAAGCGGAGAGACGAATTTCCGGATGTAGCGCCACTCGAACGTGCCCGAACCGTAAATCTCCGTCCCTCCGCCCGCACTCATCGGACGATAGGTCGGCAGATCATCCCCGTCCTCGTTCGCCGCCCGCAGGTCCAGCAGCTTGATACGGTCCGCCTTCACCATGACACCGATCTCCACGGGACGAGGCAAGTCCTGGTTCAAGGCGATCGGCGGCGACTCCACGTACTTCTCGTCCCCGGGATAGACGTCGAACCGGAACGAGCGCTGCCCCGAAAAGGCAACCAGAGGGTCGGATACCGCGTCACCTCGGTTCTCCCCCTGAAAGTGATTCCAGTCGGTCCAGATGTAATAAGTGGGGCCAAACCACGAATACTTCCGCTGTCGTGACCAGCCTGCTGGATAGCCTTGCCCATCCAGTGATTCGAAGCTCGTGTCCGGCGCCAGATTCGGACTGCCCGAAAGGTCCTCCGCCAGCCGCACGTCGTCAAAGCTTCCGGGTCCGATCAGAAAAAGCTGCAGGTTCGCCGCGGCCGCCGCCTTCTGTTTCTCCGCGGGCAGGACGGCCTCCACCTGCTGCCAGCCCTGGCCGGCCCCCGGGCAAGCGGCCTCGGCGCTGACTCCATCGATGGACACCCGAATCTTGCCGCCGCCGCGGCACCAGACAGAAGCTCGAAGAGCCCTGGGAAAACGATCGGGATTCTGCGATTTCATCGGGTTGTTGTTCGCCCCGCCCCAGGACCCGCCGCCGCTCTGCCACACCGCCATCGGGTAGCTCCTCGTGGCCTGGCCGTTCGCCCCCAGGGTGAGGCCGTAAACACCCGAGCGCGCCGCCCCTGCATCCCACTTCCATTCGCCTTGCAGCGCCCAGTAGTCGGGAACGTTGTCTTTCTGGTTGTAGAACCAATCGCCCTTGAAGCTGATGACGTGGGACTCGCCGTTCAGATTGACGAAGTCCTCTTCAAAGCCCGGATTCACCGCCAGGTTGCCGGTTTCCTCGGCCATCAAGACCGGGCCGTGGGCAAGAGAGCAGCCGAGAAATGGTGTCAAAACCAAACGAATCAGGGATCGCATGAATGCTCCTGGTTCATGAGTGGCTCAATCTGGCCGACATTTCTCATCTCGCCGGAGTGAGAAATCCGGGCGAGGCCGGGCCGGGCACCACCTTGGGCTTGACCGGCAGCCCCGTGGCCATGGAATCGCTCACCGCAGCCGACAACGCCAGCGACTTGACGCCGTCCGGATACGGCGACCGCATTCGCTGAATATCCTTCTGGAGGACCGCGTCGACGAAAGCCGTGTCCTCGGCGAGAGCCAGGTCTACCGTATTCGGATAACGGTGTTCCTCCTGACCCTGGCGCACGATGAGGTGGCTGCGGTTGTGAAACTCGAGCTTTCCGTGCCGGCAGAAAATCTCAAATCCGTTGCGACCCGGCCCCGTCCGCTGGAAGCAGCCGGAAAAGATCGTGCCCATCAGACCGCTCTCGAAGACCAGCGTGGCCGCGGAGGCATCCTCGATCTCATAGCCCGGGATGTCCGCGTTCAGACCCGTGCGGCCCCTGGCAATGACCTCTCTCACGTTGCCGAACAGGTAGCGGGCCATGTCGAAGGTATGCGTGGTCTGCTCAAAATGCTGTCCCCCGCCTTGGTCTTTCTTGATCCACCAAGGCACGTTGTAGATGCCGCCCACCCAGAAGCCCACGAACGTCCCGCACGGATCGTCCCGCAGGAAGTCCTTCATCCGGTCCACGGTGCTCTGGTAACGGTCCAGGTAGCCCACACCGGCGATCAGGCCGGCCGACTCCACCTTTCTGGCAATCTCGATGGCTCGGTCGATGCTCCTGTGAGCGGGCTTTTCGATGTAGAAAGGAATGCCGCGCTCGATGATCCGATCCTCCAAGTCCCCATGAAGATGGGGCGGAATCCCAACGATGGCGGCATCGAGGCGGGCCTCGTCCAGAAGCCGGCGAGTGTCGGTATAGGCCTCGATGCCATACTTGGCCGCAACTTCCGCGACAGTCTTCTCGTTAATATCGCAAACGGCCACGAGCTGCGCCTTCTCCTTGTCCATTTTTTCCATCGCTGGAAGGTGCGTCCAGCGCGCCACCCCTCCAAGCCCGATCAGACCCACCCGCAAGGCCATGCGTTTGTCCTCCTCATCTTGCTCGAAAAATAACGAATGACGTTCCGGCGGCGGCCAGAGTAACTGCCACGACCCAGCCGTTCCCTCCGCGCCGGCTGCACCGGGAACGAGAAGTATGGCAAAGATCGAAGGAAGATCAAGGCAGCGAGGAAAGAAGTCCTTGCGGAGAGTCGACGCGGGATCGGTTACAATACGTACGGTGGTGCGAAGCGGGTCGCGTTCACTGTCCGTATCCCCCTCGTCATGCTTTCTTTTCCTTCGTTCTAAGTGCTCATGAAAAAGATGGCTCGAGATTCCGGGGAATCCGATCTCCCGCTGTTCGACCCGGCGCTGGTACAACTTTCCCGGGCTTACACCGGCGTGGAAGCGATTCGCCTCGACGAGGCTATCGCCGCGTTCAAAGAATACCTGAAGGTCTTTCCGACCGACTCGGAAGTGGTCAATGTGCTTTCCTCCCTCCAGTGGCTGGCCCGCTGCCGGCCCCGGGCTGACGCGCCGACCGGAGAGGACTGGTTCGCCTGGTGGAGGAGGGTCGAGAAGGACGCGGGACGATACCGGATTCTGGACACCCGCCTCTATCGATGCCTGAGACGCGGCATCCTGAGACGGATTCTCGGCGGGATGCTGGCCTCCGGCCGCAAGTCCCTCCACGGGGTCCACCTCGGCTTCCTTTTTCTCGAGATCGAACAATACGGAGACGCAGCCCGGGAATTGCGCTTGGCCGCCGGAGAAAACCCCGAATCCTCCTCGATCTACGGGCCCCTGGCCGAAGCGGAATACCGGCTGGGGCAGGCCGAAGCGGCCGAACGCTCCTATGGCCTCGCTCTCCTTTATGAACCCCTCCGTTGCGGCTTCACCTGTTTTTCCCATCCCGGAATCGCCGGAGTCCAGAAAAAGCTCGAAAGCACCGGGATGAGCGCCGAGTTGGCACGGGAGAATCTCCTGGTCCAATGCTGGCTCGAAGCCGTCCTCTCCCTGCCGCCCCTTCCCTCCGCCCTCAGCCTCCAGAATCTCATTCGACGCGCCCGCGACCTCGAACCGATCGCCCGGCAACACGGCCGACTCGTCCTCGTCGAGGACGCCCGCCTCTTCCGCTGGTGTCTTCAAATATCGTCGTCGGTCCGGCCGGACATGTCGCCATCCGAGGAGGACCTCGCCTGGGCCGAGGAGCGAATGGGGGAACGCGACAGCCGAGCCTTCGGGGTCTATCGGGAACGCCGGCGGCTCGAAGAATTGCAGGCCGAGGAGACCGAGCTGCTGCCTCGTTCCCGAAATGCTTCCGTTCTGGCACAGGTGACCCCATGAGTGAATGCCTTTTCTGCAGGATGGTTTCGGGAGACCTCAAGGTGCCCAAGGTGTATGAGGACCCGGACCTCTTCGCGATCAACGACATTCATCCTCAAGCCCCGGTCCATATTCTCTTGATTCCTCGGAGACACCGGGCAACGATCCTTGACCTCGATGAGAACGACCAGGCGGCCATCGGCAAGCTTTTTTCCGTCGCCAGCCGCCTGGCCCGGGACAAAGGTCTCGATCAGTCCGGCTACCGGATCGTCGTGAATTGCCTGGAGGGCGCGGGACAGTCCGTCTTCCACGTTCATTTCCACCTCCTCGGCGGCCGCCCCATGCGGTGGCCGCCCGGCTAAACGCTTCGGGCTTCAAACTTGGAAAAACGTTTTAAAGTCTAAGGGCGTCACTTCTCCGCGCCGCGCCCACTTCGTGGGCACCCGGCGGGCACCCGGCGGAGAAGTTGAAAGGTGTCCTGCCGCAGGCGGGTCGGGTGTCAGTTGATTCCTGACCCGCCTCCCACTGGGACAAGTCTGGCGGGAATCCTGACACCTTTTGCACCCTTGTAGGGTTGCGGGCTTCGCCCGCCTAGGATATCTTCTTTGCTTCCCGGGAGCACGGGTGAAGAACATCTCGTCATGCCTCGACCGATGCCAGCCCAGAGACGCCAGTACTGGGTCAACCGCAAGATTCAGTGGCCCTTCACGCGCGCCATTATCCTGATCTCCGTCGGATCGGGCATCCTGGGCGCCCTGATCACCTTTGCTGCTGGGCTCATTGCGGCCGGAGTCAGTTCCGGCGCCGGGGACCTTTCCTCGGTCCTGAAATGGGTCATCAGCCCCAATCTCTCCTCACTGCTTCTCATCGGGCTCGGCGTGCCCGCGTTCATCGCCTTCATGGCGTGGTACGGCATCCGCCTCTCCCACCGGATCGCGGGTCCCCTGATACCCATTTACCGGGGCCTGGAACGGGCCCGTCAAGGAGATTTCAGCCAGCCCATCCGGATACGGCAGACCGACCTGCTCCATGATCTCGTGGACGAGCTGAACGAGACCCTGGAGGTCATGGCGCGCCAGAGGCCAAGCCAAGCCTGCCCGAGTCAAAAAGAAGATGGCGTGGGAACCTCTGAGCCGCCTCCGATGCCGCGGGAGAGCGGGTAAGAAGCCCGGGTACGCGTGAGAAAGAATCGTATGGGGCGCAGGGCATTCTCCTTGATCGAATTGCTGGTGGTGATGGGTGTCATCGCCATCCTGGCGGGAATCCTTCTTCCGCTTCTGGCCAATGCTCGCGAGCTCGCCCGGAAAGCGAAATGCTCCAATAATCTGCGGCAGCTCGGCACGGCGATGATCCAGTACGTGGACCATTACGGGCGCGGCCGGTTCTATAGCTGGCCCGGGACGCGCTCGGCGTCCTTCAATGGCGCCCAGTGGATCGTCTCCCTCTACTGGGGCGCACTCATCCAGGACCCCGAAATTTTCATCTGCCCCAGCACCGTGGATGATCACCGGAGCGGAGCCATCCTGGGGCGCAAGTTCACCCCCCTAGGCCCCTCGGACGTCTCTTACGCCGGCCGGAATGGAATGATCGGCGTTGTCACCGCTCGCATGCCCACCAACACCCTGATGATGAGCGATGATACGAACGATCCGGACAACCATGATGACGGGTCGTACCTGCTCTTCTTCGACGCGCACGTCGAATGGGGCGAGGCCGACGTAGGGGCCGGGACAGGCGGAGGCGGAGGCGGGAAGGGCAAGGGCGCAGGGAAAGGCAAGAAAAAGGGGAAGTGGTTTCCCGAAAGCGTCCTTCAAAATTAGCTGCGGTAGAGCCCCGTCTCCGGATGGCAGGCGTGCCGGACGAACCAGTAGCCAGCGATTGCGGGCACGACCTCGCCCCGGACGTCCCGCACGATGAAGAGCCCGTCCGCCGGCAGGTGCTGGACTAAAACCTCCTGGTCGCCTGTGCGGTCTCGAACCAATCCGCCGGCCTTTTCCAGCTCGTTGGCCGGATAGGCTGGGCAGACGCCGTTCCAGTGCAGCCCGATGACCCATTGCCTGTGCGACAGACGCGCTTCCACATCGGGGTGTTCGAGCGGGCAGGGCAATTCTCCACGGTTCTCGTATTCCTCATGGAGCGGGCTGGTTTAGCTCTTGAGGTAGCGGCCCCGTTTGTACGGAAGAGACGACAGCACCTTGGGTCTGCGGAAAAGGCGCCGATCTCCGGATCGGCATTCCCCAGATGTTGGGCGCGGTAAGGGATTGAACGGAAGCCCCTTCGGATGAAGGAAGCTTCGGCATTGAGCCGTTGATCCGTCGTCCCGTGCTCGAATTTCCACTGGTGATAGCGGTTCATGGCCGGGTCCAGCGCGAGCCAAGCGATCAGGCTCGCGGCGCGCAGCCCCGCGGCAAAACGCGCGCCGGGACGGCGCCGGCTGCGGATATCCTGACCAGCCGATTCCATGGCCTTTGTGGACCTGAAGTTCCCGAATGAGAAGAGTTGGGACATTACTAAAGGGGGATGATTCCCGCAATCCCATATGGCTCGGAATTTCGACATCTCCGGCGGTTGGCCGCGCGAAAGAGCAACTTGCCTTTTCGGGGGCCTTTCCTGAAAATAAGCGACTTTTGGTGAACCCGAGGTATCCCCTTCATGGAAATTCTATCCGGTCTGTTCGACCACATGGTTCTTCAACGGAACTCACGCGGCCGCAGCGAGGCCGCCATCGCCGGCACGGTGTCCGACGGCGGCGAGGTCCTCGTCCGAGCCAGCCGCAAAGGCCGGCTCCTTCCGGGCTGGGACGCCCGCCGTATCGGCCGCGCCCGTCACGGGCGCTTCCGGGCCACGGTGGAAGGCCTGCCGACGGGAGGTCCCTACACCCTTGATCTCCAGGTGCAGAGACGAGACAAGGTGGTTGACCGCCTCACGGTCCGCGACGTGCTCGTCGGCGACGTCTGGCTGGTCGGCGGGCAATCCAACATGCAGGGGTGCGGGCTCATCGGACACGCGCCGGCCCGCAAGCCCATGGTCCGGGCATGCACCATGGATGATCGCTGGGACGTCGCCAAGGACCCGATTCACAACATGTGGGCGTGCGTGGACCCGGTTCACATTGATCTCTGCGGGGGTGTGCGTCCAGCCGTGAATACGACCCACGGGCTCGGCCCCGCAGTCGCCTTCGGCCAGGAGCTGTTTCGCCGCACCGGCGTGCCGCAGGGACTCCTCGCGTGCGCGCACGGGGGCACGAGCATGACGCAATGGGACCCGGCGCGGAAGGCGGAGGGCGGCAGGAGCCTCTACGGGGCCATGATTCGCCGGCTCGAGAAGAACGGTGGCAAGGCCGCGGGGCTGATCTGGTATCAGGGGGAAAGCGACGCGAGTGCGGAGGCGGCGGCGCTCTACACGGGCCGCATGAAGCAGTTCATCCGGGCCCTGCGCCGGGACGCCCGCCATCCGGGCCTCCCCGTCGCCATTGTCCAGCTCTCCCGGTTCATCGGCGCGTGGATCGCCGCGCCGTTCTGGAACTCGATCCAGGAGCAGCAGCGCCAACTTGGGGACGAGGTGAAGAACCTGGCGGTGGTGCCGGCCATCGACCTGACGCTCGAGGATACGATCCATGTGGGCGGGAAGGACATGAACCGCTTAGGGGTGAGGCTGGCGCAGGCGATGCACGCGATGGCCGGAGGCGCAGGGGCCGGGAGGCTTCCGATTCGTTTGAAGCGCGTGACCACGGAGCTTTCCAAGCCCCAGGGCTTGGTCTGCCTCGTCGTCGAATTCGACCGCGTGCATGGCCGGCTGGTCTCCGGAGGCCGGCCCGTGGGCTTCGAGGTTCTGGATGCCTCGGGCCAGCCCTGTCTCTTCGACGTCCGCCTCGACGGCCGGCGGGCCATCTTGCGGACCACCTTCGGGCCGGGCCAGGCGAGCGATCACAGCCTCTGGTACGGACACGGGCTCAATCCCGTGTGCAACATCACGGACGAAGGTGACCGCGCCCTTCCCGTGTTCGGGCCCATCCCCTCGACGGGTCAAAGGCGCGCCATGACGCCCTTCGTCCAGACCCTCAGGGTGACCGAGCCTCTGGTCGGCGCGGGCGACCTCACGGGCCTGGCGTATCCGGGCAACCTGGCCTCTCTGCCCTGGCGCAAGATGGAGTTCCCGGCGCGATTCTGCGACCTGCACCTCGAGCTGGGGAAGCTGGCGCCGCAAGACCTTCTCGTCTACTTCGCCTGCCGCATCGATGTGTCCGAAAAGATGAGGCTGGCCGCCTGCGTGGGATACGACGGACCCGTCAAGGTCTGGGTCGACGGCCGGGAAATCTTCTGGGACCCGAAGGGCGTCAATCCGGCCTGGGAAGACAAGGGCCGGGCGACCTTCGACGCCGAGCCTGGCCAGCACCAGGTCCTCATCGGACTCGGGACGAACCAGTGCAAGGCCTGGGGCATCTTCCTTCGCTTCGAGCGCCTGCGGATTCCGCCGTCACTCCTGGCCCGCGGGCCGGAACACTACGCCATGCCCATCGTGGTGCCGGAATGAGGCCTCAACCTGGGCAACATCCGCGGCTGCTCTTCAGCGCTGATGAGCTGGACGGCCTCCGGCAGCAGGCGCGCCACGGCCTGCGAGGCCGGATGCTGCGCCGCCTCGAATTGGCCTGCGAGGCCTTCCGCACGCCTGGACACCGCGCCTACCTGGATTTCCGCGAGCGCACGCAAAGGATTTGGCGGGAGCGCACGGGAATCTTCACGGTGATTCCGACCCTGGACGCGCTGGCGACGGCCTATGCATTCACGGGTGACGCGGCCCACGGCGACTTCGCTCGGGAGGCGGTGCTGGCCGTCATCGAACACGGTCTCGCCGACGTGAAGAGCCTTTCCTACGGCGCGCCGAATTCCGGCTGGCGGCGGGGTCCCGGCCACGATAAGGGCAAGTTCGCCCAGTGCCTGAGCTGGGTCTACGATGTCTGCTACGACCGCTTCAGTCCGGGAGACCGCGCCCGGTTCGCCGCTTACGCCCGCGAGTGCGTCGAGCTGGCGAAGGAATCCAGGGCGTTCGACCAGGCGCAGGTAGCGAACAACCGAGGCATCGCCGGCCTGCTCGTGCCGTTCTTCTTCGCCCTGGCGCTCGAGGGCGACGCGGACGGGTGGGACGCGGAGGCCGCCGCTTCCCAGGCGGCCATTGACATCGAGAAATACCTATTCCTCAGCTTCGATCAGGACGGGGCGCCCTACGAGGGGCCCGGCTACGCGGGCCGCATCGCCTTCGCCGCCTTCGCCGCAGAAATCCTCCGCCGGCGCGGCGGGCCCAACCTCCTGACCAACAACCGCTTCGAGCGCTTCCTGGAATACCTGCTCTACGAATTGCTGCCCGGAGGCGTATCCGCCCATGACCTCAACGACACCCGAATCCCCAACGGCAGCGTTGCCGGCTGCCTCCACCTCCTCGGCAGCGGGCGCGGCGACCTCCTCCCCTGGCTCGCCCGGAGGCTCGACCTGCATCCTGCCCGGCTCGACCCCTGGCTCGAGGGCGAGGATTGGGAGCCCGGAAGCTTCAGCCTCAGCTCCTTTCTCCCTTTCTTGATCCACTGGCGGGACGACGCGCCCGTGTGCACGCCCGAGGAGCTGGGTTACTCGCGTTCCCACGCCTTCCCCGTCCGCGGCGTGGCCTCGATGCGGAGCGGCTGGGAGGCGGATGACCTCTTCGCCTCGCACTTCTGCGGCCGGCAGGAGCTGTACTGCCACCGGCAGGGCGACTTCAACCACGTGAGCCTCTACGCGCTCGGCGAGGCCTTCCTCATCGACGCGGGATACGGCCACCCCTGGGCGGACGCGAGCCAGCCCGTGGACCGCTGGTTCGGCCTGACCGCCGCGCACAATGCCGTGCTCGTCGATGGGATGAACCAGCGGGGCGTCGTGGCCGCCCCGGGCTGGGCCGAGGGCGAGCTGGTCGAGTTCCAGCATCAGGAGGATTTTGATTCCTCTCTGGGGGACGCGTCTTCATGCACCGGGCCGGACCACCGGGTGCGCCGGGCACTCCGCCGCGTTGCCCTGGTCCGCGGGGGACCCGCTCCCTTCCTCGCCGTCCTGGACGTCGTGGAAAAGGACGGGCGTCCGTTCCTGGCCGAATGCCTCTGGCACACCAGCCCGGACCATCGCGTTCGGATCGTGGCCCAGGGCTTCGTGCTCGAAGGCCGGACGCACCGCTGCGAGGCCCTGGTGTTGTGGCCCGACCCGGCCCGGCTGGGCCTGGCGGACAGCTTCGGCCGGCCCCAGGTGCGGGTGTCCGTCGGCGCGCCCGTCGCCGAGATTCTGACGGTCTTTTGCCCGAGGCGCTCGGGCGAACGCGCCCCGCGTTTCACCGCAGCCCGAGAGGCCGAGGGGCGCTTTCGCATCACCTGCGAGATGGACGGAAAGTCCTCTTGCCTTCATCTTACGGCGGGACGGGTGATGCCTCTGCGCCGGCCACTGCCGGTGGGACTTGAAGTTTCTTGAAAGAAGCAGCAGTGAACAGCGAGAGACGGTATCGTTCAAGGTGCCTCAGGGAAAACATCTTGGGAAGGTCTGGGTGTTGAGCGCTGACTCCATGGAAAAGAAGGCTTTGGATGCAGAGAGATCGGACGATTGGGCCAGTGTCATCGTTCCAAGGCTCGAATACTGGGACGTCGTGATCTGGCAGTACCGGGGATGAAAAATCTTCTTGGCCGCTTCGCGTCTCTGAGGCTACTGTTCTCCCGAAGGATTTCCACATGTCAGCCGCCGCCGTGTTCCGTCCATCCCCACCGCGCTGATTCGGTTTCACCGGCGACCTTCAGGCCCTTCAGACCCTTGAGCCGGCGAGCCAGCACGACCATCTCCTCCACCGAATCGAAGTAGCCGATGGCATAGTCGGCCCCGAAGCTCTCGTCCCTGCGGATTTTCCTGCCGCCGATCTCCTGGATGAAGCAAACGTAGCCACGCTGATGACACCATGCCTCGTAAACGTCCGCCGGATCAATGGTTATACCGCCAAGCCAGGGGCCGGCCTCAGCCCCTACACGTAGCCGATAGGCCCGGATCAGATGCTCCTGAATAGCTCGTTCGGCGCGCCGATAGAGAAAGTCGCCGTCCGGCGGAAAATCGTACAGGAAACGGTCGCTCGAAATCTCGCCTACATGGCTCAGGTAGATCGAAGTGAAACAGTCGCCGCGGTCGTGCTTCAAGTGGCCCGGCAGGTCGGTCCGCAGGAGCAGGCACTCGCAGTCGTTCACGGTCGTCACACGGTCGCTCGCGAAGAAATACCTCTGCCCGTCCGGGAACACCAAGGTTTGCTCCCACCGGGAGCCGGCGATGTAGCCCCGTGCGGCCCGAGTCCACTGAAAGCATTGCCGGACCGCCACGAACCCTTCGCCTCGAAAAAGCTCGTAAGGGAGCTGGCCCGCCTGCGTGCATATTTGAGGAATCTCCACGTAGCGCTTAACGATCCGCCCATGGTAGAGATCACCAAAGTGATAGGGCATCGCCGGGTCCTGCCCCTCGCCCTGACCCGGCTCGAGCAGGAAGTCTACGATATCGAGGCCGAATCCCGGGTCCACCGCGCCCGTGCGACGGTCCCGGAACGTCCCGGCCTTTACCCCGCTCGTGTAGCCCCGTGTGGCCACGCTTGCGGAAAAGCAGTCCGTCTCGATCAGGATATCACAGCCCGCAACCTGAATCCTGGCCATGGGGCTTCCCCTGTTTCGCCAACTGCAGTTTCTTTCTTGCTGGGTAAAATTTTCCACCACATGCACACAACGAAGATGAAAAACTGTAATATTTGTCATCCGGAAAGAAAAGACCAGCACCAGAATTGGAAATCCTTACAAAGGGTTTCCCCCGCATTCGGTGGTGAGCCGAAGCTCGCCTTGTGAACATGAATCGCAGCCTTATCATGCTGTCGGTTCTCGTTCTCCCCTCGGGGACGGGGACTTCGGAAGGCGTCTACTGGAGTCCCGTGGTCTACCCCGCTGCGGGCAATATCCGGGCGGAGGCAGGCACCGTCGAAATCTGGTTTCGGCTGGACACGAATCCGCTGCCCGGATGCTACTTCTCGCTCGTCCAGCTCCATTACCCCGCGGACGCTGCAACGGTCCTGAGCTTCTCCTACGGCGATCACATGGGGAACGTGGTCTTCCGCGTGGCGGGGGCCGGAAGGTTCTTCGGGATGCCCGTGGGAAGCACGTATCTCACCTCGGCCCTGCGCGGAATGACGGTCAAAGCGCCGGAGCCCTATCCCAGGCACGTGTCGCTTGCGGCAAAGGAATGGCATTATGTGGCCTTGACCTGGGAATGCCCGCAGCCGCAAACGTTCCGGGCCTACCTGGATGGGAAGCCGATCATTCCCGGCGGAAAGGTGCGTGGACTCGTCTGGCACGACCTCAAGCAGGGACGGCTTCAGGGGCCGGGCGGCATCCTGACCGTGGATGAGCTGCGCATCAGCTCCGTGTGCCGGCCACCCGAAGAAATTCAGCGCTACTATGAAAGCGTGGAGAGCAGGGATACCGCGCCCAAGCTCGAAGTGCCGGAGGACGAGGCTGGCCGTGAGGAATTCATTTCAGAAGTGGAAGGCGGACCCGAGCCCGGACTCGCTCAGGACGAGCATACGCTCCTGCTGGACCATTTCACCCGAACAGATTCCGACGGTCAGACGGCCAGGACCGTAGCCGCGCAGGTCTCTGGCTTCAGCGGCGAGCGCGGCGGATGGCTGCACCCGACGGCATGGAAACGGGTGCCCGGAAAGTTCGGTTACGCCTTGCAGTTGTGGGACTAACCCGCATTTCTACCACGGTGTGTTCGAAATGCGCCCTGCGGGCTTCGACTCGAACGACTTGCGTCTTTCTCGCTCAGGGTTAGCCCGGTACGAGGTGTCAAGAAGGCCGGGGCGAGCGGCAGCCTCAAACCGACCATGGGACCGGTTTCACATCGGTTTGGGAGAAGTCGCCGCCCTTATAAAGAAGAGATTCGCCGGAATAGACCGTCAACGCATACGAACAGCAGTCGCCAATATTTAGACCAGCAGCGTGGCGTCCCTTTCCATACTTTCGCCACGCATATCTTGCCAGTTCGATGTGCTCAGGAATCAAGGGAACAATTTCAATCTTTGCCCTGTGTATGAGAAGATCGAGCCCCTGCCCACCCAAGGCACCCTTGCGGGCCTCGATGGCGATAGCCGACTCCAGAAGACTAAATGAGCTGGCCATCTTCTTGGATGCATTTGCAATAATCTGCGCGAAGACCTCGGCCTCGGGCTCCCCCACTAGAATGGCAATCAAGACTGAGGAGTCAATCACCATCAGAAATCCCGTTCTCGTTGTAACCAAGAATCTCATCCGGGGTCCGGGTGTCCAAGTCTGGAAGCGACCTGCAATGCCTGGAGATATCCATGATCTCTTCATAGAGGGTCTTAACGGTCTTGCGGCCCCTTAGCCGTATCAGTCTCTCTTCCAGGGCGCAGATGACAGCTTGGGTAAGGGTTTCGCCCGTTGCTTTCGATACTTCTTTGGCTAGCTCGACGGCTTTGGGATTTCGAATGCTCATTGGCACGTGAATTAGCTCCGTATGGATTCATTATAATTGTATATAATATTGACACGTTCTTCAATAGGGTTTTTGATGCACAACTTATTTGCACAGGCACACCGCGCCTTAGAGCGGTGAGTTTTCATACCATCTCTCAATGCATTGGCCCAAGTCCCATCACATTAAGATTCCCCAAGTACTCATCCTTCTAGTCCTCGGCATCAGAGGCCACTGCGAGGGTCCCGGTCTCGAGGTCCGTGAGACCCAGGTGGGCGAGTTTCAATGTGAGCTGCGCCAGGGCGTTGAGCTGGAATTCATCCATCATGGGAAAAAAACAGCAACCGTTCAGATCGAAGGCGAGCTGGCTCGGGGCGAGGAAGTCCTCGTCAAAGCAGACGAGGAGATGGCCGTCCCAGGGGGGCAGCGCCGGGGTTTTCGGATGGCCGTGGATCGGAAGATGGGCCAGTTCCAGGTCCGCTATCGGGTTCTGAGTCCGGGAATCGAGAAGCCCCTTGCCGATCGTTCCTTTGAATTCGAGTCGGGCGGACCGCTCGAGGTGGGCCTCTGGCCGTTCTACCTGGGACGGAACGGAGTCCTGGCACGTTGCCGCGTGGACGCCCTGGGACAGGCGCGGGAGTATGACTGGAAGGCGTTCCTGCAGGATGCGCACGGCAACACGGTTGCCGAGTCTTCGGAACGCACGGCCCTGGAGGTCGCTCATCTACCCCTTTTCGCCAAGGAGCTTGCGGCTGGGCGTTATACGGCGGTGGTTGAGGTGCGAAATGAGCAGCGTGAATGGCTGGGCAGGCGGCGAGTCGCGTTCGAACGCCCGGAATCGCCGGGCTGGTGGAAACTGGGGGCCGGGCACGACCCGGCAGTCCCGGAGCCCTGGAGTCCGATCGAGGTCAAGGAAGTTCTGGGCTCGGACGGCCGGCGAAAGGTTGCCGCGGGCGTTTGGGGGCGGGAGTATGTCTTTGGGGATCAGGCGCTGCCCGTGCAGGTTCAGAACCAGGGCGAATCACTTCTGGCGGGTCCGATGAGACTGGAGGCATGGAGTCCGACGGGAACGCGGGCGAACGAAATCGGGGGCTGGGAGGCCTCGGAGATTCAGCGGGACCCGGAGTCGATCACCCTCGGGTCGGCCACCGCCCGCGGCGGGTATGCGATGGGGGTTCGAACGCGGCTCGAATTCGATGGCTTCCTGCGGGTGGACTTGACCCTCACGCCCGTGGCCGGCGCCGTTCCGGTGGTTCAGCCCTTGTGCCTTCGCATACCCGTCAAGGCCTCCGCCGCCACCCATCTCACCAACTACCGGAATGCGCCCGGGCCCGGTGAAGCCGTGCCCCGATTCGTCGGCAAGATTCCGCCGGAGGGTGAGGATTACGAGTCGCCCGTCATGCTGACCACGTGGCTGGGCGGCGACCGAGGCGGCCTGGAATGGTCGGCCGAATCCTCGAAGGGATGGTCGCTGGCGGACCCGCAGCGGGCCCTTCGAGTGTGGAGGGAGGGCGACACGGTCTGGTTCGAGGCCCGACTCGTTTCCAGGCCCCTCGCCCTGAAGGCTGTGCGCACCATCACCTTCGGGCTGGTGGCCACGCCGACGAAGCCGTTACCCAGGGATTGGACCCGGTGGCGCGTTTACGACAACGTCCAGTGCTGGCATCTTCCCTACGATTGGTCGGGCTACGACGCCTGGCATCCGGAAGTCACCGATCCCGTCCGCATCGCGGACCAGCGAAGGAAGTATCAGGAGCAGCACGACCTGGGCCGGAAGGTCCTGGTGAACGGCGGGTGGGCCATCTCCGAGGTCGCCCCGCAGTGGCCCACCTGGTCGCTGGAGATGGTTTCCGAGCCGCTGTCGCCAACGATCTGGGAGCAGTTCGACGGCTGCACCAACACCCCCTACCTCGATTTCATGGTCAACTCCTTTGCCGCCAACGCCCGCAAGCTCGGCTTCGACGGCATCCGCTTCGATACGGTCGTGCCGTGGAAGCCCTGCTGGAGCGAATGGCACGGCTGCGCCTGGCGCGGCGACGACGGCCAGCTCTACGGCACGCAGAACCTCTGGCGTCAGCGCGAGTGGATGAAGCGCATGTATCGCCTTTTCCATGGCGGCGTGATCGACGGAGGGATCATCTATCTCCCCGTGGCCGGGCCGCCCCTGATGTGCATCGAGTCTTTCGAAGACATTCATGAGACCAGCGAAGGCTATTACATGAAAGCCGCCAGCCTCAAGGAAGGCTATTCGCAGGAGAGGGTCCGCGTCTGGATGACGGGCACGCCTTACGGCTTCATGGTCCAGAACAGCATCAAGGGCGAGCCGCTGGCCCCGAACGAACGGATTGGGGCCTTGCTGGTGGCCGGGGCCGAGCCTCGTTTCGCCTACACCTGGCATCTGTCGCCCCTCGACTATGCTCGCATGAGCATTCCTGCGGCCGCCATCTGGGATGCCTGGGATTGGATCGATCGGTCGGCGGCGGAGTGGCATCCGCACTGGCAAAACGGCGATCGGATCGCCGTCGAGCCCGATGAGAAGGAGCTTTACGCCAGCTTCTATCTCCAGCCGGGCCGGAAGGCGCTTCTCGTTCTCACCAACTACGAGAAGGAACATCTGGCGGAGGTGGTGGTCCGGTGGAATCTTCCGTTGCTGGGCTTTCCGGCCGAGTTGTACGCGCGGGACGCCATCACCCTGGAAACGATACCGATCGATGGGGGAACGTTCAGCCTCTCCCTTCTTCCTGAGCGGTATCGGCTCATCCAGGTCTCGACGCAGCCGTTCCCTCCGGCGCCGGAGGCCATGAAGAGCCGGGCGCAAAAGCGGCCTCCGGAGGCCGTTGATTTTTCGAACTTGAGGCTGGGCAAGAACCTCCTCCGGAATCCCGGGTTCGAGGAGTGGACCGGAGACGAGGACAGAGACGATGTAGATGATGCGGCGGACGAGCCGGGCGAGGGCGAGGGCGAGGCACAGGCCTCAGCCCCTCTTCCTCCCGGCGGCGAGAGTCCTTCTCTGAAGAAATGGAGGGAGGAATGGGCGGAGGGCGCGCTGTCCCTCCCGCATTGGTCGAGCCTGGGCAACCAGGTGGCCGACCATGCCTTTCGGGACCCGGACGTGAAGCGCAGCGGCGAGTATTCGCTCCGGCTCGAAATTGGGCGGGGGTTCAACGTCATCCAGTACCTGGGCGTGCAGCCGCGTACTCGCTATGCCGTGGAGGCCTGGGTGAAGGTGAAAGGCCATCTCCGCGGGGGCAAAGTCGGCATCGTCGTCGAAGGCAATCTCGGCGGCAGCGCCAACGTGGTGGCGGAAGACAATGGCAGGTGGCAGAGGCTGGCGGGCATCATCGAGACCCGAGAGACAGATGATCGTGCCAGCTTCCAGATACGCGTGGATAACCAGGGTTTCCTCTGGATAGATGACCTGGGGATGTACCCGGTCTTTGATTCAGATTCCGATAGTGACCCGGGTGTCGGTGAGCCCTGAACCCATGCTTTAATGGTGTCGTCTGATTGATGTGTTTGTCGATTCCGCCTTGCAGAGCGAGTTGTTTGCCGTACATCCGCCGGAGTTGCACGATATCCATCCCGGCAGCGGGCTCCCTGGGCCCCATGACGTTGAGGCCGGCGTCGATGCATACCGCTGGGACCGGGATGCTCTGCCCGGGAGGAAACGGGGTCCCCCACCCCGGGAGCACCGATCCCGATCCACTCACGGTCCGATGACGTAAGCGCAGGATGGTGATGGCCCGAAAGTCTGTCGATATGACCTCCATGCCGAAGCTTGCCTGGACTGCGGATATTCACCTCAACTTCCTATCGCGCAAGGGGATCGACCAACTTTGCACCGACCTGCTTTCGACACGTCCGGACGCTGTTCTCCTCGGAGGCGACATTTCCGAGGCGGACCGTCTGGTCCGCGATCTCGCTGATCTGGAAGCCCGGCTTCAGACACCGACATATTTTGTCCTCGGCAATCACGACTTCTACCGCGGCTGCATCACCGAGACTCGAGCCGCCGTGTCAGCCCTGGCCAGACGGGCGCAGTTCCTTCACTACCTGCCCGATACTGGCGTGGTTGAAATCTCACCTACAGTAGCCCTGGTGGGCGTGGACGGTTGGGGCGACGCCCGATTCGGCAACACGCTTCACTCGCCGGTCATCCTGAACGACTTCCTTCACATTCAGGAGATCAAGACGCTCTCCGCTTCGGCTCGCCGTTTGTTTTTCCAGGCCCTGGGCGACGAGGAAGCCCAGCGAATTCGAACGAGCCTGGCGGCTGCTCTTGATCGATATCCCCGAATCCTCCTGCTCACCCACGTGCCGCCCTTTAGGGAGTCCGCCTGGCATCAGGGCAGAATCTCGGATGACGATTACCTGCCGTATTTCTCGTGCAAGGCCGTAGGAGACGTGATTCTGGAACTGCTTCGCGGGGTACCCGAGGCGCGCCTGACCGTGCTCTGCGGCCATACCCACAGCCCGGGCGAGGCCCGGCCTCTTCCTAACGTGCACGTCCGGACGTGCGCCTCCGATTACGGAATGCCCCAGGTGGCGGAATCATCCTGGACTAGCAGACGAGTTCGCAAGTGCACCCGCACTTGCGAACTCGTCTACTTTGGTATTCCTGTTCATTAGTGCGCCCGCATTTCCCCCTTTGGGACCTGTCCCCCTGAGAGGTATCCCGCTGGGACTTTGGGAGAGATTCTAAGCCAAACTTCCCGCGTGATTTTCGAATGAACTCCTTATGGTCTAACGAGTTAGACGGGATACGCATTGCACGATTCTGGCTACAAGGTGGGGCTCACGTC
>JACPCR010000028.1 GCA_016179685.1 Planctomycetota bacterium | reverse complement strand
CGCTTCTGTGCCTTCCAGGCACATCACGCTCCTCGCTCCTTGTCTCGCGCCAAAATCACCCTGGCAAATTGCACAGTTTATTTCTTGACAGGCCCTAAGGCCTGAAGAGGTGCGGAGCGTTTGGCAAAGGCGCAGCCTGAATTGAAATCATTCTGTTGCCTGGTTCTTCTCGTGGCCATCGGTGTGACGGGATGCCGGGACCGGGAGGGGACCACGCGTTCCTTAAAGCTCCTGGCGAGCCCGGAGGCGGCGAAACGGGCTGAGGCGGCGCGGAAACTGGGAAACTTGAGGGCCGAGGCGGCCGAACCGTTCTTGGTGATGGCACTGAAAGATCAGAACGGGACGGTGCGGCAGTCTGCCGCGAAGGCCCTGGCGCTGATCCGGCGGAATTCGGGACGCATCCAGCCGTTCGAGTGGGAGATCGCCAAACTCTCGGACCACCTGACGGTTCAACCCGATGGGTCGGTTCGTCTTGCACGCTCCGTTCATTTCAAGGTCGTTTGGACGCGTCGCCCGGTTGAGGAAATCTTTCTTTTTCTACCGCCGGCCGACGCGCGGGTTCTGTCCGTCCAGAACGACGAGGGAAGCACTCTGCCCTTCCAGGAGGATCGGGACTATCCCCAGCCACAGGTCGGGGTCAGCGGCTTCGCGCCGGTGGCCGAGGGACAGGAGCGGCGGGTGGTGGTCGAAGCCGAGTTGCATGGCCTCCTGTCTCGTGAGGACAGCAGGAACAGGTTGCGGCTGGTCTACCGGCCGGGCTTCCATAACGTGCCCGTGGCCCGCTATGCCATCGAGGTCGTCCTGCCGGAAGGCTCCTCGGCGGAGCAGCCTGGGTCGCCGGGACCGGGCTGGTCACTCGAAAGAAAGGCTGGGGGACCCAGGCCTACCCTGAGTTGGGCCAGCAACCGGTTGGAGCGCGAGGCGCAACGGACCCTCATTTTCGATGCCCGGGTGGCGGCAGAGAGTCTCCCCCATGCGGAGGGCCTGAGCCCCATGGACAGGCCTCTCCGGGACCTGAGTATGGCGGGTGCGGTGTTCTTGATCGTATGCGGGCTCGGAGGGCTTTACCTCTATCGTGTGCGGGAAACGCAGAATGGATCCTTCGAGGTCAGGGCTCTTATCGTGTGCAGCCTCGCGGGCTTGGTGGTCTTCTTCCAGCCGGCGCTGCTGGAGGACAACCTGTCGTATTACAGCTTTGCCCGGAGTCCCCTATTTGATGGGGACTTCAATTTCTTCGACGAATACCTTCTGTTCAATTCGAACCGGCTGTATTTTCCGTCGGTGACAGAGACACCTAGCCCGTCCGGGCCGGCCATCTTTTGGGCTCCCTGCCTCGGGCTCGGGCACGGATTAACCTATCTGGCGGGTCTTTGCGGATATCGCTGGGCAGCCGACGGGTTTTCCCCGCCTTACCTGGTCGCGGTGGGGCTTGGAGGATTTTGCTACTGTTTACTTGCACTGTACCTGAGTTTTCTCCTGGCGCGGCGGTACGTGTCCGGGCCCATCGCCCTGGCCGCAACACTGCTGGTCCTTTTCGGCACCAATCTGGTCCTGGTTGTCTACCTGTGGACGGCGAGCAGTTTTCAACCATCGCTTCTCATGTTTGCAGTCTTTCTTTACCTCTGGCACGAGACCCTGGGGAGGCGCAGCCTGGCCACCTGGATTCTTCTCGGGCTTGCCGGCGGGCTCATGGTGCAGGTTCGTTACCAGAACGCGCTGCTTCTTGCTCTGCCAGCCGTGGAGGCGCTGAGCTCCGCATGGGAGGCCATCCAAGCGGACGATGGGAAGAAACTGTTCCGGATGGCGGGGCAGAGCATGGCGTTCCTGTTAGCCGTCTTTCTCGCTTTTTCACCCCAATGCGTGATTTTCGCAGCCCTGAAGGGTCAGCTTGTGGTCGACACCTACCGGGTAGGAGGCAGGGGGCGATTCGAGATTTCGAGGCTTCTCGAATCGGTCCCCGGCATGTTCTGGCACGGGCATCCGCGGTGGCCATGGAGCGGATTGTTCTCGGGCAGCCCCATTTGGGCCGTGGCGCTGGCCGGCCTGGTGCTGTTCGTCCGACGCCGGCCGAAGCTTGGCGCGCTGGTCTGGCTGACGCTTGTGCTTCAGGTGCTGGTCATCGGCACGTATCAGAACTGGCAGGGGAAGGTGCTGTACGTTCCTCATCTCTACCTGACCACGTGCAGTCCCCTTCTCATCGTGGGAATGGCTGCAGCTCTGGATATTCTAAGAGGGTCGCGCCGGGCGACCCTCCTGGCAGGCGTGCTGCTGGCTGCCGGGGTCTTCTGGAATTTTCGTAACGTTTTTCTCCAGCTCGTGTTCAAGCAAGTGGATCCCTTCCCGGAACAGGTGCCTCTGGCGGAAGCCCTTCATCGACTGATCTTTCTTCCCCCGATAAAATTCCGAGCCGACTATGTGGAGCTGTCCGGCCAGTTCGCCTACTTCCTTCGGGCCTTGTCCCACGGACTCGCTGCAGGGGACATCCGGGAATTCCTGACTGCGCTCGGGCCTCTCGCCTCGGTTGGCGCGGGGCTCGCCTGGGCCGGACCGCGGTTGGCTAGGCTCATCCGTCGAGGGCAGGATTCAAGCGGTCCCGATACCCGAGGCCTGAAGGCTGCGTTCGCTATGGTCCTTGTACTGCTGGCTCTCGACGCGTGGGTATGCCTCGCCGCCGTCCGGACCACCCACGCCAACTCGTATGATGACCGTTCGTTCATAACCGGCCCGACCTACCCGAGCTGCCTCTGGGGTCGGATGAAGGCGGTCAGCACCACAGAAAAACCGATTCGAATCCAGATTCCTCCGGGGGCTTCAAAGTCGCACCTCCTCCTGATCGGCTTCCTGCACCACGCGGAGCGAGTGAGTGAAGGAACGGTGGCGGCCCGGGTGAAAGTGATTCCCTCCAGCGGAAATCCGCTGGAGGTGCGGATTCGTGCAGGCGAGGACGTGGCGGATGTGCGGGCCGGCCGGCCCGATGCGGACGGCCGAATGGCGCATGATCTCCGCGGCCCCAGACCCGTTCACCACTGGCTCATTCGAGACGGGTCCACCTCGTATTACCAGGCCCATGCCTTTCTCTGCCACATCCGGCTTCCGCGCCGCGTGCGGGTCAGCTCCGTCGAGATCGACTATGAGGGTGAATCCGGAGAGTATGTTCTGACCGACTTGCGGCTGGTGCAGCCATCGGGCGCCTGGTGCGAGGAGGTGCTGGGGCCAGCCTTGGAGGCCAAAGAGGTCAATCCGCTCAGCGCAGGCGGGGCAAGTTGGCCTTGAGATTGTCCCGGAGCTCGAGCCAGACCTTTCTCGGCACGCCCAGGTATTGCCGGTCCTGGAGCACGGAACAGTTGCGGCACAGCTCGATCTGGCCCGCGTCGCCCGCGGCCAGGGCGCGGCGGAGATTCTGCATCCGTTCGTTGTTGAAGATTTCCGTGATGGAGCTTTCACGCGCGTTCCCCAGCGGGTATCGAGCCGCGGTGTCGAGACAGCAGGGCACCACGACTCCATCCCAGAGCACAGCGAGAACCGTCCAGGGGGCCGGACACAGCGTATAGGTCCGCCCGCGTAGAACGTCTTTCCGGTTCGCTGCATCGCCGGCCTGCGGCGGGTGAACTTGGACCTGGACGAACTCGTTGACCTGGCCGGCCCAGTTGTGCGGCTCGGCGACATCGAACTGGTCAAGCCCGAGGTCGAGGAGGCGCTTTCTGAACGCTCTCTTGGTCTCGGGGGACGTTTCTCTGGAGAGGCCGGGTATTTCAATGAGGCTCAGGTAAGTGTGGGGCCGCCTCAGACGCCGTTCACGTTTCATCCTGAGAAATCCCTCGATATGGGCCAGGGTCTTTTCGTAGCGAGCTTTTCGGCGAATCGTTTCATAGGTCGTTTTCTCGTATCCATCGAAGGAGAAGCCGAGCCAGTCCAGTCGGCTGTCGAGCAGCCGCCCGGCCTTTTCCTCATCGAGCAGAGTGGCGTTGGTATAGAGGCAGGTCGCCGCGTGGTGGCCGGCGGCATAGTCCATCATCTGGAAGATTTGCTTGTGAATGAGGGATTCGCCGGACATGTAGAGGTTGACAATGGGGAATCCCGCCTGGGCCTCGTCAATGATCTTGCAAAAGAGGTCGAAGTCCATGAACCCCTTCGGACGCACGCCGGGCCGCTGAGTCGGGCACATGATGCAGTCGAGGTTGCACACGTCGGTCGGGTCGATCCACAGGTGCAGGGGCGGATAAGTGCAGAGCGACGCGCCACGTCGGTAGGCAAGAAAAGCCCGGGCCAGGAGTGGGACACGTTTGACGAGATGGAACAACCCTGGGTTTCCTCTTCGGCAACAAACCCGTCCGATGAACTCTGATGGCGATTCGCCCCGCCAGGCTGAGGTCTCACAGATCGTGAATCATCCCGGCGGATTCTGCAGAGGTTTCACTCGGCACGCCAGACGGAAGTGCGCCGGCACTTTCTTTCAGGCATACTCATGGCGCTTGACGGCCTTCCCTGGCCTGAAAAATCCCTCTGGGCCTACTGCAAGCAAAGCCGAGGTGAACGATGGCACGCTGGATTCTGCTGATGACCACGCTGTTCGTGAGCGATATTTCTCAAGCGCTGATGAAGCGCGGGGTGGACCGCATCGGGGGCCTCCGACTCCGCCCCAGCGGCTTGCTGGCGGAGCTCAGCTCCATTCTCCATTCTCCGTACATCATGGGCGGAATCATCTTGTACGGCCTGGGAATGGTCTTCTGGCTCAAGGTGCTCGGGGACTACAGGGACTTCATTCAGGTTATAATGTTGAGCAAGCTTCATTATTTCTTCGTCCTGGCCATTTCCATCTTCTATTTTCAGGAGCGCATGACGCCCCTGAGGGGCATCGGCCTGATGGTCATCCTGGCTGGCGTCATCCTTTTCTCCCTGGGGGATCCGAAGCTTGAAGCTGTGCGTGCTGGTCAATGATTTCCATGCCCCCTGGTGCGAAGGCGGCAAGAATAACATGCGGGAAATCCTTGACCGATGGCGGGACCGGCACGAAGTCTTCTGCCTCGGCCTGGCCAAAGAGGATGGTGTAGACGGCTCACAGGGCTTCCCGGTGCACCTGGTCCGATCCCCTTTTTATGATACCCGCCTGGCCCGCCTTTTCTATCCCCTGGGTTACCTGCGGATGGTCTGGCGAGCGCGCTCCGTGGTGCGGGCTGAGCAGCCAGACCTTTTCTTTTCGTATTTCGAGACGGCGAGCACGGCTTTCTTCGCCGCCCTGGCGCGTTGGTGGGCGCACTCGCGGGCGCGGCTCGTTCATACGGTCTGGTCCGACTGGTATGAACCCGCACGGGCGCCGTCGGGCATCTGGTTGACGGAACATCTGCCGCATCTGGTGATGAATAACCGGTGGGCTTCCTGTTTTTCACTGTGCTTTGTGGACCGCATTCTGGTCACCAGCGAACATCTGGCAGCACGGGTACGGAAACTCGGTTTCCGGGACGTGGTCTTCACGCCCACGGGCGTCAACATCAGGCGATTCCACCCGGACCCGACGGTGAGAGCACGCTACGGGGAAAAATTGGTGATCGGATACCTGGGGCATCTGAGTCACGCGAAAGGCGTGTCGCTCCTGCTGGAGGCCGCCCTCCCCGTGCTGGAATGCCTGGACGCTCGCCTCATCCTGGCGACCACCCCGGGAGGCGAGGAGTCGTCCGAAACGGCGAAGATTCGCCATCCCCGGGTCACTGTGTCTCAGATCGTCGATCCCGTGGAATTCTTCAATTCCTGCGATCTTTCCGTGCTGCCGCGGCGGCGTTCCTCCGGCGCAGTCTCCTATCCCAACGTGCTCCTCGAGTCCATGGCCTGCGGGGTGCCCGTCCTGGCCAGCGACGTGCCTGCGGTCCGGGAGGTGGTCCGCGACGGCGAGAATGGCTTCCTGTTCAAACCTCAAAGCGCTGAGGACCTCCGGAACAAATTGGTCTCCCTGGGGAGTCAACCGGAGCGTCTGAAGCAAGCGGGCCTGCGCGCACGGTCCTTTGTCGTGGAGAACCTGAACTGGGACATCCTAGCGGAAAGGACGGAGCAGGCCATTCATCCCGATGGATTCACGGCGGCGGCGTCCATAAGACGGGATGGGAAGAGTTTTTCAGGCCAGAAATGCCCTGGTGAATGGGTGTTGTGATGGCCGATGTTGTCCTCTGTGGCCCTGGCCGTCTGACGCGATATGGATCCAAAAGTCCAGTTTTGGCGTGATCATTCGGAGCGCAAGGCTGCAGAATTCGGCCGCTCCTGCCGCGCCCATGACTACCGAAACGAACGCGTCCTCCGCCTGACGAGAGCTTATCTCCTGCGGCTTTTCGAGGGGAAGCGGGGGCTGTGGATTCTGGACGTCGGGTGTGGCAACGGGACATTTCTGAGCCCGCTGGTGGGGCAGCACCAGGTGGTGGGGGTGGACATTTCGCCAGGAATGCTGTGTTTGGCGAGGAAGGGCGGCTTCCGCGTGGTCAATGGCCTGGCGGAATCCTTGCCGTTCCGCAGCGGCCAGTTCGACGCGGCCCTCTGCGTGGAGATGTTTCAATGCGTGGATACCGGGGCCGTCATCGTCCAGGAGATGGTCCGGGTGCTGAAGCCCGGCGGGCTGCTGGCAGTACAAACCTTGAACCGGGCGTCCTGGATACGACGGGTCCATCGCTGGCTCGATCGTGAGTCGAGACAGTTGCGGATGTATCGAGCCGAGGAGCTTCTCCATTACGCCATCCTGCCGGAAATCGACCAGCGCCGGATCATTTACAATTTCTATCCCGCTGGAAAGACCGCGGTTCGCGAGGAGGCCTGCTGCCTGTTTGACCTGGCGGCGACATCGTTCGCCCTCGTGGCGGTTAAGAAAGGCCGGGAAACCCCATAGAGACTTGCTTGTGAAAGTTTGCGTCTTGAGCGTGTACTTTCTTTTCCCATCCACGGTTTTCCTGAATCCGTGGGGACTCTTCTTTGGCTGCGGATGAAATCCGCGGCAGGAGGGGCCCGCGTCCGATTAAGGCGAGGAATCGTGAGCTGCGAAATCATCCCCTACGAGGAGGGCTGGAAAGACCCATGGGACGCTTTTGTGTGGTCCCATCCCGAGGGGAATTTTTCGCATACCCGAAAATGGTCCAGGGTCGTGGAGGAATCTCTGGGACACGTTTCCCATTCCCTGCTGGCGGTGGAAGAGGGGAATATCCGGGGCATCCTCCCGCTCCACCTGGTCCAAAGCCTCCTCTTCGGCAGGTTCCTCGTCTCCGTGCCGGCCGCGAACACGGGCGGCGTTCTCGCCTCGGACGAGGAGGCCGAGACCCAGATGGTCCGGAAGGCCGGGGAACTGGCCGCGAGGCTTGAGGTGGCGTACGTGGAATACCGGCAGGAGCGCCGGGCCACCGCGGGGCTGCCCGCTGACACCTCGTACGTCACGACACGGGTCTCCTTGGAGGCGGACCCGGGTGTCCTCAAAAAGCGGGTTTCCTACAAGATTAGGCGAGACCTGAACCGAGCGGAGCGGGACGGTCTGAGGGTCGGCCGGGGACACGGCAGGCTAGGCGAATTCTATGCCCTGTACAAGGCCCACATGCGCCGCCTGGGAAGCCCTCCGTTTGGCCGGGTATTTTTCGAGTCCATCTGCCGGTGGTTTGGCCCCCAAGCGGACGTCGTGGTGGTGGAGCAGGCGGGACGCGCCGTAGCGGGCAACCTGGCCATCCACCACCGTGACGCCATTTACAACCTCTACGCCGGCGCGGAAGAAGAGGCGATGAAATCCGGCGCGGTCTCCCTTTTCTGCTGGGAACAGATGGAACGCGGATGCCGCGCGGGCATGAAGGTCTATGATCTGGGCCGCAGCACCCAAGGAAGTTCCACCCTTCACTACAAATCGTATTGGCACGGCGTGGATGTCCCGCTCTCCTACGCCTACTGGCTTCACCGCGCTTCGGAGATTCCCAACAAGCACGCCGACAACCCGCGTTACCGGCTGGCGAGAAGAGTCTGGCGAATCTTGCCAGCGCCAGTCACCGATTGGCTGGGCCCCCGCCTGGTCAAGGTTCTTCATTGAACCCGGATTTCTCGCAAATCCCCTCGTATCCCTGTTCATAAGTGCGGGTGCACTTGCGAACTCGTCTACTCGGGGAGAAAAGGGGCCCCCGTCATGACGCCGTTCCGCCGACCGTTACGCTGCCCGACGAAGCGTCCCGTTCGTATCCGAGCACGACGAGGGGAGAGAGGCGCTCGAAATGGAAGATGCCGAGGCTTCGCCGGAGCACGAAACCATGAAGGTCGAGCGCCTTGGACACCCTCTGGACCGAGGTGGGATAGACGCAGACGCCTCGAATGCGCTTCCTGTGGACGTGCCGGTAGTAGAAGTTCTTCTCGTTCTTGATCTCCAGGATGAGATGCCTGCGGGTAATCCGGGCAAGTTCCGCGAGCGCGCGGGAAAGGTCGCCGGGGACCACATGGTGCAGCACATTGATACAAAGGGTGAAATCATACTGTCGGTCACCGAAGGGAAGGGCCAGAAGATTAGCCTCGAAGAATTGGACGCCGGGGCGCGAGGCCGCTTCCCGCCGGGCGATTTCGAGCGCTTCCTTCGTGAAGTCGCAGCCGTGCATCTCCTTCAACTCCGGGAATGCCCGAGCGACTTCGAGGGTGAAATCGCCCCGGCCGCATCCAATCTCGATGCCGCAAGCGGGGTGCGGATGTCCGGCAAGCGTGGAGTGGAGCAGATGGAGGGCAATTTTCCGTATGCGGAGCTGCCAGCGCGTGTGCTGGAGCAAGCTTCCGGGCCGGGCATCATAGTAGCCGTCGAGATTCTGAGCAGCCCAGCGAAAGAGTTCCCGCGTCTTCTCATAATGCGCGTCTTCGGGCATGCTCGTCTCCTCGTGACCCTGTCGCCCTTCTGTCCTGACACATCGGGAATGGCGGTCTCTCTGGAACGTCAAGGCGACCCGGGCGGATCGGGAGAATCCCCGGGGCTGCTCGGAACCTGGGACGTCCTTCCCTCCGGAGGCGGCTCGGGCGCCAGCACGCGTTCGGGTTCGAGAAACGTCTTCTTGTCGGCGAGTCGGTACTTGAGCAGGTAGTAGATGGCCTTGAGACCGTCGTAATAGCCGATCTTCTTCCCTTGAGCCACGGTTCTCGGGCGGTAGTACTGCAGCGGCACCTGGTATATCGAGTAGCCGCTCCGGAGGAGCTTCGCTGTAATCTCGGGCTCGATCTCGAAGCCGACGGAACGGAGGCGGATGCTCTGGATGACGGATCGTTTCATGACCTTGTAAGCCGATTCCAGATCGGAGACATGGCTGGTGTAGAGGACCGAGGTGAGCACGTTAAGAAACAGATTCGCGAGCTTGGTCTGCAACCGGGAGACCTTCCAGTAATTCCGGGTGCCGTAAACGACCTCGGCGTCTCCACGGAGTATGGGGGCGAGCAGCCGCGGGTATTCCGCCGGATCGAGCTCGAGGTCCGCGTCCTGGATCAGGAGGATGTCGCCGGTGGCGCGCCGAATGCCCAAGCGGACGGCAGCTCCCTTGCCGAAATTGACTGCAGAGTAATGGTGGGTCTCGGAATCGTGCTCGAGTTTCGACCTGCCCCGGATGGACATCAGGACGTCCACCGTTCCGTCCGTCGAGCCGTCATCGACGACGATGATCTCCCTGTCCATGCCGATCTCCACTTCCTGGACCCTGCGGATGACTTCGGCGATGGTCTTCACCTCGTTATAGCACGGAATGATGATCGAAAGCTTCACGTCGGCAGGGCCTCCTCCACGGGGCCGAACTCGAAGGCGTCCAGCAGCCGCGTGAACTTCCGCTCCATCCCTTCAAGAGACGAATAATGAATGAACCGCTGGAGGAGGGGCACGGAAAGGCGCGGCTGCTGCGGATCCAGTTCCCAGGGGTGAACGTACACGAGGGCGGGCTGCCCCGATCGATTCGCCAGCTCGATTGCCCGGACGTGATAGCCGAGGGGCAGGTTTCGCAAGAAGAAGCCGCCGCCGGCCGGCCAGTTGCGGCCGCAGAATCGGCGCGTGAGGGGCGGAACCTCGATCAGCTTGCGGCCCGACTTGAGCGCCCGTTCGTGCAGGGTCCGCGGTGCGTCCGGTATCCCGTAGTATCCGGCCCTGACCGGAAAGATGCTCGAGTCGTACTGGAAGCCGAGCTGGCCAAGTATCTCGATGGCCCACAACGATTCCCGCGTCACAGACCACCACGGGGCGCGGTATCCCCGGACGGTCTTGGGATAGACCGCGGCCAGGGCTTCCAGGGACCTCTCAACGTCAGCCCGAAAGTCTTGTGGGAGCTGCTCATAGACGGGCCGGTGCGAGTGGCCGTGGCTGGCTATCTCGTGCCCAGCGTCGGCCAGACGTCGAATCAGGTCGGGAAATTTCACGGCAAGATCGCCCAACACGAAAAAGGTGGCCCGCAGTCCTCTCTCGGCAAACAGGCTCAGTAGCCGGGCCGTGCCGATCTGTATTCGCGACTCGAATTGCCCCCACGCGGAGACCGGGATGATCGAGAAGGCCTGAAACCAGTCCTCCAGGTCCACCGTCAGAAGATTCTTCATGGGTGAATTATATTGAGAAACGTTGGATCTAACCGCCTGCGGTGAAAAGGCCGGGGAACGAATGGTGGTCTCGCGCCGTAGCCGGTCAGATCAATCGTTTCTCAGTCTCGGATGTTCAATCTTCTGGATGTGCAGGCGGTTTGAAGCTCCGCAAGGATTCCAGAATCTGCCGCACCCGATGCTCGTAAAGTGCCCACGGGGCCGAGAATTCGAGTAGTGGTCGGTCATCCGTATGGATCGGCCCCTCGCCCGTGAAGGCGCGAAGCGCATCCGCCCGCATCAGGAGCTTCTTCACCAGGGCGTCCGGATTCGGGACGTGAATTCTCTCCAGGTCCCGCAGGACCTGTGATTCCTGGAGATGCGCCGTCACCCGGGCCCTTTCAAGCCTCCACGGCTCGGGCGCGCCGACCATGAAGAGATCGGTGTTCACGGTCCATAACGTGGTATGGGGAAACACCTGGAGAAAGGTGCGGATCGTCATCCGGACCAGCTCGGGCGTGGTGTTGTAAAGGTGAAACCACTGGCACATCAGGCCGCCGGGGGCCAGGCGTGCCTGGCATCGCTGGTAGTGTTCCAGGGTAAACAAGTTGGAGACACCCGTGATCCACGGATTGGAGGGCTCGCTGGCAATGACGTCGTAGAGGCGGTCCGTGGCCATGAAATGATTCCGGGCGTCGTTGAGGATTAAGCGCACACGGCGGTCGTCGAGCGCACGGCCGTTTTCCTGGTCGAACTGCCTGGCCGCCCGGGCCACGAGTGGGGATATCTCGAGGCAATCGACGGACTCCACCTCGGGGTGGGTCAACACGGAGCCGAGGGAGATGCCGCTGCCCAGCCCGATCACGGCGACGCGGCGCGGCGAAGGATGAAGGCAGAGACCGAGTTGAGCGATGAGGACCTGGGTGGCGAGGTCGTGCTCGTAGGCGCTCGTGGCCTCGACCTTGCCGTTGATCCGGAGGTATTTCCTCTGCTCCCCATTCGGGGTCCGAAGGCGGCTGACGCTCACGGTCGCATCGGGGCCTTCGGCGAAGAACAGAAGCCGCGCTCGCCCAACGATTTTCCGGAGAGCCTCGAGATCGCGGCGGCCCGCTTCCTTGAACTGCTCCTCGTAGTAGCTCGGGTGATCGAACACGCCGCTGACCAGGAGCAGCCGATTCCAGCCTGGAAGAAAATGATAGACCAGAACAAAGGTGGCGGCCGCGGTCAGAATGGCCGCCCGAACGATCTCGGGCCTCCGCGGCAGGGCCAAAGCAAGGCCAGCCCCAGCGGCCACAAGATTCAGAAAGCTTCCTATCAGGAGCGCCCTCTCGGACCCGAAGGCGGGATGGCCGAGAAGGTAGAATCCGCCCAACACCGCCCCAGATATCGCCCCTAACGTGTTCAGGCCGTAGAGATCACCGACCGAACGCGCCGCGCTGCGGCCGACGCCGAGGTAGAGTCGGGTGGCCAGCGGGAACGTCGCCCCTAGGATGAGCGCGGGCAGGAAAAGAATCGCCACGGCCACGAGAAACTCGGCGACCAGGAAGGCTGAAAAACGGATGCCGAGCCACTGGTAGGCCACGAGGATGATCGCCTGGGCGCGGTCCAGCAGCGGGGTGGAGGCCCACACGAACAGAGCCAGGATCGCCTGGAGTGCCGCGAGCATCAACGCGGGCCGGGCCGAACTTTCGGCCCGGCGGGCGAGTCCGAGGCTTCCACAGGCCATCCCGAGGAGAAAGGTCATGAGCATCAGCGTGAAGGCATAGGTCGAGCTGCCTACCAGCAGGGAGATGAGACGCGTCCAGACGACTTCATAGATCATCGACGCGGCACCGGAAAGGAAGACGATCGCCAAAGCAATGCACCCGTTGGACCGGGCGGCTTCACGGTCCGCTTCCGGCACGGCCGCTGGAATGTCCATCCCCGGGCCTCCGGCCCACGCGGCCCTCAGCGCGAGAGCCACGCCCGCGGCCAGAAAGTTCAGCGCGCTGCCCAGGGCCAGAGTGGCCTCCATCCCCAGAGCCGGGATAAAAAGGAAGCCCGTGAGGCCGGCCCCAGCCACCCCGCCCAGTGTGTTGATGAAGTAGAGGATTCCAACGGTCCGGGGCGCACCTTCGGGTGACCGCGTGACAGCGGAAACGATGAGCGGAAGGGTCGCGCCCATCAGGAAGGTGGGAAGGATGAGGGCGGAGCAGGAAGCGGCGAAAAAGAGGAAAAACTGGCTGGGCGGGGGACCGCCGGCGCTGCGATAGGCCTGGATGTAGAGGGGCTGGAAAAGGTGGATGGCCTGTGGACTGAACCAGGCATAGATGCCGATGAGGGTTTCTGCGGCGGCGTAGAGTGCGAGAGCCTTTCGAGCCGAAAGGTCGAAGCGCCCGAGCACGTATCCTCCGAGGCCCAGTCCGGTCATGAAAGCCACCAGGATGGTGGAAAGGGCATAGCAGGACACGCCGAAGATGAGCGTGAGGTAGCGCAGCCAGAGAATCTCGTAGAGGAGGGCCGCCCCTCCTGAGGCGAAAAGACAGCATCCGGCGGTGAAGAGGGGCGTACGCGGCGAGAGCGCCGCGTACGCCTGCGACGGACTCATGCTCCCATCATAGTGCAGATGACTGCGGCCGCACAGCGACCGCGCTACTCTGCGGCCCGCACGAAGTAGCCCCGCCCTGTCTGCGTGCGGCACGCACAGGCAGGCGCTCCGCGGCCGGGGGGCCAGTTGCCAACTCTGCGGTCGCACAGCGACCGCGCTACTTCGCTGACACGGTCCACGCCGTGCGCCACGGGGACTCCGTGATAAGATGATTCGAGAGGCGCGGGACCGGCTCGTGGCCACTTTCCGTTCACCGCGAAGCCATCGGCGAGAGATCGGCATGCCTGAATCCCCGGCTGTGACCGCGCCTTCGCCGGACCTGTTTGCCGAGGTCGTTTTCGACCGGCCTCTCAGGCGAAGCTATCACTACCGGGTGCCGGAACGGCTGCGGGCCAGCCTGCCGCCCGGCGCACGAGTCCGCGTCTCCTTCGGCCGACAGGCGGACGCGACCGGCTATTGCGTCGGCCTCGTGGACAAGGTGGACCTTCCGCCTGCCCGTATCAAGGATGTCCTCGAGGTCCTGGATGCCGAGCCGTTGCTCTCTCCACTCCTGCTCAAGCTGACCGAGCAGGTCGCGGCGCATTACGGCTGTTCCTGGGGCCAGGCGCTTCAGGCTGCCCTGCCCCGAGGCGTGCGCGCGCCCGGGCGCGGCCGCACGCTGCGCGTCGTCGAGCTGGCCCGGCCTCCCGAGACCCTCCAGGCCTGGATTCGGGAGCACCGCGGCGGCCGGCGCGACAAGCAGACGCGAGTGCTGCGCGTGCTCCTCGAAGAGGTGCAGGGGGACGTCACCCCGTTCGAGCTGTCCTCGATGTGCGGGGTCTCCCGCTCCGTCCTCGGCACGCTGGCCCGCGAGGGCTTCATCCGGTTCGCGGAGCGCTCGGCGGCAGCGGACCCGCTGGCCGGGCCGCCGGGCCCCGTGGAGAATCCTCTGCGGCCCAACGAGGAGCAGCAGAAGGCGCTCGGGGAAATCCTGGAGCGCGTCCGCTCGGGCGAATTCACCGTCTTCCTCGTCCAGGGCGTCACGGGCAGCGGCAAGACGGAGATTTATCTCCAGGCCATCGATGAGGTCGTCCGGGCCGGGCGGCAGGCGATCGTGCTCGTGCCGGAGATTTCCCTGACGCCTCAGACGGTGCAGCGCTTCCGGGCCCGATTCAGCCGCCTGGCGGTGCTGCACAGCCGGCAGACGGAATCGCAGCGCCGGGACCAGTGGCTGGCCATCCGGAAGGCGGAAGCTTCGGTGGTCATCGGGGCGAGGTCGGCCGTATTCGCTCCCGTCCCGCGCCTGGGGCTGATCGTGGTGGACGAGGAGCACGAGAACAGCTTCAAGCAGGAGAATGTGCCGCGGTATCACGCCCGCGACGTCGCGGTGCTGCGGGCCAGGATCGAGAACGCTGTTGTGCTGCTGGGCTCGGCGACGCCTTCCCTCGAAAGCTATCACAACTGGCGGACCGGCAAGTATCGCCGCGTTGTCCTGCGCTCCCGCGTCGAGGACCGGCCCCTACCCGAGGTGGAGATTCTCGATATGAATGTCGAGCTGGCCGGGGCGAAATACTGGAATTTCCTCTCCCGGCGTCTGCGCCACCTCATGGACGAGGCGCTCGGACGCCAGGAACAGGTCCTCTTGTTCCTCAACCGGAGGGGCTTCTCCACGCATGCGAAGTGCCCGCGCTGCGGCCACGTCCTGACCTGCGGGCAATGTTCGGCCGCCATGACCTACTACGAGCGCCGCCACCTGGCGGTCTGCCTCCACTGCCGGAAGGAGATCGAGCCGCCCGACCTCTGCCCGGCGTGCCTGGTGGGCAAGATGCGCTACCTGGGCATCGGCACGGAAAAGGTGGAGGAAGAGAGCCGCAAGCTCTTTCCCGGCCACCGGGTGGCCCGGATGGACAGCGACACGATGCGGGGACACGACGCGTACGAGCGCGTCTTCGGCGAGTTCCGCGAGGGCCGCATCCGGGTCCTCGTCGGCACGCAGATGATTTCCAAGGGGCTGGACCTGCCGAACGTCACGGTGGTCGGCGTGGTCTCGGCGGACACCTCGCGGGACCTTCCCGATTTCCGGGCGTTCGAGCGCACGTTCCAGCTCGTGGCCCAGGTGGCGGGCCGGGCTGGCCGCGGGAACAAGCCAGGCCGCGTCGTGGTGCAGACGTTCGCGCCTGAACATTACAGCATCGTCCTTGCTGCACGCCACGATTTCGAGACCTTCGCCGAGCGCGAGATGCGGGAGCGCGAGACGGCCGGCTACCCGCCGTTCACCCGAGCGATGCGCCTCGTCTTCAGCGGCCTGCGCGAAAATGAGGTCGAGGCCGCAGGCGAGGAGGCCGCCCGGCGACTCCAAGAGGTCGCACCCGCCGGCGTCCGCCTGCTGGGCCCCGCGCCATGCTTCCTCCCCATGCTTCGCCTCCACCACCGCTGGCAGGTCCTCGCCCTCGCGCCGGAGGTGGGTATGATCCGATACCTCGTCCGCTGCCTCGAGCCCTTCGTGCAGGCCACGCGCCGCGTGGATGTCACCCTGGACGTCGATCCGTTCAGCGTCTTCTAGTCTTTCGGGGCGGAAGTGACTTCGCACTTTCGCCCCGAAAAATTCTTGTTTTTTTTCACTACCTGCGCAAAAACTGTTAGGAGTGGCGTGCCCATGTCCATCCGCTTCCAGAACGATTGCCTCGAATACGTCATCAGCCCCGAAGGGAAGAATCTCCATTTCATCGACCGACGGACCGGTTGCGACTACCTCCAGGCCGATCCCCCCTCGCCCTTTGCCCGGGTGAAGAAGGGCGGCCAGGACCACGATTCGGGCAAGGTCTGCGCTGCCGGCAGCTCGCTGGCAGTGGAATTTCCGAGCGCGGGCGTCCGCGCCGAGTTCCGGGTGCTCACGAGGCCGCGTTACTTCATTCTCGAAGTGGCCTCTTTGACCGGCGAATCGGTCGAAGAACTCCTTTTCGGACACGTCCCCCTGGCCCTCCAGGGCTGTCCCGATGAGCCTTTTGCCGCCTGCGCGCTGGCTTTGAACTTGCAGACGAACGTGCCGGGGCTGCCGGGACCGAGCCGGCTGCTCCGGGCCCTGTGTTACCCGAGGTTCGGCTTCGCCGGCGCCCAGGCGGCGCTCGTGGCCTGTCCGCCGGGCGAGATGCGCGAGGCGCTGCAAGAGGCCGTCCTTGCAGCGCCCGACCTGCCGCATTCGCCCCTGGGCGGGCCCTGGGCGCTCGACGCCCCCATCAACGAGGGCTCCTACCTCTTCAACTTCGGAAACGTCACCGAGGAGACCGTGGGGGACTGGATCGAGCTGCTCAAGAAGCTTGGAATGAGCCAGCTCGACTTCCACGGCGGCCGGTCATTCCGCTTCGGCGATTGCCGACCCGATCCCGCGATGTATGCGCGCGGCTTGGCCAGCCTTCGGGCGGTCATCGCCAGGCTGCACGACGCGGGCATTGCCGCGGGCCTCCATACTTACGCCTTCTTCATGGACAAGCGCTGCCCCTGGGTGACCCCCGTGCCGGACCCCAGGCTCGGCAAGGATGCGCGTTTCACCCTCGCCCGAGCCCTGGCGGCCGATGAGGCCATCGTGCCCGTCGAGGAGCCGACCGGGCACATGTCCGCCATCACGGGATTTTTCGTCCGCAACAGCGCCACGCTCCAGGTCGAGGACGAGCTGATCACCTACACGGGCGTCTCGAAAGACTCCCCGTTCGGCTTTACGGGCTGCACACGGGGCGCCCTGGGGACGCGCCCGTCGCCGCACCCGAGGGGCAGCCCGGCGCATCATCTCAAGGAATGCTTCGGCCTCTTCGCCCCGGACGGGGACTCGACGCTTCTCGGGGAGGTGGCTTCTTGCACCGCGGAGGCCTTCAACGAGTGCGGGTTCGACATGATGTATCTGGACGCGCTGGATGGGGAAGACGTACTCGGCGGCCCGGAAAACGGCTGGCACTACGGCTCGAAGTTCGTCTTCGAGCTGTGGCGGCGGCTTCACAAGCCCGCTCTCATGGAGATGAGCACCTTCCACCACCACCTCTGGACCGTTCGGTCACGCCTGGGCGCCTGGGATCATCCGACGCGAAGCCACAAGAAGTTCATCGATATTCATGTCCGGGCCAACGAGGACTGCCGCCGGATTTTCCTGCCCGCCCATCTGGGCTGGTGGGCCGTGAAGACCTGGGAGGGGCCCCAAGGCGAGCCGACGTATCCAGACGACATCGAGTATCTGTGCGGGAAGGCCCTGGGAACGGACACGGGGCTCTCCCTCATGGGCATCGAGCCGGGCAGCATGGCTTCGAGCCCGGCGCTGGCCAGGCTGGCCGTCATCTTCCAGCGGTATGAGACGCTGCGTTGCGCCCGAGCCGTCCCGGAAGCCGTCAAGGCCCGTCTTCGCGTGCCCGGCGAGGAGTTCCGGCTCGTCGAGCAGCCGGGCGGAGGCGGCTGGCGCTTCCGGCCCGTCGAGTACGCCCGGCACAAGCTGGAGGCTTCCCACGGCAGCGGCCGCCATGGCTGGCAGGTGCGCAACCGCTTCGGCCCCCAGCCCCTGCGTTGCCGCATCGAGGCGCTGTTCTCCGCCGAACCTTACGACTCCGACCGGAATCGGCTGGTGGCCGACTTCCATGACCCACTACGGATCGGGGATTCCCGCGCCCAAGAAGGAGTCACCGCCGGCATCGAGCCCGGCGATGCCCCGGACATGACCCTGGCCGGATGCGGCCGCTTCACCGCCATGAATTCACGTCCCGAGCGCCGGGGAAGCTGGGCGTCCGTCACCCGCCGGTTCTCGCCTCCTCTCAACCTCAAGGATCACCGGGCCCTCGGCGTCTGGGTCCACGGCGACGGGCAGGGCGAGGTCCTCAACTTCCAGCTTCGCAGTCCCGAGCACGTGACCGGGGCCATTGGCGATCATTACGTCATCGTCGATTTCCTCGGGTGGCGCTATATCTCGCTCATCGAGCCCGAGGGGGAACGCTACGACGACTACGCCTGGCCATATGGATCCATCTACTCCATCTACCGGGAATCCGTCGATTTCGCTCAGATCGAGTCCCTCAGCCTGTGGTACAACCACCTCCCGCCTGGCCGGCCCGTCGCGTGCTGGATCAGCCCCGTCCGGGCTCTCCCCCTGGCCAAGGCCTGCATCCGCAATCCCGGGATCGAGGCAGGTGGCCGCACCCTTCTCTTTCCTAGCGAGATCGAGACCGGCTGTTGCCTCGAAGGCGAATCGGCCTCGGAATACGTTCTATACGGCCCGCGAGGCGAACGGTTGCGGGAAGTCGAGCCCCGGGGCGATCCGCCCATTCTCGCCGAGGGCGTCAACAGCGTTGCCTTCGTTTCGGAGCCGCGAGAGGGGGCCGCCCCAGTCCGGGCTCGAGTGACCGTGATCGCCGAGGGGCCGTTCCTCGGCGGTTCCTCGTAGCCGACGCGCTTGTGCGCTTCGGACCCGGCGGTTCCTCGTAGCCGACGCGCTTGTGCGCTTGCGGGGTCTCACGGACCGGAACTGCCACGTTGCGGCCGCAGGAGGAAGTCCAGAATTTCGAACCAGTAAAGGTGCTGATGCGAAAGGAGCAGAAGCCGGCCGCCCGCGGGATGAACCAGAAACTGCCTGGTTTCATCGAGCGCCGGGTCCGCTATTTTGAATTCCCGTTCCCGGACTCCCTTGAGGCCGAAAAGGATCAGGCGGACTTCGGCGTTCGAGGCGTAGTACTTTTGGATGAACATAGGCACGCCGAGCGTGCCGACCTGTCTGCGCCGCGCCCGGCGCGCCTGCCTGCCGCGACGCTCGCGGCGCAGGCAGGGCAGGCAGGCCCGACTTTTCCCAGCGGGATCCCTACGGGAGGCGGGTAAAGTGTGTGCTGCGTGTTTTTCTGCACCTTATGGCCCACTTAGATACCCGTTTTTCGGAGGCGCGAAGCGCCTCCGAAAAACGACTAACAGTCTCGGAACCTCTTTCAAAATTGGTCATCGTTAGCTCGCGATTGAAATTCCGAGACTGTGAATTAGTCACTATGCAAAATCGGGTCTTAATATTTCGCCTCCCGCACATGTCCTCCCGAACTTGTTCTCCCAAACTTGTCCCCATGGGAGAGATCCCGTTTCCCGTAGGGATCCTGCGGAGGGAGGGGTTTCCTTTAGTAGACGCGAACGGAAGTGCATTCGTACTTCCGTTCGCGTCTACTAGATTTTTCTTGACGCGGCAAAGTCCAGATGGTCGAAACGGAAGGGGCCGGTCAGGTGATAGAAGGGACCGCGATCGACGCGGCCGACAATGAGGGACGAGGTGGCCTGGTCCTGGCCGTCGACCTGTCGGACCCGATTATCATGGGCTCGATCATCCCGCCGCTAAACGGAAACTTGTGGGGAAATACACCGTCCACGGTTCATTTCGAGGGATTCGACGCGGTCTCTGGAATAGCCACGGTGACGGGCGACGTGCGCGTCGAGGAGGAGGGCATTCACGAGGTGACGGGTACCGCGGTTGACCTCGCGGGCCGGAGCGCCTCGACCACGGTAGAGATTCGGCTGGATTTCACGCCCGTATCGTTTCGGGACTTGCAGCCGTCCGAAGGAGAGATTCTGCGGGACCCGTGGCCGGTATTGTCGGGCAGCTTCTCCGACAATCTCAGCGGCCCCGCGCTCGAATCCCTGGTGGTCCGGCTCGATGGCCAGGACGTTACGCAAGGGGCGGAAGTGTCGGAAACGGGCTTCAGCGCTGTGCCCACGGCTGACCTTGCGGATGGGGTCCATACGCTCATGGTCTCGATGGCGGACAACGCGGGCAACATGTCCGCCGCCGCCACGACCTTCATGACGGACGTCA
>JACPCR010000027.1 GCA_016179685.1 Planctomycetota bacterium | reverse complement strand
CCGAACGGTACGCACACCTTGCCAGGTGGTACACCGCTGACCGGTAGGTGGTACACGGCCGACCGACAGGTGGTACATTCTCAAACCGACATTGACACTGCCCACCCAGATCGGGCCCGGAGAAACCTACGCCATCACCGTGGAGGTCGAGACGCCGACCGATCGACGCACCATCGACTGCCGGATCGAGGTCGTCAGCAGCGATCCCATCCACCCCGTGGTCTCGATCCCCATCAAGGGAAGCGTCGTGAAGGAAGGCGGCGGACCGGCGGCCAGCAGTGTATCCGGGCTGATCGTGGAGTCCGTGGGGCCCGGTGTTCCCCTGCCGGGGACTGGCGGAAATCTCGTGCAGAAGATTCGGATCGAGAATGGGACGGGGAGAACGGTGCGGATTCGTTTTCCGAAGGGACGTCCTTCCCTGGCGCGGCCGAAGGCGGAGGCGTTAACCCTTGAGCCTGGCCAATCGGCCATCGTGGACTTGGAGGTCTTGGCGGAAGAAGTGGGCCGTACGGATACGCTTCCCATCGAGGTGGACTATCCGCTGATCATAGGGCCGAAATGAGGGACGATGGTCAGACCGTCTCGGAACTGCCAGCGTCCCCCAGCGAAGCCACCGTACGGAGGACGACTTTCGATAATTCCGGAATTTCGATAACCTGTAGTAGACGGGTTCGCCAGTGCGGGTGTGCTTGCGAACTCGTCTACGAGTGACCGGAGGACTGATATGCGATTGATCATTGTGGGCTGCGAGTACGTGGGACAGACCACCCTGGCGAAGAACCTGCAGGAGTGGGCGATGAAGAACGGCATCCATTTCCACATGGACGACCATTTCACGATCCCCGACGCCCAGAACCTGAGCGCGGACGAACGTGAAAGGATGAGCAACCTGGGCCCGGTCGTGAAGGAGCGTTTCCAGCGCTTCCAGATTTACTACCACATCAAGGTGCTTCAGGAGAACGAGCACTGCCTGCTGACGGGCTTTCATATTGAGGAAAGCGTTTACGGGCCGAAGTACTATTACGGACACCCGGTCCCCATGGATTACCCGAGGCGGATCGAGCCGGAGCTGCCGGAGGACTGTATTCTCGTCCACCTGACGGCCCGGAAGGAAGTGATCGCCCGGCGCATGAAGGAGTCGCCTCATCCTCATGGGGTAGTGAAGGAAGCGGACATCGAGGAAGTGTCCCGGCGCTTTGCCGAGGAAGTCGGAAAGTCCTGGTTGCGCCGGCGAGTGACTATCGACACCTCGGACCTGACGCCGGGTCAGGTGATGGAGCGATGCCTGAGCCTGGTGGTCCCGCATTTAAGCGAGAAGGACCTGCTGAGGATGGCGCTCCGGAAACTGGGATAGCCCGCCTGCCGCGGCCTCTGGCCGCAGCGCTGGAGTCCGGCGGATTTCTGCTTGGACGCCAGCACGTTCCCAGAAGGGCGTACGAAGCTCGCGAGCTCGCTTCGTTGTGACAGAGAGAAACAGAATCGGTTGAACCATGGAGAGCACGGAGAAAACCAGTAAAGGTATTCATCAGAATCCCTCCCTCTTCTCCGTGTCCTCCGTGGTGCCCCTGGGGTTGCGTCCTCGCTATGCGGAAAGTCCTTGCGCCTGGGTGGCCAATAAATACTCTCCGATCGAGGCACTCCAAGCGCATAACCTGGAAAAATGGGAAAAATGTAAGTGATGGTGTAGATGGGTGTTATCCGCGATGCGGCCGTCACGGCCCGGCCGAGCCCGTCTCGGCCATCTCCGCAGCGGCCCTGCGGATTTCCTTCTGAAGGGCAGCCAGCCCGTCCGTGAGGCAGGCGGGGCCCGGCTGGAGGATCAAGCTCGAGGGAATCTCGACCATGCGGCCAGCGCGGGTGAACGGCGCGTCTTTGAAGCCGGGCCTTGCCAGCGCCTCCTTCGGCCGGAACTTCTTCCCGCACCAAGAGGCGAGATAGAGGTCGGGCTTGCGGTTCAGCACCGCCTCGGCGGAGACGATGCGGTCCCTGGCCAAGCCGCGTTCCCGCAGGTCCGAGAAGCAGTCCTCACCCCCAGCGATCTCGATCAGCTCGGAGACCCATTGGATGCCGGTGATGATCGGGTCGGGCCACTCCTCGAAGTAGACCCGCGGCCGTGCCGGGAGTCGGCGCGCCTTGGCCCGGGCGACCTCGAGGCCGTGCTCGAAGACATCGGCCAGGGCCTCGCCTTTTTCAGGCCGGCCGATCAGCGACCCGAGCGTCCGGACCATTCTGAGAATTCCCGAAACCGTTCGCTGGTTGAAGCAGTGGACCTCGAGGCCCCGGCGGATGAGGTCAGCACAAAGATCGGCCTGGAGGTCCGAGAAGCCCAGCACCAGGTCCGGCTTTAACTCGAGAATGCGGTCGATCCGGGCGCGGATGAACTGCGAGACGACCGGTTTCTCCTTGCGAGCTTCTGGCGGCCGCACCGTGAAGGCGGAAATGCCGACGATCCGGTCCTGCTCACCCATGCGGTAGAGCGTTTCGGTCGTCTCCTCCGTGAGGCACACGATGCGATGCGGGCCCGTCATACGCGGTTTTTCCGTGCACGGCCTGGGTAGCCCGGATTTTTCATCCCGCGGGATGAAAAATCTCGCTGAGTGCCTCGGTTCATAAGTTTGTCGCAGGTTTTCGCACCCTACGACGAATTGGTAGCCAGGTGCACTTGGAGCCTATCACCGCTTCGCCGCGTTCAGGAACGTCGGTCCTGCCGAGGTGTCTCACCCCTCCACGGCGGTGTTCCGGCGGACCGCCGCCGTGAATCAAAACTCGTAGCTGATCCCGCCCAGCACGCTGATCTCCGGAGCGGGGATGACGAAGGGGTCCGTCGATCCGCTGAAGATGCCGAACGGGAAATACTCCCGGTCCAGAATGTTATAGCCGGCGAGGAACACGCGCACGACCCCGGGCCCGAGGGCCCGCTCGTAGGAGAGCCGGGCGTTGAGGACGAAGAATCCCTCGAGCTGGGACAGGTTGTTGCTCTCATCGCCAACGAGGAACTGGTCGGACTGGTAAACCGCGTTGAAGGCGACGGTCCAGCCGGCCGCGGGGTGCACGGCAATGCCGGTCCCGACGCGGTGCAGCGGAACGAGAGGCAGTCGGTCGCCTTCCTGGACCGTCACCGGGGAGAAGGTGTCCCCGGAGACGAGGTTGACCTCGGACTCGAAAGTGGCCTCGGTGTAGGAGTAATTGACGAAACCTTCGATCCATCGTTCGTAACGTGCGGTAGCGGAGACTTCGATGCCGCGGCGGCGCGTGTCGTCGAAGTTCTCGTTTCGGCCGAAGGGGAAGGTGGCGCTGACCACGTTGAAGGTGATCTCATCTTCCGCGTCGATCTGGAACAGGGCCAGCGACGCCTCGAGCCAGGGCCGGACCGTTCCCCGAACTCCCAGCTCGTAGCTGTTCGTCTGCACGGGGTTCAGGGTCGGATTCGAGCTTCCCACGAAGGCGAATAGCTCGTTCTCGGTGGGGACCCGAAATCCCCGGGCGTAATTGAAATAGACGTTCAGGCTCTCCGTGGCCTGGTAAACCAGCCCGGCGCGGGGCGTCACCTCCTCGAACGTCCGCTCCGCATTTTGCGTCGGGTCCGAATGATCCGTGAAATCCAGATTGTCCCAATCGTAGCGCACCCCGGCGAGAAACGTCAGTGACTCCAGCACCTCGAACGAGTCCTGCAGGTAGAATCCAAAGGCATTCTCGTCGGTCGACCGATCGCCCAGGATGGGCGCCCCCCCGAAGTTCGTCAGCGAATCCGTGCCAAAATGAACGTTCGAGTACTCGAAGCCCGCCGTCAGCCGGTTCGTCCGATCCGCCCATTCCCCTTCGTGCGTGAGCTGGATCACCGTGCCGACCGTGTCATTGTCGATCTCCGTCCGGCTGTCCCCGCCCCGGAAGACCACCAGGCTCTCCACGTCGTGCTTGCGGTAGAAGGCGTTCCCGGCCAGCGAGAGACCGTCCGCCAGCTCCTGCCGTCCGTTGAGCGTGATCATGTTGAGAAAATTGTCCGAGAGGTCGCCGGGCGTCAAGTTCGCTTCCGGGTCGTTCTTGGCCTGGGCCAGCGGCAGCGAGCCCGCCTGGTTTAGGTGGTCATCGACGTGCGTGTAGGACAGGCTGAGGTCGGACGACTCCGACGGCGTCCAGCCCATCTTGCCGAAGAATCGGCTCAACCGGGCGTCCGACTCATCCCGGAAGCCGTCTTCGAGCTCCCGCGAGAAGCTGAGATAGTAGTCCAGCGCGTCGCCGATGGGACCTTGCGTGCCCGCCGTGTAGCGCTGGTGGTGGAAGCTGCCATAAGCGGCCTCCGCCTGGCTTCTGCGCTCGCGGCCGCCCCGCTTCGTCTGGATGTTCAACACGCCGCCCAACGCATTCTTGCCGAAGATGGAGGACGAGCCCGGCAGAACCTCGATGCGCTCCACGTCCTCGAGGGGGATGAGGTCGAACTCGACTGTATTGAAGCTGGCCTGGTTGATCCGCACGCCGTCGACGAAGACGCTGGTGGCCACGACGGGCTGGCCGTTGAAGCCTCGCAGGTCGAACGTGGACTGGAAGGCGTTGCCGATCTGGTCGTAAAGGACGATCCCGCCGAGATGCTGAAGGGCTTCCTGAACGGTCCGGGCCCCGGTCCGCTGGATGTCTTCCGCGGTGATGACGGTGACCTTGGCCGGCAGGCGTGAAGTATCGAGGGGCGACTCCGGAAGCCGGGCGGCGCTGACAGTGACCGGGGCCAACTCCTGGGGCCCCTCATCGGACTCCGCAGCCGAGAAGGAGATGAAAAGAAGAGAAGAGAGCGACGCGAGGGCGAGACGGCGCATGGGAGACCTCCTGGGGCAATCCGTCACGGGAAAGAATGGTCTCGGGAGGCATGGCCGGAGGTGGGAAGAAACGCGGGAAAAAAAAATCCCCGGCCGATCTTTGCGAAAGGCCGGGGACTGCACCCTGATTTCTTGATCCCGAAGTTGGCCGCCGTCCACTTCCCGAGACGGCAACACCACACAGTCGCTGCGGGCAGGTCTTCTGGCTTCCGGATCGCCCTACTCCCTGCGCCTTCCCGGCATATGCCAGTGGCGTCAGCCCGGCCTATGGAGGCCGGACCGGCAGGTTTCGTACTCGGTTACAGCGGCGGGACCGCGCCCAAATTGCATGGGCTTCCCTCTTGGCCCCGGAAAGGGGCGCCCGCAGCATACATGCGATTTCACAGAACATTCAAACAACGGAAGTATAGCGGACTCTTCGAGCCATGCCATAACAAAAATGATTAAACGATCAAGTTGACTCAGGCTGCTTCTTCCTCGGCCAGGGGGAAAGAGGCAGGAACCCTTTCCGTCAGCCCCGCGTCTTGCCGGCGCTCTCGGCAGTCTGAAGGACTTGCGCGATCCATTCCCTCTGGCCGTCGGTTAGACCAGGCTCCAAGGGATGTTAGTAGTCGATGGAATAGTCGTACCCGGCGCGGTCGTAGACGGTGGTGAAAACGTCCTGCAAGTCGACATCAACGTCCGGTTCCGGCTCGAGCTACAGGTCAATTGTCACGGAGGAAATAGAGCGAGTAGGCGAGTTCGCAAGTGTACCAGCACTTGCGAACTCGCCTACTCGATGGCGATAATCTATTCGGATGCCTGCGCGTACACGCCCGCCCAACATTCTTTTCGTCTTTTCCGACCAGCAGCGCTGGTGCAGCCTGGGCTGCTACGGCAATGCCGACGTGATATCGCCCCACCTGGATGCCTTCGCGCGGGACGCCGTTCAGTTCACCCACTGCATCTCCAACTCTCCCGTCTGCGTGCCCGCCCGCGGGACCCTATTGACCGGCCTGTTTCCGCTCCGGCACGGTGCCGTCGCCAACGACCTTCCCATCCGGCACGACGTCACCAGTGTGGCCCATGTCCTTCAGTCCCGCGGCTACCACACCGGCTATATCGGGAAGTGGCATCTGGCCGGCGTGCCGCGTGACCAGTCCATAGCCGAGGGGCCCGCACGGCTCGGCTTCATGGAATGGAAGGTGTGCAATTGCAATCACCACTACCTCAAATCCTACTACGACGACGAGGCGAACCGCCGAATCGAGATTCCGGGGTACGAGCCGGAGGCGCAGACCGCTCTGGCGGTCGAGTTCATCCGCCGGAACGAGGCCCGGGGGCCCTGGGCGCTCACTCTTTCGTGGGGTCCGCCGCACGACCCCTATGATGAGCTTCCGGACCGTTATCTGGAGAGATACCGGGGCCGGGATTTCCGATTGCGGCCAAACGTTCCTGAGACCGTTCGGCTGACGCGCACGCTCCAGCTCGCTCGCGAGCATGTCCTCGCGGACCTCCGAGGCTACTACGCCCACGTCACAGCGCTCGATGAGCAGTTCGGCCGGTTGATGACCGCGCTGGAAGAGACCGGGCAGGTCGATAACACCCTGGTCGTCTTCACCAGCGATCACGGTGACATGCTGGGCAGTCAGGGCCTCACGAACAAGCAGCTTCCGTACGACGAGTCGATTCGCGTGCCGCTGTTGGCCCGCTGGCCTGGACATACTCGCATGGGCCTCTGCGACGAGCTGATCGGGCTCGTGGACCTGCCCACCAGCGTCCTCGGCTTCACCGGTCTGCGCTTCCCGGGCGCGGTCGACGGCCGGGATTTGCACGCCCTATTCACGACGCCCGGCGCCCGCGGCCTCGAGGCCTGCTACATCTTTGACCTCATTCCCTGCCATCAGGCCTGGGCCCGGGGCGACCGCGAGTGGCGCGGGCTGCGCACCCCGAGGTTCACCCTCGCCCGCAGCGCGTCCGACGAGGGCACTCTCCTTTTCGATAACGTGGCCGATCCCTTCCAGATGCGGAATCTCATCCACGACCCGGCCCGTGATGCCGACCGGCGCGAGCTTCTGGCGCAGCTCGACGGTTTCATTCAGGCCCATGACGCCCTGCTGCCCTGGGAGGATCTGATTCGCCGTTACCATCTCAAGGAGTCGTGGAATCGCAGCCAGGCCTATTTTCGCCTGCCGCTGATGGAATGATCGGCGGCGTCCTTTCCTCCAGTAGACGAGTTCGCAAGTGCGGGTGCACTTGCGAACTCGTCTACTGGAGTTTGGCAAAGGCAATCGGCCTGGTGGCCACCGGCGCGGCGGGCACCGGGGACTTGTTCTTTTCCATGGAGATGAGTCAAGTCTTTTTTTTCCGCGGGGAAAGGGAAGTATCCCTTCAGGCGGGCGAAGCCCGCAACCCAACAAAGGTGGAAAAGGTGTCAGGGTTCAGGAATCAACTGACACCCGACACCTTTCAACTTCTGAGCGCGACGCGGAGAAGTTACAACCGGAGACCCTAAGAAATTGGGGCTCTGCGAAGCAAAGCCTTTTAGTTTTCGGGTCCAGAAGTGCGGAAGCACTTCTGGACCCGAAAACTAAACATCGATGTAGCCCGACTTGAAGCTGTTGAGCGCCGAGTTCAGGTCGGGGTAAATCTTGAACACCTTGTCCAGGCGCGTGATCTTGAAGATTTCGAGCACGCCGGGCGCGATGTTGCAGAACCTGAGCGACCCTTTGTATTCCAGCGCCTTCTTGTGCATGACGGTGAGCTTCCCGATCATGGAGCTTGGCAGGTAGGTGACCTTGTTCATGTCGAGGAGGACTTGGGGCTTCTCCGCCTGATCCAGCAGTCCCATCAGCGCGTCGCCCACCTCACGGATGTCCGGCGGCTCGCTGATGCGCTGGACCTGGATGGTGGCGACGAGGACGGTGCCGACTTTCTGGACCATGAGCTTCCGGGTAGCGGCGGATTTCATGTCCAGCGGGGAGGCGCCGCCTGAGGCCGCCGCGGGGGCCTCCGGCTTTGCTACCGCCGGGGCAGGGGCAGGCGGAGGCTTCGGCGCCTGGGCGGGTGAGACGGCCAGCGAGAGGCCGTCAGCGGCCGGGGACGCCGGACTGGCTGCGGGAACGGTGATGGGTTTCTGGCACTTGGGGCAGAGGCCTTTCTTGCCGGCCAGCTCATCCTTGACGACGAGGACCGCCTGACACGAATTGCACTTGAATTTGATGGGCACGTGAAAGACTCCGGAGTCCATCCGTTCGAAAATAGCGCGGCGCTATGTCCGAACCGATTGAACAGCGAGGCCGGCGTACGGCGGCCTTAAACCGACGAGTTCTGTCGTCGTCCTCATCGTCGTGCTCGTGTTCGAAACAAACGCCGTCATTGTCCAAGCCGGCGACGAGAACACACGGCGACCCGGCCTTCTTTCATGACTGCATCCTGCTGGTCCTCGAAAAGTGAGCGCACATTCCGGGGACGAGAACACACGGCAGTCCAAGACCTGGCTCGTTCGATTGGACGGGTGGGCGGCTCGCTCAGGAACTGGGCTGTACCACCCAGGTGTCGCCCGAGTTGAACAACTCATCCAGGTCGCCGGGCCCCATCATCTCCTTCGCTTTCCGGACTTGCTCGTTCAGGGAGTCATCATAGCACGGCCGGGAGACGGAACGGAAGACGCCGATGGGCAAAGGCAAATTATTCTCGCCCGTCATCCGGCTGACGATCATGGCCAAGGTGGCGTCGGGGCAATGGGCGTCATAGACGAGGAGGTCTTCCATCCTGGCCTCGGCCTTGGAGAGATCGATCGATTCGAGCTGGAATCCCTTGAGGCGGATGCCTTTCTCGTTCTTTGGCCCGTAGAGGATGGGCTTTCCATGTTCCAGCCTGGCGACGTGGGCGAGCTTGGTTTCTTTTTCGGTGAAGACCTCGAAGGCCCCGTCGTTGAAGATATTGCAATTCTGGTAGATTTCGACGAAGGCGGTGCCGCGGTGCGCGGCTGCACGCCGCAGGGTCTCGTGGAGGTGCGCGAGGTCTCGGTCGAGGGTCCGCGCCACGAAGGTCGCTTCGGCCCCCAGGGCGAGCGAGATGGGATTGAACGGGTAATCGATGGAGCCCATCGGGGTGGAGGCGGTCACCTTGCCCAGCTCGGAAGTCGGGGAGTACTGGCCCTTCGTCAGGCCGTAGATGCGGTTGTTGAAGAGCAGAATACGGACGTCCAGGTTGCGGCGAAGGAGGTGAATAAAGTGGTTGCCGCCGATGCTCAGGGCGTCGCCGTCCCCCGTGATGACCCAGACGGAAAGGTCCGGCCTCGAGGCCCGGAGGCCGCTGGCGATGGCCGGCGCCCGGCCGTGAATGGTGTGGAAGCCATAGGTGTTCATGTAATAGGGGAATCGGCTGGAGCATCCGATGCCGGAGATGAAGACCAGCTTCTCACGGGGGATGCCCAGCTCGGGAAGGACCTTCTGGACCTGGGACAGGATGGCGTAATCGCCGCAGCCGGGACACCAGCGGACGTCCTGGTCCGATTCGAAATCCTTCTTCGTGAGCGGGCGAGAAGCGATCTCGGGAGCGGCGGCCTGGTTCATGGCTCACCTCGGAGGATGCTGTCGATTTTCGCCTCGATCTCGGTGGTTTCGAAGGGCTGGCCCTGCACCTTGTTCAGGCCGACGGCGGGGACCAGATACCTGGCGCGAAGAACCTTGAGAAGCTGTCCCAGGTTGATCTCTGGGACGAGCACGTGCTCGAACCGGTAAAGGATGCTGCCGAGGTCCGGCGGCAGGGGATTGAGGTGGCGGAGATGAACGTGGGAGACCGATTTGCCTTCTTCCCTTTTCTTCTCCGTGGCTGTCCGGATGGCCCCATAGGTGCTGCCCCAACCCACCACGAGCAGGTCGCCCGATTCCGGCCCGTCGATGCGCGTGGGTGGAATCTCCTGGGCGATCTTTTCGATCTTTTCGGCTCGCAGCCGGCACATCATCTCGTGATTCTTCGGGTCGTAGCTCACGTTCCCCGTCAGGTGCTCTTTTTCGAGTCCGCCGATGCGGTGCTCGAGGCCCGGGGTGCCCGGGATGGCCCAGGGCCTCGCCAGAGTCTCGAGATCGCGCTGGAAGGGCTGGAAACCCTCGGGGTCCGTCCGGAATCGGACCGGGATGGGCGGAAGGTCAGCCGAGGACGGGAACATCCACGGCTCGGCCCCGAAGGCCAGAAAGAGGTCAGACAGGAAGACCACGGGGGTCATGTAGCGGACGGCGATGCGGGCGCACTCGTAGATGGTATCGAAACAATCGGACGGGCGGCTGCCCGCGAGGACGGCGATGGGGGATTCCCCGTGCCGTCCGTAAAGGACCTGGAGTAAATCGCCCTGTTCCGTCTTGGTCGGCATCCCGGTGCTGGGACCCGCCCTTTGGATATCGCAGAGCACGAGGGGAAGCTCGACGCTGATGGCGAGGGAGACGGCTTCGGCCTTGAGGTTGACGCCGGGTCCGCTGGTCGTCGTGAAGGCGAGGGAGCCTCCGTAGGCGGCGCCGATGGCCATGCAGACGCTGGCAATCTCATCCTCCGCCTGGACCGTGCGGACGCCGAAGTTCTTGTAGCGGGAAAGCTGGTGAAGAATCTCGCTGGCCGGCGTGATGGGATAACTGCCGAGGAACACCTCGAGGCCGGATTTTTGACCAGCCGCAATCATGCCGAGGACGGTGGCCGTCGTGCCGGTGATGTTGCGGTATCGGCCCGGCCTCAACTTGGCCGCGGGCACCCGGTAGGACGAGCCGAACTGCTCGGTGTTCTCGCAATAATTGCGGCCAGCTTGCAAGGCCCGAAGGTTCGCCTCCGCCAGTTCCGGCCGCTTGGAAAACTTGTCCCGGATGAACTGGACCGTCGGCTCCATGGAGCGCTGGTAGAGCCAATAGGCCATGCCCAGGGCAAAAAAGTTCTTGCACCGTTCAGATTCCTTGACCGACAGCTTCAGGTCCTTCACCGCCTCACGAGTCAGCTTGGTCATGTTGACGGAGAATACCTGGTAGGCCGACAGCGATTGGTCTTCCAGGGGGTTGGAGGCGTAACCGGCCATCGTCAGGTTGCGCGGCTTGAACTCCTCGGTATTCACGAGGAGGATGCCCTGGGGCCTGAGGAAGCCGAGGTGCACCCTCAAGGCTGCGGGATTCATGACGACAAGGGCGTCACACTGTTCACCCGGCGTGAAGATTTCGCGGCTGCTGAAATGGACCTGGAAGCTGGTGACGCCAGCGAGGGAGCCCGCGGGCGCCCGAATTTCAGCGGGGAAATCCGGGAAGGTGCCCAGGTCATTTCCCATCAGAGCCGAAACGTTCGTGAATTGCGCGCCCGTGATCTGCATCCCATCGCCGGAATCCCCGGCAAATCGAATGGTGACGTCCTCGAGCTGTCGAACAACCTTTTCCATGGCAATTTTCTTGGGTCGAGTGAGGCCGGCTGGCGACTTCAGGCCCCCTCCCGCGGTTGGATGGCCCGGATCGGGCTCGGTGGAAGATTCAGGACCTGTTCCGGGAAGTATTCCACCAGCCGATCGACGATGCGCTTGATGGAGAGGACGCCGACGGGCCGGCCGGAGGCATCCAGGATGGGGACGCGACGATAGCCTCCTTCATTCATCAGGGCCATGGCTTCGATGACCAAGTCCTCCACGCACAAGGTTTTCGGGTTCGGCGTCATGATCGCCTCGACGCGCACTCGGCCGAGTTGCTCCGCGGTGCCCGCCGACTTCCGGAGGACGTCCCGCTCGGTGACGATACCCGCCAATCGATCACCCTCCAGCACGAGCAGGGAGCCGATCCCGCGCTGGACCATCATCAGGACAGCATCCTTCACCGTCGCCGCTTTTTGGATGCAGACGGGCGGGCCCAGGTCGAGATTCGAGATGGCCACGTGGACGGCCGTCTCGCTGAGGACCGTTTCGACCTCTGCATCCCGGCCCTGGTCGACTTCAATTTCATCCAATCCCGGCAATCTCGGTTTTAACATGAGGGGTTCCCTCCCGCGGGTACGCCGACCTTCCGCGACCAATCGAGTTTTCCTGACGAAATTTCCGACGCCTGGGGATTTCCGCAGCAGGCCTTGTTAACGGCGGGGCCTCACCAGATGCTTGAAAACGTCGCGTACCGAAATGATCCCAACCGGCCGATTGGCCTCATCGACAAGAGGGATATGCCGATAGTTCCCCACGCTCATGCGATTCAGCGCATAGGCGACCATGTCCTCGTGCTGGAGACACTCGGGATTTTCGGTCATGACCTCTCGGATCATGACCTTCTTCGCGTCGCGATTCCTGGCCAGGACGCGGACGAGGACGTCGCGTTCGGTGAAAATTCCCTTCAGCGTCCCCTCCACGAGGATCAGCAGGCAGCCGATGTTCTTGGACTTCATTAATTCGATGGCCTGGCTGACCGGGAGATCGCCTTCCACGCAGACCGGCCGGCTGGGTCTCAAGGCGGAGATAGGCGCCCGGAGCGTCTCCGAGCTGATCAATTCTCGCATGATGAGTTTTCCGATGATCGCTTGGGGTCCCCAACGGAGACTCATTTTAGTTAGGCCATGCGGGTTGTCAACCACGAAGAAAAAGGAAAGAAGACTGTGTGAGCGAACGATGGCCGCCTGCCGAACCGGTTGGTGGTTGGTGGTTGACTGATGACTGATGACTGCTCACTGTCTCTCGTCCCTGACACCTCGATCACCTCCAGACCCCCGCTTCGCTTCTGGGCAAGCGCCCAAAGCCTTTCTGGCCGCTCCTCGCTTCTTTTCTGTCCCTGGTGCCCTGGCACCTCCGTGCTCAAGACTCAGGACACAGGACTACTGATGGTTCGTGGTGAAGACCAAGTGGCCGAGGAAGCCCCCGCAATGGCCAGGTGCTGAAGTGGAGATTTCAGCGTTTGTTTTGCCGTTGGGCGATGGGCTTATCTCTTCTTCCAAATCTCACTCGCCCGGCCTGTTGACCCGCCCGGTCATCGCGACAGGGCCAGTTGTCGCAGAAGCCGCGGCCAGGCCTGAGTTTCCCAGAAGGGCCGGTGCTTTTCGTCGCCCTCGCCCAGGGTGGTCCCGGCAAAGACGGCAACGAGGCCCTGTCCCTGCTGCCAAGCCACCGCAACGGGATGTTCACCCGCCCAGGCGAGGACCGACGCGCTGGGCTTCGGGCGCACGAGATGCCGGTAGAAGAGGGCGGGCGACTCCGGATCGGGTTTTCCGGATTCCGAGCCCAGCAGGAGCGGGGGCTGGCAGGGAACCACTTCCCCGGGTCCCTGGCACTGGACGGGAAGGAGGTCCTCGAGCCAGGTACGCTGGACGCCGCCCTGGCCGAGGGTGAAGCAGCCGCCGAGGAGGACCAGTCGCCCGCCGTCGTGCACATAATCGCGCAGCATTCGGCGGTCGGCCAGGGTCGAGTTGCTGAGGTCCATATTGGCCAGGATCACCGCATCGAAACCATAGAGATCGGGAAAGGTTTCGGGCAAGGAGTAGACGGAAATGGCATCCAGGGCAGGGGTCTGGATATAAAACTGCCAGAACATGCCTCGGACGAAGAGAATCCGTTTGGGCTGCTGGCCGCTGGGCGCGGGAAGCCCCTCAGGCTTGTCCGGCAGGGTCTCGAACTCGGCGAGCCGGTCGTCGGTGTAAAGCTCGAGGGCATCGAGCCGGATCTTTTCTAGATAGAGGGTGTGGGGCCCGAGGCGCGTCGTCGAGGTCTCCCCGGAGATATGGATATAACCCGGGCGCTTCTTCTCGAAGGTGACGGAGGGGTAGTCCTGGTAGCGGCCCGAGGGGCCAAGGGTCATGGCGCCGGCAGGCGGCTCGGAGTGGCCCGGGGTGGCGAAGGCCGCCCGGCCCAGCAGGTCTTCCCAGTTCTCGTCTCGGACGGCGACCTCGAGCTGCTGAGGGGCGGGGCGTTCGGTGGGATCGACCCACTTGAGGCGAAACGAGACGCGATACTTGCCGGGCTGGAGGGGGCCGACCCATGACCTTCCCATGCGGGCCTGGGCCTGATCGAGGGGCCGGAATTCCACGGTCCCGATCCCTGAGTCCGGGTCCGTGGTAAGGCACGGGCCGATATTCTGGGAACCGCTGTTGCAGAGGATCACGAGCGTACCCGGGCCCGAGGCCTCCCGGACTGGGGCCCGGTTCGGGTCGTCACTCTCGATCACTGGAGCGGTCTCCGCCTCGGCGAGCCGCTTCGCGTCCGGCGGGTCGGTGAAGGGAGGCGGGGGCCGGGGCGGCTCGAAGCGTCCCTGCACTTCCCAGAGGACGACGGCCCAGTGCTGGACGCCGGGTAGGCGCACGGAAACGGCCTCGCCCTCGGGACGGACCGTCAGCTCGACGTCGAACGGGCGGGCTTCGGGTCGGACGAGGACGGCGCGGACGATCCGGGTCTGCGGCTCGGGTCGATACAGGACGGCAACGGGGCCGGACGGGACCGGCAGCTCCGTTTCGCGAATGGCATCCTTGGGCGGCGGATTGACGAGGTGGAGGACGACGAACTTGCGTTCCGGTGACTCGATGCGCTCGCGTGCGAAGGGTTTCCACTGGAGTTGTTGGGAATCGATCTGGAAGCGTTGTTCGGGATTTTTGAGGGGCTGGAGGGCGGGGTCCCACAAGGCGGCGGACCAGCGGGTCATGAAGGAGCCCCAGTCGGGGCAGCCGGGCATCCCGATATGGGAGCCGTAGTAGGAATGTCCCCCGGCGACGAGTCCGTAAACGAGCTTGTAGTAGTTCACGGCGGGTGGGTTCTTGGGATTGAGGGACCAGATGCAGTGGTAGCTGCCGCCGAGCCGCTGAATCTCGCGGGCGATGCGCAGCTCGTTCGTGGCGTAGTGATACCAGTTTTCATAGGCCTGGTTGGTGTATCTCCAATTCGTGATGCCCTCCTGGAGGTAGAGGCCGCCGCCGGCCATGGCCTCGCGCATCTCGTGGGTGATCGCGCCGCGGCCGGCCCATTCCGGCGCCCGGCCGTAGTTGAAGCCGAAGCGGAAGTCGGGCAGGACGGACCAGACGCGCTCCTTGAGCCGGCGGACGTTGCGGGTGGACATCTCGTCGTTGCCGGTGGTGTAGTGGCCGTCGAAGCGCACGGCGTCCCAACCGTAATGGCGGGCGCTTTCGATAATCTGGCCGATGCCCCAATCCAGGGTGTCGATGCGGCGCAGGTCGGGGCCTCCGACGACATACCAGTCCGTGTGGCCGTGGTCCTTGCGCCAGGCCTCGTCATTCCAGACGTCGAGGTGTTCGACGTGATACCAGCCGCCGATTCCGCCGGAGGCGGCTTTGCCGAACCAATGAGGCTTACGCCGGGCGAGTTCCCAGCCGAAGGGCCCGGCGGCATTGCTCGAGGCGTAGGCTGCCACGCCAATACCGTGTTGGTGGCAGAGAGCGATCAGAGCCTTGAGGTTATCCTCGTCCTCGGGGTAGCTGGCCTGCCCGCTCCACCATTTCGGGGTGGGGGAGACGAGCAGGGCCCAGTCGTCGGGCGCCCAGAAGAAGACTTCGAGCAGGTTGGAGTGTTGACGGCGCATGTCATCGGCCACGCCGTGGAACTTGCCGAGGCCCGTATGAAGGTCGCTGCCTCCGGGGTAACCGATGCCGACCTCGAAAAAGTTGTCCGTGACCAGAAACGGGTCCTCGAAGGTCTCGGTGCGGCCGCCGGACTCGAGACCGACGTGTGCGGCGACACCCCAGCGGCCACGGGCCGTGAAGGGAATCTCCAACTCCTGCTCCTTGCCGGGGTCGAGCGCGACTTTCTGGCCCGGCAGGGGCTCGGCGTCGGACAGCTCGCGGACAAGACACGGGTGGAGGAGGACGGAGGCGGGCGCCTCGCCGAAGTTGCGAATCTGGAGCTGGAGCACTCCATTTTCGCCAGGCCGATAAACCACCTTGTCGGCCTGAAGGCGGGTGACGGCGACGGGCGGCAGGGTCTCGATGGCCGCCAGGCGGACCGCTAGGCGGAGGGGAATGCGGGGGAGGTCCCGGACGAGCATCGCTCCCTGGTCGTCCCTCTCGGGCGCGTCGGCGTCCCAATCGACGCCCTCGTCTTCCTCGGGACCGACCTTCTCCTCTGGCCGGGACGCGGCGGCTGCCGGGTCGTCCGGTATCCCGGCGGCACGGACGCGGTTCAGCTTGCCCTCTTCGCCGACGGACCAGACGACGGAAACAGGGGGATAGCCCGAGGCGGACTGGGTGAAGTCCAGGCCGAGGTCGAGGAACTCACCGCAGCCCGGAAAATCGAAAAAAGTGAGGACTCGTTTCTCCTGGCGTGCGGTAACGGTGACGGCGAGTCCGGCAAGAGAGGGATGTCCCCAAGGGGCGACGGAGAGGGAGAGGTGGAGGCGGTACCGGCCCGGAGGGAGTTTTCGGGCGGTCGTTCCCTCGAGGAGCGTGCCTTGGGTGGCTTTCAGGAGGTCAGCGGCGAAGATACGATTTGAGTGCGCAGCCTGGCCGCGAAGCTCCTCGAGGGAGGCGGGGCTGGCGGCCAAGGGGATTTCGACCTCGCCGGCCTGAAGATGACCCGCGAGGGCGAGAAAGAGTAAGATTGAGAGTAACTGTTCAGGTCTGATGGCCTGAACAGTTACGAACCACAGACTGTGCGGCAAGGCAATCCTTCTTGAGGCATAACGGAGCTGCGGCTCAGCCGCGGGAGCGTGGCTGAGCCCTTCGGCCAAGCTCAGGGCTGGCGGGTTCGCCGGAGCGGACGTCGGCTATATCCGCTTGTTGGGCAGCTCTTCGACGGGGAGACTTAGCCCGACGCTTCGCATGCGCTGACGTCGCCTCAACCAGAGCGCGACCCGCTTCGCATTCGTGTTGGCGGATGGTCGCGGCGATTCGATCGACATCGAAGCCATGGGCACGGCCAATTCGCTCGCGGAGTTTGTGGAGATCCTCGATGATGGGGTCTCGGCGTTTCATGACGGCTTCCTCGCGGGTAGCTCCTCAGGGGTGCAGATGATCGGCGGCTTCAGGCCTTCGGAGCGGCAAATGGCCTCGATCGTACCACGCATCGTCGCGTTCGCCAGATGCTTACAGTTCCACGTCAACAGGTGCGTGGCCTCGTGGGCCGCAGCGACGCCGATGTGGAAGGCATCGACGGTGGCCTTTTCCGGCAAGGCCCCCTGCCGGACCAGTTCCTTTGCAAGTCGGGTCGCCGAGTCCGTGAGCGAGAGGACCGGAATTCCTCGCAACGCCCTGAGGCGCCGCGCCCGCAACAGATGGTCGCCGGCTGCGGCCTCGTCGAGCACAAGCTGCGAGACGCGCAATTCGTAAGCCGTCCGTGCTCGCCACCAGTCCCGCGTTAACAGTTTCGGAATTTCAATCGCGAGCCAACGATGACCAATTTTGAAAGGGGTTCCGAGACTGTTAGTCGTTTTTTGGAGGCGCTTCGCGCCTCCAAAAAACGGGTAACTAAGTGGACCATAGGGTGCAAAAAAACACGCAGCACACACTTTACCCGCCTCCCGGACTTGTCCCACTGGGAGGGAACCCGCTGGGAAAAGGCGGGCCTGCCTGCCCTGCCTGCGTCCCGGCGGGACAGGCAGGCGCGCCCGCGGCGCAGACAGGTCGGCACGCTCGGCGTGCCTATGTTCAGTTTGGTGGGCCGCAAGCACCACGTCCCGACTGGGTCGTGCCGTCAAGTAGCTGACGATGGTCGTTTCTACGTAAACCGTTGACACGATCGAGATGCTCTCACATCGCAGGCGCGTTCATCGGGTTCGATTGATGTCGGTCTGCCCAACGGGGGTCGATCAGCGGCCGGCCGAAGGCCGGTCCGCTGCATCGCCTTGTTGGGCGGCCTTGCATGCGTATTGTGCAAGAGTCTTACCAAGAGCAGTGGAGGCTGCTTTGTCTCGAATGTAGTGTAATCGTTCCTCTGGCGTCATCTCCTCCATTTCCTGGCTGAGCTTGTCACGGAGCTGACGCATCAGCTTGACCGCGTCAAATGTCTTCGTAGTCATCTCTCCAGATCTCCGGAGGTGAGCGGATCTCCAACATCGGATACCCCAACAGGAGATTCACCGCATTGAATCCACGAATACGATCCAGGTTGACGATATGCTTGAAGTTCCAGCTAACCAGAACGTCCGCTTTGGCGATAGTGGCCACCGCGATATGCTGAGCGTCAGCGAGCATTCGCCGAGGCACCACCTCCAGCCTGATGTACTCCTCTGCCAGAGCCTCGGACTCCTCGTCTTGTTGGATGAACTCGATACATTCCTTCGGCAGGTCTTCGATCACACGCCGTACCTGCGGTGGGGCGCCAGCGAGCTCGGCCAGCGTCGTGTCCGATATCACAAGTAGGACGTCCCCCGTGCGACCTCGTTCGATCAGCCGAATCGAGGCATTCCGAAACTCCTCGTCGAGACATCCCCCGACTACGGAGATGTCTATGTAAATCCGAGACAGCTTTCCGCGAGCAGCCATTCCCAGATACTACCTCCGATGTCTTTCGCGGGCAACCGTTGAATTCGCCCGCCCAACGGGCCGGTTCAGCCGCGGCGCCCAGCGCCGTCGGCTGCAACCGGCTGTTAGAGAGCGTCGGCAACAGCCCATCCCTCATGGGTCAGCTCGTAGACCTCTCCCTTGTATCCTCGGGCGACCACCAAGCCGTTTCTCTCCAGCTCACCGAGAGCCGCTTCCCACTTCGCACTTTCCCGTCCGTGGCCCCCACCGAACGTCTGCCCTCCAGCATGAACGTGTCGCCCCCCGAGGTGCGAGATCATCAGAATGTGGCCGTCATCTGTCGATGCGGGTGCCTTGAGGAGCGACCTTGCCTCTTCGGTCAGAGCATACGCGTGCGGTGATTTGGATACCTCATGCGACACGACCTCGACATGCGGGCTCGTGAGAACGCCCCGGAGGTAGGAATTCTTCGCCAGGCACAGCGGAAGTTGCTTGGAGAGCTTGCTGCGGAACTCATCGATGCTGTCATACGTCTCGACGAGACCCTGACCTTGCCACTTTGTCCGAACCGCCTTGACCTGGGCGTACTGAGCGGCATCGATGCTGTCGGGAGCAGCCGGCTTTGACGAGAAGTAGATCATCGCCGGCTTCCCTGCAGCCACATGTTCTTCAATTTCCTCGACCGTCCCGCTAGCGGCCTTGCCAGTCGGGGTACCGAGTCTGGTCCAGAAGACGCCAATCAGAGGATCGCAATCCTTAAGGACTCGCTCGTTGATGAGTTCCTGGGGCCGGGCGGCAAGCTCGGGAGAAGAGTGCGTGTCCCAGCCCACCGCTGCGAGCATCACCCCGGAGGCCTTTGCGTTTACGTCATTCCAGTCGTGAATCACGACGCGGATGACATCCCGCTCCTCGGTCACATCTCCTGGCGAGGCGATCATCACCGGAACTACGGTTGCTTGATAGGCCACGCTCCCCTCTCGCTCGCTAACGGGCCGTGAGCTTGTCAATGTCGGTCTGAGAATGTACCACCTGTCGGTCGGCCGTGTACCAGTGTCTGAGCCAGGTGCGAGGCCTCATCTTGTTCCCGCCTAATCGAATTAAATTTATTCGGAAACCCTGGGATAATGAGATCCAAAATGAAATGTGAAATGGTACATGGGTAGACCGGATAAGTGGTACACGGCCGACCGACGATGACATCTTCGGCGTCCTGCTTGTTCCAGAGCAAGTGCCGGCAATAGGCGTAGAGCGGCCGCTCCAGCGGCTCCAGCAGCCGCACGAATTCCCTCTTCTTCGATTCCCTGCCCATGAGGCTTTTTGCCTGGTCCAGGCGTCTCAGGTGACCCTCGCCGCTCCTTGAGTATATGTCAGACACACGCCGAGATATTTCAAGAGGGCACCCTTGACGCCTGAGCGCCTGTGGGCGTCTTGACGGCAGCCGTCCTCAGGAAAAAACGAAAAATCCGCTGAATCCGAATCAGTCTGTCCCGCCCGCGTTTCGAGGGACAGCATCCAAACGAGGCGATCATGCGCTATCCGTTAGCCAGGTTTGAGTGCTACGGACTCGCCCGTGCGCGAGCTGCGGGCCACCGCCTCGAGGGTGTGAATGACCCGCAAGGACTCCTCGGGGGTCCAGAGCAGGCCGCCCTGTCCCCGCACGACCCCCGAGAAGTGGTCGATCTCGCGGGTGTACGCATTCGGGTCCTCGAATTCGAGCGTTTCATCCAGTTTCCGGGCCTTCCAGACCTGGACCTGCTTCTTGTTGCCGCGGGCGGTCCAGGGGTCGGGCAGGATGATGCGACCCTCCTCACCGGTGATCTCGGCGTGAATCTTGACGTCGATGCGGAAACCGCACTCGGCGAGGGCGGCGAGGCCGGAGTCGAAGTGGAGCAGCGCCGCCGCAGACTCTTCGACATCAGAGTCTCCGTAGCAGGCCGAGCCCATCACCGCGGCAGGCCGGCGTCCGGCCAGAAGCACGGCAAAGCTGATGGGATAGTAACCGAGGTCGAAGAGGCAGCCACCTCCCATGTCTTTTCTGAGGCGGATATTGGCGGCGTCCCGGAAGGGCCAGGAGAAGGCGGCTTGAACGTGGCGGAGTTGCCCGATCCGGCCGGACCGGATGAGTTGGAGCACGCCTTCGATCTGGGGCTGGAAGCGGTACATGGCGGCTTCCATGAGGTGGACGCCCTGGCTGCGGCAGGCCTCGATCATCGCCTGGACGTCCCGGGCGGACATGGCCAGCGGCTTTTCGCAGAGGACGTGTTTCCCGGCCTGAGCGGATCGTTCGACCCATTCGCGGTGCAGGGTGTTGGGAAGCGTGACGAGGACGGCCTCGATGGAGGAATCCGCCAGCAGGCTCTCGTAGCTACCATGGGCGGCCGGGATTTGATGTTTTTCAGCGAAAGCGCGGGCCCTGTCGGGCGACCGGCTGGCGACGGCCCACAACTCGGCTTTCTGGCAGCCGCGAAAACCTTGGCGCAGCCATCCGGCCACCATGCCGGTGCCGAGAATGCCCCAGCGAACTCTTGTAGACATGGCATCAGGCGGCAAAGCCGCAATGGGTGATTGAACGGTCAGACTATTAAGGCTCCACGCGATTCAGCGCCCGTCCCTCCCTGGCCCATCGGAGCTGACGGCTGGTCGATGGTATTATAAAGAGGGACCAATAGGGGCTTCCGACACCAAACTTGAAGACGTGTAACGCTTTAGTGGAATAAAAGCTTTAGAAAAGTCTTGGCTGAGTGCGATTGAGCGATCGTGGCAACCTCAAGGATGGGAAGGAGTTTAACCGCGGATGACGAGGATTCAGCGAGGCCCGTCGCTATCGTCTTCTCCCCGTCTCCATCGAGCAACGCGATGACCTCTTCCCGCGCGATATCATGAGCAAAGCATCTCCCGGAAACAACCATGAAGCGGCACGAAAAAAGCCTCCTTCCGACAGCCATGCGCTCGAGCCGATGACAACTGACGCGCGGCAGCCCGTCCCAACCGGATTTCTCCCATCGTATCGGAGGGTTTCCTCCCACTGGGACAAGTGCGGCGTATACCCCCTTAGGATTCCTCCTAAGAAAACAACCATATAACTCTTTTTTTACAACCCTTTAACACTTGCAAACCCGAGTACTAGGGCTTGAACTCGGCTCCGGACCCCAGGCGGACGACGCGCAGAAGTGTAGCCTGGCCTTCCATGGCCCGCACCATGCACCTCCCGTCAGAAGAGAATCGGCAGTTCGGGTCGAGTCCCAGGTCGTCCGCGTAGCCGATGGCCCGGCGGCTGGGCACGTCCCAGATTCTCGCGTTCTCGCCTTCGAAGCGAAAGACGTGGATGCCGTCGGGAGAAAGGAGGCAGGGGCCCGGCTGGTAGTTGTCCGCCAGGGAAACGACGTTCATTCCGCCTCGTTTCTGGCCAAGGGGCCACTCGTAAAACTGGCCATCGAGCAGCATCAGGCCCTTCCCGCCGTCGGACCCGAAAACGATGGTCCCGCTGCGGCTGGCCTGGGGAAAGACGATGCTCTGCTGGAGTTCCTTCTTGACGAGGTCCCAGAGGTAGATGCGGGTCCGGCCGCCAACGCCGAGGGAGAGGGCGCGGCGGCCGTCTGAGGAGACCTCGAAGTGGTGCACGGCTTCGCCCTGGGGCAGGGGCTGCCGGGAGAAGGGAGCGGCGATCTCGTAAAGGAGGAGGGCGGAGTGGTTTCGGGCGCTAACGAGGATGGCCTGGCCGTCGCTGGCGAAGCGGAGCTTGGTGATAGGCCCGAGGGGGGGCGTCTCCGAGAAGGCCTGGAGCAGGTCGCCCGAGGCGAGGTCCCAGACACGGGTCTGGCCCAGGAGGTCGCCCGCAGCGAGCCATTTCCGTCCGGGGTCGATCTCGACCGCGGTGATCGGTTGCGGGACGGGCTCGAAGGTTCGGAGGGCGAGCTTGGCGCGTGCGTCGAAGAGCTGGAGGTCGTCGCGGCCGACGGCGAGCAACTCACCGCCGGGGGTGCAGGATGCGGGGTCCGGCCGGGCGAGGAATTCCGTGTGGGAAGAGACGATTTTTCCGGTCTCGGAGTTGAGGAGGAGGACGAGGCCATTGCGGAATCCGGCGAGCAGGTGTCGGCCGTCGGGGCTCAGCCGCAGGGTGCGCAAGTCCGAGACGGAGAGGGATTCGGTTTCCTCGGATCGAATTTCGATCTGGCGCAGGGTACGGCCCGTGGCGAGGTCGGCGATGGCGCAGGCGAGGCGATGTCGCAGGCTGGGCGCGGCGAGATGCTGTCCGCTTTCGTCCGATTCGCCGAGGAAGGGCGGAAGCGGGAAAAGGTCATCGGAGCGCCAGAGCTCGACGCCGGCGGGAAACTGGAACGCGGTGACGGTGGGGACCTGACGGCTGCGGCTGATGGCCAGGGCGAGGCCGCCGCCGCGGACGGCAAGGAGGAGATGCCGGCCGGAGATGGGAAGAAGCCGGCGTGTATCCACCGAGAGATTCCAGTGAAACACCTGATTCTCGTGGAGCGTCCAGAGGTCCCTGCCGTCCCGCGAGAGCGCGGCATCCAGGAGCGGCTCGGGCGCGGTGACCGACTTGAGCTTCCGGCCCGAGAGGGCTTCAAAGAGGTCGACGCCGTCCCTCCAGGCCGCGGCCAGGGTCTTGCCGTCCTCGCTGAGACGGAGACAGTGATAGGGACTGCCTCGGTCGTGCTGGGCCTTGAACTTCATCCCCGGGTAGGAACTGCGGTAGGAGCGGAGGACACACACCAGGCTCGACTCCGTGTTGGAGAGACAGAAGTACTGGCCCTCGGCGGGCAGCGGGCGAAGCTCGCTCACGGGATCGATGCGGGTGGAACGGACGGGGAGCGTCTGGCCAATCGAGTAGAGCTTTTCCAGACACTGGGTGCGGGCTGGTCCAACCTCGGCGGACCGGGTAATCGTTCCGGCCGTGACGAAGTGCTTGTTCGTGGAGAGGAAGACGCCATCGAGAAGCCTTTTCTCGCCGGCGGCCGGATCGTCCAGGTAGCGGGCGCGGCCCTGGACCTCGACCCAGACGGAGGCGCTGGCGGTATCCCGGGCGTCATTCTTGGAAATCCAGGCGTAGGCGGTCTGGCCTTCGGGCTTGCATTGGACGCCGTAGAAATTTCGGGTCTCGCTGACCCAGGGGAAGAGGGTGCCGGCTTCGGCGGTAGCCAGGAGATGCGAGCCTCTCCAGAGCGCCGAGCCTTCCCGGAGTGAGCGCAGGGTGCCTCGCTGGGGGGCCGGGAGAAGGTCCTGATCCGAGCGGGTGATCAGGCCCATCCCGGCGAAGACCAGTTTCTGGCCATCGGGTGTGAAGCCAAACTGGAAGTATCGGTCCGCGAGGATGTAATGAAGGATGCGGACCCGGTAATTTTCGCTGTAGCCGTTCTCGGGCCCGAGTTTTTGCCTGAGCGCTTCGAGCGAGAGATGGCGGGAAATGCCATGCGAGAAGGTGCCGCGGAAGGGTTTCAGATCAGTCCGGCTGTATTCCGGCCGGACAAAGACGGCCATCTGCGTGATTTTTTGATCGGCGAACCAGACGATGAGGCCGGTGGGGGGGTAGGTGGCGCGGCCGCCCTGCTTGTCGGCCTTCATGCTTTCCGGGAGGTCGACGAGGGCCGAGCTGGGGACGCCGAGAGGGAGTCCGAGACACACCTGGCGTCCAAGGTCGAAATTCGCCTCGCCCTTCGACTCGGGCAGACGATAGGGCTCGACCGCCTCGGGATATCGGGCGGGCACGGAGTCGTGCACGGCGGCGTGCCGGACAAGCTCGGGAGACTCTTCGAGGACGAGCGTCTCCACGAAGCCGTCGTCAGTGAACTCGACCCGGACGATTTCGTCGCGCCGGGTACGGTAAGCGATGAAGGATGTACGTTCCTCGAACGGGGGCCCCAGCAGCCGGACGGCCTCCTGGCGCGAGGTGAGCCGCGTCAAGGCAGGAGTGATGACGCCGGGGAAGGCCTTAAAGAAGCTGCCGTCTCGCTCCCTGGCCTGAACGAAGAGGGTCACGCGGGCGATGCGCTCGCCGCGAAGGTCGAGCTGAACGCCGGTATCCGGCTGCCGGAGGGTATCGCCGACCCGGAGGTAGCTCATTCGGGAGTGCAGCGGCTTGATGTGCTGGAGGTGCGATCCGACGCCGAGGCCGTTGAGCAGCCCGGACTGGAGGTCGAGCGCGAGGGCGGGGCCCGGCGGCCCGGCCGAGCTGGCCGTCGTGGTAGCCGCGGCTTCGGGCGTCTCGCTCCCGGCCTCGGGCAAAACGAGGCGATACTGCTTATCCAGGTCGAAAAGAGACACCGAGCCTGGGCCAGAGTCCCGGATGACGGGCCGGAGGAAGGCGAGGGCGAGCACGGTGGCGGTGGCGAGAATGGCTGCGACGGAGACGAAGAGAAGCCATCGGCCCACGTGGCCCGGGGTCCGCGGCGGCACGAGACCCACCGGTGCTTCTACCGCGGGACGCTCCTCCGTCGCTTGCGGCGCGGCCGCCTCCTCCGTCGAGGTGGCGGCCTCCCCCTCGCGGGGAACATGGAGCAGAGTCCCGCATGAACGACATCGGGCGGTCTGCCCCGCGAGGATGTCCGGCACCTCGAGGATGTTGCCGCAGGGGCACTGAATCTGGAAGGCCATGTTGGGGATGCCGGATGGGGGACACTACAGAAGTATCAGGGGCCGGCTAGCCCGTATCTCTCACACGCAGACACCGTATACTTCTTGCCCGCCTGTGTCACGATGAGTTCCGTCGTGAGCTTGGCCGAGATGGGTTAGGCCCTCGTCTTGGGTTTAGCCGCCATTTGTCATCCCGGCGGGCACAGAAATGCGGGTTAACAAGAACCTTCATGACTGAATGCGGCAGGTTAGGGACGCATTGGACGGCGGATAAGGCTTCTTCCAGCTCGCATCCGTCCTCGACTGCCGGCCCCCACCTCCCCCAGGCATACCCGCCCACACCCATCTCCGCCTCCTTCTGATCTCCCGCTACCTTTTCAAACTGTCCCCGCTCCAAAATCTTTACCGCACATCTGAACCCGAAAACAAAAAGGACGACGATCTTTCACTTTCTGTGGCTTATTTCCTCCTTCTTCAGGCGTCCAGCCATTTCCCGCAAATTTTCCAGGGACATTTTTTCCAACTGCGTTCGGGAAGTTATGGGCTGCCCGAGGAAACGCTGCCACGTCCGAATCTCGCCAATGAGCTCGCCTTCACGCCGGCCCTCCTGCCGGCCCTTTTGCCGGCCCTCCTGCCGGCCCTCCTGCCGGCCCTTTTGCCGGCCCTCCTGCCGGCCCTTCTTCAGGCCTTCCTTCAAACCCTCCCTGATAAAATCCATAGCAACGGAAGATTCTTTCATGGCTTCCCTCCGGATGAACGAAAAAATCAGGTCTTTCGGATATCTCAGACTCGCCAGAACACCGATAGCCGTAAGAATGTTCGCCTTGGCGCTATTATCCGATACTTTGGAAGCTGCATCAACCGCCAGGGTCAATGGTTGCTCAGGCGTCTTGCCGCGCGCGAGGGCCACAAGGGGAATGAGGCCTGAAGCCCCTAACTGGAGCATCTCCGCCGCCTTCAGTTCCCACAGGCGGACCTCTGACCATTCGAAAAGAAGCTGGCGCTGCCCAAAGACCGTCTCCTCCAGGCGATTCTGGCCCGGCCCCGGATACCCCCTGCTGGTCAGGTAAATGAAGACAGAAAAGACTGGCAGGCGATATTGTCTCCTGGCTTGAACGCGGTAATCCAGGGAATCCAACACCTTGCTGGACTCATACCTCGTTTGAAATTCCACTTGGAGCAACGCGGTCTCATGTCCTACCGTCGCCTTCGCAAGCCAGTCCGCTCTTCGTTCGGTCGAAGGCAGGTCGGGGCTCAGGGTCCTGACTCGATCCGCTTTTCTGCCCAGGCTGAGTAACGCCATATCCTTGGGAAACGAGCGAGCCAGATGCCGCATGGTGAGATCAAAGGTGCCGCGAGTCTTGCGCCTATCGGACCGCATTTCGTAAATTTCTTTCAAGTTTCTCGTGAGGATGCCTTCTTCCAGAGCCGTCTCGGAATTTCAATGTTTGGTCCTTACCGTGATACGGAAGCATGGTGGCGTTCTACCTACAAGGTACTCAGGACGATATCCCTGCGAAATCGCTCTTTGCCACGGACTGGCCGTCTATGCTATGATGTAGAAGGAAGCCGTTTTTTCAAGTCTCGTATGCCTGTTCAGAAGTGCACCCGCACTTCTGAACAGGCATACGAGCCAGAAACCCCAGCGAGATTCAAGAGTCATACAAATTTAACCACGTGTGAATTGACCACTGATGAAATATTGGGTTTCCTCATTCCGCTTCGAAGATACCCCCGGGAGGAGTTTCATAAAGTAGACGAGTTCGCAAGCGCACCTGCACTTGCGAACTCGTCTACTCAATCCTCGCCCCGGCCTTCCCAGGGCCTGCACCGTGAAACCGACGGCCCGACCCTCGACCCTGGCGGAGCTCCGGCAAAGCGGCTGGAAGCCGTTGCCGGTGAAGGATGAGGTACGAAAAAATCTGCTGGCGAGGCTGCGCAGCGGCCAAACCCTGTTTCCGGGCATCATCGGCTACGACGAGACGGTCATTCCCCAGGTGGAGAACGCGCTCCTGTCGCGCCACGATCTGTTGTTCCTGGGGCTGCGGGGGCAGGCGAAATCGCGGATGATCCGGGCGCTGGCGGGCCTGCTCGACGAGGCCATTCCCGCTGTGCAAGGCTGCGAGATTCACGACGATCCCTACCGGCCGCTGTGCCGGAGTTGCCACGAGCGTGCCGCACAAGAGGGCGACGAGCTGCCGATCGTGTGGGTGTCTCGCGCCGAGCGCTATGGAGAGAAGCTGGCGACGCCGGACGTGACGATCGCGGACCTGATCGGGGAGACGGACCTGGTGAAGGTGGCGGAGGGCCGTTACCTGTCGGATGAGCGCACGATGCACTTCGGCCTAATCCCCCGCTGCCACCGGGGCATCTTTGCCATCAATGAACTGCCTGACCTCGCACCTAAGATACAGGTCGGGCTGTTCAACATCCTGGAGGAAAGGGATTTCCAGATTCGCGGCTACTCGGTGCGCCTGCCGCTCGACATCCTGATGGTTTTTTCGGCGAACCCGGAGGACTACACGAACCGCGGGCGGATCGTGACGCCGCTAAAGGATCGGATTGGATCGGTGATCGTGACGCATTATCCCCGGACGCGGCCCGAGGGCGTGCGGATCATGGAGGAAAATGCGTGGTGGGAGAGGGATGGGGATGCCCCCAAAGTGGAGATTCCGCCCTTCTTGAAGGACATCGTGGAGGAAATCGCCCGGCAGGCGCGGTCGAGCGGCGAGGTCAGCCGCAGTTCGGGCGTCAGCGTGCGGATGTCCGTGGCGAACCTGGAGAACCTGGTCAGCAGCGTGGAGCGGCGCGCCATCAAGCTGGGAGAGAGTTCGGCCGTCGGACGCCTCGGCGATCTCCGGCACGCTCTGGCCTCCTCGAGGGGCAAGATCGAGCTGGAGGTGAGCCTGGAGGGGAGGAGCGAGGAGGATGTGCTGCAGGGCCTGATCCTGAAGGCGGTACGGGAGGTGTTCCAGCCCCATCTGGACGTGACCGAGTTCGAGACGGAGATCGAGGTGCTCGGTGCGCTGGGATTGGAGGTGGCTGAAGACATGCCAGCGGAGAAGTACGTGCAGATGTGCCGGAAGGTGAAGGAGCTGGACCGAATGGTGAGGCATCTGATGCGGAAGGTGGGCGGGCTGGACGGAGGCCCGGCCCATCTGGCGGCCGCGGTGGAGTTCCTCCTCGAAGGCCTCCACGCCAGTAAGAAGCTCAATAAGAACGAAGTCCAGGGCCGATCGGTCTATCAATCATGAAATGGCGCTATACACCCTGGGACGGCACACAGGACTTCGACCTGAAGGCGGCGCAGAGTCTGTTCGACCAGCTTGCGGAGTTCGTACTGCAAACGGGTATGGACATCAGCGAAATCCTGGGGCGGTACGAGGTGGACCTTTCGAAGCTCGAAGAAAGCGGCTACTTCCGGGAACATCGCGGCAGGACCGTGCTTTCGGCCAAAGGGCTGCATCGCATGGAGGAGCGGGCGCTTCTGGAGATTTTCGACTCCCTGAAGGCGGGTGCCTCGGGCACGCATCCGACGGCGCAGCGCGGGTCGAGCGCGGAGACTCTTGAGGAGACGAAGCCCTACGAGTTCGGCGATCCGGTCTCCCACCTGGACCTCTTCACGACGTTCCGGAATGCTCTGCGCCGAACGGGTCCGCAGCTCCCCATTCGCGTCGAGGAGGAGGATTTCGAGGTCCATGAGTCCGAGACACAGACCACGTGCTCGACGGTCCTGGCCATCGATGTCAGCGGGTCCATGGGCCGATACGGCAAGTATCTCCAGTGCAAGAAAGTGGCCCTGGCGCTCCAAGGCCTGATCCGCCGTTGCTTCCCCCAGGACCGCCTCCGGCTCGCGGTGTTTTACAGCGTGGCCGAGCCGATGGGCCTGGAACGCCTTCCTTACGTCATGCCGAAGCCCGTGACGGTCTTCGACCCGCAGGTGTATTTGCGGATCGCCCGGGCGGACTGGGAACAGCATGCGAAACGGCTGCCTCCGCACTTCACGAACGTGCAGGCCGGGCTGGCGCTGGCCCGGCGATGGCTCTCCCGCGACACGGCGACGAACCGGCAGATTCTATTGATCACGGACGGCGAGCCGACGGCGCACTGGGAGGAGGACACGCTGTATCTGATTTATCCTCCTTCGGATCGGACGGCCCGCCACACGTTGAGCGAGGTCCAGGCGTGCACGCGGGCGAGGATCACAATCAACACTTTCATGCTCGTGGACGATTGGTACTATACGGGCCTGGTCAATTTTGTAGGTGAGATGACGCGGCTGAACCGCGGCCGGGCTTTCACGGCGACGGCAGGCGAGCTGGGCCGCCTGGTGCTGGAGGATTACGTCCGGGGCCGGAGGAAACGCTGGTAAGGAGCCGCCATGGCGAAAAAGAAGAAGAAAAAGGACGGGGAGGCCGAGGTCAAACCGGCCTCCAGCCACTGGAGTCCTCGGGCGCGTCAGCAATTCGACGAAGGGATGCAGGTGCTGCGACTCATGGGACTGGACGAGGACACCCTCCGGGCCATGGAGCGCGGCATGGTGGATCTCTACGATCCTTCGACGGGCGAGTTCCGCTTCGGCGATTACGAGCTGTTCAAGGAGATCATGCTCCCGCGCCTCTTGGAGTCCCCCTTGATGGGCGAAACCCTGTCCTCCACCGCGCTTCTGGACCGGCCGCAGCTCCGCAAATTCTGGTTCACGGCCGAACAGATGGAGCCTTGCCTCGAGGAGTGCGACCGATGGATGGAGGAGACACTCGACGGACTGGAGGAGCCGGCGGTGCTGGAGCTTCTCATGGACGACCAGCATGCTGAGGAGCGTGTCGAGATGGGTGAGATTCTCTACCGGCACTATATCCACCTCATGACCGATGGCCTCGGGGCGTCCATCTATGATTCGCTTTACAATCTATCCAAGACCGGGACGGAGGAGGAACGCAAGCTGGCGAAGAATGCGATGGTCTCCTTCACGCTGTTCCCGAACGGGATGAACGCCTTCTTGCAGTATCTCTTTGTCAAGAGCCTTGTCCTGCACTCTGATTTCTCCAAAGGCCTGCCGCAGAGTTTCGAGGAGGATGAAGAGCGCCGTCAGGCGGTCTCTGTCGTGGAGGACACGTTCTTCGCCGTGCTGTGCGAGGGGGAGGACATGTCGTTCCTGGAAGGCTTGGAGGAAGGGGATGAGGAGTGACCGGAGGAGATGAGGGCGACGGCCCGCATCTCCTCCGGTTACTGGCGATATTTTCTGAGGACGCGGAGCAGGTATTGGAAGTCGCGCGGAGGCGGCGCTTCGATCCGCATCGGCTCGGAGGACTCATCGGGCCGGAAACCGATCGACGCGGCATGCAGCGTCGTGCGATCGATCACCGGCCGCTCGGATGCCTCGCCCGACGCCCGGTAGCCGCGCTTCAGGCTCGAGAGGAAAATCTCGGACCGGGGACCGTAAAGCGGGTCCACCGCCAAGGCGTGGCCGATGGCTGCGAGATGGACACGGACCTGATGGGTCCTGCCGGTGCGGGGGAGAACCTCGAGCAGGGTATAGCCGCGAAAACGCTCCGAAACGCGGAAATCCGTGCGCGATTTCCGGCCGGATAACGGGCTCGCCCTCATCTCCGTGCTGCGATGCCCCACAGGCCCGATGCACAGATCGATGCTGCCCGTCTCCTCCGCCACCTCCCCTTCAACGACGGCCAGGTAACGCTTCTCCACCACCTGATCCATGAACTGGCTCGTGAGCCAGCGCTGGGACTCGAGCGTCTTGGCGACCAGCAGGACGCCGCTCGTGTCGCGATCGAGCCGGTGGACAATGCGGGGCCTGGCCTGGGCCTCGCCGGCCTCTTCGAAGCGCCGGCCGAGGCTCTCCATCAAGGGGCAGCTCCTCTGGTGTCGCTCCGGCACAACGACCATTCCCGCTGGCTTGTCGATGAGAATCAGAGCGGCATTCTCGTACAGAACCTTCACATCCGGCCGGGCCTCGGCAGGCTCCCGCTTCCCCTCTCGGAGCAGAATCGTCACCTGCATCCCCCTGCGAACGACCAGGTCGGCCTGGGCAAGCTCCTGGTTGACCCAGACCTTGCCGGCCCCGATCAGGCGAAAGATGGTGTTCGGGGAAAGCTGGGGGAATTGCTGGGCCAGGACCTGGGGCAGCCGCAGATGGTCGAGGTGGCCCGGTACGGCGAAGTCGAACGAGGTCTCTTCCGGGACTTTGGCTTGTGACATGGCCATAAGAGTCTAATTTTTTTTGCGGTCACGGCTACGCCGTGCCGCGAAAAAATGAGGACATTGAAATCACGATACCACTATAGTATTATCGAGGCATGCCGAGGAAGGTTCGGGATTTGATTCGCGACTTGGAACGCGCAGGTTTTGCCGACCGTGGCGGCAAAGGCAGCCATCGGAACTTGAAACACCCATCGGGCATCAAGATCACGATCAGCGGCAATCTTGGCCAGGATGCGAAACGATACCAGGAACGGGACGTGGAGAAAGCCATGAAGGAGGTTCAGAATGAAATCCAGTGACCGATATCTGAAGATCGTGGAATGGTCGGCCGAGGATGAGTGCTACGTAGGCGCCTGTCCGGGCCTGATGCTGGGCGGGATTCACGGGGATGACGAATCGAAGGTCTACAAGGAGCTATGCCAGGCCGTGGAAGAATGGATCAAGATTCACGAAGAGGATGGGATGCCCCTTCCGCCGAGCACGGCAGGGAAGGAATACTCCGGCAAGTTTGTGATCCGGGTCGGGAAGGAACTTCATAAAGACCTTGCCGTTCGAGCTTTGCACGAACGGCAAAGCCTCAACACGTACTGCGTGCGTGTGTTGCGGGAGCGGTGCGTTTCAAAACCGTGACTGCGGGATGGGGAAAGGCGGCGTTCCGGCCTGGACTCCGCCTTTTCCTAACCTTTCATCCCCGTAGTGGCGATGCCCTGGATGAAGGTCTTCTGCGTGAGGAAGAAGAGGACGACGATGGGGAGGAGGACGAGGACGGACATCGCCATGAGGAGATGCCATTCCGATCCGCCGTGCTGGCTCTGGTAGAACTGGAGGGCGAGGGAGAGCGTGAATGTCTTGGGCCGAGTCAGGTAGATCAGGGGGCCGAGGAAATCGTTCCACGCCCAGAGGAAGTGGAAGAGCGCGACGACGGCGAGGGCGGGCCGAGAGAGCGGAAGGATGATGCGCCAGTAGATGCCGAATTCGGAGCAACCGTCGATGCGCGCCGCGTCGGAAAGCTCCTGCGGGATGGTGAGGAAGAACTGGCGGAGGAGGAAGATGTTGAAGGCGCTGCCGAAGAAACAGGGCAGCCAGAGCGGCTTGAGGGTGCCAACCCAGTGGAGGTCCCGGAAGATGCCGAAGAGAGGCACCATGAGGACGGGGAAGGGGACCATCATGGTGGCGAGGACGAGCCAGAAGACCTGGTCGCGGCCGGGCCAGAGGAGGCGCGAGAAGCCGTAGGCGACGAGGGAACTGGAGAGAACCGTGCCGATGCAGCCCAGGAGGCAGACGGCGAGCGTGTTGCCGAGATAGGTCCAGAAGGTGGCCCGATGGTGGATGAGCCGGGCCTCGCTCAGGGTGACGGGTGGCGGACCATTCGTCGACCCGGCAGAATCGATCTCGATATTCGCTATGAATGCGCAAAGTCGGTCGAGCAGGCCGACTTCGGGCGCGATGGGTGTCGGTTCGAACCAGAGGCCGGCGGCCGGGCAGGCGCCTTTCAGACCGGCACGGCGCAGGACGCGAGTGAGGGGGATATCCAGGTCCTCGACCGGGCTGCGAACGACCACCTCGTGGCCTGTCTGCGTCCCCTTTCCACCAGGCGACGTGAACCCGAAGAGAAGACGAACCTGGCCTCCGGAGGAAACCCGCAGGCGCAGAGTGTCATAGCGGGCCAAGTCGATGACCTTGCCCCGGGGCCCGAGGAGGGCGACCTTGCCCTGCCGAGGAAGGAACACGCGACCGCCGCCCGGGTCGATCTCGTCCGCGTCAGGATAGAGTTGGGGCACGGCCTCCTGTCGTTCGAATCTCAAGGGGACTTCCTCGGTATCCGCGAGGTATTCCACGGCGAGGATGAAGTTTTCCCACCAGAAGGTCACCTTCTCTTCGATCTGGCTCTCCGGCAGGCAGGTCCATCGAGGCAGGCGGTCCGCATACTTCCGGAGGAACTTCTCACGGACGCGCCACCAGCCCGCATGCGCCTCCGTCTCCAGGCTGGCAAGCCGGGCAACGGCCTGAACCACGTCCCCCTTCCGTTCCTCGATGCGAGCGTGTTGGCCGTCCCAGTCCGCGGCCGGAAGGAGAAGGCGTTCGCCGGTCCGGGGGCCCTCCCTGACGCGCACGATGACGCTGGCCTCAGCGACGGGCCGTTCCTTGATGACCTCCACCTTCTCGCCGTCGAGAGTCGCTCGGTAACTCCAGGGCAGCCATTGGAACTTCAGGGTCTGCTCGACGGGCTTGAGCGCCGTGAGCAGAAGCCAGAGGAAGGGGAGGAGGAAGAGAGCGGAAGCGGACCAGAGGAGCGCGTTGGCGGCCCACCAGGCATCGCCCCGCAGTGACTTTTTCGGGTATGGTGGAAAAATCTTCTGCATGAAAAGTCATCGCTCCGAGTCGCCATTTTTCACAAACCTTCTGCGAAGCGTTTGTGAAAAATGCGGGTTAACCCTGAGCGGGAACGACGCAAGTCGTTCGAGTCGAAGCCCGCGGGGCGCATTTCGAACACACCGTGTGAAAAATGCGGGCTAACGGTCGTATTGCACCCACCTCCTGGAGATACGGGTGGCCAGGAGCGTGAGCGCCAGGATGATCAGGAAGAGAATCCAGGCCATGGCGCAGGCGTACCCCATGCGGAGGTCCTCGAAGGCGCGGTTATAAAGAGCCATGGCGTAAAAAAGGGTGGAACGACCGGGACCCCCGCGGGTCATCATGAACGGGGCGGTGAAGACCTGAAACGCGCCGATGATGCCCATGATCAGATTGAAGTAGATGACAGGGGAAAGCATGGGCAGGGTGACGTGTCGGAGGCGCTGCCAGGCGGAAGCGCCATCCAGCTCCGCGGCCTCGTAGAGGCTTTGGGGAATGTCCTGGAGGCCGGCGAGGTAGATGACTACGGGGTGTCCCACGCCCCAGAGGCTCATGAGGACGAGGGCGGGCATGGCCCAGGTCTCGCTCCCGAGCCAGTTGGGTCCCGAAAAGGTGGGGGCCAGACCGAGGAAACGGCGACATCCGTTGATGACCGCCTCGAGAACGAGGTTCAGGAGGCCGCGGTCAGAGTCCGCGTTGAAAATCCATATCCAGAGGACGGACAGGGCGACGACGGGGATGAGAGAAGGGAGGAAAAAGATGGTCCGATGGATGGCCTGGCCGGGAATGCGGAGATTGAGGAGGACAGCGAGGGTAAGGGAGAGGACCAACCCGAGGCCAAGAGAGAAGCAGGCAAAGAGCAGGGTATTGCCGAGGGAGACCCAGAAAATCTTGTCCTGGACGAGGTCGGTATAGTTGTCGACGCCGATAAAGACGGGCGGCTCGAGTACGGAGTAATCACAGAAGCTGTAATAAAGGGAGGCGATGAGGGGGTAGACGAGGAACGCGAGAAAGCCTACGAGCCAAGGCGAGATGAAGGCGAGGCCGAGAGTGAGGGAGTGACGTGTCATGCAACTGATTCCGCGCTGCCGCGAGTAGACGGGTGCGCAAATGCTGGATTTCAATCATCAGAAACCCATGGTGGCTTCGAGTCTCTGTGGCCCATGACTCATTCGGGTTTGGCGGCAGAAACGCATCAAACCCCGCCGGGGGCCGCTCTCGTCATCGTTCGCTCATGCACGACTGCATGAAGCTGGCCATATGTTCGATGGCCTCCCGGCCCTCCGGGAGCAGAGGTTCGTGCGACTGGAAGACGTGGAACATGCCCGGCCAGACTTCGAGCTTCACTTCGACACCGCCCGATCGGGCCTTGGCCGCCACCCGGACACTGTCATCACGGATAATCTCGTGCTCGCCGACCTGGATGAGCAGAGGCGGGATGCCGCGATAATCGCCGAACACGGGCGACGCGAGTGGCCCGCGGGGGTCCGCCCCACCCAGATATCGTACGGCAAACTCGGGAAGACACAGGGGACTCATGATGGGGTCGGACTGGGCCTCGGAACGCATCGACTCTCCAGTCAGGGTCAGGTCCGCGAAGGGTGACAACGGGATGGCCCCCGCTGGCAAAGGCCTGCCGCGGTCTCGCAGCGACAGCAGTGCGGCCAGGGTCAAGCCGCCGCCTGCGGAATCCCCGGCAATGAAGGTGGCCTCCGCTGGCCCCGGGCCGGACGGCCCTGACCCTTTCATCCGTTCGTAGGAGCGGATGCAATCCTCGATGGCGGCTGGGAAGGGATGCTCCGGCGCGAGCCGGTAGTCGGGCAGGAGGACGGCGCACCGTGCCGCCGCGGAGATGTGGGCGGCCATGGCGAGGTAGAACGCGCCCGAGCCGGAAACAAAGCCGCCGCCGTGGAGATAGAGAAGCCGCCAATCCGGGTTCGCCCCGGATGCCATGACCCATTCACCCGGAATGCCGTCCAGAGGGGCGGGGAAGCACTTGACGGCGCAGTTGGACGGCGGCCGCCGTGTCGCCATGCCGGTGCGAAGCCCATCGAGATCGAACCCTGCGGCGCCGAATGCCGGCCGCTTGAGCAGTTCTCGATAATAGGCGCGGCTTTCGTGAGATGAAACCCCGGCTGGGCTGGGCCGCATCGCGATGAAACTCCGCCAGGTTCCGGCAGGCCAGCAGGCGCATCGTATCGGGAAGACGAGCTCGCAAGTGCACCCGCACTTGCGAGCTCGTCTACTATTATAGCAAACCCCTCCCATGGGGAGCTTCGAAGTGAAATAAAAAAACCCGATATTCCATAAGTGGTCAATTGACAAATGGTTAAACAGGAATGACCTTTGAATTTCGCTTCCCTCCCGTCGGGATACCGCTTCTCAGCGGGATCCCGACGGGAGGGAAGAGGGTCCTTGCCGAAGGGGTTTCCGGCCAGTATCCCTGTTCACAAGTGCTGGTGCACTTATGAACAAGGATACGAGTGACACGGGCAGCGTCGGGATCCACTTCGGGGGCCGGCAGAAGACAATGATGCAAGTTTCTTGAAGCTAATCTGGGATGAATCACGAGCCGAATGGGTTTGGGATTCAGAACCCCGTCTCTTGCGTCCAACGCTGGATGTTGACGCGATCACTCACCTCCCATGATTCCCAACTCGCTCGCCGGTATCACCGTGGCCCTTTCATGAATTCGGTAAGTGTGCTGGCCCGGATAAACGACCCACAGACGCTCCAGCCCCAAGTCGTGCAAAGCCGTGGTCATGGATTTGGTGAGCCGAGGCGCGTCGGCGTACTTGAATTCCACCCCGTATCGTTTCCCACGAAGCGTCATCATCAGGTCAAGTGCAGCCCCACTGTGGGTGGCCCAAAAATAAGCATCCATCGGATGCAGCGCTCGAAGTGTTTGCTCCAACATGAAACCCTCCCAGGAAGCGCCGAGCTTGGGATGGCCTTGCAATGAATTCAGGTCCGGTATCCCGAGCAACACATGCAGCAGGCCGCTGTCGCGGAAATAGACCTTGGGGGCCTTCACCTGGCGTTTGCTGATGTTCTCAAACCACGGCTGAAGCTGCCGAACCATGAAAGTGCCAGTAAGAATGTCCAGGTAGTGGGCGATCGTCTTGTTGGTTAGTCCCATGGACTGCCCCATCTCAGAAGCGTTCAGAGTCTGGCCATGATAATGGGCGAGCATGGACCAAAAACGCCTCAGGGTCGGCGCGGGTATTTGAATTCCAAGCTGCGGGATATCTCGCTCCAAGAAGGTCTGGACGAAATTCGCACGCCAGGCCAAGCTGTCATCCTCGGACCTGGCGAGGTAGGACATGGGAAAGCCTCCGCGTACCCAGAGGACGTCTCGATGGGCGGACCCGGCTTCGCCCATGTCGAAGCCGCCAAGCTCAATAAACTCGATACGACCGGCTAGGGATTCGGAGGCTTCTCGGATGAGCCCAGGTGAAGCGCTGCCGAGGATAATGTTTTCGCTTACGGAACAAGCTGGGAACGGGGCACCTCGCGCCGCATCTCCTGGTCGAGGCTCTTCTGCATGCTGACCTGAAGCTCGCCGAGAGTCTCGCGCACGGGCCTTTTCAGGGAACGTATCTCGTCGAAGGCAACGCCCAGCTCGCGGCGATACTCGTTCCACATGCCCACCTTCGGGATACTGAAGGCGCCGGGACTGTAGGATAGGTCACGAAACATGCCGAGGAATGGGTTGGCCGGCGGGTTCATGCTGGCGAAGCCGGGGCTCACCTCGGCGAGGGGGCTGAACTTGCGGTGGCCCGAGCAGAGGAGCTCCATGCCCTCCTGGGAGATGAGATAACGGATGAACTCGAAGGCTTCCCGAGGGTGTCGTGCGCCCCGGGGGATGACGACGACGTCGGCCTCAGCATTGGTGATCGGGTGACCGGTTTCTGCTTGGCCTGGGAAAGGCGCTGCGGCCCATTCCATGCCCGGCGCGTACTTCTCGATGAAGTTGTGCATCCAGACGCCCTGGATTTCCATGGCCACCCTGCCGCTCAGGAAGGGATTTTGAGGAGAAGAAAAGTTCCCGAATCCGGAGGCGAACTTCTCGATCGTGTCCTTGCCGTACTTCTGCGTGTAGGACCGCACCCACTCGTAGGCTTCGATGTTTTTCGGAGAATCTACGGTGATGCGAGACTGTCCATCCCAGATCGAGCCGCCGAACCAGTAACCGAAAGCCCAGGCCCACCAGCCGGGCTCCTGGGGGAGGAATCCGACCTGGGCGAGGCTCCAGCCGTCTCCGTCGGGCCTGGGCCCGGTGCGGATTTCATTCCCCCGCTCCCATCGAGTGAGCCGCTCGGCGAACTCATCCAGTTCCCGGAGGGTCCGCGGCGGCCGGTTCGGATCAAGACCCGCCTCGCGGAAGAGACGCTGATTCCAGTGCAGGGCGACGGTGGCCGGGGTAGTGGGCAGCGCCCACATCCGTCCTTGGTGGGAGCACATCTCCCAGTAGGCCGGAATGAACTGCTCCCGCCGAATGCCCGCTTCTTCCAGCCTGGCGGTCAGATCGGTCAGCGCCCCCTTGACGGCATAGGAATAGAGGATGAAGGTATAGATGCCCGCCACGTCGGGCGGATCGCCGCCGGCGATGGCCACGAGCAACTTGCGGTCGATCTGACTCACCGTGGTCAGCTCGATTTCGATCCGGTCACTCCCGCGCTCCGGCTTCTGGTTGAAGGCCTGGACCACGGCCTCGATGGCCTCGCCCTCGAAACCCGTCCATTTCTCCCAGTAACTGATCCGGATACGGTCAGGCACGGGCTGCGTGCTGCAGCCGGCGAGGATGGCCAGTGCGGCCAACAGGATGACGCGGGCGTCCGGGGCACTCGGCCCGGGTCGGAAAACTGAAAAAGGAAACCGGTATACCTGAATCATGGCCGAACCTGTTATAATGCACCCGGTGTATTCTTTCACCCGCCGAAGGAGGGCGGAAATGGACTCCAGGAAGCAGGTCATTCTTTTTCTGCTGTCTGGCCTCATCCTGGTGGCGATGGGCATTCTCTCCAAGCGCGTGGGGCACTGCGTCCCGGGTCTTTACATCTGCCACGAGACGGCGGGAGCGGCGTTCCTGCTCAGCCTGGTGACTTGGATACTTCCGAGCACGCCGCAGCGGAGTCATGGCTGAAGAGTGGCTTGTGAAAGTTTGAGTCAGAACTCAGTGGGAAAAACGAATCGCCCCTTCATTAACAGCCTCAAAGGGGCGAAATAAGGGTTTCGCTCATAAGATTCGTGGCTTCTACTGGAGAGGTTTCCCGTGGGAAAAACTCATACCTTAACGCGGCCTGACGGCCGCAACCAGAGTTGGAGTGACGGCTTTAGCCGTTGTCCGAGCAGCGCCACGCCTAAAGGCGTGACTCCAACCTATTCGCGCCCGCTGGGCGGGTACCCGGCGGAGAAGTTACAGCCTAAGACTGCAAGGACACTGATCGGGACTCTGATGGGTGCGCTGGCGTGGTTGGGCTCGACGTCGCCCGCCGAGGCGGAGCCTGCGGCTCGGCCCCAGGAGAAGATGCACCTGCAGGCCGCGGTGGACTTCAGCCCGCTGGCGGACAAGCTGTCGGAGTTGAGCGATCTGATCAAGGCTTCCGTCCTGATCCTGCAGAAACAGTTGGAAGGCCTGGAGGGGCCTGGCCGGACGAATGCGGACTTGCTGAAGGAGATCGGGGAGAAGCTCGTCCGGATCGAGACGGCGCTGGCGAAGCTGGAACGCGAGATGCGCCGTCCCGCGGGCTATGAGTACAAAATTCTACGGACGGCGAGCGAGCGCCAGGCAAACGAACTGGGTGCGGAGGGCTGGGAGATGGTCGCCTCGACCCGGGAAGACTGGCTGCTGTTTCGCAGGCCGATGTTCAAGGGATCGCCTTCTTCCCCCAGAGCAGACGCGGAGAAGGTGAAGGCCGAGAATAAGGGCGGCAAAGAGGATGAGTAGACGAGTAAGCAGGTGCACCCGCACTCGTTCACTCGTCTACTAGAGGAAACCCCTCCCGCACCTGCTCGTTAGCGTCTTGGGGTGTAACTTCTCCGCGCCCCGCGCCCACTATGTGGGCACCCGTGCTGGGTTGCGGGCTTCGCCCGCCTAAAGAAGGATCGTAACTTCTCAATAAGTTCGGGGAGATGGACCCGCCCGATTTCATCATCGATCATGATTCAGCACTTCACAAGTTTTCGCAGCGAAGCGCGT
>JACPCR010000074.1 GCA_016179685.1 Planctomycetota bacterium | reverse complement strand
GGACGGCAATTCCGATGGGATTCATTGCCGCGGTGAGCTTCGTCGTTGGGCACTAACTTACAGATGCGGCAGTCTCAATTTACCCGAACTTATTGAGAACTTACCGATTGACTAACTAAGTCCTTCTTATACAATGTCTTATGTACTGCTGCAACCCAAATCCCGCCTTTATCGCTCCGAGTATCAGGAATCCGGACCGTGGCGGTGGGCGAGGTGCGGCAGGAATTTGAATTTCATGTACTAGTCGTCTTCGAATCACTCGTGAACGATGGGCCGCGCCAGTCCGTTGAAGAAGCTGGTGGAAAGGGACTCACGGTAGACCTTGGGCTCGCCCGGATGGATGTTCTTCTGATCGCGATATTGGACCGTGATCTCGTCGCCCGGGGTCAGCTCGAGCACCGCATTGGTGGCGAGCTCGCGGAGGTTCTGCCCGGTGGGGAAGAGGCGTTTGCCCTCGTGGTCATCGATTGTGATCGAGGCAATGGCGGGGCCGTCGTTATGAAGCTCGTGGACCGTCATGCGGACGAAGCGGGCTTCGACGCCGGTGAAGTGGAAGGATGCGCCGATCCCCTTGGTGCTTTTTTCCATCTGGTAGTCGAGCCGCGGATAGACCTCGAGTTCACCGATTTCCGGGTGGGACTGGAAGGCCTGGAAGATGACGAGCCGCAGGTAGCGGCTTTTCAGGGGCTGTAAGCGCTGGTCCGGCTTGGGCTGCGCCGGCACGGCGAAGTCCACCGCATCCTGCAGCGGCTGGTCGAAGACAGGGGAACGGTAAGCCAGGACCCAGCGGTCCAGGCCCCGATCCTGACCCGGATACTTCCCCGTTTCTTTTTCGGTGTACAAGGCGTACTGTTTCACTTCGTATTGCTGATCGTGATTGCGGAGGACGGTCTGCAGGACATCGGTGACCTGCCCGAGGTCGACATCGATGACCCATTCGGCCTGGTTATCCTTACCGACCCATCGGGAACTGGTGTTACCGTCGCCTTCGAGCATGGCCTCCGGGGTAGTTCCCAGTTGACGGAGGCCATCGGGGTCCCAGATTCCCACGGCGCCGCGGATGCGGGGTCCCTGCTTCGGCGGCTCCTCGGCGATGGGAAACCACGTGAGCTTGTCCCGCGAGCCCTCGATCACGTAACGGATGGGGGCGCGGTCCTCCTTCGGATCGATGCCGACGCCCACGTTCCACTCGAAGCGGGAGAGGCGGTAGACCTCCTTGAGGTCGATCCGAATCCACTTGGGAGTTCGAGCATCCAGAGCGCCGACCCAGCCGGAGCGGGCGCTGGGGTCTCCGTCAATGGCGTACCAGGCCTCGCGGCCCTCGGTGGAGTCCGAGGCGACGGCGTCGGGCGGCCGCGCGCCCGTCGCCAGTGCCCCCCTGAAGATGCCCGTGTGCGGCCCGGTCTCCATCAGCGGGAAGGTCACCGTGTCCCCGCTCGACGCCTCCGCCGTGCACTCCACCCGGTCCGCCTGGTCCGAAACGTCCTGGTCACCGTCCATCACCCGGATGTAGACGTTATTTCCAGGCTTGATCTGTTTCTCGTCCCGGAAGAGGCGGTAGCCCCTGCGCTTCGGCTCCTCGCCCACGAAGAGGTCCGGGCTGATCTTCGTCTCCTCCTCCTCCTTGATCTCCGTGGGCGAAATCTTGAGGGTCGCGTCCGCAGCGATGGTGATCACCGGCGGAAGCGCGTCCTGGTCCAGAATCTTGAAATCCTTCGCCCACTGGGGATCGTAGCGGTAGGTGATCGTGTCCTGACCCATCACCTGGAGCTTGCGGTCCTCCGGGGTGGGCGTGCCGAGCACCGTTTCGACCTCGGCGACGAAGAGGCCGCGTCCGACCACGGACTTTTCGAGCAACACCCGCTCGCGATCACCCGCCGAAGTGGTGACGAGGACGGGCACCTCGGTGGCCCCACGGGCCATGTTCAGGTCGCGGTCGCTCAACCGGATACGAAGCATGCCCCCGGGCTCGACCACTTTCTTGCTGTCGACGGACCAGACCGCGAGGAGGCGCAGGGCGTCCAGCGCCTCCTTGTACTTCTTGCCCTCCTGGTAGACGATAAAGCGCCGGTAAATGATCTCGTCCACCGTCTCGCTCCGGGGGGCCAGCGCCAGTACCTTCTTGAACTTCTCTTCGGCCTTCTTCCGTTCATCCTGGGCGTGGTACAGGATACCCAGCATGAGGTGCGCCCGGGCCGCCGTGTCCTCGTTTGGGTTTCTCGTCAACTCGTTGAAGATTTCTTCGGCCTTGGCGAAGATTTTCTGCGACATGAGGGTGGTGGCGACCTTGAACCGAGCCTCCACCGCCTCGGGAAGGCGGCGGTACTCGGGGAGCGTCAGGACGGTGGTGTATTCCTCGCGGGCGATCTCGAAGCGTTCGTCCCGGTAATAGGCGTCGCCAATGAGGAGCTGAACCTGGGCGCGCTCGGAATCCGTGACCTGCCGATCGTCCTTTCGCTTGATCAGGAACTGTTTGCAGGCGTCGATGGCGGCGGCCGTCTCCTTGCGGGCCAGCAGCCGGCGGGCGATCAGGCTGATGTATTCGAAGGATAGCTTGTGCTGGTGCTCGGCAAAGAGGGCGCGGTTCTGCTCGAACCGAATCCAGGCGAGGTCCTCCTCTTCGTTTTGAGCGAACACGTTGCCCCACAGGAGACCCGACTCAGGCAGGTTAGGATCGATGGCGGCATAATCCTCACTCGACTTCCTCAAGCACTGGCCCATCAAGCGTTCGGCGTCCATGCGGCGGGTCGAATCGATGCCCCGGGCCTCGAGGCATCGAGCGACTTGCAGCCGCGCCCGCATCTCGACCTCCTCCGGCGGCTGGCCTGCGAGGATGGTTTCGTAGACCGTGGCGGCTTCGAGGATGCTTCCGAGGGCGAGGAACTGGTCCGCCAGCCGAAATCGCGCCTCCGTGACGCGCGGATCGCCCGGATTCTTCTCGATGAATTCCTGAAGCTTTTCCCGGGCCCGCTGGTATTCGGCGAAGGCAGCGTGCCTCAGGCCCTCGTCGTAGAGGTCCTCCGCTTGCAGGAACGGGATGAGAAGAAGGCTCAGAGCGAGGACCGCAAAGCAGGGGAGGGTAGGCCAAGACATGGATACTCTTCATGCGGCAGAGCCGCAGGAGGAAGTCCGCGAAAAAATTCTGCGGAAGTGAGGGCGAAAAAGCTACAGGGCGGAGCCCCAACAAACGTCCGGCACCGGATACTATTTAGTCGTCCAGAATCTAGCAATACCTCCGGTCCGCCGTCACGGGTCCCTGCCCTTTTGAGCTTCGTCCGTGCTGTTCGGATCTCAACAATCGAGTCAAGTCAAGTGACTCCGGAGGCGGTCTTCGCTGACACCTGACACCTGACACCTGACACCTGAAACTTGACACCTGACACCTGACACTTGAAACTTGACACCTTACGCCCGACACCCGAAACTTGGCACTCCACATCTGACACCTGACGGAAGACGCGGCACGACACCCCGAGCAAAGGACAAGGGAGTGGCATGGCAGCTCGAGTCCCCCTGGCATGGCGCAACCTGACGTTCAACAAGCGCCGACTGCTGGTCTCGATGGCCGGGGTCATGTTTGCGGTGATCCTGATGTTCATGGAGCTGGGCTACAAAAATGCGCTGTTCGACAGCTCCTATGAGATGATCCGGCTGCTGGATGCGGACCTGTTCCTGATCAGTTCGGCGATGGACCGGACGGCGAGCAATGCGGAGTTTCCGCGGCGGAGGCTGTTCCAGGCGCTCGAGAATACGGAGGTGGCCTCGGCCGTCCCGCTCTACATGACCCTTGCGGGCGAGTGGCGGAATCCGGAGGACGGCAAGAGAGCGGGCATCCGGGTGATCGGGATTCCTGCCGACGAATCCGTGTTTCTGATACCGGAGATTCGCACCCAGCAGCACCTGCTGCGGCAGCCGGACACGGTCCTGATGGACACCCAGTCGCGGCGCTTCAAGTACGGCCGTGCGGAGGCGGGCGTGTTGAGCGAACTGGCTGGCCGGACGGTCCAGGTGGCCGGCGTTTTTTCTCTGGGGCCCACATTCGCCGTGGACGGCACGCTGGTAACAAGCGACCACAACTTCTTGAGGTTCTTCCCGGGTCCGCAGGATCCGCAGCCGAAGCTGAAGTCCGCCTCCATGGGATTGCTCCGCGTCCGGCCGGGGGCGGACCTGAAATCGGTCCAGGAAGCCTTGCGGGGCTATCTGCCCGGCGACGTCCAGGTGCTGACCAAGCCCGAGATGATCGCCTTCGAGAAGGATTACTGGCTCAAGCAGTCCACGATCGCCCCCGTGTTCAACATGGGCGCGTTCGTCGGGTTCGTCGTGGGCATGGTCATCTGCTACCAAATCCTCTTCACCGATCTGTCGGACCAACTCCCGCAGTTCGCCACGCTCAAGGCCATCGGGCACAGCAATCGCTACCTGTTCCAGGTCGTCGTCACCCATTCCCTGTTCCTCTCCCTGGTCTCCTTCTTCCCCGCGGTCGGCTGCAGCTACCTCCTTTACGAATTCCTTTCGGGCGTCACCGGCTTGCTCATGCGCATGAGCGTGGCGCTCATTCTGATGATGCTGGTGTTGACCGTGGCCATGTGCACGGCCGCGGGCAGCATCGCGGTCCGAAAAGTCCTCTCCGTCGATCCTGCGGATCTTTTCCGATGAACGATTCCATCGTCGTCCAGGCCCGAAACGTCAACTTCGCCTTCGGCGAGGGCGAGGTCCGAAAGCAGGTGCTCTTCGACAACAACCTCGACATCCGGCGCGGCGAGCTGGTGATCATGACCGGCCCGTCGGGTTCCGGGAAGACCACGCTGCTCACGCTCATCGGCGGGCTGCGCTCGACCCAGGAAGGCAGCCTCAAGGTGCTCGGACAGGAGCTGTCGGGTCTGACCGACCGGGACCGGGTGGCGGTGCGCCGCCGGCTGGGCTTCATCTTCCAGCTCCACAACCTGTTCGACTCGCTGACGGCCATCGAGAACGTGCGGATGTCGATGGAGCTGCATCCCTACGAGACGGCCGACATGGTCGGGCGCGCCCGGGAGATGCTCGAGAAACTGGGGCTCGGCGAGCGCATCCAGTACAAGCCTCATGCCCTATCCGGGGGGCAACGGCAGCGCGTCGCCATCGCCCGGGCGCTGGTGAACCGGCCTGCGCTGATCCTGGCGGACGAGCCGACCGCGGCGCTGGACAAGAAATCGAGCCGGGACGTGGTGGACCTCCTCAAGGCGCTGACGCGGGAGGAGGGCAGCACGATCCTGATGGTGACTCACGACAGCCGCATCCTGGACGTGGCGGACCGGATCGTGAACATGGTGGACGGGCACATCGCGTCGGACGTGGCGGTGCGAGAGAGCCTGCGGATCATCGAGCTGCTGAAGAAGTCGGCGGTCTTCAAGCAGCTAAGTCCAACGGAGGCCCTCAACTGCGCGGAGAAGATGTCGAAGGAGGAATCACCCGCCCAGAAGGTCGTCTTCCGCCAGGGCGACGTGGGCGACAAGTTTTACCTCATCGAGAAGGGGGCGGTGGACGTGATTGTCGGCGCAGGCGAGGCCGGCCGCATCGTCGCCACGCTGCAGGCGGGCGACTTCTTCGGCGAGGCGGCGCTTCTGACGGGCGAGACGCGGAACGCCTCGATCCTCGCCCGAGAGGACTGCGTCTTCTTCACCATGAGCAAGGAGAACTTCCAGCAGACCCTGGCGAGCAGCGAGACCTTCGAGCAGCAGTTCCGCAAGGTGGTCTTCCAGCGGCAGTCGGCGGGTTAGTTTTCCGGTTCAGAAGTGCGGGAGCACTTCTGAACCGGAAAACACAGTTGTGATGTTGGCCGCGGCTTGGCGGTCCGCATTCTCAAGGACGCCGGGTTTGTAGAGGACTATTTACGTTAGCGTTGGTGGCCAGGGAAGGTTCGCCAAGTTCTTACGCAATGCCTCATCTGCCTTTGGTTTATTTCCCGTTCTTATCGTAGATGTATCATTGAAGGAGGGTAGGGAACTATGGCCAAGACACCGGAGATCTCGGAAGGGGTGGCGATCGAGGCGAACCAGCGGCTCCGTGCGGCCCTGCGGAAGGGCGGCCGGGGCGACCTCGCTTCCTCGCTCCTCATCGAATCGAAGCGCGGTTACCTCTACATCGCCGAGGCGAACGGCAGCCCGGTCTGCAGGCTGCGTTACACCGGAGCGATGGACGACTGGGACCTTCAGATGTTCAAGTGGAGTACCGAGCGGTACGACACCGGCGGCGACTTCATGTTCGACGGCGGCACGCTTGAAGAGTGTATCGGCGCCGCAATCGGCGGGTATCAGCTCTGAAAAGGGCTGAAGCAGATGAGCGCCCAATGAGGTTTACGGCGCGCCCGCCATGCGGCCACCGCTTACGTCCCAACTGCAGCGCTTCGCCTACCGGCGCTTACCGACGCCGACCTTTGGACATCCAGCATTCAATGGGCATTGGGAGCACTTGGGCGACACGGGCACGCAGACGTTCTGGCCGAACGTGACCAGCAGGTCGTTGTAGGTGATCCAGTGACGCCGCGGCAGCTTTCCCCTTAACGCCATTTCCGTCTCTTCCGGCGTCTTCGTCGAGACGTAGCCCCAGCGGTTGCTGATGCGGTGCACGTGGGTGTCCACGCAGATGCCGGGCATGCCGAACCCGAGGGTGATGACGAGGTTCGCCGTCTTGCGCCCCACGCCCTTGAACTCAAGCAGGGCGTCGAGGTCGGCCGGCACCCGGCCGGCATAGCGTTCGAGCAGGACCCGACACACTCCCCGGATCGTCCTGGCCTTGGTTTTGTAGAACCCGGCAGGGTAGATGAGTTTCTCGATGGCGGGGATCCCCTGGCGAGCGAGCGCCTCCGGCGTTTTCGCCACCGCGAAGAGGCGTTGGGACGCCTGCGCGGTCACCTCGTCCTTGGTCCGGAGGCTGATGAGGCAGGAGATCAGGACCTGGAACGGGTCGCGGCGTCGAGCGACGCGACCGACCGCGGGCACGCGAAAGCGGCGCACCTCACGGCGGACCACTCGAAGGAAATGATCGATATGAGGAGGAGCTGCGGAGGGCAGCATGAAATCCGAACCACGGGGGCAACCATGAAGATCGCCCCAGACTCACGTTTAAAGGAAGCCTGGATCGTTATCGTTGCCGGATCGAAGAGAGAGGACGCATGCGAACACGGTCTTCGGTGACAACAGCAAAACAACCGGACCAGTCTGGACGACTTTCGAATACTTCCAGGACTCGTCGATTAACGGATTTGGGATTCCTTCCCTGCAAGCGGTACAGAATAACCCCAGTCGTGGCAGGCAATCCCCACCGAAAGGCCAACTCACCAAAATCTTTATCATGAGTAAGCACGACTCGTTCCTCACTCTGCGCTCTCCGTAAGACAGCCTCGTCCGATTCTGAGCGCATGGCCTCCTTCACAGACAGGGCGTCATGTCCCTTGCGCCGCAACTCACGGATCACGCTTCCGCTGACATTCCCATCAGCGACGATACGCATCGGGGCATTCAGGTAGGCAGGAGGAATACTTTTTTCTCTTTGAGCATCTCACTCGCGTAGGCAAGACAGGCCTGAATATCCTGGGCAGTAAGGTGGTTGTACTCTTTTAGTATCTGCGTGGTGGTCCACCCACGAGCCAATAAATCAATGACAAACTCGACGGAAATTCGCGTGCCCTTAATGACCGGCTTTCCAACCAGCACCTTTGGGTCAAGGATAATTCGGTCACGCCACTGCATTTCTGTCCCTCTTATGCTTCTGTTTCTTTCGCTACATATCATAGCACAAGCCGGTAGACCGGAAAATGCAAACCACGATGAAGGATCGGCGTGCGCTCCTTGGCCTGAGGCTTCCGGACAGGTTAAAGCCAACTGGCAAGTCGGTCGGAAGTCGTGCGGCAGCAATTTAGCGATTCAGAAGTGCGCCCGCACTTCTGACCCGCTAAACTGGCCGTGATTCTGAACGCAATCTGGCGAGGTGTTTCATGTCCCGAAACGCGAAGTGCAGTCAGGCGGAGATGCACCGGCGATCGCTAAGCGACCCGCAGGGCTTCTGGGCCGAGGCGGCCGAGGGTGTCCACTGGTATCGGAAGTGGGACCGGGTCATGGATGACTCGACTCCGCCGTTTTGTCGCTGGTTTCCCGGCGGCGTGATGAACACCTGCTTCAACGCGCTCGACGTGCACGTGGAAAGCGGCCGAGGCGGCCAGCCCGCGCTCGTCTACGACAGCCCGGTCACCGGAGCGGTCCGCACCTTCACCTACCGAGAGCTCCGGGATGAAGTTGCGCGTCTCGCGGGCGCTCTGGCCCGCCTGGGCGTCCGCAAGGGGGACCGTGTCATCCTTTACATGCCGATGGTGCCCGAAGCGGTGGTGGCCATGCTCGGCTGCGCCCGGATCGGGGCCGTCCACTCCGTCGTCTTCGGTGGATTCGCTCCGAGAGAGCTGGCCATCCGGATCGATGACGCCAGGCCGAAGCTGATCCTTTCCGCCTCCTGCGGCGTCGAGGTCAATCGGACCGTGCCTTACAAGCCGCTGCTCGACCGGGCGATAGAGATGGCGACTGCGAAGCCGGAACGCTGCGTCATCCTCCAGCGTCCTCAGGAGCAGGCATCCCTGACGCGGGGCCGGGACCTGGACTGGTCGGAGATGGTCGCCGGTGCAGGAGAGGCTGACTGCGTGCCCGTGGCGGCGACCGATCCCCTTTACATCCTTTACACGTCAGGGACAACGGGCGTTCCCAAAGGCGTCGTGCGGGACAACGGCGGGCATCTCGTCGCACTCAAGTGGAGCATGAAAAACATCTACGGGGTCGATGCCGGAGACGTCTACTGGGCAGCCTCGGACGTCGGCTGGGTCGTCGGGCACTCCTATATCGTCTATGGGCCGCTCTCCCAGGGCTGCACGACCGTCCTGTACGAAGGGAAACCGGTGGGAACGCCGGACCCCGGCGCCTTCTGGCGTGTCGTCTCCCAGCATGGTGTCAACGTGCTCTTCACCGCGCCCACCGCATTCCGCGCCATCAAACGTGAGGACCCTGAAGGCAGCCACGTTCGCCGATACGACCTGAGCGTTTTCCGGACGCTTTTCCTGGCGGGCGAGAGATGCGACCCCGACACGCTTCTCTGGGCGCAAAAAATACTTGACAGGCCGGTGATCGATCACTGGTGGCAGACCGAGACAGGCTGGCCCATCGCCGCCAACTGTATCGGGCTGGGCAGGCTTCCCGTGAAGCCGGGCTCGTGCACCAAGGCCGTGCCGGGCTATGACGTCCGCGTGCTGGACGAGGCCGGACGTGAAGTGCCCGCGGCCAAAATCGGCAACATCGTCGTCAAGCTCCCGCTTCCCCCAGGCTGTTTGCCTACGCTCTGGAACAACGACGAAGGGTATCGGCAGTCCTACCTCAGCCGATACCCCGGCTACTACGTCACCGCGGACGCCGGTTACAAGGACGAGGACGGTTACCTCTGGGTGATGAGCCGCACGGATGACATCATCAACGTCGCAGGGCATCGGTTGTCCACCGGTGCGATGGAGGAGGCGCTGGCGTCTCATCCCGACGTGGCGGAATGCGCGGTCGTGGGCGTGGCGGACGAGATCAAGGGGGAGATACCGGTAGGCTTCGTAGTCCTCAAAGCAGGCGTTTCTGGCTCTCCCGAGGCCTTGGTCCAGGACCTGATCAAGCTCGTGCGGGACCAAATCGGGCCCGTGGCGTCCTTCAAGGTTGCCGCGGTGGTGAAGCGTCTGCCCAAGACGCGGTCAGGCAAGATACTTCGCAGCACGATGAAAAAAATTGCGGAGGGGACGGAGTATCCGATTCCAGCGACCATCGACGATCCGGCGATTCTGGCGGAAATCACGGAATCGTTGGCCGCTCTGGGCTATCCGAGGCGGTAGCGAAGCGTTGCCTCAGACCTGCGCGTGCATCTCGTGCGGCCAGAACTGAAAAGGGGTACAGCAAGCGCTTCGCAAAGCGGCTGTTCTCGTGGGGATTCAGCGAATTTTCACGATCTCGCACGCGTCGGGTTTGGGGATTGGGTCGGCAACTGCTCCATAAGTGCTGAATCATCATCGATTATGAAGTCGGGCGGGTCCATCTCCCCGACCTTATTGAGAAGGCACGCCGTTTCGTTTTAACTGATTGTACATAAATAAGTTATAAGATTTTTCTCTTTTGACTGACCTGTTTCGGCGAAGCCGAAACAGGTCAGTCGCTGAAATCTGCGGAGCCCGAAGGGCGGAACGGATTTCAATAGGAGCTATTCGGACTCGCAGAGCCACCTCCAAACCGGGACAACGTGGACGTTAAAGCCCTCCACCGCGAATCGGTCCGTTTGATGGAGAGTCAGCACCATGGCCCGGCGACTGCCGCAAAGCTGGACGGCATGAAGAAGGCCCGCCAGCTCATGCGCCTTGTTGCTTTCGGTCAGTTCCGCACAGACCTGGATAGCGGCATCGCCAGCAATGAAATCACACTCCCAGAGGTCACGTTCGCCTGCGTAAGTGACGTCGGGGTGTTTTTCCTGCAGCGCGAGGTAAACCACGTTTTCCAGCCGATGATCCACGTCAGGAGCAGCTTGCGGAGAATTGGCTCTGCGAAGCCCGTTGTCTACTGCGTAATACTTGCGGGGACTGACGACCCGCTTCCTGAACGCCGGGCCGAACTTTGGCAACGCCATCAGGAGATAGGCATCCTGGAGGTACTCGACGTAACGGGCCGTCTGGCCGACTGTTGGGACCGCCAACGACTTTGTGAGCCGCTGGAGCGAGAAGGCCTGGCCTGTATTGGCCAGCAGGAAGAGGGCCAGATTCATGAGGTGGCGCAGCTCGCGTAACCCATAGCGAGACGCGATGTCACGGCGGATCACGTCTCGCACCAGCTCATGCAGAATATGGTCATTGCGCTCCCGCAGGTACTCGGGGAAACCGCCGTCGTCCAGGTACGCCCGAAACGAGGCTTCGCTCACCGGCTGCCGCGTGTAATCCAGATACTCGGAATAGCTGAAGGGATGCACTTCGAACGAAAGATGACGCCCGCTGAGCCTGACCCCGAGTTCCCGGCCCAGGAGCGATGCGTTGGAGCCTGTGACGTAGACCGTCCGTCCTCGGTCGAGAAGAGCGCGAACCAGCCTCTGCCATTCGGAGAGTTCCTGGACCTCGTCCAGCCCGACCGCCGCATTGGCAGGGCAGACCTCATCCAGAGCGGATAGGAGGGTGGAGAAGTCCTGAACTTCGAGCTGGAAGAGTCGGGTATCTTCGAAGGTGATGAAGGCGGCAGGCTGCGCTCGATTAAGAATTTGAGCCAGCAGGGTGCTCTTGCCGCATCGCCGAATGCCGGTCAGGACCACCGCGTGCGAAGTGGAAAGCGGGATTTTCTTTCCGAGAGCCCGAGCGACCTCCGGGGCTGGAGTTGTCACGGGCCGTTGACTGCGGAGAACATTCAATAGCGTATCTCGTAATATCACAATTTTGATATAGCATAATATGCGAAATTGTCAAGCTCAGGTGAGAAGGGACGCCGCCCGATGACAAGCACACCTGCCGTAGACGAGCTTGCAAGCGCAAAGGCACTTGCAGACTCGTCTCATCGATCGGCCTTGGAAACAGTGCGAGCTTGCATCCAAATCCACTTTATGAGGCACGGTGCTTTCGTTCCGCCACACTGCAGCGGACCCGGTGGCCGGTCTCGAGCTCGGCGAGCCTCTGCTCCGTGCGGGCGCACCCGGCCTCGGCCGCGGGGCAGCGCGGGTGGAAGGGGCAGCCCGAGGGCGGGTGCATCGGCGAGGGCACGTCGCCCTTGAGGATGATGCGCCGGGAGGCTGACCCCGGCTGCGCCGAGGGCACGGCGGAGAGAAGCGCCTGCGTGTAGGGATGCAGGGGCCGGTCGAAGATCTGCTCGCAGGACGCCTCTTCCACGATCTTTCCCAGGTACATCACCGCCACCTGGTCCGCCAAGTACTCCACGACGCCCAGATCGTGCGTGATGAAGAGGTACGTGAGGTGAAACTCCTCCTGCAGCTCCTTCAGCAGATTGAGAATCTGCGCCTGGATCGAGACGTCCAGGGAGCTGACCGGTTCATCGCAGACGATGAATTTCGGCTGGACGGCGAGGGCCCTGGCGATGCCGATGCGCTGTCGCTGGCCTCCGGAGAATTCATGCGGATACCTGCCGAGCGCGTCGTGACCGAGCCCCACGCGCTCCAGCAGCTCCGCCGCACGTTCCCTGCGCTCCTGCCCGCTTTCTCCGATGCCGTGGATTTCCATGCCTTCCATCACCGTCTCCGCGATGGTCAGCCTCGGATTCAGGGAACTGTAGGGGTCCTGGAAGATCACCTGGAGATCACGCCGGATCGGTCTCAACTCAGCTTCGGGCAGCCGCGCCAGGTCCATCCTTCCGTAGAGAATCTGTCCGGAGGTGGGCCGCACGAGCCTGAGGATGCTCTTGCCTGCCGTGGTCTTGCCGCAGCCGGATTCGCCAACCAGCGCCAGGGTCTTGCCCGCCGGGATGTCGAGGCTGACGCCATCGACCGCCCTGATGTGGCCGGCGATCGCCTGGAGGACGCCGCGGCGCACCGGATACCAGGTGCGGAGGTCACGGACCCGGATGAGGGGGCCATTGGGGACCGGCGTGGATGAGGATTCCTGCATCGTCACTGCTCAGATGGTTGGGCGGGAGGCGGGAGGCTGGAGGCTGGAGGGACCGAAAGGCCACGGATGGCCTGGTCCAAACACCTACAGCCTACAGCCTTTCCCGGCTCATCGCGATTCCGTGCGAGCCTCTCTCTGGACCGGGTCACGCAACTGCTCATGGCCCAATGACATAAGAATTCCTCAGCAGGTCATGGATAAAGGAAGCAGGCCGTTTCGTGGCTTGTCGCCACGGCTTTCAGCGCGGGCTCCTCCCGGCGGCACACGTCCATGGCTTTCTCGCAGCGGGTGCAGAATCGGCAGCCCGAGGGGAACTGGGTCGCCGGAGGCACGATGCCCGGTATGGCGCGCAAGCGGCGGCCACGCCAGTTCCGAGAGGGCAGGCTGCCAAACAGCCCGATGGTATAGGGATGCTTCGGCTGCCGAAACAGGGCGTCCACCGGGGCCGATTCGACGATTTTACCGGCGTACATGACGGAGACCCGGTGGGCCATCTCGGCCACGACGCCCAGGTTGTGTGTGATGAGCAGGATGGCCATGCCGAACTCTTTCTGAAGCGCCCTCAGCAGGTCCAGGATTTGCGCCTGGATGGTCACGTCCAGCGCCGTAGTGGGCTCATCAGCGATCAGGATGTCCGGCTGGCAGCACAGCGCCATGGCGATCATGGCCCGCTGCTGCATGCCGCCGGAGAGCTGGTAAGAATACTCGCCGAATCGCTGCTCGGGCAGAGGGATGCCCACGCGTTCCAGCATCTCGATGGCCCGTCGTCTGGCCTCGTGGCGGGTAGCTTTCCGGTGCTGCCGGATGGTTTCCACGATCTGGCTGCCGATGGTAAAGACGGGATTAAGGGCGGTCATGGGGTCCTGGAAGACCATGGCCATGCGTTTGCCCCGCATCTCCCGCTTTTGCCGCGGCGTGAAGAGCACCAGGTTGTCGCCGTCGAGGACGATTTCTCCCCCGGCGAGGTAACCGGCGGGTTCCGGGACGAGCTGCATGAGGGTGAGGGCGGTGACGGACTTGCCGCACCCGGACTCGCCCACGAGGCCGAGGGTCTCGCCTCGGGCGAGCGTGAAGGAGACGCCGTCCACCGCTCGGGCGATCCCCTCGCGCGTCCGGAAATAGGTCCGGAGATTCCGTGCTTCCAGGAGAGGTCGGTCAGCCATGATTCAAACCCATGAAGCGATGCGCGCAGGGTCCTCTGGAGGGAGGAGTTTCCTAGCGTTCCCTCAAGCGCGGGTCGAGGGCATCGCGGAGGACGTCGCCGAAGTAATTGAACGACAGGACGAGCAGGAACATGGCCCCGAACGCGCTGGCCAGATTCCACCAGATCACGGGGTCTCGGGCCAGCTCGAGGCGCGCTCCGTCGATCATCGTGCCCCAGCTTCCCGTCCCAGGGCCGACTCCGATGCCGAGGTAGCTGAGTGTCACCTCGGACATGACCAAGGCGCTGAAGCGGAGGACGAAGGTGATGAGGATGAGGTGCATGACATTGGGGAGGACGTGCCGCCAGAGGATGCCGAGCGTCGTGATGCCCAGGGCTTCTGCGGCCTGGACGTATTCGAGATCCCGCAGCTTGAGCGTCTCTCCCCGGAGGAGGCGGCAGAGGCCGACCCAGCTCGTTACGCCCAGGGCGAAGCAGAGCTGGGGCAGGCCGCGGTCGAGGACTGTCATGAGGGCGACGAGGAGCAAGATTTCAGGGATAGAGGCCATGAGGGTGGCCAGGAGCTGGACCGTGTCATCGACCCATCCGCGGAAGTAGCCGGCGGCGATGCCCATTCCAGCGGCAATCGGGATGATGAGGAGCGTCGTGAACAGACCGATCATGAGGGCGGTTCTAATCCCTTTGAGCGTCAGGTAGAAGACATCCTCGCCGGTGCTGTCGGTGCCGAGGAGATGCGGGCCGTTTTCGAGGGGCCTCGCTGGCCGGCCCGTAAACTCCTCCAGTGCCAGCGGCGACGAGTAGGTCCGCTCCCGCCGTTCCGCGTCCCTCCGGAACACCCGGTCCAGCAGCGACCGCGGCCTCAGGTCCGTGGCCGCATCCTTCCAGGAGATGCTATCGAGAAAGCCGGCGGCGGTATAGAGGCCTACCACGCCCAGGGCGACGAGGGCAAGACGGTTCTGCGCCACGCGCCGGAAGGCCTCCCGCCAGTAAGCCCTTTTGCAGGCCTGATGCAGGAGGAAGAGTCCGAGGGCCAGGACTCCGGCCGTCACGAGATTCTCCAGAATCCAGGGTTTTTGCATGAGGTGGCCGGCATCGGGAGCGCGGTGCAGCATCCGGACGCCGGTCCGCACCAGCGCGCCTGCGGCCAGCACCGCCCCGGCCCCGAGCAGGACCGGGACCACCATGCGATTGAGGGGGGTGCCTTCGAACCGCACCCGCGGGTTCACGAGGGTATAGCTCACATCGGTCAGCACGAGGCCGAGGATGAAGAGCAGCGTTTCGAGGAACACGAGGGAACGGATCACGGCGAAATCCGAGGCGTTGATGGCGTCGATCAAGCGAGAGCCCAGGCCCGGGATGCCGCAAAAATTTTCGAGCAACAGGCTGCCGAGGAAAAGGAACGGGATGGACATTACCGCCGAAGTGAGGATGGGGATCATGGCATTCTTGAGCACGTCTCGAAAGAGAATCCGGCTTTCCCGGCTGCCCTTGGCCCGGGCCGTCCGGACATAGTCCCGTGTCAACTCCTCGAGCATCACCGTGCGGTAGAACCGGATGCTGCCGCCCAGCCCGGCCAGAATGGCGAGCACGATGGGGAGGTAGAGGAACTTGGCCGCCTGAAGCCCATCGTCCCACCCGGCGATGGGGCTGAGGCGAAGCACCAGGCTGAACAGGGTCTGCCCGGCGATGATGTAGACGAGCGTCGGGACGGCCATCAACAGGACGCAGGCGACCAACGCCCAGCGGTCCACGTAAGTTCCCCGGCAATAGGCGATGAGGAGCGCCAGGGCGATGTCGAGGAACAGAGAGAGAATGAAGGCGGGGACCATGAGCATCAGGGATGGCCCCATGTGCCGGAGGAGGATATCCCTCACCGGCTCGCCCGTCTGGTCCGACTTCCCGAAGTCGAAGAGGAAGACGCTCCGCAGGTGGCGCACGAACTGGCTGTCCGCGTACCGGGTCTGGCCGCCGTTCGCGGTTTCGAGATTCACGAACAAGGGCTTGTCGTACCCATGTTTTTCGAGCCAATTCTGAATGTCCTCGCGCGTTGGATTCTTGGCGCTGAGGTGTCTCCGGGCCATGACCTCCGGAGGAACGACCATGAAGAACAGCATGAACGTCACCAGAGCCACGAGGACCACGATCGGGACGGCGTAGAGGATGCGTTGCAGGACGTAGGTCAACATGGCTACAGGAGTCCGGGGAGCGAAGCGCCCTGGGGCGGCTTCGAACCCACCTTCAGGACCTTTCCGAATGGCGTTTTATTCCGTTCTTCGGTATCGGGAGAATGGTCAGCACGGCCGGCTCACCGGCCCCTGCGGAAGGCCACCCACCAGGCGGGCAGGAAGCCAGCGGCGAGGATGCCCAAGCTCCACCAGACTGCTGGGTAATTCGGCCGATTCCATTCACCTCGCAGCTTCGCTCGCCGTTCGGGGTCCACCCGTGCATACTTGAGCAGGTTATTTGCCGGCCCGTGCAGCTTCACTCCGCCGCACCACGAGTGGACGAGCGAGTAGCTTTCCGGGTGAAAGTTCGGCACCCAGGGGCAGTCTTCCTCCAGGATTCGGACCATGCGGGCGATGATCTGGCGACGCTTCTCGCCTTCCTCGCCCTGGTTGCTCATCCCCTTCATCTCGTCGAAGAGACGGTCGTACTCGGGATTCGCGTAATTGGCATAGTTCACTCCCGGGCGTCGATTCTCGCTGTGCAGCAGAAACAGAAAATTCTCGGGGTCCGGGTAGTCGGCCAGCCAGCCGTATCCGATGAGCTGAAAATTCCCCTCGTCCGCCTTCTGCTGCTGCGTGTTCCAGTCGTTCAGGATCACCACGAGTCGGATTCCCAGCGCCTCGAGCTGCCGGACCAGCCACCGGACCGATTGCTTGCCCGATGGGTCGTTCTGCGCCGTGTCGTAACGGATTTCCAGAGGCTGTCCCCGCACCGGATCGAGGCCACCCGGGTAACCTGCCTCGGAGAGAAGGCGGCGCGCGGAGTCGAGGTCAAACCGCCGGTATCGATTCCGGTAGTCGGGATCGTAGCCGAAGAGACCCGGCGGCAGCGGGCTCTGTGCGACCTCCCCCAGCCCGTTCAGGAAAAGCTCGATGTATTCCGCCGTGTGGATGGCTGACGAGACCGCCTGTCGCAGCTTTACATTCTTCCCCACCACCGGGTCGTCCATGTTGAACGCAAAATAATAGGTCGTCAACTCCTTCGCCCGGTAAAGCCGTACGCCCTTCTCTTCCATGGACCGCGATAGGCCGCCTTCCGGCGTGATCACTCGGTCGAAAAACTCCCTCGGGATGCCCGAGGTGTCCAGGTAGCCCTGCCGGAAGAGATTCCAGTGCGGGATCGACTCCTTGACCGTTGTGAAGACCCAGGTGTCCACGAGGGGCAGAAGCTTTCCTGCGTCCGCGAGAAGACCGATCTCCCGGTCCCCCGGCTCGCCCTCCGCGGGATACCGTTCCTCTCGAAAATTCGGGTTGCGCTCGAGCACCATCCTCTGTCCCTTCCGGTATTCCCCCGCCTTCAGGACGTAGGCGCCGGTACCCACCGGATGGTCCCGGAAGGCCTCCCGACCTGGAAACCGTACCGGGTCGTAATGTTCCACGGCCTCCCGCGGAATGGGCGTCGTAAAAGGCATGGCCAGCCAGTAGAGAAACTGCGGATACTTTTCCGTGAGACAGACCTCGAAGGTAGAGTCATCGATGCGCCGAAGGCCAGTCACCGGGATCGAATAATCTGTCTCAGGTTCGAGCCCCGCCGCGCGTTGTCCCTGGATTCTCTTGCGATTGGCAAAATAGAAGCCATTCAGGCCCGCCACCTTTTCACCCAGGATGGCCCGAACGGGACAGGTGACCAGCGGGTCGGCAATCCTCTTGAAAGCGTAGAGGAAGTCGTCACTTCTCACCTCGCGTCCCTTTCCTCCCGTGGCTTCGAAGCAAGGGTCATCTTGGAAACGGAGACCCTGGCGGATGGTGATCCGGTATCGGAAGGCCTCACGCCGCACCGTCTTCCGCTCCGCAGGCGGCTCGGCTTCCGGGACGGGAACGCCAATCTCCTGTTCCAGGTCGGACTCCTGAGCCGGAGGGGAGAGTTCCCCTTCGTAGGCATACACCTCTCGTTCCGGCATCCGGTCCGCCAGGGCCGGCTCCAGGGCGTAGGGTCTTTTCAGGTACGCATACTGCAAGAGGGTGTCGTAAATCGGCGCGACCATTTGCAGCGACAGCGAATCGTAGGCGAAGGAGGGGTCCAGGCTCTTGGGGTCCTCGTCGATCGAGCTGTAGCGAACCCTGTGCAGATGGTCTTCTTCCCGATACGGGTTGTTCGTACATCCTGCGAGGGCAAGAAGGAGCGACAAGAGGGATAAGCAGGATCGCCCGAGACCAGCAATCGAAGTCTTACCGCGGATTCCTTCTGCGACCGAAGAAGAGCATCCCCACGGATTCTCCGTTAGGGGTCCCGTTTCCCGGACTTGTCCCATGGGGAAGGATTCTCCCCTATGTATCCCCGCGGGAGGGACAAGTGTGGAGGGAGAGAAAACCGCAGATGGGAAACCAAAGTCATGACACACGTCGCCAACTTTCACAAGCAAATCTCGATTCGCTCCGGCGTGTTGTCCCCGGTTCGCCAAATCGGATATAATCCGTGCTGGGCATAACGCATATTCTAAGCGTCAGCTTGTTTCCAGTCTGCCTCGGTCCCCGTCATTTCGACGAACGAGATTCCGGCCGGGAATCCAGGGACGAGCAGGAACGAGAGAGCTCAATGGCCGAGTTCACGAGCAGCGGGGATTACGAGCGCAAAGGCTTCGAGCTCCTGGAAGAGGGGCGACTTGAAGAGGCCCAATCCCTTTTTCGTGAAGCTCTCAGGCTTTTCCCTTTCAGCGCCGAGCTCTATTCTGGGCTGGGTCAGGCCTACAGCGAGATGGGGGAATACTTTTTGGCCTCCCGGGCCTTTCACCAGGGACTGATTCTCAGCCCCGGTGACGAGGAGATGTGGTTTGGATGCGGCCTGTGTCTCATCCAGGTGAATCGCCTCTCGCAGGCGCAGGCCTGTTTTCGGCGCATCGAGGAACGCCTGCGGAACGATCCCGAGGCACTGATGCAGATGGCCTTGACTTACTATGATGTGGACTGCCTCGAGGAAACGATCCAAATTTGCCGGCAGGTCCTCGCGGGCCAGCCGGAGCATGCCGAGGCTCTGGCCATGCTGGGCATCTGTCTCCAGGAAACGAGCCAGTCCCCGGAGGAGGCGCATCGCAACTTGAGGCGGGCCATCGAGTTAGAGCCTGAGCGCTGGGACTGGGTCGAATACTACGCCAATATCCTTTATGAAGGGGGCGACCGTCTCAATGCCTTTAACTACTTTGATCAGATTCCACTTGCGGCCATCCGGAATCAGGATAGTGTTCAGAGGCTGATCCAACTGCTGAAGAAGTTCCGAAAGGACCCCGACAAGGTGCAAAGTTTGAAGCGCCGGGCATCCGAAGTAGCTCGGAGCAACAACTTTGATTTGTTCCTTGAATCGTTGCAGGAGGAGTCAGCGGAAGAAGGCGGGACGCGCTGATTTTCTGTGGTGGTCCTGCGGGTCCTCATTTCCACCGCTGGAAATGAGGACGACTCAAGGCCTGGCTGGCGGCGGCATCCTCGGCTTGCCGCTGACCGGCTCATTCCACCAATCGGACACGGTCGCGTTGGTACTCTCCACGCGCTCGACGCGCCAGTCCAGGAACAGGATGACCGCCCCTCCGTCATGGCGGAAGTCCACGCCACTGTAGTTCCCAATGGCCGCCTGAGCATATTGGCCCGCCTTCGAATCGGCCACTACCGGCACCTGAATGGCCCGGGGAAACTGGTTAATTTTCCAGTGGGTCACGTACTTCTCCCGGTCGTATCGGTTGTCCCCGAGGATGAGGTTGTTGGCGAAGTACTCCCCGCCTGCTGGACATTTCCAGTGGCTGCTCACGCCCTTCCAGTTGTTCGCTTCGAACGGGGACTTCAGGGCCGGATCGAGATAGGTTCGCCAGCTTCCGTCAAGCTGATTTGCCGGCAGCCAGCCGTTGTTCTGCGTCTGATACCAGTTCAGGGCAGCTCCTATTTTCCGCAGATTGTCCGTACAGATGGCCACCGTGGCATGCGAGTGAAAGCGCCGGATAACCGGGACCAGGATGACGATCAACAGCCCCACGAGTACCACGACAAACATCATCTCGGTGATGGTGAGGCCCATGCGGCCGACACGCCGTTGCCCCGCTCGCCATGGGGGATCGGTGCGACAGGGGCTTGCGGTTTTCCGACACGACATGGGGAAACGTCTTTCCCGCAGGATCGTTGTCAAGAAGAGGGTCACAGCGCGGATGTCGCATCCTTCCTGAGATGGGTCATGCCGTGGAGTGTACGACGCGTGCAGGCAGTATAGGAATCGCCATAATCATCTGTCAAAGCTTCGTTCGAGCCGACGCGAAGCGTCCGCTTCAATCCCTGCTCTCCGGAGGCTCTGTGAAGCCGGAATCCGCTCTTGAAATCATCCCACATGTCCCGCTGCGGGGCGAAATCGAAGTTCCCGGTTCGAAAAGCTTCACCAACCGGGCACTCCTCGTTGCAGCCTTGGCTCAAGGGGATAGCCGGCTGCTCCGTCCCCTTCACAGCGAGGATACCCGGTACATGATCGAAGCGCTCCGCATCCTTGGCGTATCCGTCTCCGAGGCGGCCGCAGGGGACGCTCTCGCCGTGTCCGGATGCAGCGGCCAATTTCCTGTACGGGAAGCGGACCTCTACGTCGGCAATGCGGGCACGGCCATGAGATTCCTTGCAGCGTCCCTCTGCCTTGGCGAGGGATGCTATCGGCTGGACGGCGACGCCCGCATGCGCGAGAGGCCGATCGATGACCTGATCGACGCCCTTGGCCAGCTTGGCTGCCGCGTGACCTCCCAGTCGGGCAACGGATGTCCTCCGCTCCTTCTCGAAGCCCGGGGGCTTTCCGGTGGAGAATGCCGTATCTCAGGGGCCCGCAGCAGCCAGTTTTGCTCCGCCTTGCTCATGGCAGCTCCTTACGCCCGCCAGTCCACCACCATTTCCGTCCTCGGCGAACTCGTCTCCAAGCCTTACATCGATATGACCCTTCAGGTCATGCGAGACTTCGGGGTCTCCGCCAAGGCCAAGGACTACGAGTCCTTTCACGTGCCTTGCGGTCAGGTCTACCGGGGTCGGAGCACCGCGATCGAGCCTGACGCTTCCAACGCGTGCTATTACTGGGCGGCAGCAGCCATCGCTGGCGGCCCCGTCCTTGTCCGCGGCCTGTCGACCGATTCCTCCCAGGGCGACGTACGCTTCGTCCAGCTTCTCGAGTCCATGGGCTGCTCCGTGTCCCACCCACCGGGTGGTATCGAGGTCACTGGCGGCGACCTTGATGGAGGCGACTTCGATCTGACCGACATGCCCGATACGGCTCAGACCCTGGCCGTGGTCGCCCTTTTTGCACGCGGCACGACCACGTTGCGTGGGCTGAAGACGCTGCGTATCAAGGAAACGGACCGCATTGCCGCGCTCGCGGCTGAACTGGATCGGCTCGGCGCACGGGTGGAACAGGGGTCGGACTTCTTGCGCGTCACACCCGCAGGCCTCCACGGCGGCCGTATACAGACTTACAATGACCACCGCATGGCCATGAGCTTCGCCCTCCCCGGTGCCCGCGTCCCCGGAGTCGTCATCCTGAATCCCGCCTGCGTTGCCAAGACTTATCCGAATTACTTCGAAGATATCGCGCGGATTGGACTCCGAAGCAGGGCGGTCGAGGTGACGAGTTCGTAACTGCACTCGCACTTCCAAACTCGTCGACGAGCTAAAGTAGTCCTCGTACACGTATCGGGATTTTCGATTCCGGGTTCGCCGATGCGCTGAGGCGCTTCGCTACGAAAATCCGCTAAGCGCTGAATCACCCTCTGTTACGGAATCGGGCGGGTCCATCTCCCCGAGCCCAGTGACAAGTTGCATTGGCCCGTACTCCAACCAAGGTGGCAATACGCTCTAAGAGCGCCAAAACCACATCAAACAGCGTCTTGGTGGGTTTCCGGGGTGGAAATCTATAAACCAGGAGCAAACATCACCACAGGACAACCGAATCACATTTCCATAGTCTGGAAACGCTCCGCGCACACTCCACGACCGGCGGTGTCAACTGTGGGCAGAGGTCAGCTCCCTAAAGGAGAGGGCTCGGGGTGAAGGTTGTAGCCGCCAAGAACCTGTGAAGGATGAATGAACCGTTGCAAGAAGCGATTTGCTAACTCGGCCTGAATCCGCGATGGTAAAGTGTGCCGGGGGAGCATTTCCTTACGAACTACCCCGCGAAAAGGGGGCAGGGACATGACCGCTTCTCAGCCTGTGGAAACAGGCACGACCGAAACCGGTGGTATTCCGGGCATCTGGGCCGCGATCCCTGAACGAGTTTCCCGAGATGGCTGTCCTCATCCGATGCACGTGCGGCGCGGCGTTCCAGGTTAAGAGCGTCGGGAACGCCGCAAAGCTGAATTGTCCCACCTGCCAGCAAGTGCTGGTCATACCGAGGGCAGCCGCCGGAACGGCGCTGCTCGAATTCGGGCCCCAAGACGTCAAGATCGAGTGCTCCTGCCAGCAGAAAATTCGGCTCGGGCGCAAGCTGGCAGGTCAGTCCTTCCCCTGCCCGCGCTGCAAGAAGGCCATCCAGGTTCCCTCAGAACCCGGCGGAGCGGGCGTTCGGCCGACGGACCTCCGGCCGGCTGCCCCATCGGCGGTCAGGTCAGCCCCGGCCGAATCCGCCCGGTTGCCGGACCCCGAGGCGGATGGGCGCGAGGCCAGCGGGGAAATCATCGATCTTTCGTCCTATGAAGTCATCCCGGAAACGAAGGGGCCGGTCCCCTCAGCAGCCGCGGCCAAAGCCCCCGCGGCCGGTCTGGAACTCTCCCTCGCCCTTCCCGATGCGGAACCGGGCCCGCGGAAGGGTCCCCCCGTCCTCGGACTATCCCTTGCGCCGCCTCCGACCGGCCCCGCTCCGTCTTCCGACCCGCAGGAGACGCCCGCGCAGTGTCCCGGCTGCTCGGCTTCATGGAAGCCCGGCGCCGTCCTCTGCATCCAGTGTGGGTACAACCTGAAGGCCGGCACCCGTATCGGATCGGGCGGGCAGACCGCGGACGGCGAAGAGGCCGAGGGCGAGGAAGAAGGCCTCCCCGCGGACAAGCTTGGCGAATTTTTCAATACAGAAGGCGGGATCGAAGCGGCGAGAGCCGGCATCACCCAGATGCTGAACGGCTTCTGGCTCTACCTGCCCATGGGGCTGGTCTCCACGGTCCTCTGGCAAGCGACGCGCCTGGTGGACCGGAAAGCTTCGCCCGGCGCCTTTCTGGCCCTTTCCATGCTGGAATCCCTCATCGGGAGCTTTTTGTTCGCCGGCCTGGTCGCGTGCGTGCGCGACGGCCTTTTCCAGAAGGACTTCGGCATTGAACGCCTGCTTTACTATTCGGTCCGATATTGGATCAACTTGGTGCTCGGTGTGGTCCTCACCATTCCGCTATGGGGCATCGCTTTCCTCGGGTGCCTCGGCATCGCTTACCTCTTCACGCTCGAAGGCATGGGGCTGGCTACCAAGGTCCTGCTCGCGGCTCTGCTGGGCCTCCTCGGCGTCCTCTGGGTGTCGCTCGTCGGACTCCTGCTCGCCGCGGTCTCGATCCTCGAAGGGGACAATCCGATCCGGATTTTCGCGCGAGCCATGGCATTTGGCTTCAAAAAAGCCCACCAGCTCCTGTTGATGGCCGTCGCACTCCTTTTCATCGGTGGAGCTTCTTTCGGGACCTTCTTCTTCATCTATCGCTTCGGAAGCATGTTCGCCGAGTTCATGCCTTCTTGGATTTATGAACTCTTCGGCCAGATCATGCTCAGCATCATCAGCGCCGGCCTGCTCGGCGAGGTGGTCTCTTCCTTGATGCTCCTCTACCTCTCGGAAGTCAAGGATGTGGAACGACTTGAGAAAATGCTCCGGCGCGCCCGCGGACCGAAAGTCCGAATCCCGGTCCTCTACGCGACCCTGGCTGTCCTGGCCGCCACGTGCGTCACCCTCGCCGTCATCACCCCGAGAGACCATTATGAATCCGGCACCGACTTAGACCGGGAGAACGTGGATATGCTGGACAGGCCTGAAGGGAAGGGCATACCGGGCTCGGAGGGCGCGGCCGGGACTCCGGACGTCCGCGGGCCTGGCCAGACGCCAGCAGCGGGCGGGGATGGGGAAGATGGGGAGGATTGAGGGACGATCCCCCGGATGTCTGATCCTTCCGCGCAGGGGAATCCGCATCAGGCCATCCCTTCGCCCAGGCCCTCGAAGAGCGCCGTGCCGATGCGCACCAGGGTCGCTCCCTCCTCGATGGCGACCTCGAAGTCCTGCGTCATGCCCATGGATAGATGGCGAAGGCCCGGGAAGCTGGACGCGTTGGCCTCGCGCAACTCGCGCAATTGGCGGAACATGGGCCGCACCAGCTCCGGGTCATCGGCCAGCGGGGCCATCGTCATCAGCCCCTCCATGCGGAGGTGGCTCATCCCGCGGATTTCCGGCAGAGCCGCCACCATCTCTCCAGGCGGCCATCCCTGCTTCGTGACCTCGCCGGAGACATTGACTTGCAGCAGCACGGGAAGCATTCGGCCTGCCCTGGCGGCCTCCGATTCCATCGCCATCGCCAGCCTCAAACTGTCCAGTGAGTGGAAGAAGTCGAAATGGTCCAGGGCCAATCGCACCTTGTTCCTCTGCAGGTGCCCGATCAGGTGGCGGCAGAAGGGGGCTGCGGGCCGAAGGACCGGAAACTTCCTCGCGGCATCCTGGACCCGATTCTCCCCGAGGTCGCCGGCCCCCAGGTCCAGAAGGGCCTGCATTTCCGCGACACCCACGCTCTTCGTGACCGCCACGAGCTTGACCTCGTCCCGGGCTCGCTTGGCTCGATCGCAGGCCCGGTCGATCCGTTCCCGAACAAACCTCCAATTCCTTTCGAGAAGTTGCCTCTTGGTCATGGTATTCGTCATGAGGCGGCGGTGTCCTCGAGTTGCGCCCATCGATCCCGTAGTCAGCCGTGAAAGCGCCAGATTCCCTGGTGCGCTATACTATCGCTGTTTTCGCGAAATGAGAAACGTCCTCCACTCGCACACGGCGACTGGCCGCAACCCCGTGCAACAAAAGCCTTTCTGCCAGGCCGCAACTGCCGACCCGGCTTCCCATGAATCCTGAAGCCAGAATACTTCCCGTATCCGGCGTCATCTTGGCGGGTGGAAAGAGCCGGCGAATGGGCCGAAACAAGGCTCTCTTGCCTCTGGACGGGCGGCCGATCATCCAGAGGCTACACGAGCAGTTCCAGGCGCTTTTCGAAGAGGTTTTTGTGGTCGCCAACGATGCGGGCCTTTACGCCGCCTACTGTCCCCGGATTGTCCCCGACATCTTCCCGGGCAAGGGGCCCCTGGCTGGCCTCCATTCCGCTCTTTCACACACGAGCCGCGAGTGGGTCTTCCTCTCAGCTTGCGACACGCCCTTTGTCCGGGACTCCGTGGTCAACGGGCTGGCGGCGTACCGGGAAGGGGCCGACGCGGTCCTTGCGGAGACGGAAGAGGGGCCGCAGCCTCTCAACGCCTACTACTCGAAGCGTTGCCTCTCGGCCGTCCAGCGCTGTCTCGAGGCCGGCGAGTTGAAGATGGTCAGCTTTCTGCCCACGGTCCGGCCGCGCCTCGTTCCCTGGAGCGAGGTCGCTCGCTGGGACCCTCGGGGCCGAACCTTTTGGAACATGAACACGCCCGAGGACTACCAGACCGCGTTGAACGCCTGGGAAACGGTAGGCCAGCGGCCCCCGCCATCGTGCCTGACGCCGCCTCCGGCCGGAGCGCGGCGCAGCGCGGAGAAGTGACAACCGAAGACTCCAACCTATGCCGGAAAGCGCGGACCAGGATTCTTCGAAGCCTCAGCCGCTCGGCCATCACCTGGCCGAGCTGAGAAAGGCCATCCTCTATCCGCTCCTCGTCTGGGGTGCGGCCGTGGTCGTCGGCCTCGCGTTCCAGAAACAGGTTGTGGACGCCCTCCTCGCTCCCATTGAAAAGGGCATCCGCTGGGCGCTGGAGCGCGATCCGAGCCTTCCGAGAAGCGGCCTGGCGGCGACTCCTCTCCCGATCGGGAAAAACCTCTGGGTTTCGGCCGACGGCACCCACTACGTCCTGCGCGGCCGCACGCTTTACCAGGGCCGAGCCGACGGGCAGCCCGGCTGGACCTACTCGGCGGGATCAAACCTCATCGACGCCGCACTTTCACCCGACGGGAAACATCTCGCATTGGCCGCGGCGGATGGCAGAGTCGCCTGGCTCGATAGCGAATCCGGCCGTCTCCGATGGGACGAACTCGTGCCCGGCGTCCAGAACGTCCAGTTCGCCGCCGATGGCCCCACCCTGATCGCTGCTCGGAGCGATGGTGAGATTCTCGGGCTCGCACCCGACCATAGCGTGCGATTCCGCACACGGGTCCCCACCCAGCCGCCTGGCCTCGACGTCCGTCCCATCAACGTTGCTCCCCTCGACGTCTTCATGGTCATCATGAAGGCCGCAGTCCTCTTCGGGCTCATCCCCGGCGCCCCGTTCCTGCTCTACTCCCTCTGGAAATTCACCCGGCCGGGACTCCATGCCCATGAACGACGCATCGTCAAGCCGATCCTGTTTTTCCTCATCTTTCTGTTCGTCCTGGGCGCCGCCTTCGCTTACTTCGCCGTTCTGCCCGTCCTTTCCATGTTCCTCTACGAGCTGAACGCCCACTGGGCCATCGTGATGTGGGACATCCGCAGCTTTGCGGACCTGACCATTCTGCTGATGCTCGCCTTCGGCTTGGTGTTCGAGATGCCGCTCGTCATCATTCTGGTGACCCAAATCCATCTGGTCACCCCGGCTGGCCTCGCCTCGCAACGGCGTCTGATCTATCTCGTTGTCTTCATCCTGGCCGCCATTCTCACGCCGGGCCCCGACCCTTTCTCGCAGGCCATGTTGGCCCTGCCCACGATCCTGCTCTTCGAGGTGGGCCTGTACGTCTCTCGCATCCTGCTGCGACCACGTCCCCCCGTTGAAACTGGCGGCAGGCCCGGAGCCGGATGAAGCGCGGCTTGCTTCCGTGCCGTGCTGGACCGACAAGAGGCCGCAGAGAGTCTGCACTCGGCCTGGCCCGGCAGACGGGAGGTAACTCCTTAGCGAAAACTTCTGTCGTCCCTACGGGACTCTTGTGGTTGATGCGCTTTCCCTTCCCAGGGCTGAGTTCGCCTTCGCGGGGCTTCGGCGAACTGATGCCCTGGGCTGCTCTGTAGGGTGGCAATGTCCTTGACGTTGCCACCTTGCATAACCCGTTGTATGTAAACGGTCTACGTTTAGCATGTGTAACTATTTTCGGACGTCCCTACGGGTCTCACAGAAACAGGCCTCCGGTGACGATCACTCAGCAGTTACAGCGGGAGATTCTGGGTTCCCTGTCCCTGGGGCAGGGAACCTGCGGACTCCCCGGTTGATTTTGAGGACGAGCACGAGACAAAGAATGGCCGGTTTGAGGCCGCCACAGCGTGGCTTGGCTCATTTTCGGGGCCGGAAGTGCGGGAGCACTTCCGGCCCCGAAAATGAGCCTCACTCCACCTCCGTCGTCGAAATCTGGTAGCCCTGGTCGAAGGCCTCGCGGAAATCGTAGACGTTCCGGAAATCGTCCCGGCAGTCCTTGTCCGTCTTCTTCAGCAAGTCGTTCAACACGAGCAGGAAAACCATCTCGCCGAAATCGTCCGTGGTCTGGACTCCCCACGATTCGAGCACGGTCCGGGCCATGAGGCCGAACTGTTCCAGAGCGAGGGCCCGGATGCCTTCCAGCAGCTCCCTGCCGGTCACATGTCCCTCGCGATCCAATTTCTTCTGTGTGAAGTCCAGGGCTTCGTAAAGAAAATAGTAGGCCTCCAGAGCGTAGCGCGGGTTCGCGCGCGTCAGCCGGGCGAGTGCATCCTCGAGGCTCTCTCGATTCGCCATCGTCTCGTTTCCTTTCACTCTAGCAGGCGAGTCCGCCAGTGCGGGTGCGCTTCCTTACACGTGTGCTAGCCGCTGCGCGGCGGCGAAGCCGATGCCCCGCGCCGACCCAAGAAGTGGCCCGTCACCTTTTGGAACGCCTTCAGGACTTGTCGCACCTCTTCCGCGGACATATGCTCGGAGATGCCCATGCGCATGGCCGATGCCTTCGCCTGAAGCACGCCCGGGTACTGTTCGAGGCGGTAGTCCACCTTTCCCTTGTAGAAGGGGCACTCCCAGGCGCACGCGTGGCGATTCGACTTCCTCTCACGGAAGAGCGGCCACTCGAGGACGCTCGTGCCGTGCCGGGCCACAGCGACACCCTCGGCCTGCATCGCCGCCTGAAATTCCTCGATGGACGCGCCGAGCCGATTCTCGTCCACGTGAAAGACGTAATACCAGTAGGTGCACCGCGCCTTCGGATGAATGCGGGGCGGCCGCACGCCCGCCAGAGAGGTTAATCCAGCCGTGAGGCGATCGCCAATGCGGTTTCGCCGGCGCGTCAGCCCCCGGAGCTTCTTAAGCTGTTCGACCGCTATGGCCGCAGCGAGGAGGTTGATCCGGTAATTGTAGGGCGCGAAGAAAGGCTTCCGACCAGCCCCGGTCCGGTCATAGCACTTGTCGGCGAACAGGTCCGCCCGATCGGCCAGCCGGGCGTCGTTCGTGATCAGCATGCCGCCATCGCCGGCCCCAATGTGCTTCGAGTCGTTGAGGCTGAAGCAGCCCCAGTCGCCGAAGGTTCCGCACAAGCGCCCGTCAATCTCGCAGAGATAACCCTGGGCCAAGTCCTCCACCACCAGAATCTGTCGGCGGCGGGCGAGACGCATCAGGCCAGGCATGTCCACCGGGTTGCCATACAGGTGGACCACCAGGATGCATCGGGTATGGCGTGTGATACGGGCCTCCACGGTCTCCGGCGTGATGTTCAGACTTTCGGGGTCTACATCCGCGAAGATGGGCACGGCGTTCTGCGCCAGGATGGGGATGAGCGTCCCCATATCCGTAATGGGCGACGTGATCACCTCGTCGCCGCGTCCTATGCCGAGCGATCCCAGGGCCGTATGGATGGCGCTCGTTCCGCTCGACGTGGTCACACAGTACTTCATCCCATAGAGGCGGCTGAACTCCTTCCGGAGTTGAAGGACCTCCGGGCCCCGAACAAAGGGAATCTGACCCCGGGCGAGCACGCGTTCGACCGCTTCCAGTTCAGCCGGATCGTGTTTCGGTGCCCGAGGCGACACGGAGGTCACGGCCTTAGGCCCGCCCTCGATAGCCAGTTTCACCAGTGTCTTACGCGTCATCGGCATCCCTCTCCCTGACAACGAGACTGCTGCTGCAATGACACCGGGAGGCTGTTTTACCAGGAAAGAACATGGAACGAAAGAGCCGCGGGGGCATGGCCTATCTGTCCCGCTTCGGCCTGGATGGCTTGGCCGGACTGACCGGCACGAAATCCACCCGCCGCCTATAAAGGTCCACTCGGTCCACCACCACATCCAGCCGGTCTCCCAGGCGGTATGTCCTGCCCGTGATGCGGCCGCGGAAGGCATGCCGCCGCCCGTCCAGCTCGTAGTCGTCGTCCGTCAAACGTGAAAGCGGGACGAGGCCCTGGATCAACGCGTCCTCGAGTTCGATGAAGAAGCCGAAAGGGCGCAGCCGCACGACCATGGCCGGCAGGCGATCACCCCGCCGTTTCTCCAGGTATCGGAGGACTTTCAAGCACGTCAGTTCTCGCTCGGCCTCATCCGCCCGGCGCTCCGTCAGCGTGCAATGGCCCGCGACGGCTTCCAGCAGAGCCTGCAGCCGATGGCGCTCCTTCTCCGTGCTCAAGCTTCCATCGAAAAAGTCGTCCAGAATGCGATGCACGAGCAAGTCCGGATATCGCCGGATCGGCGAGGTGAAATGGCAATAGCGGTCCATCGCCAGGGCATAATGCGGCACGGATTGGGCCGAATACTCCGCCTGGCGGAGGGATTTCAGCAATTCAAGGCTCACCGGGTAACTCTCCGGCCTGTCCCGGATTCTGGCCAGGAATTCCTGGAAGTCGAAACGGTCCGGCGGACGCGGCAGCACGTGGCCCCAGGGAAGGAGGAAGTCCATGAATTCCTCCAGCTCGGCCGGGTCCGGCTCCTCATGTATCCGGAACATGCAGGGCAGCCTGTGCCTCCGGCAGAACTGGGACACGGCCTCGTTCGCCGCCAACATGAACTCCTCGATGATCCGGTGGGACGTCTTGCGGGCGCGCCGGCGCACGCGCAGAACGCTGCCGTCCGCCGCCAGCTCCAGCTCCGGCTCGGGAATGTCCAGCTCGAGGGCGCCCTGCTTCATCCGACGCCGGTGGAGGGCGAGGGCGACCCTTTCCATCTCCTTCAGGAGAGCGGCGAGTGAGGCGTCGGGCCCGCCATGGCCACTGGATTCCAGCATCTCCGAGGCCTGGTCGTAGGTGAGGCGTCGGGCCGATCGGATGACGGACCGATGAATCTCGACGTGGGACGCCGCGGCGTCGGGCCCCAGATCGATCCAGACGGTCTTCGTCAGGCGGTCCTCGCCTTCGATGAGGCTGCAGAGATGGCTGGACAGCTCCGGTGGAAGCATGGGGATGGCCCTGCCGGGCAAGTAAACGCTCGTGCCCCGCGTCCGTGCCTCCTCGTCGAGGGCCGTTTCCGGCCGCACATAATGCGAGACATCGGCGATGTGGACGCCCAGACGCCAGCCGCCCCCGGGCCGCTCCTCGAGCGAGACGCCGTCATCGAAATCGTGCGCCGTCGTCGGGTCCACCGTCACGACTCCGGCCGACCGGAGGTCGATGCGGCCTTCCATGCCGTCCGGCGTGACGCGTCGTCCGAACGCCCGGGCCTCTTCGAGCGCCCGGCGGCAGAACTCGTCTGGAAGGTGCAGCCCGCGGATGACCGCCGGGGCGTCCACGGCAGGATCGTCTGACCGGCCGAGGACCTCGATGACGACGCCTTCGGGCCTGTGGTGCGACTCCGTCCAATCGAGAAGCTGCACCACCACGCGGTCACCCGGGCGGGCGCCCCCGCTGTCCTCCTCCGCGATGACCACGTCGTGCGGGATTCGGGAGTTGTCCGGGATCAAGAAGCTATATTTCTGGCCCCGCTGGAACAGCCCGACAAGGGTCGGATGCGCCCGGCGTATCACGCGTACGACTCGGCCGAAGCGATGGCGTGCTCCGGCGGACCTGCGGCCTCGTTTCAGCAGACGGACGGCCACCGTATCCCCGTGAAGCGCCGTCCCGCACTCGTCCGATGGAACATAGACGTCTCCGAGGCCGTCGTCCTGAATCGGGATGACAAAAGCGGACCCGTTTGAGGCCACCTCCAGGGTCCCGACGAGCATGTCCAGCGCCTTGGGCAGGCCCAGCCGACCACGACCCGTGCACACCACGAGGCCCTGCTCCTGAAGCCGTCGGAGAAGGCCTTCCAGCTCCGCTTTCTGCTCCTCCGGCACGGCAAAGTGCCGCACCAATTCCGCCCATCGCACGGGCTTGTATCGCCGGACGTGCAGAAACGTCAGGATTTCTTCAGGAGTCACCATGTCTCTTGAAATCGCAGGGCCCGAAGGCTAAAGTCGTTCCGTGCTGCGATGAAACGAGTTGGCGGAGCGCTTGCCGTTTCTTGTCCCGGTTCTGGCCGTTCGCGCCAAAGGGACGGTTTGCGGCAATGCTACGCCCAAAATCGAGTCTTCTCCACAGGTCTTGAGGCTCGGGAGACGGTTTCTGGCCCTTCCGAAGGAGACCCATCCACTTGAAAGACGTGCTCGCTCAGGCGGACCTCTTGGGAAAGGCCATCATCGGGAACGAGCGCTATCAACGCCTCGCGGCGGTCCGCCAGCAGGTGTTCTCCGACGAGAAGACGCGGAAGCTGTTCGAGGAATATGAAGCCATCACCCGGAGCTTCGAGGAGCAGCGCCAATCGGGCCGTCCCATCAGCCCGCATCAGAAGGAAAGGATGAGCCAGGTGGAGACGCAGATTCGCCAGAATGAGTTGGTGCAGCAATTTTTGCGGGCCCAGGCGGACTTCACCGAACTGGTCAACAAGGTTTACCGTACCCTGGAATCCGCTCTCCAGCCTCCCCACGGGAAGTGATTTTCGCACAAGCGTACGGAAGTGCACAAGTACTTCCGTACGCTTGTGCGAAAAGAAACCCCTGCCTTGCAGCCTGTCCGGGATCGCGACTCGCCGGCCCGGCGCGCCTTGGAGGCGCGTCCCCGGGGCAGGAGCGCCGCGCCACCCACCTGGGTGCTGGCAGGCCTGTTCTTCTTCTTCCCTGCCGGCATCCTTCGGCCCGAGGAGATGGCGACACCCGACACCGCGGCTGCCCCGGCGTCCGTCTCCGCCCAGTCGGCAGACCCTGTCGGCCTCTCCCTTCGGGAACTCTCCCTGCGGGAGGCGCTCCTCTTGGCCATGCGAAACAACCTCCGAGTCCGCGCCGCCAGCCTCTCCCCCGAAATCGTCCGTGACGAGGTCGAGCAGGCCCAAGCCGCTTTCGATGCGGTCCTCACCGGGTCGTTTCAGCGAGGCGATTCGAAGACACCGGCGACCAGCGTTCTGGAAGGTGCGGCCGTGCGCGAGGCGGAGATGGCGAATCTGGATTTGGGCGTGCGGCGGAAAATGGCGTCCGGCGTCACGCTCCGGACGGACTGGAAAAGCGCACGCTCGGACACGAATTCCTCGTTCTTGACCGTGGACCCGGCCTACACGAGCGATCTGGGCGTTTCGGTGGTCCAGCCGCTGCTCCAAGGGCGCGGGACCGCTGTCAACCGGGGCCCCCTTCGCATGGCGGAAAACCGGCTCGGCATCAGCCGGCTCGAGTTCCGCCGCCAGGCCATCTCCGTCGCCGCAGCGACGGAGAAAACCTATTGGGACCTGGTCGCCGCTCGCGACCAGCTTCAGTTCCAGGAAATGGCGCTCGGACAGGCACGTCAGCTTCTGCAGAATACTCGGGACCGCGTTCAAGCAGGTGTTCAGGCCGACCGCGATGTCGTCCAGGCCGAGGCGGAGGTCTCCTCGCGTGAAGAAGGCATCCTCCTGGCCCAGCAGGCCAGCGAGGACACGGAGGACCGACTTCGTTCCCTCACGCGGCTCGTCGAAATTGAGGGGCATCGCGGCGGTCCGCTCGTTCCCATCACGCGGCCGCCACTCGAACCGGTCGTGTCCCTCGATCCGGAGGCAGCCCTTCAGCGGGCCTTCGCACACCGGGCCGATTACCTGAGCGCCCGCCTCGACCTCGAGAACCGGGACATTGCCCTGTTGATGGCCCGGAACAGCCGCTACCCTCAGCTCGATCTCACCGGTTCGTTCGGCCTGAATGGGGTGTCCACGAACCCGGGCAACGCTTTAGACTCCCTGGCCTCGACGGATTTCTACGACTGGACCGTCGGCGTCTCCGTGGAGATGCCTTGGGGATTACGATCGGGCCGAAGCGCCTGGAAGCGGCGAGAGGCGGAGAAGGCCCAGGCCCTCATCCTCTTCAAACAACTCGAGGAGGACATCACGCTCGAGGTGCGAGGTGCGATCCGCGCCGCTGGGACCGCTCTGAAACGCATTCGGGCCACCGAGACCGCACGCCGGCTTCAGCTCGTCAAGCTCGAAACGGAGCAGGAACTCCTCAAGGTAGGGCGTTCCACGGCCCATGACGTCCTCGAGTTCCAGGTTGATCTTCTTCGCGCCGAGGTCTTCTACGTCCGCGCCGTGCTCGATGTCCAAAAGGCCATGGTCAACCTCGAAGAGGCACAAGGCACGTTGCTGGGCTCACGCGGGGTCGAGCCTGAGTCCGCCGCCAGCCCGCCTTAGCGAAGCGAGGCCCCAATCCGGACTTCTCACAAACTGAAAGAGTACACGCGATATCCGCCTGTGCAGCAAGTCATTTCAACGCGGCCTTCCTGGCACCTCGATCCGGGTTTGCCCTGAACGAGAATGGCGCAAGTCGTTCGAGCCGAAGCCCGAAGGGCACATTTCGAACACGTCGTGTGAGAAATGCGGGCTAACAGCGTACGAGCGCGGCAGACCGAACTTCCGCATCCCATGGTTCACTCGTCCCCGTACGAATCGAAGTCCCCATCTTCATCCAGATCGTCGATGTCCTCGTCGATGTCCTCGTCGATGTCCTCGTCGATGTCCTCGTCCTCCAATTCTTCGTCCATCTCCTCTTCTTCGGGCTCTTCGTCAACGTCCTCCCCCTGCCCCTTTTCTTCCTCCTCCCACGCCTCCTCTTCCTCCTCTTCCTCTTCGAGGTCTTCCTCTTCCTCTTCGAGATTCTCAAGCTCTTCTTCCTCTTCCCCCTCTTCCCGCTTCGGGCCACGGCGGGGCCCCAATTCCCAGGAGACCGGCGGTAGGGTTTCCTTCAGGGACCCGCCCCGCCACAGAGCAACTGAAGGCATCATTTTCATTTCCCTGTTCCTCCCATGAAAAGGTGCCGTCGCAGGGGAAAACACCGCCCCGAACGCTGGCCGGCCACCTGAAAGGAACGTAAATAAATAAACTTTCTCGACGCTTCGCAACCCGAACTTGAAAAATTCACCCCAGTCGTGGATCAGGTGTGCCCTTGCAGGCTCCCTCAAGGGTTGATACAAGAAGGGCTCAACGCGCCGTACCTCCGTGCCTCCCAACGGGATGCTGCGCTGCGCAACGGCGCATCCCTTTTGAGGCGGGCGAAGCCCGCAAACCCAGCATGGCTCGGAAAGGTGCCAGGAGTCAACTGACACCTGACCCGCCTCCTACTGGGACAAGTCTGGCGGGACACCTTTTAACTTCTCCGCCGGTTGCCCACGTCGTGGGCGCGGAGAAATGACCGTCTGGGACTCAAACGGCCGTTCCCTTTCTCGATTTCAACCCCTTTGTCATTTGAGAGGAAAAGCATGACGATGTCCAGCATCGAACTCAGGCCCGAGGACTACCAGCCGCGGCCGCCGGCCAAGAAGGACTACCGCATCGGCGTCATCGGTTGTGGCGGCATCCTGAATGGGGCGCACCTGCCCGCCTACCAGAAATTCGGCTACCGCGTCGTCGCGTGCACGGACATCAGCGAGGAGGCGGTGCGCAGGACGCGGGAACGCTGGGGCATCCCGGCGGGCAGCACCGACATCCGCTGCGTCCTCGAGAACCCGGATGTGGACGTGGTGGACTTGGCGGTCCATGCCAATCAGCGGCTTCCGGTCATCGAGAAGATCGCCGCGGCCCGAAAGCCGGTCCTCAGCCAGAAGCCGTTCGCCATGAACTGGAAGGATGCGACCACGATGGTGGACCTTTGCGAGAAAGCGGGCGTCAAGCTGATGATCAACCAGCAGGCCCGATGGGCGCCGGCGCATCGCGCCGCGAAGCTCCTCGTCAGCCGCGGCGTCATCGGCCACGTCTACAGCGTCATGCACGTGAACCGAAGCTTCCAGGACCGAGCCGGATCGTGGTTCGTCGCGCTCGAGAACTTCAACATCATCGACCATGGCATCCACTATATCGATCTGAGCCGATACTTCACGGGCCGCAACCCTCTCCGCATCAAGGCGACCACCACCCGCATGCCTGGCCAGAACGCGGTCTCTCCCATGATTTTCACCATTCTTCTCGAGTACGAGCCCTCCGCTCAGGTGATGACCACGCTCCATTTCAATAACATCATCCAGGTCCCCAAGCTGCGCAGCTACGACTGGTATCTGGACGGCACTCACGGATCGATCGCGGTCAACCAGTCCGAGCTGACGGTCCAGTTCAAAGACCAGCCGGAGTACCAGGTCTTCCAGATACAGGGCACGTGGTTTCCGGACGCCTTTGGAGGGAGCATGGGCGAGATGATGCAGGCCTTGGCGGAGAACCGGGAGCCCGAGACCAGCGGGCGCGACAACCTCAACTCGGTCCGAATCGCCTATGCGGCGGTGGAAAGCTCCGAAACCGGCAAGACGGTGGAGTTTTAGCCAGCCGCCGGAGGAGCGAACGAGTACGGCTCGGGTCAGAAGGTTCGGATACGCCAGCCAGCGGAGGGGACCACTTCTCCTCCCGCGGCCCCCCAGGCCCTGAAGAGAGTCGGTGCATCATCTGCTTCACTCTCTGACGCGCAGCCGGTGCGACAGGATCTTGCCCTGTCCCTCGATCACCGCCCAGTGCGTGGCGAGAATCTCTCCATGGTCGAGCCGAAGTAAGGAAGCCTGACCAAAGCGAAGAGCCTTGGCCAACTCGTGGAACTTTTGCCCCGACCTGGTTTGCTGCCCGCAGGAAGTCCCCCCAATGACCGTCTCTTCTATGACATTCCAAAGATCCTTGCTGAAATCCACGAGCCGGACATATAGGCCAACGTCCTCTCCCCGATGACAATGGATGCTCAGCAAGAGGTCTCCGCCGAGCCAGAGGAGATTGGCGGACTGTCCGGTATGGCCCGTATCCACGGGCTGGGACCACGTGACGCCGTTGTCGTGCGAAACGCTGACTGGATTGGGCAGGCTCCGGCGAGCAATCACATCGTATGCCCAGCAGATGGCTACGAGCCTGCCATCCTGCATCTCACAGATGTGCGATTCCCATGCGGCTATGGTTCGCGTCGAACTTTCAAAAAAATGCACCGTGTCGTTCCACGTCTTCCCGCCATCCTTGCTCCGGAGCAGCACCCCAAACTGCCCACTCGGATTCGTACCGTCCGGCAGCTTGAACAAGCCCGCGGTCGCGACGATGTCCCCGGACCGAAGCTGCAGGCAACGGCTGGGAATCTCCAGCAATTCCGGCGTCGTGCGAGGGATCGCTTGAGGGACGGTCCAGGTGTGGCCCTCATCGCTGGAAAAAGAAACGATGTCATCGCCCGGCAGGATGCCGTCGGTCCCTGGAACAGCGATTGACGATTCGGGGTCCTTTCGATGAAAACGGTATCCGAGGGCGATCAGGGTTCCATCTCGGAGAAGCTGCGGCTTCAAATAATCGCTGGTAGGGAAAGAGTCCTCGGACTTGTCGTACAACGGGCCTTGGAGTTTCCAAGTCCTGCCGAGGTCTTGGGAACGAGAAACATAGGTGGTCTGGTCGGGCGATTCAAAGGCCTCCCCGATAACGAAAAGGGCGAGCAGTTCGCCGGAAGGGAGCCGAATCACACCGGGAAAATAGCCGTGCCGGCTATGCACGTGAGGCTTCGGGTTCTCATAGAGGACATGCGCCTGCAGAACCTCGATTCTTGCCATAACCATGCCCCCTCTCTTCTTCATGCCACCGTGTCACCGTGCCGCGGAACTATTACACCAGTTTAAGAATCCACCCGCACATCGCCCGAGCCAATGGGCAATCCCGGGGAGCGGTATAAAGACCGAATCCAACGCTGGGAAGTTCGGTCTCTTCGTGTACCCGTTCATGGGGCGTGACCGGCGACTGGTCCGATGCGCCTGGTCCCTGGAGGGGAAGAAAGAGTACCGATTGAAGGCTGGCCCCAACGTGGTCAAGGCCTGCAATCTTGTCGGAGAAGACGTCCCGCTTCATCCCCGCGGCGGTTTCGTGTTCGTCGAGGTTTCCCCCAGTCCCCTGTACATCACGGAAGGGCCCGAAGCGCGACAGGATTCAACGCCCGCTGTCGAGAGGTAGGTCATGCACGGCATTCACAGATGAGTCATGCCGGTTAGCGCCCTGACCCGCCGTCCGGACCGTTCCGCACCGCTTCCTCCAGCGCCTCCTTCCACTCCTCAGGGAGGGGCGTTCCGCCCGAGACCTCCTGGCCGACCGCCTGCGCCTCGTCCCGGCCCAATAGGCCCATCCGGACGAGATGCCGGGCCGCTTCGAACGCGTCTTCCGTGCGCAGCACCCCGTCGGGCACAGGCTGCGACTTCGGCTTCGCTTCTACCCGGCGGATGAAAATCCCGGCCACCTGTTCCGGATGCTCCTGCCGGAACGCCGAGTAGATTTCGGGGTCGGATTCTCCGCTGTCGCCAAAGAGCAGAAACTGCACGCCCGGAAGGCGCTCCGCCAGCTTCCGCAGATGCCGTCCCTTGTAATTCTTCTGATCCCGCAAAGAGTCTCCGCCCGGCCCGAGGTTCTTCAGCAGCAGGGGCCCCGGAGGGAACTCGTGCAGTTCCAGATAGTGGCGGAGGCGGCCGAAAAAACCGGCGGGGCTGCCCGAGAGGTAGAAGACCGCAGGGCATACGCCCGGGGACCGGGCCAGGCCTCGATAAAGCCTCGAAACACCCGGGATGGGCTTCAACTCGGCGGCGTTCTTCAGGAACGAACGGTAGACCAGAATGGCCTTGCGCGTCACCTGCGAGTCCACCACCGTGTCGTCCACGTCGCTCAGGAGAACGATCGTCCCCGGCCGCAGAATGACCGCCGAGACGGTCGTTCGGCTCGGGCGGACCTTCTTCTGGCCCTCGACGACGGCCATCTCAACCTGGGGAGGCGTGCTGTCCGTGAATTCGCCGCCGGGCCCCGCCGCCAGGGAGGCCTCGAACAACCCGTCGGAATCCGTCGCCACCTCCGTGCTTTGCCCGCACGCCTTCACTTGAAGCCGGAGTCCTGGAATCTCGTCCGATTCGAGATCGCGCAGTGACCGACAGAGGTTGGACACGGCGGAGTCATTCGGGCTCGGTGGTTTCTGCGACTTTTTCTCTAGAGCGCGCCCGCTGACGTACAGGACCCGAGGGGAGCCGTAAGCAGCGTAAACGACCACCGTCACTTGCTTCGGGCCCGCGGTGGCGTCCATCACGGGCACAAGAATTGATCCCAGCCCCCAATAGAGGCCCAGGAGGAAGCGAGCCTCCCACAGGCATCCCGTTGGGATGCGCGCCGCGGCAGGCAGGCTGGCGCTCCCAGACGTTCGGACGCTCATTTGTGGATGCAGCCAGAAAAGGGCCTCATTCCCGAGAAAGCGTTTCGCTTCCTCATTCGCATCAGAACCTGGCGTTGAGGCCGATGTCGAACAGAAGCGCGTTGTCCGCGTCGATCGTGCTGCCCGCACCACCGCCGTCGACCGCGTCATCCAGAAAGTCCTCGGCGGCGAAAAATCCGACCGCAATCCGGAAGGTCAGGTCCTCCGTATAGTCCCAGGTGGCCGCCAGGTCCATCTCCCATCCCACCAGGGTATCGTAATCCAACTGGCGCAAAGCGCCGGCCTGCAGCCTCTGGAACTTCTCTTCTGTCGCCCAGAAGTAGCCAAAGATAAAGGAAATCGCCGTCTCCTCTGAGGGCTTGAAGCCCGTCTTGGCTTTCGCCGCGGTATATCCGGAATTCACGCCCAGGCCGTAATGGTTCTCCTCGAAGATCAGCGTGTCATCGATGTCCCCGTACGGCACCCAGGCCTCCTGGTCCGCATCCGTGCTGTCGTCATCGGCCGTAAAATGGGTGTAGGAGAACTCGAACCAGGGCGCATACGTGAGGTTTTCGAAGGTGTACTTGATCCCGACGAGAAACGCATAAGCATCCTGGTCCACGTCGAACCGATTGCCCGCCGCGTCCGCGTTGGTCCCGAAATCTCCGAGCTGGTATCCGAACTCGCCGAACACCTCGAGCGGGTTGCCGACGTCGAAGAGGTAGGACAGGCCGACGCCGAATTCGTAGATGCTGATGTTGCCGTTCGACGCGGCAAAGGCCTCGTTGTGGAAGTAAATGATGTGCGCCCGCATCAGGCTGTTCTCTCCCATTAAGAGGTCAATCACCAGGCCGTACGCGTCATGATCGTCGCGGGTGAAGTTCGGATTCAACGACCCCGCGCTTTCCTCAAGCTTCGCCGCAAACAAGTCCAGAAAGACGGGATCGGCGTCCCACGTGAATTTCACCGCGCCGGCCGCGCTCGAGTTCACGTCGCCAATGACCGGTGTCGTGCCGCCCGCGTCCGTGGGGGCCAGCCCAAAACCCGCACTCGATACGTTCGTCGTCGTCGCCGATTGATTGTCAAACGCCGTGTCCGATTGAAGCCAGCGCCGGTTCTCCCGTTCGTCCGTGTTCAGGAAAAACTCGTTGCCGTCCCCGCGAAGATCGTAGGCCAGGGACTGCAGGCCCAGCCGAGCGGTGAGCTGCGGCCAGATGAATTCCTTCAATTCGACGTAGGCGAGACGAACGTCGGGGGCGGACCGGTTCGTCGGATTGAAAGAGCCCGCCCGGTCATCCATGCCCCAGAGGAAATTGGACTGCAATCCGGCCACCACGGACACGTTGCCCGTGAGGCTGGCGGTGAAATTCAAATTGAGCTGGGAATCATAGAAATGAGCATCATCCCGGCCTGCCTCTCCGCCCACGATCACCCGGCGATCCAGAAAATCATAAACGTTGTCCCGATAGACCGAGTGGAAGGCCAGTTCTCCCTCGATAGTCACCTGGGCCTGGACCGGAAGCGCGGTCAGCGCCAGGCCGCACGCGACGAACACCGCACGCAGAGATGTGCACACAGGAACAACCTCCTTGGCCATGGATGGTTAACTGCTTTGAAGGGATCGGCCTGCCGCGCCTGAAAGGTGAAACGCGCAGTGCCCCCATTCGCCCGCAAGATGGCCTTTATGATAACCCCGTAATCGAAAGCTGCAAGGGGCCGTTCCAAAATTTGTAACTTTTTAACCCACGCCAGCCGCCGCCAGCGCCTGAGCCATCCGCCAGTCCGCCTCAGTCGTGATCTTGAAATTGTCGGTGCTCCCCTCCACCAGCGAGACCGGCAGTCCGGCCATCTCGAAGAGTTGAGCGTCGTCGGTCACCTCCCAACCTTCCGCTTCGGCGCGGAGGGTCACTTCCAGATAGGTGGCCCGAGGAAACACCTGTGGCGTCTGAGCCGCCCAAAGGGAAGCCCGTGGGACTGTGCGGCCGATGACGCGTCCGTCTCCGCTTTCCTTGATCGTCTCTTTGACCGGCACGGCCAGGATCGCCGTATTTCCCGCCCGCGCGCACGCCGCCAGCGCGGCCACCTGGTCCGCCCGCACGAAAGGCCTCACCGCATCATGGATGGCCACCCAAGTGCACGCCGCGTCCAGGGCTTCGACGCCTTTGCGCACAGAGGCCTGGCGAGTCGCTCCGCCCACGACGATCGGCCCCACGCCGAGCCGCTCGAGCTCCTCACCCCATTGCTCTTCCACCTTCCCCCGATCCTTCACATTGAGCACCAGCACCTTCTGGCGGAAAAAATCGTGCCCGGAAAAACGATCGAGGGCCCGAAGAAAAACGGGCCTGCCTGCCAGGTCGAGGTAGGGCTTGCGCTCGCCGAGTTGCAGTCTCCGGCTCTCGCCCGCCGCGACGAGGACGAGCCCCATGAACGGCTGAACGGAAACTGGGTCTGCCGGGGAACGCTCCACCTCGGGCACTTGAGCAACTGGATGGGTTTTGGAAATTCCCGCCGGCATTTCACACCGCCAACTGGCTCACTCGACCGGTGTCTTGGCCTTGCCGAAGATCATCCGCCCGCTGCTCCTCTGGAGCACGCTGGTGATCACGGCGCGGGCCACGGATCCGACCTTGTTCCCGGCGTTCTCGATCACCACCATCGTCCCATCCTCGAGGTAGCCGACCGCCTGGCCCGGCCCTTCCCCCGGCTTGATGAGCTTGATATCGATCTCTTCGCCCGGGATGAAGACCGGTCGGAGCGCATTGGCCAAGTCATTGATATTCAAGATATCCACACCCTGAAGCTGAGCGATCTTCTCCAGAGGCGAATCATTCGTCACAATTCGGCCGTGGATGCGCTTGGCCAGATGGATCAGGCGGGCATCCACCGACTCACGGACGTCCAGGTGGCTGTCCCGAATCTCGATGGCGACCTGCTGGCTGTGCCGCAGCCGGTTCAGAATGTCCAGCCCTCGTCGCCCGCGGACCCGCTTGAGCTTGTCCTCCGAATCGGCGATGGATTGAAGCTCGTCGAGCACGAAGCGCGGAATGATGATAGGGACGTCCAGAAAGCCCGTCTCGGCGATGTCCGCTACCCGCCCGTCGATGATGCTGCTGGTGTCCAGCACGATGGGATTTGGGCCGCGCTGCTCCTTCCGGAACTCCACGTAGGGAATGATGAAGTTGAAACGGTCCCTCGTCTTGTAGATGGTCGCCACTCCCAGATAGCAGAAGACCGCGCCCAGGATGAGCCGGAACACCACCCCGAACTTCGCCTCCTGGTCCTGGGTCAAGAAGAGGCTGACGACGCTGTAGGAAAGGTTGGCGATGATAAAGCCGACGATGAGCCCGAACACCACCGCGGAGATGGTGGAAATGGCGACGTGCCCCACGCCAACCTCGAACGCCAGCATGACCAGATACAGCCCGACGGACGCAAGAATGCACCAGTGCAGCGGTGGCGGAGTCATCTTCACCGAGGTCCAAAAGCCTTCCATGGCATCGGAATGAAGGGAGACCCCCGCCTGCCATCCGACGCCGGCAAAGATCAATGCAAACAGTGCCCGAATGAAATAAATACCCATGATGGCCTTTCACCGCGGCTCTGAAATCCGCGAGCCTGGAGGCCGCAGCGGATTTCATCAGAGACTCAGACTCTCATAGCCCCAAGCTGCAAATCTACCGCCCTCGCTGCCCAAGTCAAGCGGGTATCCGAGGAGAACCTTGCACTCGGCGTCTCCCTTTGGTTCAATGCTGGGATGACCCCAGCAACCCTTCCTCTCCTGAGCCGCGAAGAACGGGATCTCTACGAGGAAGAAGGCTACTTGAAAGGGTTCCGTATTTTCGACGGTGCAGGCGTCCGCGTCCTCCAGGATGAATACGAGAAGCTGGTCCTTCTCCTGCCGCCGGGCAAGAACATCAATTTCGTCAATTGGTGGCACAAACGGAATCGCACCATCTATGACCTCTGCACTCATCCTCGTATCCTGGACTACGTGGAATGCCTGCTCGGCCCGGATTTTTTCCTTTGGGGCTCCCATTTTTTTGTCAAGGAGCCCGGTGACGGCACCGTCGTCCCCTGGCATCAGGACGCACAGTATTGGCCCCTCAGCCCCATGAAAGCCGTTACGGTGTTCCTCGCCTTCACCGACTGTGATCGCGAGAATGCCTGCCTTCGCGTCGTTCCAGGCACGCACCGCGGTCCCCTCCTCCGACACCGTGCCGCCGGGAAGAGTCATTACATCCTGCAGCAGGAGATTCTGGATGGGGAATTCGACCCTGAGGACGCTGTTCCCATCGAGCTCAAAGCGGGCGAGATTTCTCTCCATGACGACGCCCTCGTCCATGGTTCCGGCCCCAATCTCTCCACACGACGCCGCGTCGGGTTCACCTTCCGGTTCTCCAGCACCGACGTACGATGCGACCTCCGCGTCTGGCCCAACTTCCGGGCCTACATGGTCCGCGGCGTCGATATCCATCATCTCAATCCTCCGGGCGTCATCCCCTCCGGGTACGGCGCACCCGATCACATGATGCCGGAGTAACCATGAGCGACACCCCTTCCGAGCTATTGGCCCGCCGGGCCGACTCGTTCCACGACCAGGTCCTGGAAGTCGCCTGCGGACCCGGCGGCATGCTGGTTTCGCTTCTCCGATACGACACGCGTCGCCCGTTCCAGGAAGGCGAGCCGATGCACCCTTACCTCACCCGCAGCCTCGAGGAACTGTGGGGGACGGCTTCACCCACGCCCACCTTGGCCGAGTGGTATTACGGCGAGAATACCCTCTGGGCCACGGGTTGGTTTCTCTGGTCGCAGCTCCTCCGACACCGCGCGACGGGCGAGGCCGAGGCGCTGGAAACAGCTCGAAAGTGTTTTCGGGACCTTTCCAGCATCTTCCGGCTGTGCCGTGAACTGGAGCCGGGCCTGCTCGGCAAGCCGCATGGCGGCCGCGCGGGCCCCACCACGAGCTTCGATCAGTCTGCATGCCCCGTCCTGTTCTATGTCCAGTTCGCCCGTGAGCACGGCACGCCGGAGGAAAAGGCCGAGGCGGCCCGCAACATGGCCGATCACGGCGAATACTACCTCCGCCACGATTGGGTCATGAATCATCACGGCCACCTCGCCCGCATCAACAACCCGGCCCACACGAGTTGCATGAAATATTTCGCTTGCGTCCACGCAGCCTATGAAATGACCGGTGAAATCCGCTTCCGCGATGCCGCCTTCGAGCAGGTCCGCCAGCTCCTCCGGACCGGCAAGCTCCCCTGGCCATCCAATCCCTACGAAATCAACCACAACTTCTTCTACTATGCCCTGCTCTCCGATTACTGGCTCAAGACGGACCTCGCCGCTGATGCCGACTGGAAGAACTTTATCCGGGAATACTGGGTTGCCGCACAGGCCTCACTCGACGGGGGCGGCCTCGTCCGCTGCGGCATCTACGAAACCGCCCTCCACGCCTTCACGCCCTACCCGGACCGCTGGATGACGCCCGAGGACAGAAAAACCTACTCCTGGCAGGCGCCGGCAAAGCCGGGAGCCAGACGCTGGGTTTCCTCAACCTCCTACCCGAACAGGTCGATCTGCTGCGCCTTCGCCGCCTGCCTCGGCCTGCTCGCACGCACACACGGACTCGATGACCGGGCCGACCAGCCTGCCCAGCGCATCCTGGCCAGAATGGATGACGACAGCATGCGGTGGTGGTGGGACGACGGAAAGTTGCCGCTGGAGCTGAAGCCGGTGCTCAATATTTTCGCCCCGGAGGTGCCGGCGGCGTGGCTCTGCGCCTACTGGCTGGGCCGCCTCCAGAAGGCCTGGTAGATTCAAGTCGCCTCGTTCGCTCTGCACCGAGTTGGTCGAAGGTTCTCCCTCACCCCGGCCGCCCCAACCCCCGTTTCTTCCTGTCACATTGAGAAGCTGCCTTTCTCCTTTCTCCCATGTCCGCGCACTTCCTCTTCCTCGCCGAAGTGGTCCTCACCGCCGGGCTCTTCGCCCTGGTGGAAATCCAGATCGAAGGGCCCCATGGCTGGGCCGCCAGTCTTCCCACCTGGCGCATCGAAGGCGGGTGGACACGATGGCTGCTCGGCTCGAAACCTCTTACGGGCTACCACTTCTACCTCCTGCTCTTTATCTTTTTCCTCCTGCATTTTCCCTTTGCCATCGGGTTGCTCAGTCCCTCCCTCCGGGCCGAAGCTCGTATCCTCTCGTTCATGATTCTCTTCTGGATTGCTGAAGACTTCCTCTGGTTCGTCCTCAACCCGGCCTTCGGCCTGAAGCGATTCCGTCGTGATCGGATTCCTTGGCACGCCCCGGCTTGGTGGTGGATCATGCCCCGGGATTATTGGCTCTATACCCCCGTCGCCTTCGCCCTCTATGCCTGGAGCTGGACGGTTCGTTTCCCCGTATAGAAGCGCTCCAGCGCTTCTCTTACGCCGCGCCCCTTTACCAATTCTTACAATCGCCTGATACGAAAGTGACAGTTTTTCACCCGGAATCGCTAGGATTCGTAAACGAGAGTGACTCCTTGCAATCGGATCGGCGCTTCCGTCCGTGTGAGCCATATCGGAGAGATTCCATGCTTCTCCTGCTCCCGCGGCTTTTCACCATCCCCCCATTTGTAGCCCTGGCCCTGGTCTCCGCGGCCCCTGATTCCAGCACACTTCAGGTGGACCAGGCCGCCGGACAGGTCAGCTTCGATGCCCGTGTGGCCCGCCAGGGCGTCTACGAGCAGCTCAAAGGCGTCATCGAATACATCGCCTGCTGCCGCGGCGGAAAGGAATACGAGACCCTGTTCGTGTCCGACGCGGACCCCCTCGCCCTTCGCGAGGCGCTGGTCTCCATCGGACTCGAGCCCGGGTCGCCGGCCCGGCAGGAAGGCGGCCACGAATCGCTTCCCCGGGGCCCGCCCATCCGCATCTTCGTCTCGTGGAAGCAGGATGGCCGCACCCGGCAGAGCGCCGTCGAAGACTTCATAACGGATACCGCCACCGGGAAGGCCATGACGCCCGTCGAGTGGGCCTTCACGGGGTCGCAACCCGCTCGGCATCCTGAGACGGGCGAGATGACCTTCAAAGCTGTTCTGACGAGGAATTTGATTTCCCTTCACCACCTCGACCCTTCGGTGCTCGTGCAGAATCCCCTTGAGGCTGGCCGGGATGACGGCCGTTATCAGGCCCGGCTTGAATCGCTACCTGCGGAAGGCACGCCGATCACGCTCATCCTCCGGATTCCACGCCGCGAGGAAGCAGGGTCCATCGCACCGGGCGAGCGCCGAATCCACTGGGTCGTCCGAGGCCGCGTTCAGGGCGTCGGCTTCCGGGCCTTTACCCAGAGGACCGCCCTCATTCTGGACCTCCGTGGCTGGGTCAGAAATCTTCCATCCGGAGAGGTCGAACTGGTCGCGCAGGGGCCGGAAGGCGCCCTGAAGGAATTCGAGGAGAAAATAACCCGGGGGCCCCGCGGCTCGAAGGTCGAGCATATCGAGGCTCTGGAGACAGCCGCTGAGGAAAAACTTGGCGAATTCACGATCCGGCCCTCTTCCGAGTAAACGGCGGTGAAACCGCCAGCGCGCCAGCATCTCCCGGACCTGTCCCTATGAAAGTGCTTCCTCCCAACGTCCCAACGGGATCCCTAGGGGAGGATAAAGTTGGGACGTGAGAGGGAACCTGTTTTCAGGACCCGTCCCATTAGAGTCTAAGGGAGTAGCTTCTCAGCGCCCGCTGCGCGGGCACCCGGCGGAGAAGTTGAAAGGTGTCAGTTATATATACGACTGTCTCAACCTACCCTAACTTATTGAGAAGTTACCCGGACTCTCTCTAACTGCTGTTGGATTAATCACTTATGTATGAACGAGCACTTGAGCTCCGCCTCCGCAGAATCCCTGAAAGGAGGGATTGCCAAGACTACGCGGGCACGGAAGCGCGCCCGCACTTCCGTGCCCACGTACTGGTCCTCGGACTTCTTTTTTCTTCGATGGCCGAGGCCTTCATCCTGCGAGTCTACAGCGTGCAGGAGATACTCGACGCTTCCAAGGTCGTCGTCGAGGCCGAAATCGAGTCGGTAGACGCCGAAAGTCGCACCGCCGTCGCCCGCGTGAGCCGCACTCTTAAAGGCGAATGCGATTTTCAGCAGATCAAGATGAACATCGGCATCGGCCAGTCCTGGTTTCCCCAAGCTCTGATGCAGCGCCTCGCCGTCGGAAAGCCTGCCCTTTTCTTCTATGACATTCAGAACCAGAAACTGGCATGCCTCGGCCACGCGGGCGGCGTCTGGTTTCAACTTTTCGGGGACCTCCAGCCCGGTCCAGGCCGGGTCTGGTGGCAGTTCACCCATATCGAGGTTCACCTGAACCGCACCTTTTCCGGCAGCACGCAAGATTTGCGCACCCTGGTCGCCGATGTTCTGGCCGGGCGGAGGGCATCTCCTGCGGCGGACACGAAGCTGCCGGCGCTCACCCGAGAGGACCTGCTTGGCCGAAACGTGCCGGCCGGGTCGACGCCGGCCGGTCCAGCGGCGGGTACGGCAGGCGTCTTTGCGGGGCCCGACGAGCCCGACGCTCTGGAGGCCTTCGCGGACTGGCGAGTCGAGACGTGGGGCAATCCAGCGGAAGTGAAGGCCTCGAACGTTACGGCCAGCCGAGGCGTCTGCCTCGAGGTCCGATACCGCGGCGGCCCCCACGACAAGATCGCGGTGAGCCGCACCCTCGCGGCGGACTTGACCCAGGCCGGGCGATTCCTGTTTGACGCGAGGCAGACCGGCGAGCAGCCCATCCGCATCGCCTGGGCGCTGACGACCGAGCCGGACGCGCAGTTCTTCGAAAGCGCGCCTATCGTGCTCCCACCGGGGCCATGGGTCCGCGACATCGATATCGGCCTCCTCTCACGGTCCTTCAAGTGCGCCGCCTCCGACTGGGATCTCACCTCCCCGCTCCTCCATCGCCATCGAGTCTCCAGACTTACCCTCCTCGTCTACGACGCTCCGGAAAATGGATCGCTTCTCATCGATCGCCTCAGGCCCGACCGCGGCAGCCTTTTTGTCCGTTCCATTCCGCTTGCCCATACGGATTCCGAGGCCTGCAGCGTCTCCTGGTCCGATTACGACGGCGACGGCGATCTCGATGCCCTCGTGGGGTCGACCGCCGGCAACCGCTTGTTCAGAAACGACTTAGGTGATTTCACCGACGCCACGGCGGACGCGGGCATCCGGGGCGGCAGCCGCTGCGCCTCATGGGCAGACTACGACGCGGACGGCGACCCCGACCTCTTCGATTCCACGCCGGCCCTCTGGACAAACGATCAGGGCCGATTCCGCAACGACGCCGCTCTCCTTCCACCCCTCGCTCCCCTGAATCCCGAAGGCGCCGGCTGGCTCGATGCCAACGGGGACGGCTGCCCCGACATCCTTCTCACCCAGGGCGAGCATGGCATTCACCTCTTTCTGAATCAGAGCAGGGGGCCCCGATGGTTCGAAGACGCCAGCGTCTCCTGGGGCCTGGGCCCCAAAGGGCTCGGGGCCGGTAACGGCGATTTCCTCGCCCTGGCCGATTTCGACGCCGACGGCTTCCCCGATTTCCTCTACAACCTCGGCCGAGGCCTCCTCGCCCGCAACGATGACGGCCATTGTTTCCGCATCGCGGACCGCTCCGGCATCGATTACCCCTGCAGCAATGAGCATAAGCTCGGTGTCGCTTTCGGCGATTTCGATCACGATGAGGACCTCGACCTCTTCGTGCCGCAGAAGGACCGCTCCCGCCTCTTCCGCAATAACAACAACCTGACCTTCACGGAGGTCACGGACCGAGCTGGAGACCTCTCGAACCTTCCGGGCCAGGCCCGCACCGCAGCCTGGGCCGACCTCAATGCCGACGGACTCCTCGACCTCGTTGTCGGCTTCACCGACCAGCCTTTGCGGCTCTACCTCCAGGAAGGCGATGGCCGGTTCGCCGACCATACTTGTTCCTCTGGCCTAGACCGATTCCCGTGGACTCATTCGGCGACGGGCATCGCCTGCGCCGATTTCGACGGGGACGGGGACCTGGACATCCTCGTCACGGGCGAGGAGACGACCTCGGGCATCCTCGTGAGCCAGCCGCCACGCTCCCTGGCTCGACGCCCGGCGCTTCGCCTTCGCCTGCCGCCTTCCTGTGCACCCGGCGTCCTCGTCCGGGTCCAAGACTCCTCCGGTCAATCCCTCGGCCTCCGCTTTTGCGGCCTCGTCCAGAATTTCTGCTCCCAGGAGCCGCCCGAGGTCTTCCTCGCCCTCGTGCCCGGCCGATACCGTTTCAGCGTCCTCCTGACCAGCGGCGACCTACTCGAGAAGGAGGTCCTGCTCGGGGCCAGTTCCCTTCGCTTCGATTTGGGGCCAGGGGTCATCGGGCCCGACGACAGCAGCGCAGGCGCGTCGAGGCCCGACCCTACCGGTCCGAAAGCTGCCCTGGAAACTGGAATACGAGGGGCCCAGTAATGGACGCTCCCTACCGAAGCCGAAGGCTCGAATGCCGCCTCCCCCGTACGCCCTCGAAGATCGCCTTCGCAGGCTTCTTCATCGCCCTGCTCCTGAGCGCCAGGCCCGCTTTCGCCATTGTTCCCCAACTCATCGGGCCTTTCCAGGCCCTCCTTTCCATCTTTCCACAAGTCCTGCTCGCACTCCTGGGACTCCTCGGCGCCCTCTTCAGCGCCCGTTACTGGCGCGCAGGATTGCGGGCCCAACTCCAATGCTGGCGCGGCCGCCCCATGACCGTGGCCGTGCTGGCTGCTGCCGTCGTCCTGGCTGCCGCCTGGATTGCCCTCGCGGCCTACTCGAGAAATGGTCCGGATACCCTTGCCCCGATCACCGCAGGCCCCACCCCGGCTTCCAGCGCGTCTCCTCTGACACTCCAACCGGCTCCGACTGCGGCCGCCGAAGACTGGCCCATGTTCCGGTTCAACTTGCGTAGAATGGGAGCGCAGGACGGCCAACCGGGACCGGCCCAGCCCGGTGTTCTCTGGACCTTCCACGATTCCGAGACCCGCGTGGCCGACTTTTCCTCCTCTCCCGCGGTCGCCGGCGGACGCGTCTTCTTCGGCGGGGCCAATGCCAACGTCTTCCAGCGCACCGGCAGCATCACTTGCCTTGACGCGCTCACCGGCCAGGAGGTCTGGCGCACACCCACGGACCAGCAGGTCTTCTCATCCCCCTGCGTCGCCGGGGGCCGCGTCTACGCCGGTGAAGGCCTCCATCTCGATACCCGCTCCCGCATGCGATGCCTTGACGCCCGCACCGGCCGAATCCTCTGGGAGTTCGAAGTCGCTAGTCATGCCGAGTCCTCCCCGACCGTATCGGACGGCCGCGTCTTCTTCGGAGCTGGTGAGGACGGGCTTTATGGCCTTGAAGCCGAGTCCGGCAAGCCCCTGTGGCATCGTCCGGGTTACCACGTCGACGTCTCCCCGGCAGTCGACGATGGCATCCTCTATGCCGGGAGCGCATATGACCGGCCCGCCTTTCTCGCCGTCGATGCCCATAGCGGGCGCGTCCTCTGGGAAAAACAACTCGAAGCGTCGGCCTGGGGCGATCCCGCCGTATCGGACGGCCGCGTCTTCTTCGGCGTCTCCAGCGCCTCCCTCGGCCAGGACCAAGGCCCCGCCATCGGCAAGGTCTTCTGCCTCGATGCCCGTTCCGGCCTGGAGTTATGGAGCTTCCGGCCCGAGCACGGGGTCGGCGGCAGCCTCGTGTCGGACGGCAACGAGGTTTTCTTCGGATGCTGGGACCGGCGCGTGTATGCGCTGGATGCCCGCACGGGGCGGCTGCGATGGCAGGCCGAGGTCGGCTCCGTCGTCTACTCCTCCCCAGCCCTCGACGCCCACCGCCTTTACCTCGGCAGCGCGGACGGGCGCATCCTGGCTCTCGACCGCGCTACCGGCCGAAGGGTCTGGACCCTCGGTCTCGACGCCTGGCTGGGCGACAAGGCCGAGGTGATCGCCAGCCCCGCCCTCGCCAGCGGAAGGCTTTACGTGGGCGCTTCTGCTAATCTCTTCCTCTGCCTCGGAGAGGCGGAGTCGTCCGCACAACCCTAATCCAGAATCCTCAGTAACACGACTTGACCGACTTCTCATATAACTATTTATAAACAAAAGAGTTGAAATCTTGATCGCCCGGTTATTGCTCTGAACTCTCGATTCATAAGTATCTTAATCGTCCTACCCGAACTTATTGAGAAGCTACCTGGCCTGGTGGGCGATTCTTCATGCTTCCAATCTCTCATTTTTTCCATTCTCAATGCCGCAATCCTTCACCCTCCACCTGCGCGACGTCCGTGAGGCCGATCGGGATCGGGTCGGCGGCAAGGCCTATCCCCTGGCCCGGCTGCTCCAGGCCGGTCTACCGGTGCCCGAAGGCTTTTGCATCACGGCGCAAGCCTTCGAGCACAGCCCAGAAGGCTCTCTCACGCTGAGGCCGGATGCCCGCCAGCCCATCCTGCACGGTATGGCCCGGCTCGACAGCCCCGCCCTCGCCGTCCGCTCCTCCGCATCCGCCGAGGACCTCGCCGAGACCAGCTTCGCCGGCCAGTACCGGACTTTTCTGAACGTCCGCGGCGAGGCCGACCTCCTCGAAGCCGTCCTCCAATGCGCCCGGTCCATCTCTTCCGCTTCCACGAGCGCCTACCGGGCACGAGCGGCCAAGAGCGCGTCGGCTCTCCGATCCGACCCGGTTCCGCCGGAGACTCTGCTCCTCGCAGCGGTGCTGGTTCAGTCCATGCTCGAGCCCGAAGTGGCCGGCGTGCTGTTTACCGCTAACCCGGTCACGGGCGACCGAGGAGAGAGAGTCATCGAGGCCGTCCAGGGCCTGGGCGATCAGCTCGTCGGCGGCAAGACCACGCCCGAGCGCCTCGTCCTGGGCCGGGACGGCCTCACCGTGCTCTGCCACTCGCCGGGCGAGGGAAGCAGCACCACGATTCTTCAGCCTGCCGAAGCTCTCGAGCTCTGCCGCCTGGCGGAACGCGTGGAGAGCCTTCTTGGCAGGCCGCTGGACATGGAATGGGCCAGGGCTGGCGGGCGCTGGTTTGTCCTTCAGGCCAGGCCGATTACGGCTCTTTCTCCCCCCTCTGACCCGCCTCGAAGTCGCGCCGGGCCGCGGGAGGCGGAAATCCATCGGCTTCAGCAGCTCGCCGATCCCCGGGGCACGGTTTGGAGCAGTTACAACCTTTCGGAGACGCTCCCCGCGCCCACCCCGATGACCTGGTCCATACTGCGTCCGTTCCTCTCGGGTGGCGGCGGGCTCGGCCGGGCCTATCGCCGGCTTGGCTTCCGACCCGGCCCGCGGGTGGATCGGGAAGGCATCCTCGACTTGGTCTGCGGCCGGCCCTATTACAACCTGAGCCGCGAGCCCCAGATGTACTTCTCCGGCTTCCCCCTCGAGCATTCCTTCGAGGCCTTGAAGGCCAGGCCGGAACGAGCGGCGTATCCCGAGCCGAAAATTAATCTCTCTCGCGCCGATGCCTTCTTCTTCATCCGCTTCCCTTACTACGTCTGGGTCATGACCGCCGCGGAGCTGCGACTCCGGTTTGCCCTCGCAAGCTTCGACCAGGGCCTCCGCCAGGAAGTCCTGCCTCGATTCGAAGCCTGGGCTCGAGGCGAACGGCAGGCGGACCTCGACCGGCTCTCCGACGCTGAGCTGCGCGCCCGGCTGCATCGGCACATCGAGAAAACCCTCCCGGACCTCGGTTGCGAGGTCATCCAGGGCTCGCTGCTGGCCGGAAAGGCCGTCGCTTCGCTCCAGGAGACCCTCCGGGCCCGGTGCGGCAATGCCCTCGCCCTTCTCCCGGGCCTTCTCCGGTCGGCCGAGGATGACCTCTCCCTTCGGATTCAGCGTGAGCTGCGCGAGGTCGGGGCCGGCAGCCTTGCACTGGAAACCTTCCTGGAGCACTTCGGACATCGGGCGCCCGGCGAGCTCGACTTCGCCCAGCCTCGCTGGCGCGAGACACCCGCCGAGGTCCTCCGGCTCGCCCGCCTCGCCCATGAATGCCCAACCCCCGGCCCCGCTGGTGTCCAGGCCGGCCCCGAAGCATGCCGCTGCCAATTCTTCGATGCAGTCCCGAGCAAGTACCGAAGGAAAGTTGCTCGCCAGTTCGACCTCGTGCAGCGTTACCTCCCCTTCCGCGAGTCCGGCAAGTCCGCCCTCATGCTCGCCTTCGAGTTGATCCGCATCGACCTGCTCGAAATCGGACGCCGGTCCGGCCTGGGGCCCGACGTGTTCTTTCTCGAACTGAGCGAGATGGATGACCTTTCTGACCGCCGGGCCCTGCAAGCATCGGCCCGGAGACGCAGGGAGGAGCGCGACGCCTTCCTCGAGATCGAAGTCCCGCCAGTCCTGTTCAGCGACGACCTCGAGGCGATTGGGCGGCCCACCCAGGCGGCCCCTTCCCACGCCCTCCAGGGCGTCGGAGTCTCGCCGGGCGTCGCCATGGGGCCAGCCCTCGTGGCCATCCGGCCGGACGAGGCCGCCAGCGCCCTACCGGGCTTCATCCTCGTCTGCGTCTCGGCTGACCCCGGCTGGACGCCGCTCTTCGCCAGGGCCAGAGGCCTGGTCGCCGAGCGCGGCGGCCTCCTCTCCCACAGCGCCATCGTCGCCCGGGAATTCGGCATCCCGGCCGTCGTCAACCTGCCCGCCGCCACTCGCCTCATCCCTACCGGCCGGATCGTTCGCGTCGATGGCCGAGCGGGGAACGTCACGCTGCAATAAAGCGGCGGCGAAGCCAGTCACCCGCGGGGGAACGGACGTTGCGGCCTGGCGGATCGGTTGATGGTTCGTGGTGAAAACGAAGGGCCCGAGTGAGGGAATGCGGCGCTCCCAGGAACGCGCTGACGCGCGGGTAGCCGACGCCTTTCTAACAGGATAAATTCGAGGCGCCGGACGCGCGAGGCCATCCCGAAGAGCGGGAGCGCTTCGAAAGCGCCGGAGAGGAGACCTCGATTCTGGGCCCGTTCCGGAGCGCTCACGCACTTCGGCTATGAGGAAAGATGGCGGCGCTTCCAGGCCATGCCGCCGGGGATGGCGGCGCTACGCCGAACCGGGATATCAGTGCTGCTCGGAGTCCAGGGTCAGGTTGCGGATGGGATTCCCCTGGGGGTCGTGGAGGGCGAGTCGGAAGGGCCACTGGGGCGTGGTGGTGACCCAATGGCCCTCGAAGTGGTAATTGTTGATCCAGCAGGAACGGATGAGCAGGAGATTCCATCCTTTGCGGAGGACCAGAGGCTTTGGTTTTTCGGCGTCCAGATCGTCCTCGACCTGCAAGGAGGGGTCCTTTTCCTCCGGATTTTGGGGCTCGGGGGAGAGCTCGACGACCTGGAGAGTGGGCCGGTCCGGGCTGGAGCCGATGGCATGTTGGCCGTTGAGCCAGCCGCGCAGTTCCCGGGGCCCGGAAAGAATGGCAGGGTTGCCAGAGAGGGAAAACTTGACCTCCTGGTCACGGTCGCTGCGAATGTAGGTGGCGCCGTAATAGAAGACGACGTTGGGGCCTCCTGGCCCCCCGGGCGGCGGCTGGCAGAGGTCTATGGAAATCGTTTCCGCACAGACGTAAGGCTTCCAAGAGAGCTGGCCCTGGGCATAGGTCTTGCCAAAGTCCACCTCTCGCTCCGGGATGGGCCGCTCCTCGCTGGTGATGTCATAGCCGAAGGGGCCGATGACGCGCCAGCGCATCCGGCGGGCCGCGCTCGCTCCGATCTCCTTCTGGAAGTGCACAGCGTCCCTGGCCGATACACGCAGGGGGACACCCGCCGCCCCGAGAGCGGCCTCGGCGTCGGGTAGCCGCAGGGCAAACTGGAAGTCGCGGGTCTGGCCGGAGGGGATGACGAGGGCTTGCTGGGGGCCGGGTGCAGCAGTCCAGCCCGGGGGCATCTCGAGCGAGGCACGAACGGAAAGCTCCTCCGGCGTCTGATTCCCCACGGAGAATCGGAAAGAGCAAGGGTCGAGGTTGGAGACTTCGAGCTTGGGAATGCGTTCCCGCACGGCGAGCATGGGCTGGAGGCGGATACGCCGGTGCTGTTCCCCGGAAGCCCGGACGCCGCCGAACTCGTGAGTCCACTGCACGAAGAAGGGGAGGTCCTCCCCGGGCTTGAGGTTCGCGCCGGGCCGGACGGAGAATTCCGCTTCCGCAGACGTGCCGGGCTCGAGGCGGGCATTGGCGGGTGTCCGGACCGTCGAGACGGCGACTTCCTCGTGAGGCGAAGCGAGGGAAGCGGACTGAAGGGTGAACGGGCGCTGTCCGGCGTTGCGGAAGGCGGCACGGACCAGGGAGGGATAGCCCGGGACGACGGGCTGCGGGGCGTCCACGGAGACTTCCAGGCCCAGGAGTCTGGCGCTGATTTCGGAGAGGGCCCGACGGGGGCCATCGGGTCCCTCATCTTCTTGCTGAAGTCGCGTCAGGAGATCATGGAGCGAGGCGGCATCGCCTTCCGGCGGTTGCGCCTGAGAGGGCAGGTGACGGAGGATTTCCGTCGCCAGGGGCGAGGCCTGCATACCGGGCGACGGTCCCTCTCGGGCCGTCGCCGTGGCGGCCTGAACGCTGGCCCCTTCTGGCGGCGTCTCCGCCGACATTGGCACGCGGCAGATGGAGAGGTACGGGAGGGAGGTGAGGTAGAGGTATTCCCCATGAACGGCGCACTGGGTGGAATAGGAGTAGTAGCCGGGATTGAAGCCCTGGAGGAACTTGGGCTGTTGGGGGTCGGAGATATCGGTCACGGAGAGCTTGTGGGCGCCGAAGTAAGCCGTGGCGTAGATGAAATCGCCGACCACGACGCCGCCGGTGGCCGATGCGGACTCGGCCATGAGAAAGGGCTCCTTTGGATCGGAGACGTCGAGGACCTGGAGGCCGGGGGGGCCGCCGACGAAGGCGACGTCGCCCTTGACGGATACGGAGCCGGCGCCCCCGCCATGGTAGAAGGTGGCAGCACGGCGCGGCTGCCGGCGGTCCGAAATGTCGAAGATCACGAGCCCTTCATGGTGGTCGGCGATGAAGAGCCAGTCGCCGTGGACGTCGAACTGGAAGGCGCGCCGCGTCTGGAAGCGGCCCAGCCGGACCGGCTTGCGCAGGTCCGTAATGTCGAAGATGTCGCCGTAGCCCCCGTTGCCCATGCAGTAGGCGTAGGGGCCCCGGACCTTGACGGCGAGGGCATTGTAGATGCCGTCGCTGTAGCTCAGCTCGATCGGATTCCGAGGATCAGCGGTGTCCACGATCATCAGGCCGGCGAGGTTGGCGCAGAAGGCGAGATTCCCCTGGGCGCAGACGCCCCAGCCGCCCCCGATGCCGAAGTTGCCGGCGATCCTGGCCTCTTCCGGGACGCTGTTGTCGAGGATGGTCAGTCCACCCATGTTCTCCCCGATGAAGACGCGGGAATCAGAGACATCGAGGCAGAAGGCTTCGCCCGCGGTGTGGAGGCCGCCGGCGATCCGCGGCCGGTCCTTCTGCGATACGTCCATCGCCACCACGCCGTAGAAGTAGTCCGTGGTGAAGAGCGTATCACCGCGCACCCAGAGCGAACCCCAGCTCGATCGATGCTCCATGTAGCGCCGATCGAACGTGTTCAGGCGGCCGACGAGGCGTGGTGGCGCGAGCAGGTCCGGGAATTCGTAGACGTAGAGGCCCCCGTCGCGGCCATCGGGGATGCCGGCAATCGCATAAAGATGATCACCGGAGAGGGTCCAGGAACCCGGGATGCCGGGATGCGCGGCGATGAGCTTCGGCCGGACAGGATCGGCCAGGTCATACACGGCCAGGCTCGAGGAGGGGCATCGGCCCAAGGCATACGTCCTCCCGCCACGCTCGACGATGTGGAGGAGGACTTGACCCGGGCTCGTCTCCCCGAGAAGTTGAGGCTCGATCGGGTCCCGGCTTCGGTCGTAAATGCGGGTGACCTGGTAGAAGCCTTCCTTGGAGCTGACGGAGGCGCGCTCGGCTTGCAGCTCCTTGAACTTCTTCTGCTGCTCCCGGGTTCGGTCGTCTGCGAGCGCATCGAGGATTTCGGCGTCCGTCTCCTCATGGGAAGGCGAAAGGGCGGGCGCCGGCTCTTCCGCGGAGGATGGGGTGGTGGGACCCGACGCGGCGGCCGAGGCGGGGTCCGCGGGCTTGTCCTCCGGCCGCTCCTCCTCGGGGTTCAAGGGGGCGGAGACCCAGGCATAGGCATAGGAACCGTGGGGGAGGACCCAGCAGGAGACCTCCTTCTTGAATTTTCGGGGCCAGGGCGGGAGCATCTTGGGATGGCGTGGGTCGGAGATGTCCACGCGGTACGTGATGAGGTGATCGGCGGCGTGGAAGTAGACGGTGCGGGCCTGGGAGTCCACGCCGATGTACTTAGCGCCGCACGGGAAATGGCTGAGCACCTCCGGCTTCCTCGGGTCCGACACGTCATAGATGTTGAGGTAGCCGGCGTCGGAGGAGAAGGCGAGGTCGCCCGCGGCCTGGACGTCCAGAATCCAGGGCCCGCGGCGGGGCGCGTCGGCCACCACCTTCATTTCGGCAGGATTGGCCGCATCGATGACGAGCATGCCATGGGCGCTCTCGCCCATCCCCAGAAAGAGATAGTCGCCCCTTCCGGCCAGGCCGAAGGGGTTGCCGTGCGGCGTGGGCACTTGCCGGACGAGGGCGATGTCGCCGCGGTAGCCTTCGTAAAACTTGAAGCGGGCATGGCGCGGATCGAGCGCCAGCACGCCGGGCCGGACGTGGATTCGCGGCCAACCCGCCGCGTCGGAAAGGTCCTGGAAAGTGGGCCGGAGGGGGCCGCGGAATCGCCGGGCGGCGGCATAGCCCTCGGAACAGACATCCAACGATCGCTCCTCGCCTCGAATCCACGTTCGTGCCAGGACGCTGAAGCCCTCGGAACGGCCGTAAAGGGCATCCACCTCGGCGGGAAGGATGGGTCGAGCCGTGCCGGGCATCTGATGAATCAGGACTCGATCGCGTCCGCGGGGATCGAAGGAGAAGGCGGAGGGCTCCTCCGGATGCTGCCAGGCGGCCGTGCGGCACTCTGCCCGGATCGCCGGGGAGAGCAAAAGGAGTCCAGCGGCGAGCCTGCACGCCAGGCGGCGCAGGCTTCGGGCATCGGCGCGAAGGGCCGAGGCGCGGGCAGTGAGGCAGAAAATCCTCCTGGACATTGAAGACTTACATAAACCTTTCATAATTCACTTTCAAGTGTCTCATCGGCCACTATAATGGATGATTCAGATGCCCTCGGGCTTCCTGGATCATTCAGAGGGCGGTTCGGCTACCATCCAAGGGGAAGGCCGTGGACTCCGGAAGGTCTGGAATGACTCGTGGATTCTGCATCTTCTGTGCAGCGGCGGTCGGCATGCTGGCTTACCCGGCTGCCGCGGAGGAGAAGGCCGGCCCGGATCAGAGCCAGCCGACAACGATCCAGGGCAAGGTGGTCGCCGTTCATGAGGAGCTTCAATTGGTGGTGATCGGCGTGGGCGAGGCCGATGGTGTGAAGGTCGGCATGCTGTTCCGGGCTTATCGGGGAGACAAGTTTGTGGCCCATCTCCGGGTGCGGAGCATCTTTGCGGACATGTCCGTCGCCGCCATCGAGGGCACCTCGCTGCCGGTGAAGCCGGGCGACCAGTTGACGACGCGTTTTCTGGACGCCGACACGGCTACGGCGTCTCCCGAGCCGAATCCGCCATCGCCGGCAATGAGCGGTAACCCGGACCTGCCCAAGATACGTGGCAGGATTCTGGGGGTCGATCCGAGGGTGGACCTGGTCGTTTTCAACCTGGGTAGAAGCCACGGCATCCGGACCGGCCAGCAGTTGACCGTCTCTCGCAATGGCGAGTGGGTGGCCACCGTGGTCGCCCAGGAGGTGCGCGAAAAGATGGCGGTCGGGTCCGTCGAGTATCAAAAAACCGCGGTTCAGCGTGACGATCTGATCGTGCCGCGGCAGCGGGAGTAGTTTTCGGCGGCGGAAATGCTGGCCCGCATTCCCGCCGCCGAAAACGAGATAAGACTTCCTCCCGCTGCGAGGGGTTTCCCAAAGTAGGCGGGTGCGGAAGCGCTACAGCACTTCCGCACCCGCCTGCTCGTTTCACCGCTTCACCCTTGGTCTCCAGCGAGCACCTGGGCGACGGCGTCGAGCCCCACCAGGTCGCTCCAGGCCTCCATCAGCTTTCGCCATATCCGGCCCGGCCGGCCGTCCCCGATGGGCTGACCATTCAGGCGTGTGGCTGGGCAAAGTCCGAATGGCGTGCTCGAAAGGAAGGCCTCGTCCGCAGCCCCCACGTCCGAAACGCGAAGCTCCTGTTCGTGGGAAGGAATGCCAAGCTCTGTGGCCAGCTCGAGGGCAGCCTTCCGGCTGATCCCGCCGAGGACCTTGCTGAGGGGCGGTGAAAGGATCGCACCGCGCTGCACCAGGAGCAAGTTCGCCGATGTGCACTCCGTCACGTATCCGTCGCGGTCGAGCAACAGCGAAGTCGCTCTCGGATCGGACCGGTGAGTCTCCAGGTCGGCAAGATACCAATGCAACCGGCTGCGGTGCTTCATGCCAGGCGGAATGCATTCGGGCGGGATGTGCCGGACGCTGGGGGTCACCAGGTGGTAGCCTTCTCGCATGGCCCCGGCATAGATGCAGAAGTCGAGGGGAAAGGTATGGAGGCAGACGGTGGGTCGCCTGGCCTCCGAGGGAAGACCGGGGCCGGCATAAAGCGGAGACGGCCCGGCCGTGACGAAGTGAGTCAGGCCGAGTTCCCCGCCGGGCGGGAGCAGGCGAGCGTTTTCCACCACCAAGCGGCGAGATAAGGCTGCCATCTCGTTCGGACTCATGCCGGGATCGATGCCCAGGATGCCGAGAGAGGCATAGAGGCGTTCGAGGTGGTCCTCGAGCCGGAAAAGAACTTGCCGGTAAGTGCGGGTCATCTCGGAGGCCGTTGCGGCCATGACGACGCCCCTATCATAGACCGGAATTCGAGCCTCATGGAAGGGGATGAGGCCGCCATTGAGGTAGGCCAATGGTTCGTTCATGGATTTTTCATATTCTCAACAAGTTCGGGCAAACCGTTTGCGCATTTTCTCCAACGATAGGCGGGTATGAAAGTGTTGGTGCACGGATGAACAGGGACACTCGACATCCACAAGGGTCGAAACCGCAACAAGTGGGACGAATGGGTTCACCTGCCGGGAAAGGGCTGCATCCCCTTAAAAACTACAGCTTTGCGAAGCAACGCCTTTCAGCGAAGCGCTCGCCGTATCCTTTCTCGCTCTGGGTCGCTCGGACCACACGGGTCGGTCTGATGTAGCGCTTCGCTCAGCATCCACCCGCGGCACGGTGTTCGTTCCTGGACTGCTTGCGACCCTTTCCCCGACCCATTAGTATGGCTGGTCCATGTCCCAGAGAACGGCTGAAGGCAAGGGGATCGACATCGCCCAAGTTCTTGGAGCGCACAAGGCCGACATCGACGCGGTGCTCGAGCGATACATCCCACGCCGATTTAACCGGGAGAATCTGGAGGCGATTTGCGGGAATGCCCGGTATGCCTACGACCTGGAAACAGCGACGAAGGCGATGGCGGAGCCCATCTGGGAGGTTCTGGACCGGGGAGGCAAGCGGTGGCGGCCCACGCTGCTCCTGATCGTCGCCGAGGCGCTCGGCGGCCGGGCCGAGAAGGTCCTCGATTTCGCCGCCATCTGCGAGCTCATCCACAACGGGACGTTGGTGGTGGACGACATCGAGGACGGCAGTCAGTTGAGGCGCGGGAAGCCTTGCCTGCATCTGGTCTACGGCCTGGATGTTGCCGTCAACGCGGGCAACGCCATGTATTTCCTGCCGTTGCTGGTGCTGAGGGACCGGCGGGAGAGCCTCCCACAGCCGGTCCTGATCCGGGCCTACGAGCTGTACGTGCAGGAGATGATCAACGTGCATTTTGGGCAGGCCTTCGATATCTGGTGGCATTCGGGAAGGAAGGACCCGACGGTCGAGGAATACTTGCAGATGTGCGCGTACAAGACGGGCACGCTGGCGCGTCTGAGCGCGAAACTGAGCGCCCTGGTGTGCGGGGGCACAGATGCGCAGATAGAAGCCATCGGCCGCTTCGCCGAATCCATCGGCGTCGCCTTCCAGATTCAAGATGACATCCTGAACCTCGTGGGCGAAAAGTTCGGGGAAGCCAAGGGCGTCGGAGAGGATATTCACGAGGGCAAGCGGACCCTGATGGTCATCCATAGCCTGGCGCATGCCGGGCCGGCCGACGCCCGGCGGCTTCGGGCGATCCTTCTGGAACATTCCACCGACGAGCGGGTGATCCAGGAGGCCATCGCCATCATCGAGGGTTCGGGCAGCATCGCCTTCGCCAGGGACCAGGCTCGGGCGATCGTCCGCCAGGCCTGGCAGGAGGTAGAAACGGTGATTCCAGAGAACGGAGCGAAGGGGAAACTGAAGGCCTTTGCCGATTATTTGATTGAGCGGAATATTTAGTAGACGAGCTCGTCAGTGAACCCGCACTGACGGGCTCGTCTACTCGAACATCGTTGTCGTGACGTCGTACCGCGGCCTTTGGCCGCAACTCCAGTAGGAGTGATGGTTTTAGCCGTTGTCCGAACAGCGTCACGCCTCATTCTTTACTCTTGATTGTGGGAGTGTTTGCACATGTCCAAGACCTATCGAGTGGCCGTTGTCGGATGCGGCGGCATGGGCCATCATCATGCCAAGACGCTCGTGAAGAATCCTCGCGTGCAGCTTGTGGCGGCCATGGACGCCTTCCCGGAAGCCTTGGAGAAATTCAGCAAGGAGTACCAGGTCCCGGCCTATGCGGACATCGAGGCCATGATCCGGAAGGAGAAGGTGCAGTTGGTCTTCATCACGACATGGCAGAGCGTGCGGGCGGAGTTGACGGTGGCGGCGGCGAAGGCGGGAGTGAAAGGAATCTTCGGGGAGAAACCGATGGCGGCGAGCCTGGGCGAGGCGAACCAGATGGTGGCTGCCTGCCGCAAGCACAAGGTCAAGCTGGTGATCGGACACCAGCGGCGTTACATGCCGGTGAACGTGACGGCGCGGAAGCTCATCCAGGCGGGCGCCATCGGCCGGCCCCAGGTCATGATGCGACGGGACGGCTACGGGCTTTTGAACCGCGGCACGCATGAGATTGACGAGATGCTCTACATCCTCGGCGATCCGAAGGCCCTGTGGCTCTACGGCCAGGTGACGCGGAAGACGGACAAATGGGAGAGGCGTGTGCGCTGCGAGGACCGGTGCATGGCGGAAATCTGCTTCGAGGGCGGCTTTCGGGGGATTTACGAGAGCGACTTGCCGGAGCCCGTGCTCTGCGGACACGCAGTCTATGGTGACGAAGGCATCCTCCGGCGTGGCGAGAACGGCACCCTCATGTTGATGAACCTGAAGTCGCCCGGGTGGCAGGTCATCTATCCCGAGCCGGTGGGGACGGACCAGCTCACGGAGTTCCTGGACTGGCTGGATGGGAAGGTGAAGGGCCACCGGAACGCAGGCGAGACGGCGCGCACCACGATGGAAATCATGATGGCCATCTATGAGTCCGTGCGCCTTCGCGACGTGGTCACGTTCCCACTGAAGACCAAAAGGAATCCCCTGGACCTCCTCGTCGAGGAAGGCCGGCTGCCGGTCGAGGTCGATGGCCGGTATGACATCCGAGCGCCCTTCCCCGAGCAGAAGAAGTAGTTCCTAAAAGTGCAACTCAAACTTGAAACGTTTTTCAAGTTTGACGCCCCAGCCGAGATACGGAACAACCACGGGGAATGACGTCCCGCCGTTCCCACCCATTGCCGCCATCCTTTTCGCCTTGGCCGTCATGGTGTCGCCCCCGTCGGAAATCAAGCAGGTCCTTCACCCCGCAGCCCGTGGCTCGTCCCGGGCGATCAAGATGAGCCAGTCCCCCTCGGACAGCGTGGCCGAGGCGGGCGGGTTGACCACGGTCTCCCGCCCGCCCTTGTCCTCCCGCTCGACCGCGACCAAGAGGGCGTCGTGCTCTTCCTTGGAGCGCCGGGCGGCCTCCTGGAACGAGATGCCGCTCCAGGCCCGGGGAAGAATCACCTTGTACAGGTTGTTCCCGGTCTCAGCGGACAGCAGTTCCATGAAGACGCGGGTGAGGGCGCTGTGACGCGACCAGGTGGCGATCAGGTGGCCGCTGACCTCATCGGCGATGACGACGTCCTCGACGCCGGCGACCTGGAGTTGGACGTTATTTTTGCGGTCGAGGAGCTGGGCGCAGGTGAGGATACGGGGATTGAGCTTCTCGATGGTGAGAGCGGCCAGCACCGTGCGGGCGTCTCGATCCTGGTCGCTCCGCGGGAGAGTCTTGTCCGCCAGCAGGATGGCCTGGCTGGCATGCCGCATCCCGACCTCCTCGAGCACCTCGATGTTCGTGTAGTCGCCGGAGTAGAAGTAGATGCGGGAACGGTCCACCCGTTTCAGGTCCTCTTCAGGCGTCTGCTCGAATTCCGCGACGATCACGATGCCGCGGGCCTTGACGCTAGCGTCGGACTGCAATTCAGCAAGGAGGATATGGGCGGAGCGATTCCAGCCGCAGATGATGATGTGTTCCCGCAATTCGTCCAGGTCGAGGTCCTTCATGTCCATCCCTACCTTAAGCCTTTGAACCATGATGGCGGAGACGACGCCCGTGAATACCGCGAACATGGTAAGGCCGCCTGCGGCCACCACAAGGGTGACGAAGCGGCCAGCAGTGGATTTGGCCTCGCCTCCGACCGGCTCCCCCGCGAGGACCGTGAACAGGCTCCACCAGACGGCGTCGGGCAGGCGCTGGAACGCCGCGTTTTCGCCGCCTTCGAGCAGATGGATCGCCAGGGCCCCGGCCAGGATCACCACCCCCAGGAGCAGAAAGAGGCCAATCTGGGCCCCGAATCCCATCGACAGAAGAGAGGAAACGGAGGCCAGACGCCGGTTGATGAGAACGCCAGCCCGAAGGAGGCGCAGCATCCGCAGGACGCGAAGGATGCGGAATCCTGGCAGGGCAGGGATCACGGACAGGATATCGAGCCAGTACTGGCGGAAGAAGCGGCGCTTGCTCTGAGCGATGCGGTAGCGGGCGGCAAGCTCCAGGATGAAGAGGCCGTTGATCAGATTGCCGGCGAAATGGATCGCGGAGTAATGTTCCGCCGTGCGGTCCACCCGGACCTCGGCCACGAGGAGGGTGACCGAAAGGAGAATGAGAAGGATGAGCCCGATCTCGACGAGGGGATCATGGAGAAATCGGTCGATGCGCTCCTGCATGAAGCCCGAATTCTATCGGTGGAGCGGGCAGGCCGCAAAGCCGGCTCGCTGCCTGCTCCCCGGTCCCTGCTTCCCGTGTTCGGCCTTCTACTTGACTCCCCTTTCGCTTTGCGGATGACCCATTGTTATCATCTCGAATGGGCGTGCAGCCCTTGAAACCCCTCCCGTACTTGTCCCGCCCGGAGGGGTCCTCCCATAGGGACCCGTTGGGACGTTGGGACACGAGAGGGGTCCCGATGGAAGCGTGTCGCAAGAAGCTTTCGGACTCGCTTCGTTGTGGCAGAGAGAAACAAAATCGGTGTGAACCACGGAGAGCACGGAGAGCACGGAGAGCTCGGAGAAAACCAGCAAAGGTATTCATCAGAAACCCTCCGCGTCACCCGTAGTTCACCTTGGGTTTGCGGACTCGCTATGCGGACACGAGTCCGCGGATTCTTCTTCGTATCGCTGTTCGCAAGTGCGGGCGCGCTTGCGAACTCGTCTATTTGAGGCCGAATCATGAAAACTACGGAAGAAGTCGAAACACGAGAGACCGTGAGAGGGCAGAAGCTGCGGGTCCTCGAGGAACTGGAGAAAAAGGTTCTCTGGCTCTCCACGTGGATGGTCCACAACGCCAACCTGGTGCGGGAGAAGGCGGACGGTTTGAAGGTCGGCGGGCATCAGGCCTCATCGGCGTCGGCGACCACGATTCTCACCGCGCTCTATTTTGATCTGCTGCGGCCGGAGGACCGGGTGGCCGTGAAGCCGCACGCCAGTCCGGCCTTCCACGCGATCCAGTACCTTCTGGGCCACCAGAGCCGCGAGAAGCTGGAACGATTCCGAGCTTACCAGGGCGCACAGGCCTATCCGTCGCGCACCAAGGACGGCGATCCCGTGGATTTCTCGACCGGGTCGATGGGCCTCGGACTGGCCCAGACCTGTTTTGCCAGTCTGGTGCAGGACTATGTACGGATCAAGGGCTGGCGGGAGGAAGGGTCGCCCGACGGCCGCATGATCGCCGTTGGCGGCGACGCGGAACTGGACGAGGGCAACGTGTACGAGGCGCTCTACGAATGCTGGAAACACGGACTCCGGAAGGTCTGGTGGATCGTGGACTACAACCGCCAGAGCCTGGACGCGGTGGCCACGGACCGGATTTTCGGACAGATCACCCATCTGTTCCAGTCGATGGACTGGCGGGTGCTGACCCTGAAGTACGGCAAGAAGCTCCAGCGGGCCTTCGCCCGGCCGGGCGGGCCGAGTCTCCGGCAGTGGATTGACGACTGTCCGAACTCCCTCTATTCCGCGCTCGTCTTCAAGGGAGGCGCGGCCTGGCGGCAGCAGATTCTTTCCGACCTGAAGGGAGAGTCCGAGCTGGAAGACCTGCTGGGAGAATATGACGACCAGGAACTGCATTCGCTCATGACGAATCTGGGCGGGCACGACCTGGAAGTGCTCAGCGAGGCCTTTCACAGGCTGGCCGACGATGGGCCCACCTGCATCATCGCTTACACGATCAAGGGCTATCGGCTTCCGCTGGCGGGCCACAAGGAAAACCACGCCGGGCTCATGAGCGCCGCGCAGATGGACGAATTTCGCAGGCGCAACGGGATTGATGAGGGCATGGAATGGGATCAGTTTACCGGCCTGGACCTCCCGGCGGAGGAACTGGAAGCCTTCCTCCGCCAGGTGCCGTTCAGTCAGAAACGCACCCGACGCTGGACGGCGCCGAAACTGCCGGTCCCCCAGGAGGCGCATCCCGTGCTGCCCCGCGCGCCGGTCTCGACGCAGCAGGAGTTCGGGCGCATCCTGCTCGATCTGGCCCGCCAGGGCGGGCCGCTGGTGGACCACATCGTGACCCTGTCCCCGGATGTCACCATCTCGACGAACCTGGGAGGGTGGGTGAATCGGAGGGGAGTTTTTCACCGGGACCCGGTGGAGGATCGGTTCAAAGAGCTCGAGGTGACCTCTTTGCAGAAATGGGAGATGTCGCCTCGGGGACAGCACATCGAGCTGGGGATCGCCGAGAACAATCTGTTCCTCATGCTGGCGGCCCTTGGTCTCTCTCACGAGCTCTTCGGCGTGCGCCTCATACCCATCGGCACCCTGTATGACCCGTTCATCTACCGGGGCTTGGATGCCCTCAACTATGCCTGTTATCAGGACGCTCGGTTCATCCTGGTGGCGACGCCCTCGGGCATCACCCTGGCCCCGGAAGGCGGGGCGCACCAGTCCCTGGGCACGCCCCTCCTGGGCATTGCCCAGGACGGGCTCGCCGCCTTCGAACCGGCCTTCGCGGATGAGCTGGCGGTGATCCTCCCCTGGGCCTTCGAATACATCCAGCGGGACGGGAGGAAGGGGCCGACCTCGGGCTGGCTTCGGGACGAGCAGGGAGGCTCCGTCTATCTTCGACTCTCCACGAGGCCGATCGCTCAGCCGCAACGCGAGATGACGGACTCGCTGCGTCAGGCGATCCTGGAAGGCGGATACTGGCTGCGGCCGCCGGCGTCCGGCGGAAAGCTGGCGCTGGTCACCTCCGGGGCCGTGGCCCCGGAAGCGCAGGAAGCCTTCGAGCAGCTCGTCCAGGATTTTCCCGATGCCGGCCTGCTGGCAGTGACCTCGGCCGACCGTCTCAATGCCGGCTGGCAGGCGGCTCAGCGCACCCGCCGCCGGCATGGCGAGCCGGCCCCCTCCCGCATCGAAACGTTGCTCGAGCCGCTGGCCTCCGATGCCGCCCTCGTCACGGTCATCGACGGCCACCCCGCTGCCCTCTCGTGGATCGGCGGCGTCCGGGGCCATCGCGTCCAGTCCCTGGGCGTGGAACATTTCGGCCAATCCGGCAATATTCCGGACCTCTACCGGCATCATGGACTCGATGCCGAAACGATCTTGAACGCGCTGGTCTCCGCCTGGGTCCATCGGCCCTAAGTGCACCGGCGTGCGCTCGCGCCGTGGGCGATTTGGAATTTGGCACTTCTTCTCGGAACGTGGCAGCGCACTGGGAGCGCTGGTACGATGAATGTTTCGCGTAGCGGCGGTCTCTGACCGCCGGAATCTTCAGCGCACTGGGAGCGCGGTACGATGAATGTTTCGCATCGACATAGGTAGGCCCTCGCGGGCTTTCCCTGTCACACCACCGTACGTACGGGCCTCGTATACGGCGGTTCAGTAGAGGTTACGCTCACGTCGG